>JAKFCW010000038.1:0-9458 GCA_036676455.1 Candidatus Sericytochromatia bacterium
CCGCGAGGCGCTCACGCGGGCCAAGGTCCGCCCCGAGCAGGTGGACGAAGTCATCATGGGCAACATCCTGCAGGCCGGTCTCGGCCAGGGTCCCGCCCGTCAGGCTTCCATCAAGGCGGGAGTCCCCGCCGAGGTGCCCGCCTTCACCGTCAACAAGCTCTGCGGTTCCGGCCTCAAGGCCGTCAACCTCGCCATCCAGGCCATCCTCCTGGGTGACGCCGACATCATCGTCGCCGGCGGCATGGAGAACATGTCCGCGGCGCCCTACCTCGTTCCCAACGCCCGCTGGGGCGCCCGGATGGGAGCCGTCCAGATGGTCGACTCGATGATCCACGACGGCCTAACGGATGCCTTCAACAACTACCACATGGGCATCACGGCCGAGAACGTCGCCGAGCGCTACGGCATCACCCGCGAGGAGCAGGACGCCTTCGCCGCCGACAGCCA
The DNA here is from genome assembly GCA_036676455.1 of Candidatus Sericytochromatia bacterium. Taxonomy (GTDB): domain Bacteria; phylum Cyanobacteriota; class Sericytochromatia; order S15B-MN24; family UBA4093; genus UBA4093. The sequence continues at coordinate 448 of JAKFCW010000038.1, forward strand.
GCGCAAGGCCGCCGAGGCCATCGCCTCCGGCCGCTTCCAGGAGGAGATCGTCCCGGTCTCCATCCCCCAGCGCAAGGGCGAGCCCAAGATCATCGACAAAGACGAGTACCCCAAGCCCGAGACCACGGTCGATTCGCTCGCCAAGCTCCGCCCCGCCTTCAAGAAGGACGGCACGGTGACCGCGGGCAACGCGTCCGGCATCAACGACGGCGCGGCCGCCCTGGTGCTCATGAGCGAGGAGAAGGCCAAGGAGCTCGGCATCAAGCCGCTGGCCACGATCGTGACCTACGCCTCGGCCGGCGTCGAGCCCGAGGTGATGGGCATGGGGCCCCACCCCACCAGCCAGAAGCTGTTCCAGCGCTCGGGCCTCACGCCCGACCAGATCGACCTCTGGGAGCTCAACGAGGCCTTCGCGGCCCAGTCGCTGGGCGTCGCCCGCGAGGTGAAGCCGGATATGGCGAAGGTCAACGTGAACGGCGGCGCGATCGCCCTCGGTCACCCGGTCGGAGCCTCCGGTGCCCGCATCCTGGTCACCTTGCTTCACGAGATGCAGCGTCGCGAGAGCCGTTACGGCCTGGCGAGCCTCTGCATCGGTGGCGGCATGGGCACCGGCGTCATCGTCGAGCGCTAAGTCCAGATAAAATCGAGGGGCCGTCTCCAACTCGGAGACGGCCCCTTTTGGCTTGCATTGCGCTCTACCGTCATTCCCGCGAAAGCAGAAGTCCACTGGATTCCCGCTTTCGCGGGAATGACGTCCAGGTGGGAACTGCGACGGTTTTCTTATTTATTCAGGTAGTCGCGGGCCAGCTGGCCATAGATGACGTGGTCCACGAAGTGGTCGTAGAGCCACTCGGCGTCGCGCAGCACGCCTTCCGGCTTGAATCCGAGCCGCTCGGGAATCGCCCGGCTACGCTCGTTGCCGACCGCGCAGCGGATCTCGAAGCGGTTGAGCTTGATCTCCTCGAAGGCATGCCGCACGAAGGCCTGCACGGAGCGGGTCATCAGACCCTTGCCCTGGAAGCGCTCGCCGAGCCAGTAGCCCAGGATGGTGGCACCGTTCGACCAGTCGATCCGGTGGTGCCCGATGACGCCGGCCAGCTCGCCCTGATGCCAGATCCCGGCATGGAAGCCGTTGCTCTGGGAGAATTGCCGCAGGGTCAGCTCGACGAAGGCCCGGGAATCCTCGACCGTGCGGGTCAGGTCCACCCAGGGCAGCCACTGGCGGAGGTGCGGGCGGTTGTCGTCGATCAGGGCGAAGAGGGCGCTCGTATGGCCTGCTTCGAGCAGGCGAAGCTCGGCGTCGTCTCCGAGGGAACACGTGAACATGGCTAGGATACTCGCTCTCTGCCGTGCAGGTAGGTCCTCGCGGCCATGAGAATGGCCAGCAGCAGGACGAGCCCGTCACCGACCGTCAGCAAGGCGTAGAGCATGGCGCCAAGGGCGGAGACCGCCCGGGTGAAAGGTTCCGCGACCGGAGCGAAAGGGATGACGAGCTGGTAGGCCAGGGTCTTTAGCACGAACCAGGCGCCGACGGCCAGCGAGACCTGCCTAAGGAAGGTCCAGCCGTTGGCGGCCTTGAAGATCCGGCGGGCCCGTTTCGGCAGTTGCAGGAAGGGGGTCTGCGGCTCGGCGATCGCCACGACGCCGGTCAGGGACGTGACGGCGATCCCGTAGAAGGCCACCATGAAGGAGAGAAAGAAAAGCGCGAGCGTGCCACCGGCCGCCAGCATGGTGGGGGCTCCGGCGGCCAGCGTGCCGCTCACGGCCCCGCGCAGGACGGCCGTCCCTGCGACGGCGCTGGTCCCGATGAGGAGGAAGGCCATCCCGAATAGGATCAGGAACCAAAGCGTCGAGATCCAGGATCGCTTGACCCCTTGCCACCAGGTCGTCTCGCTGGGAGTTTCGCCCTTGACGAGCGCCAGGGAAATGTTGATCCAGCCGCCGGCGGCGGCCAGGAGGGCCGTCGCCATCAAGATGGCCGAGGCCACCGCGGGGTTGGACGGAGACGGCATGGCCTTCAGGGTGGCGTAGATGGCCGAGAAGGCTTGCTGCCAGCCGGTGGATCCGGTGGCCACCTCCCAGGCGACCTTGCCCATCGCGCGCACGGCCAGGATATCCGAGACCGCGTAGGGCATGTTGAGCCCGATTTCCCAGCCGGCGATCGCGATGATGCCGGCCAGGATCACGGCGGATCCGGGGGGCATCACGAGCGTGGGCAGGTTGCGCCCCCAGAGATTCAACATGCTCATCAGCGAGCGAGACTCGGCCAATCGCCCTCCTAGTCCCGGTGCCGCAGCTGCGGGAAGAGCAGCACGTCGCGGATGGACGGCTGGTTGGTGAGCAGCATGACCAGCCGGTCGATGCCGATGCCCAGGCCGCCCGCCGGAGGCATGCCGTGCTCCATGGCGGTCAGGTAGTCCTCGTCGATGCGGTGGGCCTCGTCGTTACCCGACTCGCGCTCCAGCAGCTGCGCATTGAAGCGGTCGCGCTGGTCGAGGGGATCGTTCAGCTCGGAGAAGGCGTTGGCGTGCTCGCGGCCGACGATGTAGACCTCGAAGCGCTCGGTGAGCTGGGGATGCAGCCGGTGGCGCTTGGCCAGAGGCGAGATCTCGACGGGCATGTCGATGATAAAGACGGGGTCCATCAGCTCGTCGCAGACCAGGGCCTCGAAGATCTCGTTGACGAGGCGGCCGCGGGTGAGCTCCTTGGGCATGGGAACGTTGTTCCGCTTGGCCAGGTTGATCAGGCCGTTGACGTCGAGGTCGCCGACTTCCGCGCCGATCTGGCGCGTGATGGCCTGCTCCATGGTGAGGCGGGGCCAGGGCGGGGTGAGGTCGATCGTGCGATCGCCGTACGGGATCACCATCGAGCCGCAGACGACCTGGGCCACGTGTGAGACCATGTTCTCGGTCAGCGCCATGATGTCGTGGTAGTCGGCGTAGGCCTGGTAGACCTCGATCATGGTGAACTCGGGGTTGTGGCGGGTCGAGATGCCCTCGTTGCGGAAGCTGCGGTTCATTTCGAAGACCTTCTCGAAGCCGCCGACCAGCAGGCGCTTGAGGTAGAGCTCCGGCGAGATGCGCATGTGGAGTTCCATGTCGAGCGTGTTGTGATGGGTCACGAACGGCCGCGCCGCCGCGCCGCCGGGAATGGCGTGCAGCATCGGGGTCTCGACCTCGAGGAAGCCGAGGTTTTCGAGGTAGTGGCGGATCTCGCGCACGATCAGTGAGCGCTTGCGGAAGACCTCGCGCGATTCGGGGTTGACGATCAGATCGAGGTAGCGCTGGCGGTAGCGGGTCTCGACGTCCTCGAGGCCGTGCCACTTGTCGGGCAGCGGGCGCAGGGACTTGCTCAGCAGCTCGTAGCCGGTGACGGCCACCGACAGTTCGCCCTTCTTGGTGCGGCGGATGGTGCCCTCGGCTCCGATGAAGTCGCCGATGTCGAGCAGCGAGAGGGTCTCGAAGGTTCCCTCGCCGACGGTGGCCTTGGAGATGAAGAGCTGGATCTTGGCGGAGCCGTCCAGGAGGTCGATGAACTGCAGCTTGCCCGTGTCGCGGCGGCCCATGATGCGGCCGGCCACGCGCACGACGTCCGAGGTCTCCTCGCCGTCGGTCAGGGCCTGGTATTTTGCCTGGAGCTCCTCGTTGGAGTGGGTGCGCTCGTAGCGGTAGGGGTAGGGCTCGATGCCCTTCTCCCGCAGCTCGGCCAGCTTCTGCCGGCGAACGCGCTCGTGCTCAGTCAGTTCGGCTTGGGTGCTTGCGATCGTGGGTTCCAACGGGGCCTCCTGGGTGGCATGGGGAATGGTTCGTCCCTTGGGGCGGGCGAATCCTTATCTTAGCACAACGGAACGCCGGCCCCGCGCGGGGCCGGGCAAGACGAAGCGGCGCCGGAAGGCTTCCAGCGCCGCTGCGAAACCGGGGGGTTAGGCCTTGAGGCCGGGGTGCGCGGTGCGGACCGACTCGAGGGCGGTGACCACGCCGCGGACGACGGCCGTGCGCTCGGCGTCGGTGGTCTTGGACGAGACGGCCTTGCCGATGCCGACGCCGTTGGCGCCCGCGGCGATCGCGAAGGCGGCGTTCTCGGGGGTGATGCCGCCCGCGACGAAGATGGGCATCTCGATGGCGCGGCGGATCTCGGCGGCGTTGGCCAGGGCCGAGGTGATGGCGGCGATCGCCGAGGCGGTGTCGGTGACGGGGGCGGCGCCCACGGTGCCTTCAGCCTGGATGATGTCGGCGCCGGCGGCCTGGATCATCTGGGCCAGGTCGACCTGCTCGGCAAGCGGCAGGCGGCCGCAGACGGTCACGCAGAGGGGGATGGAGTCGCCGACGGCGGCCTTCACCTGGCGGGTCCAGTTGAGGATCTGGTCGGCGGTGGGGGTGATGCCTTCGCGGTACATGGCGTCGAAGTTGCCCAGCTCGAGGACGTCGGCGCCGGCCTGGGCGGCGGCGATCAGCTTCTCGGGGTCGGTCGACGAGACGAAGACGGCCAGCTCGGTCCGGGCCTTGACCTGGCGGATCAGCTCGGGGTCGCAGGCGATGTCGACGGCGTGGGCGCCGGCAGTGGTGGCCGCGTCGACGACGGGCAGGACCTTGGCGGCGTCGAACGTGTCGATCCCGGCGATGACCTTGACGAAGGTGCGGTTCTGAAGGGCGGCGTTGAGGGCATGGGTTGGCGTCATGAGCTTCTCCGTTCAAGCAAGGGAAACCCCCCGATTATAACGCGGGTCGCCCGAGATCGAAAGCTTGCTTGACGCCGTTGCCGCGCTCGCGGCTATCCCAAGAGGCTGTCGGGATCCTCTTCGACGAAGCCCACCCGGTGGCCATACGGGTAGACGTTGGGATCGGGCACCAAGCCGTCGCTGTTGCCCTCGTCGTTGTACCCGAGGTCCGGATCGTCGGTGCGCTTGTCGGGCTCGTCGGCCTCGAAGATGTAATCCTCCTCGTCCTGGCGATCCTGGGCCTCGCGCAAGGCCAGGTCAGGCGTGGCGGTGACGCTCACGGTCTTGACCCGATCCGGGACGATGACGGCGTCCTGGCGCCACTCTAGGTCGGTCGACGGCGAGAGGATGAGCGCGCGGGTATGCTCGGTCTCGGAGCGCTCCGTGGTCACCTCGTAGCCGATGATGGCGCCGTCGTCCTCGTCGAAGAAGACGTCCGCCAGCGTGCCCAGTTCCTTGCCCTCCTGGGTGCGCACCGGATGATCGAGGATCTGGGAGGCGTTGAGGAAGAGTCCGTCCTCCCCGAAGTTCAGGAGGTCGAGGCCCGCCGTCTCCGCGATCTCGTCGGCGACGACCAGCTGGTGCGGATCGAAGTTGGTGATCTGCGAGAAGGGCAGGTCCATGTCCGGCCCGAAGACCTGGCGCAGATCGCTGACCCAGTTCACGGCCAGCCGCAGGACCCGCTGCTCGGCGGGATCGATCTGCACGTCCGAAACGTCGCCCATGCTGACGCCGCGTCGGGTGACCACCGTCAGGTCCATCAGGTTGCGAATGCCTCGCTGTCTCACGGCCGTCCTCCTCGACGCTTCCCGTCCACTCCGTCCAGTTCCAGCGCGCTGCTGGCCCCGCGGGTCGTGATGCTCCGCGCGGGCGGCCTCGCGGGAGGTCGGATCGCGCGTCGTTCGCGATTAATATACTGTTACACGGATCGGAGGGTCAACAGGCGAGAAGGCCCGGATGCCGGTCCCGGGCCCTCGGGAGTGAGCGGGTGTGCTTAGCGCTTCCCTTTGAGGGGATCGAGGAAGTCGGTGCCGCCGGTTCCGCTCTTCTGGATGCCGGCGACCCGCTTGATCAAGAGGAAGAGGCGGGTGAGATCGTTGCGCAACTCTTGAATCTTGAGGTCGATCTCGGCCAGCTCCTCGTCGGCCTCGGGCGGCAGGGCGTCGCCGAACTCGATCAGGATCTCCTTGCGCCGCTGCAGCAACTCGCTCAGGACCTCCTGGGAGTACTCTCGCTCGTTGGAGATCAGCTTGTACATGTACTGCGGGTTCTGGAACTCCGGGATGAGCGTCGGAGTGGTCTCGAACGCGGAGATCAGGTAGCGGCGCTCCTCGGACTGCTTGGCTTTTTCCTGGGGCGTCAGCGGGTTGGTCGCCGAGGGCTTGCCCGCCGAGAGCGGCCGGGTGTCCTGCGAGCGCACGAACTGCGCCGACTTGGACTTGCCAGTCGGAGAGAGCGGCCGGGATCCAGCGGAGCGCACGGGGGCAGGCGGCTGCGGTTCTTCCTTCTTCAACCCGATGCTCGAAAGCAGGTTGTCGAGAAAACCGGGCTTCTTCTGCGAACCGTCGTTGGCCATGGGGATCCTCGAGGAGGCGGGGGGGATTGATCCCCCTATACCCGTGGCCCGCGACTTTTTCACCGGAAGGTTAAAGCGGGTTAAACCCTCCCAGGGCGAAGCCCCGTCGACGGGCGACGGGGCTTCGGGAACGAATGGTTTTTTTCGCAACAGCCGCGGGCGCTAGGTAAAGAGGTGGATGAGCTGGTCCTTCAGGCCAGAACCCTTGAAGAGCTTGTCGAACCCGAGGAAGCCGAGGAAGCCGGCGGCGGCGGCGGCGATGGTCACCGGCCAGCCGACCACTCCGAGGGCTCCGAGGGCCGCGATGGCCGCGCCGGACGCGAGGGCCGAGACCACGCCGCCGACAGCTCCGCCGACCGTGTCGCTGACTACTCCACCGATGGCCCGGCGGGTTGAACGCTCGCCGTTCATCATCATGTAGATGTTGCCGATGCCCGAGAAGATGGCCGAGACGATGGCGCCCGAGCGCAGCGCCTTGCCCAGGCCGGGCAGGATCTGCTTGAAGCCGGCCGTGAAGTTCTCCCAGCGAGCGCCCTTGAACTTGCTGCCGAGACCCGAAAGCTTGTCCTTGAAAGCGTTGAAGAGGCCCTTGGCGCCTTCGCCCGCGGTGGCGGCGGTCGCCGTGGTGGCCGTGGCGGCGGACTCGGCGGTCTTGACCGCGGCGGCGGTGGTCTCGGCGACCTTGGCCGCTTCGACGGCGCCCTTGGCGCCCTTGGCGGCCTTGCTGACCTTGGCCACCGTCTCGGCGCCCTTGGCGGCCTTGGTGGCCACGGCGACGGTCTCGGCGCCCTGGGTGGCGACCGCGGCGACTTCCCCGCCAGTGGCGGCGGTGGAGAGGGCGATCGAGTCGCCGGCGCCGAACATGGTCTTGAAGCCCTCGGCCACCTGCTGGTTGGCCAGGAGGTCCTTCGCGCCCTGGCGAACGGCGTCGGGAGTCTTGTCGAGAAGCTCGTTGGCCTTGGTGGAGAGCTCGTCCAGCGACCCCGGCAGGTTATCCATGACCCCGGCGACGCGCTGGCGCAGGTTGCTGGCGACGTTGTTGATGGCGCTGGGCATCTGCATGACGGTTCCTCCACTCAAGCTGTTCCATCAGTGTTATCGCCGGTTGGCGCCCAAAGTGTCTTGTCTCCCGATTAAGCTTGGGTGAAAGATCTCGGGCGATTTGCGGCCCGCCGACAGGCCTGAAACGCTCTCGAGGTGCCGATCAGAGGGAGGACGGGGAGGTTAAGCCGCCGGGAGAAACACGACGAGGGGAGCCGAAGCTCCCCACGCGTGCGGATGGGATGGATGGAAGGATGGAAGGAAGGTAAGAAACGAGAGAGGGAAACTACTCGCCGGCGATCCAGCGACCGAGGTTCTGGAAGAAGCCGCCGATGCCCTGGCGGGATTCGGTGACGCCGCGGTCGATCGCCTTGCCGGCCTCGGTGAGGCCCCGATCGATGGCCTGGCCGGCCTCGCGGACTCCGGTGGTGACGGTCTTGCCGATGTAGATGGCGCCGTCGGCGATCGCCTCGCCGGTGGCCACGACGCCGTCCACGACGGCCTCGCCAGCGGCCTTCACGCCGTTGCCGATGTAGATGGCCCCGTCCGCGATGGCTTCACCCGTGGCCCGGATGGCGCGAACACCGGGAAGCTGACCGATCTCCTTGGCGGCATCGGCGGACGCCTTGTCGCTGATCTCGGCGGCCTTGATCTTCCAGTTGCCCTGGGGATCCATCGGCAGGTTCCAGATCTGCTCGAGGGCCTTCTTGCGATGCTTGGTCTGGATGGCCGCCATCTCGCCCAGCAGCAGCGGGGGGAAGGCGATCTCGGCCGCGCCCTGCAGGCCGGTGGTGAAGTTGTCGACGGTGTTATCGAAGCGATCCTTGACGTACTCGCCGACCGTGGGGTACTGAGGCTCGACCGCGGGCTTGATCTCGGGCTTGATCTCGGGCTTGATCTCGGGCTTGGGAGCCTCTGCCTTGGGCTCGGGCTTCACTTCGGGCTTGGGGGCGACGCCGCCCAGGTCCCAGTTGCGCTTGGGCTTGGCTTCGATCTGGGGCTCGACGCTGACCTCGGGCTTGGTCTTGGGCTCAGCCTTCACCTCGGGAGCCACCGACTTCACAGTGGGGCGGTCGAGGGGGATCCGCAGGGTCGTGCCGTGGAAGAGGATGTCGGGGTGGCGAAGCTTGTCGCGGTTGGCCTCGAAGATCTCGGGCCAGCGGGACGCCTTGCCATAAAACTTCTGAGCGATGTGTCCGAGGGTATCGCCCATCTGAACGGTGTAACGGCCGCTCAACTGAGCCTTGTCCTGGGTCGCCGCCGGGGCGCTCTCGGTCTTCTCGGTCTTGGCGGGAGCCGCAGCTTCCTTGCGGACAGGCTGGGCCATCAGGGCGTTGCTGAACTTCTTGACTTCAATGCTCATCGGAGTATCCTCCCTCGGACTGCGTTTGTTTACCTTCCATCCACAGGTCTTATCGGGACCTGCGCCGGGAATTCGGTAAATGTGCCGTTAAGAGTTGACTAAACTTGGCAATCAGCGTCGAGAGGCGGGTGGAACCGCAAGCGAAAGCCCCCGCGGCCGAAGCCGCGGGGGCAAGTGCTGGCCGGGATTACAGGCCGAGGTTGCGGGCGATGACGATCCGCTGAATCTGCGAGGTGCCCTCGCCGATCTCGCAGAGCTTCGAGTCGCGCATCATGCGCTCGACCGGGAAGTCCTTGAGGTAGCCGTAGCCGCCG
>JAKFCW010000039.1:0-5963 GCA_036676455.1 Candidatus Sericytochromatia bacterium
GGCGAGGTAAGGGTTGTCGTCGACCGACTCGAACCACGGCTCGAAGCCCAGCTTCTCGGAAAGCCACCGGGAAAGCGAGGACTTGCCGGATCCGATGTTCCCGGCCACCGCCACGATCAAAGGTTTATTGGAAAGGTACATCGTCCCACCGGCATGATAAGGCCCGTTCGGGCAGGACCCGAACGGGCAATTGGGCTAAATCGTGAGGGCCCGCGGCTGTTGCGAAAGGCAGCAAAGCGGACCTGAAGCAACGAAAGGCGCTAGATCTGGGTCTTGCGCTTGCGGGGCATGCGGACGTTCATGCCGCCATGGAACTCGCCGGCAGCGAAAAGATCCCAGTTCTTCTCGGCCTTGGGGGCCTCCTTGGTGGGATTGCTGGCCTTCCACTGGGCCAAGAGCTGCTCAACCGTAAGGGTTGCCGGAATGGACTCGGTAATCGGGCTCATCTTTGCCTCCTTAAGCGTCAATTGGCCTGCGGGTCACAGGGGCCCGCAGCAACGTTCCCTGACGTCTAATGTAACACGGGCGACCGTCCCCTGAGAAGCCTCGAGTTAATGGGTTCATAAAAAAACCCGGTGCTTGCTTGGGGCAGATTCAACCTTCGTTTAACTCATCGTTAATTTGAGCTCGAAACTTGCGCCCAATCGCTCAATTGCCTTGGCACCAAGCGTTCAGGCTGTTACAATCGCGCTATGACTGATCAAAACTGGCAATGGACCCTGACCCGCATCCAAGCTCCTCGGGCCTGGCGTTTCACCACGGGTGATCCGTCGGTGGTCGTGGCGGTCCTGGATACCGGGGTGGACTACGGACACCCCGAGCTGGCGGGCAAGGTGCTGCGCGGCCTCAACCTCATGGAGCCGATCCGCGCGCCGCATGACGACAACGGGCACGGCACGGCCGTGGCGTGCATCGCCGCGGGCGCCGGGGCGGGCCTGCGCCGACGCTTCCGCGGGGTCGCCCCCGATTGCCGGGTCCTGCCCATCAAGGTGAACCACCCGCACTCCGGCCATGTCCGGGCCCAGCAGATCACCGAAGGCATCTGGCGGGCGCTCGACATGGGCGCCGACGTCATCAACATGAGCGTCGGCTGCAACGTCGGAGAGCCGGGCTTCACGCATGAGTGGATGGCACGCCTCGCCGCCGCCGTCCGCGAGGCCCTGGGCCGCGGCGTGCCCGTGGTCTGCGCCGGCGGGCCCCGCGAGGTCCACACCTACCCCGCCGCATGGGCCACTCTGCCCGAGTACAAGGGCCTGATTGCCGTCGGATCGGTCGATCGCCGGGACCGCCCGCACCGCTGGAGCCCGCGCTGGCCCTACGTCACCCTGGTGGCTCCGGCTGACGGCGTCACCGGCTACCCCACCTACCATCCGCGCGCCTACGGGCGATTCGGGGGAACCTCTGCCTCCAGCCCCCACGTCGCCGGCGTCGTCGCCCTGATGCGCACGCTGCGGCCCGACCTCACCCCGGCCCAGATCCAGCAGGTGCTGTTCGAAACCGCCGACCCCGTCGGCGGAGGCCGCTTCAAACGGGTCAACGCCTACCAGGCCATGCGCGCCATCGCCCCGCGTTCCGGCAAGCTGCGCTTCACGCGCAAACTGCGCAAGGCCGACAAGACCAAAAAGTTTCGTCCCCATAGCCAGAATGTATAGAAAAGTTACGCAATCCGCGATAAACTAGGGACGATGTCCGCAACCCTCGTTTGCTAGAGAGGCACCCCGTGATCAACCAAGCGATCGACCGGTACCACGCCCTCATCGGGGCGGCTAACCTGACTCCTGCCGCGTACCAGGATTACTCCGCGCGTTTCCGTGACGCCAAGGTCATGTTCGGCGACCGGGTCTCGGTCGAGTACCTGCGCGCGCAGTTCCTCTCGCCCGAGCAGCACGATCTCGTCCGCAACGCCTGCCGGACCATCTGGTCGGCGATCGACAAGCTCAGCGAGGTGATCCCCAGCCGGCCGGAGCTCGTCGATCTCCTGGGCCTCACGGCGCGCGAGCGCGAGCTGGTGGCGGTCGACCCCGGATACCCTGGCTTCAGCACGATGGCGCGCTTCGACTCCTTCCTCTCGGGCGACACGCTGCACTTCGTCGAGCTCAACGCCGAAAGCCCCGCCGGCCCCGCCTACACCGAGGCCATGGCCGAGGTCTTCCGCCAGCTCCCGATGATGCAGGACTTCGAGCGCGAGTACGCGGTCCAGGGCTTCAAGACCCGTGCGAAGCTGCTGAAGACCCTGCTCGACACCTATGCCATCTGGCACGCCAACACCGGCCTCTACGGCGAGAAGCCGCTGATCGCCATCGTGGACTACGCGGGCCTTCCCACGGTGCCCGAGTTCGAGTTGATCCGCGACTACTTCCAGAGCCAGGGCATCACGACGATCATCGCCGACCCCCGCGATCTGACCTACCGCGACGGCCGCCTCTACGCGGGCGAGACCGCCATCGACATGGTCTACCGCCGCGTGCTCATGACCGAGTTCATCGATCACTGGGACGACGTCCAGCCCCTCTGGCAGGCCTACCGCGACGGCAAGATCTGCATGGTCAACAACTTCCGCTCCAAGTACCTCCACAAGAAGATGATCTTCGGCCTGCTGACCGACGGGAAGCTTCAGGAGATGTTCACCTCCGAGGAGCGCGAGGCCATCCGCAAGCATATTCCCTGGACCCGCAAGGTTCAGGATGCCGCGACCGATTACCAGGGTAAGCCGATCGATCTCCTGACCTTCCTGCGCGAAACGCGCGACCGTCTGGTGCTCAAGCCCAACGACGATTACGGCGGGCACGGGATCTTCATCGGCTGGGAATGCAGCGATTCCGAGTGGGAGAAGGCCATCCAGACCGCACTTTCCGGCGACTACATCGCCCAGGAGAAGGTCACGGTCTCGTCGGCGGACTTCCCCACCGTGCGCGAGGGCCTGGTCTACGACCACATGAACGTGGACCTGGACCCCTTCGTCTGGCGCGGCGAGGTGGAGGGTTTCCTGACCCGCCTCTCCGGAACCGCTCTTTGCAACGTCACGTCCGGAGGCGGGATCGTCCCGGCCTTCGTCATCGAGCGGAGGGCCAACTGATGACGCTACTCCCCTTCACCCTGGGGATCGAAGAAGAGTTCCAGATCGTCCACCCCGAGACCCGTGAGCTGAAGAGCCACATCTCGACCATCCTCGAGGAGGATGGCATGGTGCTGGGCGAGCGCGTCAAGCCCGAGATGCACCAGTCGGTCGTCGAGGTCGGCACGGGCATCTGCCGCAACATCCAGGAAGCCCGCCGCGACGTCATCGAGCTGCGCGCGACCGTCAACAAGCTGGCCCGCAAGCACGATCTGCGGATCGTCGCGGCAGGCACCCACCCGTTCTCGGACTGGAAGACCCAGGACATCACCCCGAACGAGCGCTACCACATGCTCGTCGAGGACCTGCAGGACGTCGCGCGCGGCAACCTGATCTTCGGGCTACACGTGCACGTGGGCATCTCCGACAAGAACCTGGCCATCGAGCTGATGAACCAGGCCCGCTACTTCCTGCCGCACATCCTGGCGCTTTCCACCAACTCGCCCTTCTGGCTCGGCCGGCCCTCGGGCATGAAGTCGACCCGCGCCAACATCTTCAAGAACTTCCCCCGGACCGGCATCCCGGATCACTTCGAGTCCTGGTCCGCCTTCGAGGGCTACGTCGACACGCTGGTCAAGACCAACTGCGCCGACAACGGCAAGCGCATCTGGTGGGACATCCGGCCTCACGTCTTCTACGACACCATCGAGTTCCGGGTCGCCGACATCGCCACCGACGTCAACACCACCGTGGCGCTGGCCGCCCTGATCCAGGCCATCGTGGCCAAGCTCTACGTGCTGCGCCAGCAGAACATGCAGTTCCGGGAGTACAACCGCGCCCTCATCGAGGAGAACAAGTGGCGGGCACTCCGCTACGGCCTCGACGGCAAGCTGATCGATTTCGGCAAGAACCAGGAGGTCCACGCCCGGACCCTCATCGGCGAGTTGCTGGAATTCGTCGACGAGGTGGTGGACGACTTGGGTTCGCGTTCGGAGCTCAAGCATATCGAGACCCTGCTCGATCGGGGCACCGACGCGGATCGCCAGCTGGCCATCTTCCAGGAGACCGGCGACCTGAAGGACGTGGTGGACGACCTGATCGATCGGACCATGCAGGGCGTGGACGAGACGAGCTCGCTCGTCATTCCGCAAGCCAAGAAGGAGACCGCGGTTGGCGCGCCAGAAAACTGACCTTAGACAGATCCCTTTCCCCGCGGAGTTCGCCGAAGGCGCCTCGAACGCGGTACGCAAGTGCATCCGGGCCCGGGCGGGCGAGCGGGTCTGCGTGATCACCGACCGGGCCACCCAGCACATCGGCGCGGCCCTGGTCGCCGAGATCGACGCGGTGGGGGCGATCGCCCTCGACTTCGTCGTCGAGGACTACTGCGAGCGGCCCATCGCCGACATGCCCTGGGAGATCCTGCGCGGAGTGGCGGATTCCGCCGCCACCCTCTATGCGGTCAACCCCTGGCCCGGCGAGGTCCCCTCGCGCGCCCAGGTGATCAACCTGGCCACCCAGAAGAAGGTGCGCTACGGCCACATGGTGGGCATCTCCGATGAGATCATGACCTCGGGCATGCGCGCGGACTTCGACCAGATCAACCGCATGAGCCTCGGCCTGCGCAACATCTTGCAGCAGTCCCGCCACATCCGGGTCACCACGCCCGCGGGCACCGACATCGAGATCGAGCACGAGCCCAAGGAGTTCCGCTGGATCAAGACCTCCGGCTTGATCTCGCGCGACGCCTGGGGTAACCTGCCCGGCGGAGAGATCTTCACCACCCCCAAGCGCATCAACGGCATCTGGGTGGCGGACGGTCCCATCGGCGACTACTTCTCGCACAAGTACGGCGACCTCAAGGACACGCCCGTCTCGGTCGAGGTCTCCGAGGGCTACCTCAAGAACGTCTCCTGCCCCAACGACGAGATCGCCAAGGAGTTCTGGGACTACTGTCACTCCACCGAGAACGCCAACCGCGTGGGCGAGATTGCCGTGGGCACCAACCTGGGCGTCACCGAGTTCACCGGCAACCTGCTTCAGGACGAGAAGATCCCGGGCTTCCACATCGCCTTCGGCGAGCCATGTGGCAGCCTGACCGGCGCCAACTGGTGCTGTAGGGCCCATGCGGACCTCCTGGCGCGCGAGTGCTCGATATGGGTGGATGGCCAGGCCATCATGCTCCACGGGCGCTTCGTGCACCTCTAGGCCCCACCTCCCGACGACGACGTCTGGAACCTGCCATTCAACGAGGGATGGCAACGTTAACGTGAAACAGCTCTGGTCCACATCCTGCCCCCGCGTCGGACGGCGCGACTGGTCCCCCCGGATAACACCAGCTGCGAATAATGAGAGGGAGAATTTACACCCGTGACTGAGAAGGAAAAGCGGATCCCCGGCACCCCCAAGAAGGTCGGCATCCTCGTCGGCTGGGAAGACACCTTCCCCGGCGCGTTCATCAAGCGCGTGAACGAGAAGGGTGACGGCAAGGTCGTCGCCGAGATGGCCAAGGTTCACGCCCCCAAGATGGGCGAGCACACCGGCTACGACGTTCTGGTGGACCGCATCTCGCACGAAATCGAGATCTACAAGCCCTACCTCAAGAACGCCGTCGTCAACGGCTCCTACGTCATCAACGATCCCTTCTGGTGGATCTCCGACGACAAGTTCTTCGACAACTCGATGATCGAGCGCCTCGGCGTCGCGGTCCCCAAGACCGTCGTCCTGCCTCCTTTCCAGGCGAACCCCTCGACCCGCCCCGAGTCGCACCGGAACCTGATGCTCACCAAGTGGAAGGAAATCTTCGACTACATCAAGTTCCCCGCCTTCCTCAAGCCCTACGACGGCGGCGGCTGGAAGAACGTCTACAAGGTCAACTCCCCTGAGGAGTTCTTCCACTACTACCACCAGA
>JAKFCW010000040.1:0-81754 GCA_036676455.1 Candidatus Sericytochromatia bacterium
GTTCTCGGCCGCGAACTCGGTCTCGAGGGCCAGCACGCGATCGGAGGCGACGGCCAGCTCGGCGACCACCGCATCCAGGACCGCGCCGGCCATGTCCATGGCCAGGTGCGGGACCGAGACCTGCATGTCCAGCTTGGTGAGGCCACCGAGGGCCACCAGGTAGCTCGCCGTGAGCACGTTGCCCACCTCTCCCAGGATCGAGGTGCCCATCTCGTCGATCTCGGGCGTCTTGCCCAGGGGGTAGCCCATGACCAGGTCGACTAGCAGGGTGGCGTGATCGTAGGGCAGCAAGAAGAGCATGTGGCCGTTGACCTGACCCTCGATCCCGAGGTAGATCGCCCAGACGAGCGTATCGGGGCCGCCCACCATGACGTTGACCTCGGAGAGGGGCAAGACGGAAGCCTTGGGCACGGCCATGAGGATCCGCTGCCGCAAGAGCTTGGAAAGGGCGGTGGCCGCATGACCCGCGCCGATATTGCCGGCCTCACGTAGCGCGTCGAGCTGCAACGTGCTGAGGGCGGTGATGTCCATGAGGCCTCCTAAACCAGCGTGGCTGCATCGAGGATGAGCGCCAAACGCCCGTCTCCGAGAATCGCAGCCCCGCTCAGGTGATCCAGTTTTCCCACTAGCCGGCTAATGGGTTTGATGACCACTTCTTGCTGTCCTAGCAATTTATCTACCACCAACCCCGCTTTTTTACTCCCGATCCGCACCACGACCACGGCTTCTTCTGCCGTCGACACCCCCGAAGGCAGCCCCAGGGCTCGATCCAAGCGGATCAAGGTGAGCGATTGTCCGCGCAGGACGACCATTTCGGAGTCCTGCACCCGTTGAACGGAAAGCTCCGCGAGGTCGATGGCCTCGTCGATGAACGAGAGGGGCAAGGCCAGGATGGCCTCGCCGACCTCCACCAGCATCGCCTGGATGATGGCTAGGGTCAGCGGGAGCATGACGGTCATGGTCGAGCCGACTCCCAGGACGGAATCGACCTCGACGGCGCCGCCGAGGCTCAAGACCTTGCTCTTGACCGCATCCATCCCGACTCCGCGGCCGGAGATGGCGTTGGCCGTCTCGCGCGTCGAGAAGCCGGGCGCGAAGAGGAGATCGTAGGCCTGCTTATCGGTGAGGCGCGCGCCCTCCTCCTCGCTGATCACGCCCTTGGAGATGGCGCTGGAGATCACCCGCTGCGCGTCGATGCCCCGGCCGTCGTCGGCGACCTCGATGATCACGTGGTTGCCCTCGTGGCGGGCCGAGAGACGGACGGTCGCGGTCATCGGCTTGCCGGAGGCCGCGCGATCCGGCGCATCCTCGATTCCATGGTCGAGCGCGTTCCGCAAGAGGTGCACCAGGGGTTCGCCGATCTCGTCGATGACGAGGCGATCGAGCTCGGTGTCCTGGCCCTCGATCTGGAGGTGGACCTCCTTGCCGAGCTCGCGCGAGAGATCCCGGATCATGCGGGGGAAGCGGTTGAAGACGCGCTCGACGGGAGTCATGCGCAGCTTCATCGCCACGTTCTGAAGCTCGGAGATCACCGAGCCGATGTGGCGAATGGTCTCCGAAAGCTCAGGAACTTTGCCCCCGTTCTCGGCCAGGCGGTTGCGGTCGATCACCAGCTCACCGACCAGGTTGACCAGGCGATCGAGACGATCGGTGGGGACGCGGACCGTCTGGTTCGCCTTGGCGGGAGCCGACTCCGCGGCGCGCGGCTCCGACTCCGCGGGTGCCTTGCCGCCCTGCGGGATCGGGGCCTGTGAGGCCTGGGAAGGCACCGCAGAGGGCGTGGGCAGGGTTCCCGAAGCCTCCGGTTTGGAAGCCTGCGGAACGGGCACCTGCAGCTCCACAGCAGGGGTGGCGACGTCAGGGGTCTCGGGAGCCAGGTGGGCGATCTCGATGATCTCCGCGTGCTCGATCTCAGAGACGTCGAGCACCAATTCCTTGAGCTTCACGGCCTCCGCCTGGCTGACGACCGCGAGGGCGAAGTCCTGCTCGAAGCGCTCTTCCTCGAGCTCGGGAACGCTCGGGAAGGCCTTGATGATCTCGCCGACCTGCTCGAGGGAGGTGAGCACCATGTAGGCGCGTACGCCCTTCAGGAGGCAGCCCGCCTGGAGGCGGATCCGGACCCAGTACGCCTTGTATCCCTTGGCCTTGGCCTCCGCGAGGACCGTTCGCTCGAAGGGGTCGAACTCCGGCAGGGTCTGGCCCGAGACCTGCGCCTCGCTCGGGCGCTCGTCGTCAGGGAGGCCCGAGACGCGCGCGATCAGCTTCGCATCGACCGTGTCGGGGCCTCCGCAGGCAACGGATTCGAGCGAGTTCGTCAGGGAGTCGACGCAGGCGAACAGGAGGTCGATCACGTCCCCGTCGAGCTTGACCTGGTCGCCGCGCACGGCGTCGAGCACCCCCTCCATGGCATGGGTCAGCTCGGCGATGCCGTTGAACCCCATGGTGGCGGACATGCCCTTGATGGTATGCGCGGCGCGGAAGATCTCGTCGAGCACGGCGCGCGACTGCTCCCCGGCCTCGAGCAGGAGGATCTTGTCGTTAAGCGCGGCGATGTTCTCGCGCGCTTCCTCGATGAAGAGGCTCAGGTAGGGGGAGGGATCGATCGGGTTCATGCAAGTTCTCCGCTCAAGGCTGATCCTCCGCTCATGGTTTCAGGTAGAAGAAGGGACGCGGCTGCTGGAATCCCAGGTCCCGGTAATCGAGGATTCGCTCGGTCCCCCCGATGAAGAGCATGCCACCCGGCTCGAGCGCCCGGAAGAAGGTGCGATACAGCTTGTCCTTGCTCTCCTGGGTGAAGTAGATGACCACGTTCCGGCAGAGGATCATGTGGCAGTTCGGCAGCGCGGGATCCTCGAGCAGGTTCTGCGAACGATACGTCAGGTGCCGCAAGAGATCGCCGCGCAGCCGAAGCGTCCCGGGCTCGTGGCCGTCGACCGGCGTGAAGTAGCGCTCGCGATCCGCAGGCGAGACGTTCTTGAGCTCGTACGGGAAGTAAAGCCCCCCGCTCGCGCGATCCAGGATGCTCCGGTCGATGTCGGTGCCGATCAGCTCCGCGCGCTCGAGGCCTCCCAGGCGGTCGAGCACGATGGCGACCGACGAGAGCTCGGCACCTGACGAGCAACCCGCGCTCCAGATCTTCAGCCGGTCGAAGCGCGACAGAAGTCCGGGAAGGATCTCCCGCTCGAGCTCCTCGAACTTCTCGGGGTTGCGGAAGAACTCCGACACGTTGATGGTCAGCCCGTCGACGAACTCCTGCAAGCGGTCGGGCTCCGCCTTCAGGAGGTCGTAATAGGCCCCGAAGGAGCCTATCTTGGATCGGGACATCATCGCGCGGACGCGGCGCTCCATCTGGGTCGGCTTGTACTGGTCGAGATCCAGTTTGACCCAGGGCGCGATCCGGCGCTTGAACTCCAGAAAATCGTCCTGCACGCTAGCGCACCCGATGCTTCAAGCGAATGACCTCTTCCCGATGCTTGTTGAAGACGAACTTGACCAGGCGATCGCGATCGCGCTCGGCGATGGGGTAGAACTCCACCGCCACCTGCCAGCGCCCGCCACGGCGCCGCTCGCCCGGTGTCGAGCGCACGACCCGCCCCATGACCTCCATCAGGCCGTACTGCTCCATCGAGAGGTGGACCCGCAGGACCGCCCCGTAATGGACCTCTTCGTTGAGCAGCAAGAGGCAGCCGCCCCCGGAGAGATCTTGCAGCAACCCCTGCCGCTCCCGCCCGAACTTTCCGTCGAGCGCCAATTGATAGTCCATGGGCATGGTCATGGCCACCCGCAGGTGTTCGCGGCGCTGGACCCGCCGGATATGGTCGGGATCCGGGTAGCCGAGGTCGATGCGCATGGAGATGGTGGCCTGAACCGGGCAGTCCAGAGTCCAGATGGCGTTGCCGAGCGGGAACGTGATCGCGACGCGCGCTCCGACGGGGATCGGCGAGCCGTTCTCCATGGGGCGGAAGACGGCGAAGCCCTTGGGCCCCACCTCGAGAATCCGGGTGGAGAGGCGCTGGGGGCGATCGCCCAGATCCGAAACGATATCGACGATCTGGCCGGGGCTGAGTTCAGGCGTCATGACCACTTCCCCCATGGCTAGAGCGTGATCACGCCCAGAGAGCGTACATCCAAGGACGGCGGAATGACCTCATTGTAGGCCATGACCGTCAAGTTGGGTAGCTTACGCTCGATGAGACGCCGGAATACGAGGCGCACCTTCGACGAGCAGAGCACCACCGGCTGATGTCCCTGCGCCATCAACCGCTCGACGACCTCGGCGGCATTTCGCACCAGACGCCCCGCAGCCCCCGGCTCCAGGCTGACGAAGGCACCCTGCTCGGTGTGCTGGATGGCGTTGCCCAGGGCCATCTCGAGGTTGGGGTCCAGCGTGATGACCGGCAAGCTCCCATCCGGAGCCAGCACCGACTTGCAGATGGAGCGCGCCAGGGCCTGGCGGGTATGCTCGGTGAGGGTGTCGAGATCCTTGGTGAGGCGCGCATGCGTCGCCAGGGCCTCCATGATGGGCAGCAGGTCGCGGATGGAGACGCGCTCGGCAAGCAGGTTCTGCAGCACCCGCTGCACGTCGCCGATGCCCAGCAGGTCCGGGACCAGCTCGTTGACGACCGCGGGACTCTCCTCCTTGAGGTTGTCCAGTAGGGCCTGCGTGTCCTGGCGGGTGAGGACGTCCGGGGCATGCGCCTTGATCACCTCGGTGAGGTGCGTCGCGATGACCGACGAGGCGTCGAAGACGGTGTAACCCGCCATCTCCGCGCGCTCCTTGAGGTCCTCGGTGATCCAGACCGCCGGCAGGCCAAAGACCGGCTCGGTGGTAGGAATGCCGGAGATCTCCTCGATGGCCAGGCCCACATTCATCGCCATGTAGTGCTCGATGTGGACCTCGCCGCGGGCGATCTCGACTCCGCGCAGGTTGATGCGGTACTCCTTGGGCTTCAGCTGCAAGTTGTCGCGCACGCGGATGGGCGGCAGCACCAGCCCCAGCTTCAAGGCGGTCTGGCGGCGAATCATGGTGACGCGCTCCAGCAGGTCTCCGCCCTGGGCGGCATCCACCAGGGGAATCAGGCGGTAGCCGATCTCGAGCTCCATGGGGTCGACCTTCAGGAGGCTCATGACGTTCTCGGGACCCTTCGGGGTGGTGTCGGGAGTGCCGGCTCCCGCCGCGGCGACGGCCTCGGCCTTCTGGGCGGCCTCCTTCTGGGTGCGCTGCAGCACGAAGGCGATCGCCCCCATGCCGCCCCCCACGATCAGGAAGGGAAGCGTCGGAAGGCCCGGCACGATGGCGAGGCCCGCCAGCATGGCGCCGGTGATCATCAGGGGCTTGGGGTTGGCCACGACCTGCTTGGAGATGGCCGAGCCGAGACTGGACTCGGAGGCCGCGCGGCTGACCATGATGCCCGTGCCGGTCGAGATCAAGAGCGCGGGGATCTGCGAGACCAGGCCATCGCCGATGGTCAGCAGCGTGTAGGTCTGCAGCGCCTGGGTGATCTCGATGCCCCGCTGGAAGACGCCGATCAAGATGCCCGCGATGATGTTGATGACCGTGATGATCAGGCCCGCCACCGCGTCGCCCTTCACGAACTTCGAGGCACCGTCCATGGTGCCGTAGAAGTCCGACTCGCGCTGGATCTTCTTGCGCCGCTCCTTGGCCTGCTCCTCGTTGATCAGCCCGGAGTTGAGGTCCGCGTCGATGGCCATCTGCTTACCAGGCATGGCGTCCAGGGTGAAGCGGGCAGCAACCTCGGAGATACGGCCCGAGCCGTTGGTGATGACCATGAACTGGATGACCACCAGGATCAGGAAGATGATCACGCCGACGACGTAATTCCCCTGGATGACGAAGTTGCCAAAGGCCTCGACCACGTGCCCCGCATCCCCGTCGTTGAGGATGAGGCGGGTGGTCGAGACGTTCAGGGACAACCGGAAAAGCGTCAGGATCAGCAACAGGGAGGGGAAGGTGTTGAACTCCACCGGCTCCATGACGTACATCGCGATCAGCAGCATCAGCAGAGAGCCCGAGATGTTGACGACCAAGAGCACGTCCAGCAAAGGCGCCGGGATGGGGATGATCAGCATCAGCACCACCGCCACCATCATGACGGCGAGCACCATGTCGCTCTGCTTCAGCAGGCGGGTGAGGGCGGATTCGCTGGGTCTTGCGGTACTGGTCGTGATGGCCACGCGTTATGCTCCCCGCTTGCGATTGGCGCGTTGAACCGCGACCAGGATCTCCGCCACGGCCGCATAGAGCTCGGGCGGAATCTCGTCTCCGACCTCGACTTGCTTATAGAGGGCCTGGGCGATGGGCTTGTTCTCGAACATGGGCACTCCGGCCTCCTGGGCGACCTCGCGAATTCGCTTGGCTACGAGATCCGTACCCTTGGCGACCACCAACGGCACCTCCATGGTGTCGCGCTCGTAGCGGACCGCCACGGCGAAGTGGGTCGGGTTGGTGATGACCACCGAGGCCTTGGGAACCTCGCTCATCATGCGCTGCTGCGCCATCTTGCGCTGGCGTCGCTTGATCTCGCCCTTGATCTCGGGGTTTCCGTCCTGCTGCTTGGCCTCGTCCTTGACCTCCTGCTTGGTCATCTTGAGGTTCTTCTCCCACTCGTAGCGCTGGTAGGCGTAATCCACCAGGCCGAGGACGACCAGGGCGATCATGACGCGCCAGGCGATGCTCCACGCCGTGGTGCCGATCAGCGTGCCAAGCCCCAGCAGGCCCGTGCCGTAGGCCGTGGCCAGCTCGATGTAGCGATCGCTGATCACCGCGTAGCAGATCCACCCGATCAAGGCGATCTTGGCGATGCCCTTGATGGCCTCGATGGTCGAGCGCAGCGAGAAGAGGCGCTTGAGGCCGTTGACGGGGTTCAGCTTCTCCAGCTTGGGCTTGATCGCCTCGAAGGTCAGGAGGTTTCCCACCTGGACGTAGTTGACGACGACCCCGACCACGAGCAAGGCCAGCAGGATCGGAGCGAGCACCAGGCCCACCGCCTGCATGATCTGGCTGGCGAGGTGCATGAGGTAATCGACGGTGAGGTCCTGATCGGGGAAGTGTCCCAGCCGCTCGGCCATCAGGTTGCGCAGGACCTCGGCGAGGGGTGGCCAGGAGAAATAGAGCATCACGCTCGCGGTCAGCAGCACCGCGGCGTTGTTGACGTCCTGGCTCTTCGCGACGTTGCCCTTCTTGCGGGCATCCGAGATGCGCTTGCCTGTAGGTTTCTCGGTTTTCGAGGGATCCGCCACCCCTTACCTCCTCACCGGAACATCCCGACCAAACCGGGACCGAGCCGGTCAAAAACGAGCCTCATGTACCCTCCCAGGAGGGGAAGGGTGGCGGCGATGGTCACCAGCCCCAGGATGATCTTGATGGGGAAGCCCGCCACGAAGACGTTCATCTGGGGCATGATCCGGCTCATGATGGCCAGCGCGAGCTCGGCCAGCATCAGCACGCCGATCACCGGCAGCATCAGGGTCAAAGCCACGTCGAAGATGCCGGTGGTCGCCAGTAGCACTTGCTCCATTATACCCCCCGTCAGCGCAAATCCGCCCAGGGGCACGGCTTGGAAGGACTTCCAGACGCCCAGCAGCAGCCAGTGATGGCCATCCATGGCGAGAAACGTGACGGTGGCCAGCTGCACGAACAACACCGCCAGCTCCGTGGTCTGGGTCCGCGTGTTGGGATCGAACATCATGCTCATGCCGAGGCCCATCTGCAGGGCGATCATGTGGCCCGCGAACTGGATCGCGTAGAAGGTGCAGTTCGCCACGAACCCCAGCAGGACCCCGATGGCGAGCTCGGCGGCCAGCGCGAACGTGAGGTCGAGAGGGCCTTCCATGGCGGGCACGGGCCAGTCGACGGCCGACGGGTAGACCAGGGCGGCCAGCAGGACGGCGAGGCCCACCCGGAAGCGAACCGGGACCACCGCGTTGCCAAAGATGGGCGCGATCATGAAGATGCCCGAGAAGCGCGCGAGCACCAGCAAGAAGAGCTCGAGCCCGTGAGGGGAAAGGCGTAGGAGTGCTGCGAGGTCCATGCCAGCCCCCGCCTAGTGTGCGAAGCGGGGCAGTTCGATCAGGATCGCCCGCATGAAGTCGAGCATGGTGCCCATCATCCAGGGGCCCAGCAAGAAGAGGACCAGTCCGGTGGCCACGATCTTGGGGATGAAGGTCAGCGTGGCCTCGTTGATCTGGGTCACCGCCTGGAAGATCGAGATCAGCAAGCCCACCAGGAGGCTCACCCCCAGCGCGGGCGCGGCGATGATGGCCATCAGGCCGAGGGAACGCTGGGCGAGTTCGAAGAAGACGGTCTCGTTCATCTTACTGGAAGCTCGTGACCAAGGCGCGGCTCAAGAGATGCCACCCGTCGACCAGGACGAAGAGGATCAGCTTGAACGGCAGCGAGATCATGACCGGCGGCAGCATCATCATGCCCATCGACATCAGGATGCTCGCGACCACCATGTCGATCACCAGGAAGGGCAGGTAGATGACGAAGCCGATCTGGAAGGCCGTCTTGAGCTCCGAGATGATGAAGGCCGGGATCAGGACGTGGGTCGGGATGTCGTCGGGCCGGCGGGGGCGCTCCATCTTGGCCATCGAGACGAACAAGGCGAGATCCTTCTGCCTCGTCTGCTTGAACATGAACTTGCGCAAGGGTTGCTGCGCCCGGTCCAGCGCCACCTGCTGGGTGATGGCGCCCTGGGAGTAAGGCTGCAGGGCCGTCGTGTTGATCTCCCCTGCCACCGGGGCCATCACGAAGAAGGTCAGGAACAAGGCAAGCCCCACGACCACCTGGTTGGGGGGCATCATCTGGGTACCGATGGCCTGGCGGGTGAAAGAGAGCACGATGACGATGCGGGTGAAGCTCGTCATGAGCATCAGGATGGCCGGCGCCAGGGTGAGGACCGTGAGCAGGGCGAGGATCTGCAGCGAGGCCGCCACGTCCTGGGGCTGGTCCGTCAGGGGAATCTGGGGGACCTGGAACTGGGCGTGGGCCGCGCCGGCGTTGATGACGAGGAGGGCGATCGCCCAAAGAACCAGCCTCAAGAGCGGCCTCCGTTCTTCCGGATCATCACCTGGCGCAGCGTGGCGTCCACCAGCGCATCGAAGCCCTCGTGGGTCTCACCCGAGGTCTCGGCCTGGGCCAGGTGCGCCTCGAAGGCTTCCTTGCCCTGCTCGGGAGAGAGCTCTCCCAGCGGCACGAGCATGTCCTTGCCGTTGGAGCCGACCACCCAGACGCGATCCCCGACGGAGACCAGGTGCACGGTCTGGGCGCCGCGCAGATGCGCCGAGCCCAGGGCGCGAACCCGAAGGCCGGTGGCGGGCCCCGCACCGGCCGAGCCGGCGAGGTTGGGACCGCCCATGCGCTTGTAGACCCAGAAGACGCCGTAGATGAGGCCGATGACGCCCGCGAACTTCACCAGGAAGCCCACGGCGTTCCCGGCCGAAGACGGGCGCTCCGTGGCGGGATCCTGGTACTCCGGCAGGAAGAAGGTATCGCCGGTCGCGGCGGTCGAGGCTTCGGGAACCGAGGGTTCGGTTTGGGCTTGGGCGACGCCGGGGAAAGCCCCGAGCGTGAAGAGCAACGCGAGGAGCAGGAAGCTCCTGCGCACGCTACTTGAGAGCCTTGTGAACCGCGTCGATGACGCGCTCCGCATCGAAAGGCTTGACGATGAAATCCTTGGCACCCGACTGAATGGCCTCCAGCACCATGGCCTGCTGGCCCATTGCCGAGCAGACGATGATCCGAGCGTCCGGATCGAACTCCCGAATCTTCTTGATGGCCGTGATGCCGTCCATGTCCGGCATCGTAATGTCCATCGTGACGAGGTTGACCTTGATCTTCTTGTAGAGGTCAACGGCATCCGCGCCGTTGGCCGCCTCGGCCACCACCGAGAATCCGTTCTGAGTGAGGATATCCTTCAACATGAGGCGCATGAAGGCCGCATCGTCGACCACCAGGATGTTCTTGGTCAAGGGTTCCTCTCTTTAGGCACGGAACGAGCTGAAACGCTCGGCTGGGCTAACGATATCCGTCACCCGGACGCCGAAGTTCTCGTCAATGACGACGACTTCGCCCCGGGCAATCAACTTTCCGTTGACGAGCAAGTCTACTGGCTCGCCCGCAAGTTTGTCAAGCTCAACCACAGAGCCCTTTCCGAGCTCCAGGACGTCGCGGATCTGCATCCGCGTGCGGCCCAGCTCGACGGTCACCCGCAGGGGAACGTCCAGAATGAGGTCCAGGCCGCTCTGAGCAGCCGGAGGGGCGCTCGGCGCCAGGGGCGCGAACTGCACGGTCTGAGCAGCGGGCTGCGGCGCCGTCGTCTTGACCGGAGCCGGAGGGGGCACAGCGGCCGCAGGAGCGGCTACCGGGGCAGCAGGCACGGGAGCCGGAGCCACGGGAGCTGGAGCCTGCGCGACCGGCTGAGGCGCCGCGGTGGTGCTCTGAGGCTGGTTGGCAGCAGGCGCCGGGGGCGCCGGCTGGACCTTCTTCTCCGCCTGCTGCGGAGGCTCGCTGCCGCCTCCTAGGATCTGGGCGGCGAGGGTTTCCGCCCCCGTGCCCGAGAAGATCTGGAGCAGGTAAGAGTCGACCAGGCCCTCGATGGCGAGGCGGTAGGTGAGCGCCACGGCCACCCCGTCCTCGAAGGATTCCGCGAGGCTGAGGTCGTCCGGATGATCCACGACCTGCGCCTGCGGAGGCGAGATCTCGAACTTCTTGCCGTAGGTCGTGCTCATGGCGTTGGCCGCCATGCCCATCATCTGGTTGATGGCCTCGGAGATGGCCGAGAGCTGGAGATCGTCGATGACGGCGGACGGGGGCTGCCCCTCGCCTCCCATCATCAGGTCGGTGATGATGGCGGTATCGCTCTGGGTCAGGATGAAGAGGAGCTCGAAGCCCGCGCCGAAGCGACAAGGGACCTCGATGGCCACCGCCGGGTCCTTGAGGACTCCGCCTAGCTCCGACACGGAGAGGACAGCCACCTCGGGCTGGGTGATGGTCACCTGCTTGTTCAGCAGGATGGACAGGGTCGAGGCCCCGGCCGTCAGTGCAACCGACCCGCTTTCGACGAGGGCTTGCCCCATCTCAGGGGGCAAAGCGCCACCCGGCTCGATCATCATTCCTCCCCTTCCTTGTCATCCAGGACTTCGCTGATTTGGATGGCTAGTTTGTTTCTTACCGTGCCCGGCCGCCCCGTGAACTTGCGGCGCTCGCCGACCAGCACGGCGAGATCCTCGCCCACTGCGGCGTCTAGGGTGAGCACATCCCCGACACTCAAGGATAGCACGTCCTCCACGGAGACGACGCTCTCTCCCAGAACCACCTGAACAGGAACCTGGGTGGCGACCACCCGGTCCTTGAGACCCATCCGATGGGACTCGCTCTGCGACTGCCGGGCCGTGGCGAACATCGCCTGGGCCGAGATCTTGCCCATGATGGGCTCGAGCATGATGTACGGGATGCACAGGGACAGCGGCCCCGTGTTCTCGCCAAACTTCGCCTCGAACGTGATCAGCACGATCGGATCGCTCGGCGGCACGATCTGGATGAACCGCGGGTTCATCTCCAGGGTCTCGAGCTTGGGCGAGAAGTTGATGACGTTCTGCCAGGCCTCGGACAGGGCCCCCAGGATCCGCAAGGTGACGCTGGAGATGAGGGTCCGCTCGATGTCCGTGAGGTCGCGGCGAATCCGGGTCACGCGCCCGGGGCCGCCTAGCATGCGGTCGATGATGGCCGAGGTCAGGTCGATGTTCACCTCGAAAAGCGCGGTCCCGACCAGGGGCTCCATCGAGAAGACGTTGAGGATGGTCGGCGAAGGCAGCGAGCGCGAGTACTCGTCGAAGGTCAGCTGTTCGACCGAGACCACCTCGACCTGCACCAGCATCCGGAGCTGGCCCGACAGGGTGGTGCTCAGGATCCGGGCGAAGGCCTCGTGGATCATCGACAGCGTGCGGATGTGATCCTTCGAGAACTTGTTCTGACGCTTGAAGTCATAGACCTTGATCGTCCGCTTGACGCCCTCTTCCTCGGCCATCGTCGACAGGGGAGAGGCGCCCCCGGCGGACGGCTTATCAGGGGCCAGCTCACCGCTCGAGAGAGCGGCGAGCAACAAATCGATTTCGGATTGTGAGAGGATCTCGGCCAACGGCCACCTCGCTTACTGGCTATAGACGATGACGATAAGACGCTTACTGGATGACGAAGTCGGTGAAGTAGACGTCCATCACGGTCTTGCCGGGAACGCGCTGGTTGAGGACCGTCTTCAGCTCTTCCTTGAGCGAGGTGCGACCGCCGGGGGCGTTGATCGCGGAAACCGTCTGACGCGCCAGGGTCGTGATGATCGCATCCTTGTAGAGGGGCTCGTAGGGGGCCATCTCCGCCTTGACCGCGGCGGTGGCATCCTCGCCACCCCCGTGGCCGCCGCCCTTCTCGTCCTTCTTGTGGTCGCCCTCGGGCGACGCCATCTGCAGGACGACGGTGGTCTTCAGGTAACGACGGCCCGGATCGGAGAGGTTGACGATGAACTCGCCCACCGGATAGACCGGCCCCGGTGCGGGTTCGTGCTTCTCGGCAGCCTTGCCCTCGACCTCCTGGATGTGCTTCTCCACGATGATCTGCTGCGGCATTGCGAGGCGGATCGCGACGAACGAGCTGACGCCCGAGATCACGGCGATGACGACCGCCAAGACGATCAGCTTGACGTTCAGGCCGTTTCCGCCAGGTTGATTATTGGCCATGGGATGAGGGTGCCTCCTGATGCGTCGAAGCCTTCGCGCCCTTCGGCTCCTGGTCGGTCAAGGCCGAGCGCAGGACCACGAGGTCGACTCTGCGATTGAGAGCGCGATTGGCTTCGGTGGTGTTTCGAACCCGTGGGTAGTATTCCCCGTACCCCGCCGCCGATAACCGCGTCGGCGGGAAATCATGGCGCTCCACCATGAACCGGACCAGCGTCGTGGCGCGCACCGCCGACAGCTCCCAGTTCGATGGAAAGCGCGAGGTGCGGATCGGAATGTCATCGGTATGACCCTCGATCCTCACGTAATGCGGATCGGCCTTGAGCACGCGAACCACCCGATCCATGAGCGGCATGATCTCCGGCCGCAACTCGGCTTCGCCCTTCGCGAAGAAGGTCTTGTCGGAGATCGCGACCACCAGCCCCCGCTGCTCCATGCGAGTCGTGATCTCGCGATCCAGCCCCGCTTCCTTCGCCAGCGCGTCGATCTGCTGCTCCAGCTTGGTAAGCGCGAGCTGCTCCGCCTGCATGAAGGGCATGGGCACGACCGTGTCGTTCTCGCCGCCATCCCCGATGATATGCTCGGTCTTTCCTGCCCCCTCGATCGGCACGTAGCGGATGGACGTCGACAGCGCCTTCTTCAGCTCCTCGTACTTCGCCTTGTCCACCTGCGACAGGGCATACATGATGATGAAGAAGACCAGTAGCAGCGTGATGAGATCGGCATAGGTGACGAGCCACCGCTCCGACGAGCCGTGGCCTCCTCCCCCGTGACGTCCCCGCCGCCGCGACCCGGCCATGGCTAGCGAACCGCCTCTTCGACCTTCAGGCCGGCGCGGAGCTTGGGAGGCAGGAAGCCCTTGAGCTTGTCCTCCACGATCTGGGGGTTCTCACCCGCCTGGATGGAGAGGATGCCCGTGACCATCATCTCGCGGGCCAGGATCTCCTCCTCGCTGCGGCGCTTCAGCTTGGTGGCCAGCGGCAGCCACAGGAGGTTCGCGGTCCAGACCCCGTAGAGGGTGGCGACGAAGGCGACGGCGATCGCCGAACCCAGCTTCGCCGGCTCACCCAGGTTGCCCAGCACATGGATCAGGCCCATCACCGTTCCGATGATGCCCATGGTCGGCGCGTAGCCGCCCATCGCCTCCAGGATGCCGAAGGACGCCGCGTGCCGACTCGCGATGAAGGTCAGCTCCGTCTCCATCAGCTCCCGCACCGTGTGGGGATCGATCCCGTCGGCCACCATCTGCAGCCCCTTGCGCAGGAACTCGTCGTCGGTGCCGGCCAGCTCGGTCTCCAGCGCGAGCAAGCCCTCACGGCGGGCCTTGTCCGCATAGCCCGATAGCATGGGAATCAACGCCGCCGCGTCGTAGGGGCTCTTCTGGAACGTCAGCCCGATGACCCGGGGCAGGTTCTGCATGTCCTTCAGGGGAAAGGAGATGAAGGCCGCACCGATGGTGCCGCCCACCACGATCAGAAAGGCGGTGTACTGCCAGAGGCTCGAAAGATGTCCCCCGTCCAGCGTGTTGGCCAGGATCATGACCCCCCAGCCCAAGACCAGTCCGATGATGGTTGCCAGTTCCATGTGCTAGTCCTTCTCCCCGTCGACGGTCACCGAACGCACGCCCGGATGACAGCGCCGGCGGTAAGCCGCGATGCGCTCCAGCAGCTGGTCGATTGACTCCTTGACCACGAAGCGGTGCTCGTTGGTCAGGGTCACGATGGTGTCTGGCCGCTCCTCGATCGTCTCGATCAGATCGGCGTTGATCACCAGCTCCGTGCCGTTGAGGCGGGTCACCCTGATCATGCGTTTCCCCCACTCCAGCCGCGTGCGCTCCCGTCGAGCCGCGTCACCTTGATCACTTGATGCTCCCTCTCTTAGCCGCGGGGGCTTGCTGCTTGTCCACGCGCCGCACCCAGACCAGCACCTCGGCCACCACCGGGTACAGCTCGGCGGGAATCTGCTCGCCGAGATCCAGGGCCGCCAGCGCGGAGACCAGGCTGGGATTCTCCTGGACCGGTACCCCGGCCTCCTTGGCCGTCTCCACGATCCGCTCGGCAACCAGCCCGGATCCAGAAGCCACCACCGTCGGGGCGTCGTCGACCCCTTCTTCGTACGATAGGGCCACCGCCTTCTTCGGCATCTGCGCGTCGCTCATAGCCAGACATCCACCTGTCGCAGCGAGTCGATCGCCGCGACGGCCGACTTGGCGGTGATCTGCTTGACCGCTAGGGCATTCACGCGCAACCCCGTGGCCTCCAGGGCCTGCTCGAGCTCCGGAAGGCGCTTGCGAAGCACCTCTGCGACCGCCGGATCCTCGACGGCGACCTGACAGTTTAGCTGCTTTCGCCCCAAAAGTAAATCAACCTTCACGCGCTGAAGGTGAGTGGTATCCAGGGTCACGACCACCCGGGTCTCCGCGGATTCCCCATCCTGTCGCTTCTTGCCATCCTTGGGCTGGTACTGGACCCGGATCTCCCCGGATCCCCCGTTCCACCAGAGGGGCATGGCCACGGCCCGATCGGCCATCGGATGCTGCGGATCCACCGATCCGGCATTCACCAGTTGCCCGAAGCGAACCTCGGCCAGGGCCTCGCGAATCGGCTCTCCGCCCTCACCGCCGCGCACCGAGCGCTCCAGGACCGCCGTCAAGGCTTCCTGAATCTTCTGGAGAGGCTCGGCAACGGCCTTCAAATGGCTCCCCGCCTGACGGGTGGACTCCGGCTGGGCGACCTGGCCCTGCCGCGCTTCTGCACCGGGAGCCTCCGGCTTCCCGCCGTCGCGTGCGACCGCGACCACCGGCGCTTCCGTGGGCTCGGCCGCTTCGCCTTCCGGCGGCACGATGGCGACCGCGGCTGGTGCCGTGCCGAGCACGCGCGCGATCCGGGCCTCCGGCGAGGTAAACGCGTTAGCCAGCTTGGACAGGTGAGCCGCCGTCTCGGCGGCGTCACCGTCCGGAAGCTCCAGGTCCAGCAGGGCCTGGGCCGCCGGGGTGGACGTGTCGGGTAATTGGCGGGCGATCGCCCCCAGCCGCTCCCCTGACGTGGAGGTCGCGTTCAAGCGGCTCGCCACCCAGGTGACCGCCTCCTCCGTGACCGGAAGCCCCTTGGAAACCAGAAACGCCGCGGCCTCCAGCACCCTGACGGGCACGGGAAGCTTTGCCGCCTGAGCCGCCGACTCTGGTCGCGGAGCCCCAAGATCGACCGCCGCCGCCAGCGCCGCCGCCCTGGGTGCGAGCCGGGTCAGCGCCTCGTTGAGCTGCAGCATCGCCTCGCGGCTCACCGTGCCGGCATGGCGCAAGAGCGCCCGTGCCATGGCCTGGTGCTTGGCATCTGCCGGCAGGCGCATCTCCGTGAGCTCGGCGGCAAGCCGCTCGGGCTTCATGGGAGCGGCTGGATCGTGGCGGATCTGGGCGATCTTGAGCTGCAGCGGGTCGGCGCTGCCCTCGGGGGGCGGCTGGACCACGGCCGTGAAGACGTCCCCGGCCCGCAAGGGCACCTCGGTATGGACCTTGGCCGAACCGAGGTTCAGGAAGTCGATCAAGGCCGTCTGGTTGACGATTTGCAGCACGCGAGCCTCGACATGGCCGGCCTGCAACAGCGCCTTGAGCAGATCCCCCTCGATCTTCCCTGCGCCCCCGGTGGGGAGGGCGACGACGGTACCCGCTGCTGGGATCCGCTGGTTGAGATCGAGGGGGATCATGACGACCTACCTTAGGCGACAGCGGCAGGCGCTAGCGCTTGAGGTTCATCAGCTCCTGGAGGACCTCGTCGGACGAGGAGATGATCCGGGAGTTGGACTGGAAGCCTCGTTGCGCCACGATGAGATCCGAGAACGTCTGGGCCAGGTCGACGTTGGAGCCTTCCAGCGCGCCAGACTGCAACGCGCCGCGGCCACCGGTGCCCGCGATGCCGATCTGCGCCTCACCCGAGTTGTTGCTCTGGATGTAGACGTTGTCGCCCTTCGACGCGAGACCCGCGGGGTTCGTGAAGTTGGCGACGGAGAGCTGCGCCAAGGTGCGGGTCCGGCCGTTGGTGAACGTGCCGGTCACGACTCCCGAGCTGTCCAGGACGACTCCCGAGAGCTCGCCAGCGGCGTAGCCCGTTTGGTCGGAGAGCACGGCCGTGTTGTCGCTCGCGAAGGAGGTCAGGCCCGTCGCCTGCCCGACGGCTCCGACGTTGACGGCGATCGTCATGGCGCTGGCGCCAAGGTCCGGGTTCAAGGAGAAGGTGCTCAGGGAGTTCGAGCTCAGGATGCCCCGCTGATCGAAGGTGAGGTTTCCATCCAGGTATACGGGCGAAGGCTGCGAGTAGCCGCCGGTGTGCTCGAAGCGCGCCGTCCAGGCCGTCGTCGATTGCCGGCTGTAGACCATGGTTCCGCTGCGCTCGTTACCCAGCGAGTCGAACATCTTGACCGACATCCGGACCTCGCTCTGAGCCACCGTCTCGGCAGCGGTCAGGGAGCTGGCGGAGCCGGTGTGGGTCAGCTTCGTGGGATCGAGCATGAACTCCATGGGCTCGGCGCCAGAGGCAGGGGTCAAGGGGAAATTGTTGTTGAGCGCGCTCGACAGGTAGGTGCCCGACGCGGCGTCGAAGGTGATGGTGCCCATCGAGGTAGGCCCTGCGGGAACCGTCAGACCCGCGGTCGGAGTGAAGGTCACGTCCCAGGTGTCGGCCGCCGTCTTGGTGTAGCTCAGGTCGCCGGTCATCGTGGCGCCGGTCGCGTCGGTGAAGGTGATCGTGGGGCCGGCGACGATGCCGCCGATAGCGGTCGCGGACGTCAGGTTGCCGGTGGCCTCGAGGGTCGGCACCTTGGCCTTCGAGCTCAGGTTACCGGTGAAATCCAGGCGGTCGGTGGACTTGGGAGGAATCGACGTGCTCTTCGGCACGATGATCGGCTCGGGGGCGCGCGCCGAGTTGACGACCGGCACGCCGTTCACTTCCGTCGCGTTCCAGCCCATGACCCGGAAGCCGTTGGAGACCTTGATCAGGTTGCCCTGCTTGTCGAAGTCGAACTGTCCGTCCCGGGTGTAGACGTTCTGGGTGCCGTCGTTGAGGATGAACATCCCCTCGCCGCTGATTGCCAGGTCGGTGGCCCTTCCGGTGACCTGCAGCGCGCCCTGGCTCATGATCATGTCGATCGAGCCGACGGTCATGCCGAGACCGACCTGCGCGGGGTTGGTGCCGCCCAGGCCGTTCGCCGGGGCCGCGCCGCCGCGCAGGGTCTGCGAGAACTGGTTCTGGAAGTTGACCCGCTGGCCCTTGTAGCCGATGGTGTTGACGTTCGCGATGTTGTTGCCCAGGACGTCGAGACGCACCTGGTGGTTGCGCATGCCGGAGACGCCCGAGTTCATTGCACGAAGCATGAATCCTCCTCGTGAGTGGGGCGGGCCCGGACCAGTCGGGTCCGGGGCGGGCTCTCCCGAGAAGGGTCCGAGCCTTGCCGCCTGTGAAGCCGTGAAACGTTAAGGGTTAAACGATGACCGCCGAGTCGATGTTGGTGAAGACGTTCTCCTTGAGGCTAGCCCCATCGACCGCCGTGATGACCGTCCGGTTCTTCACCGAGACGATGACCGCGAGGTCTTCCATCAGCACGAGCGACTCCTTCGCTCCCTTGCTCGCCGCGCGATCCACGGCTTCCGTCAGCTTGGCCATGCGCGCCTCGTCGAGGTCGATCCCCCGGCTCTTCAGGCGAGCCTGCGCATGGGCCGAGATCTTGATCTCCCGGGTCTTCGCGTCGAAGAAGTCCCCGAACGCGGGGCCCGTCGAGCGGGTGACCGGGGTTCCGGATTTGGGACCACCAGGCCCTACCGGACCAATGGGTCCCGGGGGGAAACCAATGCCATCGAGCGACATGCTATCCCTCCTGCTGCTTATCATCGGCAGGAGGCTTGAGAGCTTGAGGGTCAGCGACCTGCTGAATCGCCTCGAGATCATAGGTCTTGCCGTTCACCAGCACCTTGACCTCGCCGTCGATCCGGCGGACCTCGTCGACGGTACCGGCGAAGTGCTCCTCGTCGGTCTGGATGGCCACGGTCTTGCCCAGCAGGGACGAGGCCTGGGTGAGCTGGTTGAAGTCGGACATGGCCGCGAAGCTCTTGTTGAGGCCGCGCATCTCCTCGAGGGCGTTGAACTGCGCCATCTGGGCGATGAACTCCTTGTCCTCCATGGGGTTCATGGGGTCCTGGTAGCGCAGCTGCGCCACCAGCAGCTTCAAGAAGTCGGCTTGGCCGAGGTTCTGGGTCTTGCTGGCGCTCGAGGCGTCGACGCCCGAGGTCTTGTTGCTTACCGAAGTGGTTTCCATGATGCTTCCTCGCTAGGCGGTCCCGCCCACGCGGAGTGGGCGGAAGACCGCATCAAAACCCGATCTAGGCCTGGGCGTCGAAGCCGGAGGCGGCGAGCGCCTCGGGATGCGGCAGGTCCTCGGTCTCGCTACCCGACCAGGCATCCCAGCCCGTCTGGCGCGCATGACCCTGGTTCTGCTGCCCCGACGAATCGGGCTGACCCTCCCGCCCGAAGGCCTGACGACCGAACTCGAAGCCGGCGGCGGCTTGCTGATCCCGCTGACCCTGCTGGCTGACGCTCACTTCCAGGCGATCGATCTTGATCCCCTGTTCCGCGAGGCTGGTCCGCAGCGCGGCAAGCTGGTTCTCGACCAGGTCGCGCACTCCGGCATGCTCGACCCGGATGACCGCGCTGACCGCGCCTTCATGGGCCTGCACCCGCACTTCCATGCGGCCGAGGTGCTCGGGATTGAGCTGGAGCTTCAATTCCGCCGGACGATCGGGAGTCTTCTGCACCTGCATGAAGGTCTGCCTGATCGCTTCCTTCACCGGCACCGGCTCGGCCTTGATCACGGCGGACTCGGACTTGGGACCCGAAACCTCCGCGGCCACCCGCACGGGCTGGCTGATCTCCCAGGGCTTGACGGAGTCGGTCTCGGGAGCCGCCTCGTCAACGACCGCGGCCGTCACCTCGTCGAGGCTGACAGGAAGCGGGCGGGACTCGTTCTTCGCCGGGGCGAGGGTCATCTCGGTGCGAGGAGCACCGTCCAACGACTCCCTCAGGGACATCAGCCCTTTCTCGGCGCGTAGGCCATCCAGCGTGCTCGGAACCGCCTGGCGAGCCACCGGTTTCACCGGCACGGCGGCCTTGGCAGGCTCGGTCGATTCGGTCGATTCGGTCGATTCGGTCGCTTCCGCCTCCTCGGCGTCTTGAGCCGGCTTCGCTGCTTCCCCGGTCTTGGCGATGGCCTCAGGCTTACCCTGCGGCGCGACCGCCTTGGCGATAGCCGTGGTCAAGAGCGGATCGGCCGCCTCTTTGCCTTCGGCAATGGCACCCTGCTGGGCAGCAGCGGCCGCAACCGGAGCTGCTGACTCGGGAACTTCCGTGACGGGGGCCTGAGGAGCGGGAACCGCGGCCGTCATGACGGCAACGCTGGCCAGCTCCGAGACGGGGGCCGCGGGGATGGGCGCCGGCTGCGCCTGCTCGGCGGTCGGCTCCTCGGGGGTCTTCGCGACCTGCTCCTCGGTCTTCGCCTCGCCCTTGGGGGCGGACTCGCTCGGGGATTCGGGAGCAACCTCAGGCTTGTCCTGAGGCTTGGTTTCAGCCACTCCCTTGGAAGTCGATCCGGGCTTTGACTTGGCCTGCGCCTGGTTCAGCCGCTCTTCGAAGGATCGTCCTTCGCTGCGGCCGCCCACGCGAGGCATCTCTCGGGGCGCGTATCGAGTTTCCGGGGCGGGAGCGGGCATGGCCACCATGGGATTGGGGGTCATGGATTCCTCCTTGCTGGGCGCGCCATGCGCCCTCTCCCAGATCATCGGCCGGGATCGGAGGAAGTTTAGCGCCAAAGGCCAGGAATCGACCCTTGCCGCTCAGCGGGCGTGGACCTGCACGGTCTCGCGGCGCATGACGCCCTGGGCGTCGAACTCCTGGATCAGCGCCCTGGTCGCAAGCTCGGGGCCCGAGGGAGCGCCCGAGGCGTCCACCAGCAGCCGGACCACCCGCGCGATCGCGATGATCTCGTCGGCTTCCTGAGGGTTCGCGACCGGCATGCCGTCGCGCAGGTAGATTTCGCGGTTCGCCGGAGGCACCTCGTCGAAGGGAATCCGCCGCAGCACCGTGCCGGTGTTTCCGTCCACGAACTCGATCATGCTAGGCAAGGCGAGCCCCCTCCCGGCCCGGCAGCTCGAGACGCTCGACGTCGAGCTGGCTGACCTTGAACTTGCCCTCGAAATCCCCTCGGAAGATGGCCTCCAGGATCCGGGTCCGGTTGGGGTACTTCTCCTGGAATGCCGCCAGCGCCTCCGGCGATTTCCGCGCCTCCAGGTAGTAGCGCCAGGTCTCCGAGAAGTCCTCGTTGGCGTTGCTTCCGGCATACTCGGAGACCCGGTTGCCATCGGCCTTGACGGCATCCTCCCAGCCCGGCGGCACCATCTCCGCGTGCCGGGTCTTGCTCGTCGAGTAGCCGGAGCCGATCAGGTGGGCCATCTCGTGGTTGAAGTGGCCCTCGTTGAGGTTGTAGGGATTTTCGTTCAGGTTCCAGAAGGTGATGTTGCCACCGCCCGCCGTGGCCGCCGAGGTAAACGTGTCACGCCCGTAAACCGTCGCCCAGTAAGCATCCTGGGGGTTAGGGACCGTTTCGAGCTCCACCGACTTGAGGGCAGGCCTGACGTGCTCGGGCACCTTGCTGAAGTACTCGACCATCTTGGCGAACGGCTCCTTGGGATCGAGGTTCCTGGCCACCCGCACGTCGAACTCGGAGCCCTCGATCGCCAGGCGATAATCATCCCGGGGGCCCGAAGGCCCGTCCGATTTCGAGGCCCCCTGGCGAGTGATCTGGACCAGGATCGGCTTGCCGTCCAGCGCCGTGAAGCCCGCGGGCTCTCCGGCGATTGCCCGGGAGATCGCCTCTTCCTGGGCCAGCATCGCCGGGGTCTTGCGGGGGCCCGGCCTGAGCGGCTTTTCCGGCGTCGTCTCCGGCTTGGTCTCCGGCTTCGTCTCCGGCGGCGCCTCCGGCTTGGCCTCCGCCTTGATCTCCGGCTTCACCTGGGCCTCGCGCGCCTTCTCCGCGATATCGCTGAGGCTCGTCCGGGGCTCGGTCGAGGCGGTCAGCTCCAGGCGATCGCCCGCCTGCGGCCCCTGGGGCTTCTCGGGCATCCGAGACAGCGCGTCGTCGGCCGTGGCCAGCAGATCGCCGCCGAGCCCGTCCGGGCGCGCCTTCGGCCGAAGCGTCTCGGTGATGTCCAGGTTGGGAGATTTAAACGCTCGAATCGACACGCTCGGATCCTCTGATGCGCCCCTACCCTTCTCCTATACCCTGCTTGGCGTGCGGACGAATCGTCTCGCTAGCTCCGCCGGCCGTGCCGGAGCGTGGCGATCTCGTCGAGTTGCTTCGACTCGGCCATGTCCGCGGCCCTTTGATGCTCCTTCTTGGCGGCATCTTTCAACTGGTCGAGCACCTGCTTAGCTCGCGCGGCCTCGATCAGGACGGCGCGCCGCTGCTCGACGTGCCCTTCGGCCTTGACGATGATCCCGGTCTGCTCGCGGATGGAGACCGTGAGGCCCATGGAGTAGGTCTGGAACCACTGGATGGCCTGCACGTCCAGCCGGCCCTGCCGTTGCAGCTCGTGGTACTCGGCGAGCGCGTTGGCCTCGAGGATCCGCAGCTCGGTGAGCTTGGCTCTTTCCGCCTCGAGCATCCCGATGGCCTCGGCCAGCTCGCGGCCGCGGGCCTCCTCGTCGCGCGCTCGCATGTCGAGCACGGTCTGGAGCCGGAACTTGAAGGCCTTCATGGCTTAGACCCCCAGGCCTTGAAGGGCGGCGATCGCCTCCTCGTAGCCTACCGGCTCGTTCACGGCCTGCTTCAGGAAGGCATTGATCTTGGGGACCAGGGCGATCGCCCGATCGATTTGCGGATTAGAGCCGGGCTGGTAGGCCCCGATGTTGATGAGGTCCCGCGCGTCGCGGTAGACCGCCAGCATCTCGCGCAGGCCGCCCGCGGCCTTGAGGTGCTCGGGAGGGACGATCTCGGTCATGACGCGCGAGACCGAACCCAGGATGTCGATGGCCGGGTAGTGGTTCTGGGCGGCCAGGTCGCGCGAGAGGATGATGTGCCCGTCGAGGATGCCTCGCACCGTGTCCGAGATGGGCTCGTTGGTGTCGTCGCCTTCCACCAGCACGGTGTACAGGGCGGTAATGGCGCCCTGCTCGGCGGTGCCGGCGCGCTCCAGCAGCTTGGGCAGCATCGCGAAGACCGAAGGAGTGTAGCCCTTGGTGGCCGGCGGCTCACCGATCGCCAGGCCCACCTCGCGCTGGGCCATGGCGAAGCGGGTCACGGAGTCCATCATGAGGATGACGTTGGCGCCCTGGTCGCGGAAGTGCTCGGCGATCGCCGTCGCCACGAACGCCCCCTTGAGGCGCTGCAGCGCGGGCTGGTCTGAGGTCGCGACCACGACCACCGAGCGCGCCAGCCCCTCCTCGCCCAGGTCCCGCTCCAGGAACTCGCGAACCTCGCGGCCTCGCTCCCCGATCAGCGCGATCACGTTGAGGTCCGCCTGCGCCTCGCGGGCGATCATGCCCAAGAGGGTGCTCTTGCCGACGCCCGAGCCCGCGAAGATGCCGAGGCGCTGGCCCTGGCCACAGGTAAGCAGGCCGTCCAGCGCGCGCACCCCCATCGGCAGGGGAGTCGTGATGCGCTGGCGGGTCAAGGGATTGGGAGGCGGCGCCTCCAGAGGAGCCCGCTGCGCATGCATGATCGGGCCCTTGCCGTCGATGGGATTGCCGAGGCCGTCCACCACCCGCCCCAGCAAGCCTGCGCCCACGTTCACGTAGAGCTGACGGCCGGTCGCCACGACCGGGCTGCCCGGCTTGATGCCCTCCATCGCGCCCAGCGGCATCAGGAGCAGGCGATCCTCGCGGAAGCCGACCACCTCGGCCGGCACGACACGCCCCCCGCCGCAGTCGATGTGGGCCAGCTCGCCGAGGCTGGCCGGCGGGCCGAAGGACTCGACCACCAGCCCGATGACCTGCGCCACCTTGCCCTCATGGCGCAGCGGCCGGCAAGCGCGCGCGCGCTCCAGGGAATGCGTGAGGTCTAGACGGGTTTCCATGAGGGCTCCGCCGCCGGAATCTTGGCCTCCAGCGCTGACCCCAGCTCCGCGAGCACCGGTGCGATCACCGGATCGTCCTCGGGGTCGGCCATGAGCACCGCCGAGGCGAGCTCCCGGAACTGCGTCACGAAGCGGCCATCCACCCGGCCGGTCGGAGTCTCGAAGACGACGCCCCCGAGCCCGATGGCCGGGTCGGCCTTGATCTCGAGCTCCGGCATGTTGAGGGTGGCAGCCAGGCCCGAGGCATCGGACGGGTGCACCCGGATCCGGACGAGCACCGCGTCCTCGAGATGCGTCAGCGCTCCGCGGATCAGCGAGAGCAGGGCGTCGCGGTTGCGCGCCTCCTTGTGGAGGATGCGCTCGGCGGTAAGGAGAGCGAGTCGAAGAACATCGGTTTCGGACTGCTGAAGCCAGATCTTGCGCTGCTCAACCAGCGCCTGGGCCTCGGCCACGACAGCCTGAATCCGGGCCTGCCACTGGTTGCGGCCCTCGGCGTCGCCCTGCGCGAAGCCAGAATGATAGCCTTCCTGGCGGGCGGCCTCGCGGACGCGCTCGGCTTCCTGGGCGGCCTCGGCGAGCATGCGCTCCGCCTCGGCCTGTGCGGCGGCCAAGAGCGCGTCGAGATCGATCGCGGGCTCGACGGGAGTCTCGGGCTCGTCGAGGGAGGCCGCGACCACCTCGGCAGCCGCCGGAGCGGAGACGACCCACTTCCCGTCCCTGAGTTGCGCGCCCTTGAGGATGCGACCCATGGCTTAACCCACCAGTTCGTCGCCGGTGCCGCGGGAAACGATGATCTCGCCCTTCTCCTCGAGGGAGCGGATGATGGCCACGACTTTCTGCTGGACTTCCTCGACGTCGCGGACGCGCACCGGCCCCATGAACTCCATCTCGTCCTTGACGATCTTGCCCATGCGCTCGGACATGTTCTTGAAGATCCGGGTCCGGACGTCGTCGTTGGAGCCCTTGAGGGCGACCGCCAGCTCCTTGGTGTCCACATCGCGAAGGATGCGCTGAATCGACCGGTCGTCGAGCACCACGATGTCCTCGAAGACGAACATGAGCTTCTTGATTTCCTCGGCGAGGTCCGGGTTCTGCTCTTCGAGGGATTCCAGGATGGTCTTCTCGGTGCCGCGATCGACCCGGTTGAGCACGTCGACCAGGGCCTTGAGACCGCCGGCGTTGGTGAAGTCCTGGTTCATGACCGCCGAGAACTTGCGCTCGAGCACCTTCTCGACCTCGCGCAGGACCGCCGGGGTGGTCCGGTCCATCTGCGCGATGCGGGTGGCCACCTCGGTCTGCAAGTCGGCAGGAAGGCCCGAGATGACCATGGCCGCCTGCTCCGCCTTCATGTAGGCCAGGATCAAGGCGATGGTCTGCGGGTGCTCGTTCTGGATGAAGTTGAGGATCTGCGAGGCGTCCGCCTGGCGGATGAACTCGAAGGGCAGGGTGGTCAGCGAGTCGCTGAGCCTTTGCAGGATTTCCTCGGCCTTGTCGGGTCCGAGGGCCTTGCTGAGCAGCTCGCGGGCGAAGTTCACGCCGCCGGTGGAGATGTACTGGTTGGCCTGCAGCGTGTGATAGAACTCCTCGAGCAGCTCCTCGGAGGACTCGTTGGAGAGCTTGCCGAGGTTGGCGATCTCGAGCGTGAGGGTCTCGACCTCCTCGGTGTCCCCCAGGGCCTTGAGGATCATGCTGGCGGTGTCGGGGCCCAGGGCCACCAGCAGGGCCGCCGCCTTCTGCTTGCCGGAAAGATGCTTCATCTTGGTAGACATGGCTACTCGTCCTCCAGCATCCAGGAGCGCACCAGACGAGCCACCTCATCGGGCTGGCTCTTGATGACCTTGGAGATCTCGCGCTGGAGGTGGGTCTTGCGATCCTCTTCGCCGATCTGGCCGATCTCGGCCAGGTCCTGCCTGACGGTCGATTCGAGGGTCAGAGGTCCGAGGTCGGGAAGCTCCTCGTCCTTGGGCTTGCCACGCAGGCCGCGCC
Organism: Candidatus Sericytochromatia bacterium; assembly: GCA_036676455.1. GTDB lineage: Bacteria > Cyanobacteriota > Sericytochromatia > S15B-MN24 > UBA4093 > UBA4093. Next base: position 25,847 of record JAKFCW010000040.1, read on the forward strand.
GCAGGAGGATCAGGGCCACGATGCCCAGGATGACAGCCGCGGCGATCTTCAGGTAGAACTGGGTCTGCTCCTGAGCCTCCGCCTTGGCGAAGGCCTGCTCCTGGGCCTTGGCCACGGTGTCGTTGAACTTCAGGGCCGAGACCACGACGGTGTCGCCGCGGGCTTCGTTGACGCCCGCCGCCGCGGAGATCATCTGCCGCAAGTCGGCGATCTGATCCTCTTCGAGTTCGCCGTTGACGGCGACCGCCACCGAGAGGCGCTTCAGCTCGGCGGGAGGCTTGATCTTGCGCTGGACCGACTTGTTGACCTCGAAGTTGCGGGTATGGTCGACCTTCTCGTAGCCGCCAGGCCCGACGGAGATAGACTCGGAGGCTTCGTAGGTTGGGATGTTGGTGGCCGTGCCCGGGACTCCGCCGCTCGATGCCGCGGATCCGTCCCAGCGCTCGTGATACTCGCGCTCGGAGCGAAGGATGCCCGAAGAAGTGCCGTCAGGGCGGGTGATGACCGGCTCGTAGGTTTCCTGGTTGGTCTCCTGCTGGCTGAAATCCATCTCCGCCACCACGTTGACCACGGCGCCGTTGGGGCCGAGGACGCGATCGAGCATGCCCTGGAGGTTCTTGCGGATGCCCAGCTCGGCCTGGCGCTTGTACTCGAGCTGCTTGATGCTCTGCTCGGGCGAGAGTGGGTTGTCCTGGCCGAGGGCCAGCTCGTCGGAGTAGTTGCGGCCGTTGACGTCCGTGATCACGACGTTGGCCGGGGTCAGGCCCTTCACGGACTTGCTGACCAGGTGAACGATGGTCTTGGCCTGCTCGGGCGCGAACTTCGAGGTGGGGTAGAGCTTGAGGACGACCGCGGCGGTCGGGCTCTCGGCGGTGTCGGTGAAGAGGTCGGGCTCGGGGATGACCAGGTGCACCCGGGCCTGCTCGACGCCTTCCATGCTGGAGATGGTGCGCGACAGCTCGCCCTGCAAGGCGCGCTGGTAGTTGAGCTTCTGGACGGCCTCGGTCATGCCGAAGGTGTTCTTATCGAAGATCTCGAAGCCCACCTCGCCGCCCAGCGGAAGGCCCTGGGCCGCCATCGAGAGGCGCAGCTCGTGGACCTGGCTGCGGGGCACCAGGATGGACTTGCCGTCCGCCGAGATCTCGTAAGGGACCTGGGCGTCCTTGAGCTTCTGGACGATCTGGCCGGCATCGGCCTCGGTGACGTTGGTGTAAAGCGGGGCCCACTCGGGGGAGCGCGCCCAGACGAGCAGGAGCACGATGGCGGCGATGGACACCGCGGCCACCGCCCCGAAAAGGATCTGCTGGGTTCGGCTCAAGCCGGACCAGATCCGGCCGATATCAGATTGTAGCTGGCTGAAGAACTCGTTCATCGAACCCTTATCACAGTACCTTCATACCCATAGCCACCCTCATGGTCGACTCACCGCACGCCATCCTTGGCTTGCCGGGACGCTTTGCGCCAGAAGGCGATGCCCCTGGCGCCCGTGGGCGTGCGTTAGGGGCATCGCCTTCCGCCAAACCCTCACGATGTCTTCATACAGGGAAGCATAGCATGGTTTGGCATCCAGCCAAAGCCTAGCTTAGCACAAGGAACAGAACCTCCGCTTCCCTTGGCAAGGGAATTATCGCCTCCTCTTGCCAAGGAAATGAGCGTGCAGCGCCCGGACACACCGGTTAGACCTGCATCCGCATCACTTCCTGATAGGATTCCACCAATTTGTTTCGAACCTGCATGGTGAGGTTGACAGCCACCGAGGCCTTCTCGGCGGCGATCATGACGTCGTGCAATTCGACGTCCTTGCCCATGGCCAGATCGCGCTGCTTGGAGTCGGAGGTCTGGGCGAGCTGGTTGACCGAGCCCAAGTAATTGCCAATGGAGTCGAAGATGGGCTCGACACCGAGGCCCGAGCGCTCGGCGCGGGGTCCCATGGTGGCGCCGGCTCGCGCCGTGGCGTCCGGGCCAAGCACGGGAGCGTTGAGGCTGGGGGCGGGCGGAATCAGCCGGGAAGGCTGGCCGCTCGGAGCCAGGGGCACGGTAGCTGCAGGAGCGCCCTCGGAGTGAGAATCGAATATCGCGCCGAAGTCCGGGCGCGGCATCCCGGGAAGGGGGATGCCGGGGACACCGGGAAGCGGGGCGCCCATGGGGCCAATCGGGGGAAGGAAGGGCATGTTAGATCTCCAAGGCCTTGTTGGCGGCCGCCTTCAGCGACTGGATGACGGTGACGTTCGCCTCGTAGGAGCGGGTGGCCGAGATCATGTCGGTCATCTCGGTGACGGGGTTGACGTTAGGGTACGAGACGTAGCCCTCCCCGTTGGCATCCGGGTGCTCGGGATCGTACACCAGGCGGAAGGGGGACTCGTCCTCGATGACGCCGGAGACGCGGACCCCGTGGGTGGGCAGACCGGCACGACGCTCGGAGGGGCGGGACTCGAAGACCACCATCTCGCGGCGGTAGGCCTCGCCCTTGTCGGTGCGGGTGGTGTTGGCATTGGCCAGGTTGGAGGAGATCACGTCCATGCGCAGGCGCTGGGCGGTGAGCGCCGAGGCGGCGGTGTTGAGCGCGTCGAAAATTCCCATCGTCTACTCCCTGCGGAAAGGCGGCCTAGGAGCCGCGGATCACGTCCTTGAGCCCCGTCATCTTGCGCTTCATCAGATCGGCCACGGCGCTGTAGGTCAGGCTGGTCTGGGCGAGGCGCGTCATCTCGACGTCGATGTCGACGTTGTTGCCGTCGTTGCGAAGGGTGGAATCGGTGGCGCGTCGCAGCTCGGGCTGGAACTGGCTGATCCCCTGAGGCCCGAGGCTGAGGTGCCCCGGATGGGTCAGAGCCAGAGGGGCGGCCGGAGAGCCTTCCACGGCCGCCTGGAGCTGGGCCTCGTAAGAGACCTCGAAGCGCTTGAAATGGGGAGTGTCGGCATTGGCGACGTTCTCGGCGAGGGCGCGCTGGCGCTGTCCGAGCCCGGTCAGGCCGGCCTGGAGCACCGAGGTGGTCCCTCCGAAGAGCTTGTCCAGCACGCGTCAATCCTCCTGAAATCCCCGTCCGGCGCGGCTTGGCGACACGCGGACGCTTGCGATTCACTATACCCTTCGCGGGGTGCCTCTAATCGTTATCGGCGCCCGGGGCCGGATCTGAAGCCCCCACAGGCGAGCTTGCCTCGCGCTGGCGCGCGATTTCCAGGATCCGATCGACCACTTGCTCCGCCGAGAGCTGGTCCGTGTCGACGCGCACGGCGTCCTCGGCCGCCTTCAGGGGGCTCACGGCCCGGTTGGAGTCGTAGGCGTCACGGCGGGCGATCTCGGCGGCGAGCTCGTCGAGGTCGACGGCGTGGCCCTTGGCCTCGAGGTCCTTGGCGCGGCGGCGCGCCCGCTCCATGGGCGAGGCGACCAGGAAGATCTTGACCGGGGCCTGCGGGAAGACCACGGTGCCGATGTCGCGCCCCTCGGCGACCACTCCGCCGCCCTTGCCGAGCTCGCGCTGGCGGTCGACCAGGACCTCGCGGACGCCGGCGTGCGCGGCGACCTGCGAGACGTGGCGGGTGACCTCGGGCATGCGGATGGCGTCGGTGACGTCCTGGCCGTCGATGCGGACGCGGTCTCCGTCCTCGCCGGGGATCAGGGCGATCTGGGACTCGCGTGCGAGGCGGGTCATCGCGTCGGCGTCATCGAGGGCCAGGCCCTCCGACAGGGCCTTCCAGGTGATGGCGCGGTACATGGCCCCGGTGTCGAGGAAGAGCAGGTCGAGGCGGCGGGCGACCGCGCGGGCGACGGTGCTCTTGCCGGCTCCGGCGGGACCATCGATGGCGACGATGAGGCGACTCACAGGGCAGCTCCTTCCAAGAGGCGGGAGAGTCCTCGGTCCGGCGAGTCCGGGGCGAGGAGGGCGTTGTCGATGAGGCGGGTCTTGCCGAGCTTGGCGGCGAGGGCCAGGACCGCGGGGGCGTCGAGGGTGGCGACGGGCATGAGGGTGTCGGCGTCGCGCAGCTCGAGGTACTCGAGATCGAGGCCGTCCAGCTCGGTGCGCGAGAGAGAGAGCAGGCGCTCGGCAGAGCGCTCGCCTGCGAGGTAGGCGCGCATGGCCTGGGCGAGGGCGCGCGACAGCGCGAGGGCGCGCGTGCGGTCCTCCTCGGAGAGGTAGGTATTGCGCGAGCTGAGGGCGAGGCCGTCGGCTTCGCGGACGAGCGGGGCGCGCACGACGGTGACGGGCATGGCGAGGTCCTCGACCATGCGGGCGACGACGCGCCACTGCTGGAAGTCCTTCTGCCCGAGGTAGACGAGGTCGGGGCGGATCATGCCGAAGAGGCGGGCGAGGACGGTGGTAACGCCGGCGAAGTGGCCGGGGCGCGAGGCGCCGCAAAGGGAGTCGGTGAGGCCCGAGACGGTGACCGAGGTGGCGAAGCCCGGGGGGTAGACCCCGTCGGGCGTTGGGGTGAAGAGGAGGTCGACGCCTTCGCGCTCGCAGAGGGCGTGGTCGCGCTCGAGGTCGCGCGGGTAGCGATCGAGGTCCTCGTTGGGTCCGAACTGCTTGGGGTTGACGAAGATCGAGACGACGACGAGGTCTGCCGCTTGGCGTGCGAGGCGGATGAGGCTGGCGTGGCCCTCGTGGAGGTAGCCCATGGTGGGGACGAAGGCGAGGCGGGTGCCTGGGGCACGCAGACGGGCGAGGGATTCATCGAGCTCAAGGCGGGAGGAGACCCGGATCACAGGAGCGCTCCTTTCGGTCGGAATCAGGCGCAGGGCGGGCCATGCGCGCGGGATCCATTCTAGCACAGCGGCGAGCGTGGGTCGCAGCGCGACCCATGAACCTTGTCGATAGGGGCCATGTCGAGTCCGGGGGCTCCGGGTAGGATCGGGGGGCATGGGGTTCGATCACTTCAGCGTCGACGCCATCAATGGGGATGGAACCTGGCTCCCGACGACGAAACCCGAGGGCAGCGAGCCCAAACAGCCCGGTTTTACCGGGTGAGCGTCGAACCGAGGCCTTGGGGCTGGCGGGGAGAGGCTGAGAGCGTAAGGAGCGACGCCGCGATGAGACCCTTGGACTTCGATCTACTGGGCTGTCCCGTGACCGATTACGCGACCGGCGAGGTGGTCGGTCGGGTGAAGGTGGTGGTGCAGTCCGCGACTCCGGGCCGGATCGCGCAGCTGGCGTTGGAGCGGCTGGAGGATCTGGGCGGAGGGGAGTCTGCCGGAGCTTCGCCGCTGGTCGGAGAGCCGCTTTTCGACGGGCGCGGGGGGCTGTTGGGGTGGGCGGTCGGTGTGGCCGAGAGCCTGCCGGGTGGTGGGATGAGGCGGCTGGGGGGTGGCGGTTCCCCCTTGGGTGGGACGCGGTTCCTGCTGGTGCGCGAGCAGGCGGAGGGGGAGGGTGCCGTGATTGACGGTCATGATCTCGGGGAGGGCGACGGGGCCCGGGGGGATTACATGGTCGGGCAGCTGTCGGCGAGCACCTTGGTGGATCCGCATGGACAGACGCTGATCCAGGAGGGCGAGGTGATCACGGCGGACGTGCTGGAGCGCGCGCGGCGGCTGGGGCTGCTGCACCGGCTGGCGGCGACCTTCTAAGTGAATCGGGGGCGCCCGTGGGCGCCCCCTGGGGGATTACTTCATGCGGTTGCCGAGGATGGAGTGGCGCATACCGTAGAGGAAGTAGACGACCAATCCGATGGACAGCCAGATCAAGAAGCGCTGGATGGTGACGTGGGGCAGGGAGATCATCAGGTAGCCGCAGCTGAGCAGGGTGCCGATGGCGACGACGGGGATGAAGGGGGTCCGGAAGCCCCGCTTCCAGTCGGGGCGGGTGTAGCGCAGGACCCAGGCACCGATGGCCACGCAGATGAAGGCGAACAGCGTACCGATGTTGGCCAGCTCGGCCACCGCTGAGATGGGGGTGAAGCCCGCCAGCACCGCCACGGCGACCCCGGTGAAGAGCGTGGTGACGTGAGGCGTGCCGAAGCGCGGGTGCACGGAGGTGAAGACCTTGGGCATCAGGCCGTCGCGCGCCATCGCGAAGAAGATCCGGGGCATGCCCATCAGCATGACGACCAGCACCGAGGTGATGCCGGCCACGGCACCGATGCTCAAGAGGGCCGCGGCCCAGCCCTTGCCGATGTACTCGAGGGCGTAGGCAAGCGGAGCGGCGTTGTTCACCAGCTCCGGGTAAAGCCGCTGCGGGATGATGCCCGTGAAGATGGCGCCCACCGCCACGTAGAAGATGGTGCAGATCAAGAGCGAGCCCAGGATGCCGATGGGCAGGTCGCGCTGGGGGTTCTTGGTCTCCTCGGCCGCGTTGGAGACTGCGTCGAAGCCGATGAAGGCGAAGAAGATGGTCGCCGCCCCGGTCATGACCCCACCGAAGCCGTTGGGGAGGAAGGGGTCCCAGTTACCGGGATTGATGTGACCCATGGTGATGGCGATGAACATGATCAGGACCGCCACCTTGAGGACGACGAAGATCGTGTTGGTGTTGACGGACTCGCGGATGCCGCGGACCAGGACCATGGTGACCCCCAGCGCGATCAGGATGGCCGGGATGTTGAGCAGGGCACCTGGAGCCGTGCCTGGCGCGTTCACCCACATGGCCGGCAGGTTGATGCCGACGTTGTGCAAGATCTTGACGAAGTAGCCCGACCAGCCGATGGCCACGGCGGCCGTCGCCACGACGTACTCGAGAATCAGCACCCAGCCGATCACCCAGGCGACGATCTCGCCGAAGGCCGTGTAGGCGTACGTGTAGGCCGAGCCCGAGGCCGGGATCATGGAGGCCACCTCGGCGTAGGCCAAGGCCGCGAAGGCGCAGGCGATCGCCGCGAAGATGAAGCTCAGGATGATCCCCGGTCCCGCGTACTTCGCGGCGGCGGCCCCCGTGATCACGAAGATGCCGGTGCCGATGATCGCGCCGACCCCCAGCGAGGTCAGGTCCAGCGCACCGAGCACCTTCTTGAGGCCGGAGTCCTCTCCGCTGGGCAACGGTTTGCGAACCATGAGTCGGGCAAGCAGGCCAGCCGGGGAGCGTTCGTTGGTCACGGTGCTCAAGCATTGTCTCCTTGTGAGGGGTGGGAAGCATTCAGATACTACGTATCGTAACGTTAAACCCTCTATTGAAGCAACCCACCAACCCAGACTGTCCGTTTCGGCGAAGGCAGGCGAGGCTTTCCGCCGTAGACTCCTGCTCGGAACCCCACCAGGCGCCGGGGCCGTCGGGCCCGCCGCGCCACGGCTTGAAATCGCTGTGAATTCAAGCCGCCGAGCGGGGATCGGGAGGGACGGCCATGCGCGGACCATGGGGGCTGAGCCTCGGAATCATCCTGGCGCTACAACTTCCGGCCTGGGGCATGCTTGGAATGCATGCGAGCGACATCGAGCTTCACTACGCCTGGGAAGCGGGACCCGAGGGAACCCGGCTGTACCAGCTGGGAGCGGTGAGCTTCAGCCCGATCCTCGTGGACGGACGCATGGTGGGGGCGATCGCCGAGCTCCCCCCCGGCTCCAGCCAATCCGACCTCGCCGACCTGCTCGCGAAGATGACCGAAGGCCTGCGCCAGGAGCCCGCCGTCGAGCGCGGCACCCTCGAATCCAACACCTGGGAGCGCGTCACCCCCGACTACCGGGCCATGGCGCGGGTCGAGGGCAAATCGATCGTCGTCCTGGTCCAGCAGACCGAGATCCAACCCTCGACGCCCAAGATCGAGAACCTGCCCCCGGTCCCGAACACCGTCGAGGATCCCTACTACCGCGCGCAGAACGACCTGGAAATCCTCCAGATGGCTCTGGAGTCCTACCGGGCCCGCCACTTCTTCCGCTACCCCGAGGTCAAATCCATCGACGCGCTGATCCAGGCCCTCCAGCGCTCGGAGGCACTACCCGACGGCTTCCGATTGCAAGCGCCGGTCACCGAGTTCGGAGTCTGGAGAACGGGCTACCAGATCACGGTCCGGGCGGGAGGCAAGACGGCCACCATCCGGCAGCCGGAGCGCTGGGATCCCTTCTGGAGCTACTGGCAGATCCGACCGTTCCCCTGAACAAGCGACAGGCGCCGGCTCCACGAGGGAGCCAACGCCTGCGAAGGGTTCTGAGGCTTAGTGGCCGTGGCCACCAACGGGTTGCGGGGCGCCCTTGCGGATGATCCCCAGCAGCTCGTCACGCAGCTTCTCCATCTCCTCGCGGGTGCTGCCTTCGCAGTTGAGGCGCAGCAGCGGCTCGGTGTTGCTCTTGCGGATGTTGAACCACCAGGACTCCGCGAAGACGCTGAGGCCGTCGAGCGTGATCACCTTGCCCTTGCTGCCATAGCGCTGCTCGATCTCGGCCATGATGGCATCGGGATCGCCGACGGTCGAGTTGATCTCGCCCGAGACGTAGTAGCGCTTGGTCTCTCCCATGGCCTGGGCGAGGCTCTGCTTCGCGTCGGTCAGCTGCTTCAGCAGGACCAGCACGGTGAGGTTGCCCGAGTCGAAGTAGGCATCGTGGTGGCGGAAGTAGTAGTGCCCGGAGACCTCGCCGCCAAATTCGGCGCCCAGCTCGCGCATGGCCATCTTGGCGAAGGCGTGGCCGACCTTGACCATCTCGGAGCGGCCGCCACCCTGCTTGACGACGTCACGGACGTAGTTCGAGCAGCGGACGTCGTAGGTGATGATGGCGCCGGGTTTCTTCTTGAGGATGGGCTTGGCCATCAGACCCAGGATGAAGTCGCCGTCGCAGAACTCGCCGTTGCCGTCCACGAAGAAAGCGCGGTCGCAGTCGCCGTCCAGGCCGATGCCGAGGTCGGCGCCGACTTCCTTGACCTTGGCGACGAGATCCCGGCGGTTCTCCTCCAGTAGGGGGTTGGCCTCGTGGTTGGGGAAGTTGCCGTCCGGCTCGTAGAAGAGCTCGGTGACTTCCAGCTTGGAGCCGGCAAGCAGCTTGGGCATGATCATGCCGCCCATGCCGTTGCCCGCGTCGATCACGACCTTGAGGGGCGCGAGCTCCTCGGGCTTCACGAAGGAGTGCATGAAGGCGACGAAGGCGTCGAGGACGTCCTGCTTCGAAATCGTGCCGGGCTTGGCCGCGACCTCGCCGAGCTTGCCCGCGCGGATCAGGTCCTCGATGTCGCTGAGGCCGGAATCGAGGCCCATGGGGATGGCCTTGGCGCGGGTGAACTTGAAGCCGTTGTACTGGCCGGGGTTATGCGACGCGGTCACCACGATGCCACCGTCCGCCTCGGAGTCGATGACGGCGAAGTAAAGCATGTCGGTGGAGGCCATGCCGATGGAGATGACGTCACAGCCGGCGTCGGTCAGACCGCGCATGAGCTCCTGCGAGAGCGGCACGGACGAGGGGCGCATATCCCAGCCCACCACGACGCGCTTCGCGCCGGTGTAGGCGACATAGGCCCGGCCAAGCTTGTAGGCGAGGTCCTCGGTCACGTCCTGGCCGTAGATGCCGCGTACGTCGTAGGCTTTGAATGGTGCTGCCATATCTACCTCTTCCTCTATTCATGGGACCGGAGGGATCACGTCCTCCGGCAACGATGCTTCCTGTATTCTACAGCGAGTTACTCGGTCGCATCAAAGCTTGCCGAGCAACCCCTTGAGGTCCAATCGCCCCTGCACGGAGATGGAGTCCGAGGCCAGGGCGACGCCGAAAAGACTGAACCCGACGCCTTGCGGCAGCGCGACCTTGGCCAGGTCGAGCACGGGCTCCCGCAAGGCCGGAGCGAGCAAAGACGGGTCGACCGGTCCGCCCATCATGGTCGCCTGCGGGTCGGCGATGAAGAGGCGGCTGGGAGGCTCCAGGCGTGGACGGCCCGAGACCTGGAACGGGAAGGTCACTCCCGAGTTGAGCTTGACGAACCCCGTGACCTGCAGGCGCCCCTCCTGGACGTCGACGTCCTGCGGGACGATGTCGACCTTCTGGGTGATGGTCATGCCGGGGAAGAGGCTAAGCTGCACGGGCAGGCCCTTGAGCTGGTTGGTGACGACCGGCTGCTGGATGACCTGGTCCAGGCCCTCCTCGCTCAGCGTGAGCGTGGCGATCGCCCCCGTCGGCTTCGCCAGGTCCACCTCGCGCCCCCAGATCAAGCGGCTCATGCTCAAAGAGATCGGCTCGGACCTCAGCGAAAAGGAGTCGATCGGCACCCCCTCGATGGCAAAGCCCCGGGCGTCGATCTGCAACTGGTCGACTTCCCCCTGGGCCACCCGGAACGGCGGATCCGTGACCACCTTGACGTCCAGGGCCTCGAAGGGGCCGTAGCGATGCTGCAGCTCATTGCGCAAGAGCCCCTGAGCGTACGGAGCGACGGACGATCCCAGCGCGTAGACGATGAGCAGGACGACGGCGGTGACGAAGGCGACCATGACCTAGAACGTTCCTCCCAAACCGGCCGACAGGCCCTGCTGGACCTGACGGCCCGATGCATCGTAAAGCATGCCCAGGAAGCCCTGGTAGTAGAGGCCAGCACTGAGCGTCCCGCTACCCAGCGGCATCAGCTCGTACTCGACGCCCGCCTGGTAGCCCAGGCCGCCCCGCACGCCCATCGCCGATCCGGAGGTCATGCTGTAGCTCTGGACGATCAGCGGGTAGAGCTGCGCATCCACCGAGACCCGGTAGCGCGGAGCGGGCCGCATGGCGAAGGTGCCTGCAGGCCCCAGACCGAAGCTGAACTTGCTGGTGGTCTGGTAGGTGTCCCCGCCGCCGTTCACCATCCGGATCAGCGTGCCGAGGCCCGCGCCGGCTTCCCAGTTGGGGCCCTTCATGGGCAGGCGATAGTACCCCTCGCCCCGCAGGGTGAGGTCAAGCAGGCTGGAGTTGCCCACGGCAATCGGACCGGCCGCGGAGACCTGGCCCGAGCCGCCGAAGTCGCCCATCCAGAACTGACCGCCGGCTCCGAGGCTGCCGATGAAGCTACCGCTGAGGTCTCCCGCATCTCCGGGAGCGATCATGTCGGGGCTGGCCGGAAGCCCTTCCACGTAAATCAGCAGCAGGTTGTAACCCGCCCGGTAGCGGTTATCCAATAGCGACCCGCTCACGCTGGGCGCCGGCGTCGGGCTCGGCTCCGGCGAAGGAGTCCGGCCGGGCCGCGGGGTCGGCTTGCGGGTCGGCTCGGGCGTCGGCCGGGGCGTGGGAGTCGCCGACGGACTCGGCGTGGGCTCCGGAGTCGGGGCCACGGAGGGCGCTGGCGTCGGGGAGGCCACCACCAGCGGCGGAGTGGCCGACGGTGCCGGCGAGGGAGTCAAGGATGGGCTCGGCGACGGCAGCCAAGACGGCCAGGCCTCGCCCTCCGCCGGGGTCGGGGTCGGCTTCGGCTTCGGGGTCTTGGCCGGAACCGGGGTCTTCACGGGAGCGGGCGTCCGAACGGGCGCGGGCGTCAAGACCGGAGCCGGAGTCCGGATGGGCGCCGGCGTGCGGACGGGCACCGGGGTCGGTGCCGGAGTCCGGGCGGGAGCGGGGGTCGGCTCGGGCATGTCCGCCACCAGCTCCTTGAGGGCGTCCTCGAGGTTCGGGTCCAGCAAGGGAGCCGCCTTCACCAGCATGGCGAGGGCCTCGAAGCGGGTCAGGGGATCGTTCGGGCGAAACGCGAGCCGGCGGGGGTTGTCAAGGATCTGCCAGACGTTGGCCGCCCGGTGCAGCAGCTGCCCCGTGGGAGTGCCCATGGGGACGTCCGAGAAGGTGGCCATGCCGCCCGCCCGACGCGGCGGCGGCGGAGCCGAGCGGTAGCTGAGCAAGCGATCCAGAGACTCGACGAACTCCAGGCGTTTGACCCGCTGCATGCCCTCGAAACGGCCAGCGGTCCTTCCGGCGAGCAGATTGAGGCTGGTCACCCGGGTGACCGCCTGCATGGCAGGGTGCCCCGGAGGCACGTCCGGCCACGCGATGACGTTGAAGGGGATGTCGCGGGGATCGAGGAGGCCGTTGAGCGCCTCCGCCGCGTCATAGCGCGTGAGGGGCAGGCGGCCGCCGTACTCGGAGGTCGAGGCGCCAGGGAGAATCCGGCGCTCGGAAAGCAGCTCGGCAGCTCCCGCGAGCGGGTGATCCGCCAGGTCGGCGAATCCCGTCTCGGCGCCGGCGCTCATGCTCGGGAGGGCGATCGCCAAACCCAGCAGCAGGCCCCATCCCAACCGTCTCATCCCCACTCCTCTAATCTTCCCTATCTTGTCCCCCCTAGACGGGGGGACTGGCGAAGCCAGGGGGGTGTTTGCCGGCGAAGCCATGGCGTTCCCCCTAAACCTCACTTGAGGACCAGCTTATTCCCAGGGACGAGTCCGGTCCTGGAAATCGTTCCCTCCGGCAGCTCGAGCACCTGGTAGGCTCCCTTGACCACCGGAGAAAGGCGCCACGGCTTGAGTTCGGGGATCACCCGGACGACCTCCATGGCCTTGGATAAGAATACCACGTCGATGGCGTAGCTCATCCAAAGCATGTGCACCGAGTTGCACGGCCTGATCAAGAGCCCGTGGCCCTCCGGCAGCTCCTTGGTGCCCAGGAGGCCCTTGGCGCGGGAGAAGAAGTTGTCCGCCATGCGCAGCTCGCGCACGATCACCTGGTTATCCGAGAGGCGTTCGAGTCGCATAGGTCTACTTTCCGAACATCAGCCCGATTGCCAGCGGGCCGAAGATGATGATGAAGATGCACGGGAAGATGAAGACCACCGTCGGGAACAGCAGCTTCAAGGTCGCCTTCTGGGCCATCTCCTGCGCCTTCTGCCAGCGCGCCTCCCGCAGCATCTCGCTCTGGGTCCGCAGGGTCTTGGCGATGCTCGTGCCCATGCTCTCCGCCTGGACCATGGCGATCGCCACCGAGTTCAGCTCCTTCAAGCCCACCCGCTTGCCGAGATCCCGCAGGGCCTCGTTGCGCGGCCGGCCCAGGCCGATCTCCTGCAAGGTCCGCGACAATTCCTCGCGGATCGGATGCGGCTTGGTCAGCTCGACCACCTTCTGCATGGCCGCCTGCAGCGACAGGCCCGCCTCCACGCAGGTAGTGAGCAAGTCCAGGGTCGTCGGCAGCATGCGCAGGATCGCCACCTGACGCAGCTCGGTCTCCGTCTTGAGGCGACTGGTCGGCAAGAGGTAACCCAGGTACGCTGCCACGGCCGTCCCGGCGAGCACCGTCGGAAGCGCCAGCCCCAGGCCCATCCAGTTCACGAAGACCCAGAAGACCGGCAGAATCACTCCCCAGATGATCTGACGGCTAAGCAGCTGTGCGGGGCTGAGATCGTAGTGGCCTGCCGCCTGCAAGCGCCGCAGCATGGCCACCTCGCGCTCGGCGGTGAGGCGCTTGACCGCATACGGCTTGAGCTTGGCCTCGGCCTTGCCGAAGAGGGTCTTCGGCGCCTCCTCGACGACGACCTGCTTGCCGCCGCGCGTCCGGACGCCCTTCTTGAGGCGCTTCTCGACCTGTCCGCGGCCCTTGGGCTTGGCGAAGGCCAGGACCCCCAGGGTCACGGCGGCGAGGATGAGCAAGAAGACGAGAAAAAGCATCAGGGCCTCAAACGTCGATCGTGACGATCCGCTTGATGAACAAGCCGCCGATCGTGAGCAGTACGGCCACCAGGGCGATCAGGGCCCAGCCCATGGGGTGGGTGAACATCAGGCCCATGCGCTCGGGGACGATCAGGTAAAGCGCCACGTAGAGGCCCAGGGGCAGGAAAGACATGACCAGGCCGCTCATGCGGCCCTGGGTCGTCAACGTGCGGATCTGCCCATGGATCTTCTTGCGCTCGCGCATCGTCCCTGCCAGGTTCTCGAGGATCTCGGCCAGGTTGCCGCCCGTCTGCCGCTGGATGATGACCGCCGAGGCGAAGATGTCGAGGTCGTCGTCCTGGATGCGCGCGGCCCAGTTGCGCATCGCCTGGTCCATTGCCACGCCCATGCGCAGCTCCTGGGCCACCTCGCCTACCTCGCTGGCCATGGGGTCCTGGAACTCCTCGATGACCAGCTCCAGGGCCTGCTGCACCGAATGGCCCGCCTTCACGGCGTTGGCGATGACGCTCACCATGTCGGGAAGCTGCTCGGCGAAGTTCTTGACGTAGCGCTGCCAGAGGATGTCCAGGTAGCGTCCGAAGCCCCACCAGGTCAGGCCCGCGAACAAGGCCCCCAGGAAGATCCGGCCCATGATGCCGTCGCCCAGCAGCAGGCCGAGGACGCCGGCGCCGATCGTGGAGACGCTTTGCATGCGCTCGAAGTTCTCGTTGGAGAACGGGTTGCGGGTCCGGCGCAGCCGGTGGTCGAGCTTGCCGCGGTAGTCGTCGAAGAACTCCGAGAGGCGATCGCCGTACTGCTGGAGCAGCATGTAGGCCACGATGAGGGCCGCGACCCCAAAAAGCCCCCCGACGATGAGCAGCCTGAGGTCCATCTAGCGAATCCCCCCGGGGCCGAAGTGCAGGCCCACCCGCTCGAACGCCTCGGCCGCATGCGGCATCAGGCCGGTGTAGCGGAAGTCGCCGATCACCTTGCCGTCCTCGTCCACCGTCCGCTGATCGAACGCGTAGAGGTCCTGCATGACGATCAGCTCGCCCTCCATCCCGGTCACCTCCGAGATGCGCGTGATCTTGCGCGAGCCGTCCTTGAGGCGCGAGACCTGGACGATCAGGTTGATGGCTGCTGCGATCTGCTCGCGGATCGCCCGCACCGGCAGCTCGACGCCGCCCATCAGGACCATGGTCTCCAGGCGGGCCAGCGCGTCGCGCGGCGAGTTGGCGTGGCCCGTGGCCAAGCTGCCGTCATGACCCGTGTTCATGGCCTGCAGCATGTCGAGCGCTTCGCCGCCGCGGACCTCACCCACGATGATCCGGTCGGGACGCATGCGCAGCGAGTTGCGGACCAGGTCCCGGATGTGGATCGCGCCCTGGCCCTCCAGGTTGGGAGGCCGGCTCTCCAGGCTGATCACGTGCTCCTGGTGGAGCTGGAGCTCGGCGGCGTCCTCGATGGTCACGATCCGCTCGTCCGAGGGAATGAAGCTCGACATGACGTTGAGCAGCGTGGTCTTACCCGAGCCGGTCCCCCCGGAGATGAAGACGTTGAGCTTGGCCAGGACCGCGCAGCGCATGAAGTTCGCCATCTCATCGGTCAGCGCCCCGAAGCGCATCAGGTCGTCCACCGTCAGCCGGCGCTCGGGGAACTTACGAATCGTGATCGTCGAGCCGATCAGCGACAGGGGCGGGATGATCACGTTGACACGCGAGCCGTCCGGCAAGCGCGCGTCGCACATCGGGCTGGACTCGTCGACCCGGCGACCGAGAGGAGCCACGATCCGGTCGATGACCACCCGCAGCTGCTTCTCGTCGGTGAAGGTGTCGGGGATCAAGGTCAGCTTACCGGCGCGCTCCACGTAGATCTTGGAGGGGCCGTTGACCATGATTTCGGTGACCGCCGGATCCGCAAGGTAGCGTTCCAGAGGACCGAGCCCCACCGCCTCGTTGGCGATGTCGGTGATCAGGGCCTCGCGCTCGGAGCGCGAGTTGATCGGCAGATCGTTCATGTCATCGAGGATGCCCGCCACCACGTCGATCACCTGCTCGCGGATCTCGCCCTTGCGGCGGGGATCCATGAGCACCTCGAGGCTCATGTTGAAGCGCTTCAATTCTTCGACCAGCTGCGTGTGTACCTCGCGCTTCAGGTCCGCGATCCGCGCCGCCTGGGCCGGAGTATGGCGCAACGGCACCAGGGCCGTCACCTGCTGCGCCGGAGCCATGCTCGGCGTCCCGGCGGCCGGCGTCCCGCTGCTCGGCGGCGCCACGCTGATCGTCGGCGCGACGGCCGGCGGCGAAGCCATCAAGCCCCGTAACGCCCCCGCGAGATCCACCGGAGGCTGTGCCATCGTCCTGGCTCCCAGCTGGGCGATCGCCGCCACCGCCGGATGCTGCGGCTGCGCGCCCGCCAGCGGCAAGCCGCGATTCACCGAAGCCAGCAAGGACGGGTGATAGGGAATCTGCGCGACGATCGGCCGCTCGAGATGCTCGGCGATGTCCTGCACCGTCACGTCCTCGGTGACGCCCGTGCGGTTGACCAAAAGGTGAATCCGCTCCGGGGCCACCCGCAAACTGCGGGCCTGCTCCAGCCAGGCCTTTGTCGCCCCCAGCGCGTTGACGTCGGGCGTCACCACCACGACCATGGCCGACGCCAGGTCCAGCAGGGCCCGCGCCGTCTCCGAGGCCAGCGACGGGAAAACCGTGTCGATCACGATCTGATCATGCTCGCGGACCAGCTGCGCCACCAGGGCGGCCAGCTCGCGCGGGCTGGGAGCGAAGGCGTCGGCCGCCGGCGGTGCCGCCAAGAGAGCGAGGCCGGAGTCATGGGTGGCGATCGCCTCACTCAGCGGCTTGAGGCCCCGGATGACCTCTCCCCAGTGCCCCGCCGGAGGCTCCAGATCCAGGTAGGAGGCGAGGCTTCCACCCGCCAGCCAGTCGAGGTCGAGCAGCAGCGGTGGCCGCTTCGCCTTGCGCGCCATCAAGAGCGCGAGGTTGGCAGCGACGATCGAACGTCCCTGCCCCCCCTTGGCTGCGAAGCAAACGGTGATCCGCGCGGTCATTTGGTTTCTTTGCCGTAGTTGGCCTCGGGCTGGATCTGACCACTCGTCACCAGGGTGGGGGTGAGGATGAAGACCAGCTCGTTACGCGACTTGGTCGTGCGCCGCGACTTGAAGAACTCTCCCAGGACCGGGATGTCGCCGAGGATCGGTAGCTTGTCGATCTGCTCGACGTCCTGGTCGTTGAGCAGGCCCGACATGACCATGGACTCACCGCTACGCACCTGCATGAAGGTCTCGGTCCAGCGAGTGCGGATGCCCGGCACGTTCAGGTCGCCGATCTTCACGCCCGCCGCCTGGTCCAGGCTCGAGACCTCGGGCCGGACCTTGAGGACGATGTTGTCGATCCCCTCGACCGTCGGCTCCACGGCCAGCTTCACGCCGAACTCCTTCCAGAGGATGTTCACGTTGTTCTGGGTGACCAGCGGAATCGGGATCTCGCCGCCCGCCAGGAAGCTCGCGGAGGCTCCGTTGGTGGTCAAGAGGGTCGGCTGGGCCAGGATGCGCGCCTTCTGGTTCTGCAGGAGCATGTTCACCTGCGCCTCGAAGAACGACTGGCGCAGGGGCAAGCCCAGCCGGAAGGGCATGTTGGGGGGCGCTTCCGAGAACTTCAGGGCGTCGTTCCAGTCCACGCCAAGCTGCCCGAGATCCGAGCGGGTCACGTCGAGCACGCGGACCCGGACGGCGACGGTTTCGGGGCGGCGGCTGGCCAGCACCTCGACGTTGTAGTTGAGGACCGGCGGCTGGAAGCCGTTGACCGGGGTCGGCCAGACGAGGATGTTGGTGAAGCCGGGGCTCTTGGCCTCCAGCAGGATCTCGCGGGTGGAGATGGCCTTGGCCTCGACGATCTTGCCGTCGCCGACGGCGATGCGGGTCACGCCGCCCGGCACGTTGAAGATCGTCACCTGGCTCAGCCGCAAGATCACGTCGGGAGCGATCGCCTGCGCCGGGGCGGCGAACGCCACCAGCATGAAGGCGATCGCCAATCGCAAGAGGCTGAACGAACGACTGATCTTCGAGAGGCTGCCTGGGCTAATCACGCGTGAACTCCTTATCCGCAAGCGCTAGTTTCCTGTCCCCAGGATGTGAACTTGCGGCAGCTGCGGTTGCGGCTTGGGTTGAACGGGCTTCGGCTGAACCGGCTTCGGCCGGGGTTGGACCGGGCGGTAGACGGGGCGCTGCACCGGCTTGGGCTGCTGCACGACAGGCCGCACGACGGGCGCGGCCTTCGGAACGGAGCCCAGCACGTAGCGTGCGAGGTCGGCCTCGGCCACCTCGGGAGGCGTGACGGACTCGTCGCCGGGCGAGCGCAAGCTCATGCTCAGGTTGCCCTGTTGCTTGAGGGCGGCCAAGAGGGCCACCTTCTCGGCGGGCACCGCCAGGGTGACCAGCTCGCCGTAGCGCGACGCGCTCGCCTCGGATTCGCCTTCTTCGCCGGTCGGGGCCGGCCGGTTCGAGAACTGGTTGCCGACCGACATGACCCGGGCCTTCTGGACCACCTTGGTGGAGAGGAAGCCGTTGGGGGTCTGGATGGTGGCCGTGAGATCGACCTTGTCGTCGGGCTTGACGAGCGCGATGTCGTTGGCGCCGTCGGGCACGAAGAGGAAGCCGCGCTCGTTGGGTTTCAGCTTGGGAGCCACGCCCGTGATGGCGTTCGCGGCGCTCAGGCGCTTGGCATGCAGGACCTCGCCCTTCACGACGGGAGCCATGGTCACCTTCCCGATGACGTCCTTCTCCTCGGTCAACGCGCCCTCCGGCAGCAAGGCCTTGGGGAACTTCTTGAGTTCGACCATCGTATCGTCGATCTGGCGGCGGGCCGGGATGTTGTCGATCGGCACGTAGACCTCGACCTTGGTCCCCCCGTCGAGGATGCCCTCGGAGAGGTCCCCCAGGTAGGAGACGGCGATCAGGCTCGCGACTGCGGCGATGCCGAGCGCGGTGAAGAGCAGCTTCCGGTTGACGTCGAGCCCTGCGATGCCCTTATTGCCGGCATCTTCCGCGGGGCGGCGCGGCTTACCGCGGCCCTTCTTGCCCGCAGGGGCTCGGCGCGGCTTGGCGGGGGCGTCCTCTTCGGACGTCCGCTCCCGCAGCTTGTTACGAAGGTTATCCAAGACGAATCCTCGACTGCGCTCGGTCCTATTGCGCCTGTGCGCTAGGCTACACGCCTATCGTACCCGGGGCAAGGTCGTCCGTCACTTGCTCAGGTTGTTCTTCATCCAGGGGTTGAGGTCCAGCAAGCCGTAAGAGCCCTTGGGGCTCTTGAGGTACAGCGGCAGCTCGGAGGGCATGTAAGCCTCCGCCTCGAGCCCGAAGCCGTTCCAGAGCTTGTCGCGGTTGCTGCCGGGAAGCATCTTGCGCGACTCGTTCAAGCCCTTGCCGGTCTCGTTGAGCCAGGAGGCGTTGCTCACGACCTTCTGGCCGTAGAGGACGAAGCCGATGCCGGCGTCGTAGGGATTGCCGGCGGGCTTGCCGGTCTCGTCGACGGGGTTCAGGCGCTTGGTGGCGACGTAGGCCATGGCGTAAGGCCCCAGGGGCACCTGCTTGTAGATAATGGCGGGCCGGACCTTGCTGTTGAGACTGCGCCAGTCGGGAGGGGCCACCTTGACCGTGCGGCCTGGCAAAGCGGTCTTGGCGGCCGTTTCCTTGGTCTTGGAAAGAGCAGCTTCCATCATCGTGCCCTTCCCCCAGTACTTGTCCTCCCAGCCGCGCATGGCGGCCATGGAGGTCTCGCGGGCCGCGAAGCGCGCGGCCACGATGGTGTTCTGGCGCTCGACCATGGCGAAGCCGAAGAACCCCATCGCGAGGAGCATGAACACCAGCAGGGGAAGGATGAGGGCCGCCTCGAGGATGGCCTGCCCCCTCTGCCCCCGCCTAGTGCTGGGAATTGAGGCCTTGCATGTCGGTGCCATCGGGCAGCTTTCCTGTGCGCATCAAGCGGGGACTGTACCAGGGGAGGCCGAACTCGCCGAGCACCGGCACCTTGAAGCTGAGCCCCTGCTCCCGGGGATCGGTCCCCTGGATGGTGACGGCAGGTACCGGGCCTGCCGCCGCCCAGGCCCAGAGTTCGAGGGGCGCCTTGCCGCGCGAAAGCGGCTGGACCTGCGGCTTGACCCAGACGAAGCTCTTGCCGGAGACGCCGCGCTTGCCGGCTCCTTCGTTGGCGAAGTTCATGCCGCCGATGAACTTGGAGGTGCCCAGGCCGCCGTTCTCGACGAAGGCCCCGGGATCCGCCAGGAGGCGCATGTTGCGCTCGTCCACGGCCCGGCCTGCCGCCGAGTGGTCATTCATGCCGGTGACGTTGGCGGCGTAGGCGATGCGGGCGGCCTCGGCGGCGAGCTTGGGGCCGTCCTCCTCGATCCAGGCGTTGTAGGCCCGCAGGCCATGCCGCAGGCGGTGGTAGCGGTCCATGTGCTCGTTGGCCCGCTTCATGTGATCCTCGAACTCGGCGTGGGTGGGCTTGGCCGGAGGCGTCACCGGAGCTGCCGGGACACCGGGGACGCCGGGCTGGGTGGGAGTCGGAACGGAGGGCACCGAGCCCTGGAACTTGCTGAGGCTGCCGATGCCCGCG
Source organism: Candidatus Sericytochromatia bacterium (assembly GCA_036676455.1). Lineage (GTDB taxonomy): Bacteria > Cyanobacteriota > Sericytochromatia > S15B-MN24 > UBA4093 > UBA4093. The sequence goes on from JAKFCW010000040.1 coordinate 45,907, forward strand.
AGGATCTCGCGGCGCGCGAGGATCGCCTGATCGGTCATGGCCAGGTAGGCCAGCGAGCGGGTATGGTGGACGCTGACTTTCAACGAAACCGAGGCCAGCGCGGCCGCGTCCGCCCCGTTCTGGCTCATGACCTTGGCGGCTACGAGGCGACCCAGATCGTAGGTGGTGTAGAGCACGGTGACGAGAGCGCCCGCGACGATCGCCACGTAGATCATGGCCTGGCCGGCGTCGTCGCGCCGGATCCTGGCGAGCAAGCGCAAAAGCCGCCTCATGGCTGGGCCTTGGTCTGGAAGACGGAGCCCGCGACGAAGCCGTGGACCACGTTGGCAAGGGGAGTCATGGCGGTGCGGTCGAGGGCCAAGGCGGTGGTCGTGATGACCTCGACGGTGGTGGCCAGGGTCGGCTCGATCGAGCCGGCCTGCTTGAAGGCGTAGATCCAGTTGGCCAGCGTCTGGTAGTCCTTCAGGCCCTGGTAGACATGGGCGGATTGGCCCAGGCCGTTGCCTCCAGAACCGGGGCCGAGGCGGGAGTAGGTGGCGGATTCTTCGGCCTGGCGATCGAGGTACCAGTCGCCGGCGTAGCGGCTTTCCTGGCTCCAGCTGCGGCGGGGGTTCTCGGCGACGGCCTGGCGCGCAGGGTCGATGCCGTAGGCCAGGGACGCGGCACGGCTGCCGACTCCCGGAAGCCGACTCAGCAGGGGGGCCAGGCCATCAAGAGGCTTGGCGAGCGTGTCGAGATTACCCATCTTGGTGCGGTAATCGATCAGGTTGTGCGTGAAGGCGCGAGCAGCCGAGCGAGCACCGTCGCCGGGCACGTACTCCTGGTTGAGGGTGACGGCGGTGGCGAGGCGCACCTCGGGGTCGAGCGTGCCGCCCATGGCGCTGGAGGCGCCGGCGACGAGGCCGGTCCAGGACTCCAGCTTCTGCAGGGTGACCTTCACGTAGCGCTGATCGTCGTGCTTGGTGGCCTTCACCGAGCCGGCATCCCCGTTGACCACCTTGGCGAGCCACGGGGCCTGACTTTCCTCGGCGAAGGTCTTCAGGGTCTCCTGGACGGCGCCGTTGGCCTCGGGGCCGCTGACTGCGGCGGCGCGGGCGGCGATGAAGCCGGCTCCGCCCATGACCAGCTGGCGCTGGAGGAAGATGCCCAGCTCGATGGTGCCGAAGGTCAGTAGCAGGAGGATCGGCAGCACGAGGATGAACTCGACCGTGGATTGGCCAGTCTGATCCTTCCAGGTGCGGCGCATGGCGGCGATCCTCGAGGCGCTAGCCGCCCGCGAGGCGGGGGAGCGAGGGGTAAGCGAGGGCCAGGAGGGTTCCCGCGGCGATCGCCAGGCCGTAGGGGAACTTCGGAGCGGCGCTCTCGGTGAGGATCTCGGTCGGCTTGACGCCGGGCATGAGGGCGACCGCGAAGAAGTGGTAGATGTTGGTGAGCACCTGGCGCATGGCTCCGGCCTGCAGGGCGAAGGCGATGCCCAGGATGCCGCCGGCAAGCGCCACGTAGATCATGTCGACCAGAATCACGGGGAAGCCGAGCCAGGCGCCGATGGCGGTCATGAGCTTGAGGTCTCCGCCGCCCATGCCGCCGAAGAGGAAGAGCAGGAGGAAGATACCGAAGGCGGTGCCCGCGCCGGCCATGCTCATGAGGAAGGCGTCCCAGCCGCCGAAGACGGCACTGAGGACGAGTCCGACCAAGAGAGCGGGGAGGGTGAGCCAGTTATAGATCCGGCGCCAGCGCCAATCGGTGTAGACGGCGATCGCCAGCACCGCGACCAGGGCCCATTGCCACATGATGAAAGACCTCCAGATTGTTCCGGGAGGCAAGACAAAGCCCCCGCTGGTCATTCCATACCCGGTGGGGGGTATGGCCTCACGCCAGCGAGGGCTTGAAACTGGTCTTGGGAAGGAGGGAGCTTAGTTGATGTTCTTGCCGATCTCGCCGACCTTCTTGGAGAGCTTGCCGACCATGTCGTTGACGTTCTTGCCGAGGGTGTTGTAACCAGCGACGCAGACCAGGGCGACCGCAGCCACGATCAGGCTGTACTCGACCATCGACTGACCTTCTTCGTCCCGGATAATCTTGTTGATGAGTTCCATTTTATTTCCTCCTCAAGCCAGTTAGCGAAAACAGATGCAGGGTGGTCTTAGTTGATGTTCTTGCCGATCTCGCCGACCTTCTTGGAGAGCTTGCCGACCATGTCGTTGACGTTCTTGCCGAGGGTGTTGTAACCGGCGACGCAGACCAGGGCGACCGCAGCCACGATCAGGCTGTACTCGACCATCGACTGACCTTCTTCGTCCCGGATAATCTTGTTGATGAGTTCCATTTCAACATCCTCCTATTGGCTAACGCTCTCTCAAACCTTTGTCGTAGGAGGGTTATCGCCGGAGGCTCGGGAGGGCTTGCGCCGATCCGGTGAAGGGGGATTGAAGCTTTCCCTAAATCCAGATTAAGCTTATTTGACCTGCGGCTAAATCCGCGTCAATCCTGGATTTGCAGACATGAAGCCCTTCGAAGCAGGCGTTCTGACCGAGCCAGGATCAAGGACTGGACCATTCCATGAAAAAAGGCCCACCCTTGCGGGTGAGCCGGAGGTAAAGGGTGAGCTAGCGGGCCGACATGGCCTTCCAGGTGGGATCGTACTTGTTGCTGGCGTTCCAGACCATGTAGCCGACGGCATTGGCGTCCTTGGCGGCGTCGATCTGCTTGCCGACGTAGCCGGGGCCGAAGTTGGTCACCCGCCAGCCGAAGCCCTGGATCCAGGGGCGGACAACGGCGCCCGAGCCCTCGATCTTGGCCTGCAGCTTCTTCACGCCCTGGTCCACGAAGTAAACCGGGTGATCAGCGGGGTTCTTCTTGCCGTCGAAGATCTTGCCGAAGTGCGAGGGGTAGACCATCGGGCACATGACGTCGACGTACTTCGCGAGGTCCTCGACCTTCTGGCCGGTGATCCGCTGGTCGATGTCCTTGTTCCAGGCGATGACGCCGAAGACGTCGATAGAGAGCAGCACGCCCTTGGGCTTGAGGTTCTCGTTGGCCTTCTTCATGAAGGCGGTGATGATCTCGTGCTTGGGAGTCTTCTCGGTGTCGAAGGAGTACGCGATGTCCGAGGTCTTGCTCTCGGCGGGGAAGCGGACGTAATCGAACTGGATCTCGTCGACGCCGATCTCCGCGAGCTCGTTGGCGATCGCCAGGTTGTACGCGATGACCTCGGGATGGTTGGGATCCAGCCACTGGAGCTTACCCTTGTCCAGCCAGGGTTTGCCGTTGGATTTGCTCTTGAGCGTCAGCTCGGGGTGGGCCTTGGCGAGGATGGGATCCTTGAAGAGGACGATCCGGCCGGCCACGTGGATGCCCTTGTCGTGCATCTGCTTCACGCGGGTCTTGAGGTCCTGGATGGGGCCTTCCTTGTCGGCCCCGATCTGCTTGACCATGGGTACCTGGCTCTTGTAGGAGACGATCCCGTCCTCGTTCTTGACGTCGAAGACCACCGTGTTGCCGCCCGCCTTCACGAGGGCGTCGGTCATCGTGTGGAACCGGTCAATCTGGATCGAGGTGGCCGTCATGTAGATGCCCTTGGCCTCGAAGGTCTTGGACTTCGACGGCTTGGCCGGCGTCGCTGCCTGGGCCTGCTGAGCGGCCTTGGAGGCCGAGGCGGCAGCCGTCGATGGAGAAGTGGAGTCAGGGGACTTGGCGGAGTCCGAACCGGAATTACAGGCGCCCAACGGGAGAATCAGCAAGGCGACGAGTGCACCCCGGAGGGTGCGAGCGGAAAAACCGAAGGTATTCATGCAAGGGCTCCTCAAGCAGATTAATAGAGACGCCTCTTATATACCGCATCCCCTGCCTTCATGAAAGGCGAACGCTCACATGTTCATTTGGCCGAAACAAAGGGCCCCGACATGACGTCAGGGCCCGATTGGGTGTGGGGGTTGCGAGCCGAGACTTACTCGGAGTAGACCACCTGAGACGGCTTGCGCTGGGTGCGCGAGCGCTCCGGCGCGCGGCGGCGGCGGCCGTTGCGATCCTCGCGCTCCTCGCCCTTCAGGGGCTTCGGTTCGTCCATCACCTGCGGCTCCTTGCGGGCGGGCAGGAAGCCCTGGGCCTGCGGAACCAGGCTCAACAGGGAGGCGATGATCTGCTCGGGATGACCCTGGCGCAGCAACTCCTCGGCCATGGCGAGGTAAGCCTGGCGGTTGGAACCCCAGCGCAGCACCTCTTGAGCCGTGAGCGAACGAGAACGCGACGCTTCCCGGCGCGGCTCCACGTCGGAGCGCCGCGACTGGGCGACCGGACGAGCCTCGGGCTGCGACGGCAGGGCCGGCGCTTGCCGGGATTCCGGACGCTGGACCGGGCGCTCTTGCGCAGCGGGAACCGAACGCTCGGTGGAGGTGCGCTCCACACGCTCGGTGCGCTCCACGCGCTCGGTGCGCTCGCGCACGGGGCGCTCGGAAACCGGCCGACGCTCGGCCGGACGCGCGTCCTCACGAGACGCCACGGGTCGAGCCGCGCTCTCGGCGGGCTTGGTCTCCGGGCGCGGCGCGGGTGCGGCGGCGGCATTCTTCTGCATGCCCTCGCGCAGGTCGCGCTGGATCCGGATGAAGTCCCGCTCCTCGATGTCGGTCACCAGGGTGATCGCGGTGCCCTTCTTGCCGGCGCGGCCGGTGCGGCCCGAGCGGTGCACGTAGGTCTCGGTGCTGTCGGGAACCTGGAGGTTGATGACGTGGGAGATCCCCGTGATGTCGAGGCCGCGGGCCGCGACGTCGGTGGCCACCAGCAGGTTGACCTCGCCGCGCTTGAAGGCGTCGAGGGCCGCGATGCGCTGCGCCTGGTTCATGTCGCCATTGATGAAGGCCGCCTGGAGACCCGCCTGCTTGAGCTTGCGGGCGACCACGACGGTCTCGCTCTTGCGCTTGCAGAAGATGATGGCCAGGTGCGGGTTCTCGAGCTTGAGAAGCTTGACCAGGGTGTCGATCTTCTGCCGCTCGTCGGTCTTGATGAAGCGGTGCTTGATGTCGACCGGGGTGGTCAGGCCGGTGGAAACGGAGATCTTCTGCGGCTCCTTCATGTAGCGGCGGGCGATCGCCTCGATCGGGCCGGGGAAGGTGGCCGAGAAGAGGAGCGATTGCCGCTCCTTGGGCAGGGCGGCCAGGAGGAACTCCAGGTCGTCCTTGAAGCCCATGTCCAGCATCTCGTCTGCCTCGTCGAGGATGACCATGCGGCAGGTCTTGAGATGGAGGTTCCCGCGGGTCAGGTGGTCACGCAGGCGGCCGGGAGTCCCGACGATGATCTGCGACCATTCCAGGTCGGTGTACTGGGTGTCCATCTTGGTGCCGCCGTAGATGGCTCCCACCATCAGGCGCATGTGAGCGCCGGCGCGGGAGAGCTCCTCGGCGACCTGGATGGCCAGCTCGCGGGTGGGGACGATGACCAGGGCCTGGACATCGTAGTTGGTGGGGTCGATTCGCTGAAGAACGCCGAGGCCGAAGCCCAGGGTCTTGCCAGAGCCGGTCTTGGCCTGGACGAGAAGGTCTTTTCCCTTGATGACTTCAGGGATGGCGGCCGCTTGCACCGGAGTGGGGCTTTCGTAGCCCATGTCGGCGAGCCCGCGCTGGATGTCCTCGTTCAGGGCGAAGTCGCGGAATTTGATGTTTTCGGACAAATACAATTCCTCTTCCGAAGTGGAGAGAGCCTCACGTGACTCTATCGCTAGGTCACAGGCGGCCTGAAGGCCGCGGGCAGCGAGTCACAAAACTGCCTTAAGACGGTTGATCCGGACGGGATCCGCCTTGGACCTATCTTAGCGCCCATCGGGGGCGAAAGTCCACCTTCGAACGGACGTTTCGGTTTCATGACGACGTCCCGGCAGCGGCCTCAACCGGGTCAAATGCCCTGCTGGCCCCAACCCGCGCTCATGGCGAGGTTTTCCGCGCGAGCGCAGGCGACGCCACCAGGTAGACCGGATTCGCGATCACCTGGACCCTATCAAAAGCGGGTCTGACCTCGCGCAGCTCCGCGCGCACGAAGTCCGCCTCGCCGGTGTCCCCGCCCAAGACGCCCTCGAAGCGCGCGCGATCCGATCCCACCCGCGTCCGGGCCATGAGGCCGTCGCGCGTGAAGACCCGCAGCTCGAGCCCCTTGCCGCCCTCGACCGCGATCCGGAGGCGGTGCGCGCCGGCCGCCGGCACCGCCTCGCCCACGCCATGGCCGTCCACCGCGACGTCCAGCCATGCCGCCGAGGGGCTGGCCGCGATCTGCACGCGGCCCTGGCGCAGACCCGCCATGATCCCCTCCCGGCCGGGCGCGGAGACCTGCACCCGGTTCACGGCCTGGTCGATGCGCGCGTAGAAGTAGCCATGGTAATCCGCGCCCCCCAGCGCCACCAACCGGCGACCCTGGCGCAGGGCGGCGTCCCATTGCCCCAGCGCCGACTCGTTCTGGGCCAGGGGATTTCCCCAGAAGCCGTTCCAGACCTCGACGCCCCCGACCCGCTCATCCTGAAGTCCGGGCTGCCAGGAGAGGCCCCAGTGCGTCGGGTGGTTGGCGATCGCCAGCGCCCCGGCACGCTCCGCGGCGTCCAGCGCCCCCTCCACGCCGTCGTTTTCCAGCACCGCGGGGCCGTCGTAGCCCAGGATCCCGGCGTGGCCGTAGCGCTTCGAGCTCCATTCCTCGCCGGGAATCAGGGTGACATCCGTTTCGTGGGCGTCCAGGGTCTCGGGCGCGCAGGCTGCCGTGGAGTTGTGGTCCGTGAGCACCAGCGCATCGAGGCCCCGCGCCTTGGCATCCGCGACGAGCTCGGCCAATGACGCCCGCGCGTCGTGACTTTCCGCCGTGTGGACATGATTGGCGACGGTGCGCCAGGTCTCGCGCGCCATGGCCTCCGCCGGGACCTCGATCAGCGCGAGGCGATCCGGCCGCTGGGCCCACCCCGGATGGGTGACGAAGGCGGCCGAAAGCGCCAAAGCGAGTAAGGAAGCATTTCTCAGGGATTTCATGAGCGCTGCATACCCCGCGGCGGGCTGCATCATCCGATCGTTACGGCTTTTTACATTTCCTGGGGGCGTTTTTCGGTATAATGGATGGAATAGGAGCCATGCGAATGACGCAGACCCCGACGGCCACCCCCGTCCCCACGATATTGAAGGCCCCCACCGATCCCCGGTGGATCACGCTCGCCCTGGACCACCTGGATCAGGTGCTGATCGATCACGCCTGGTGCGAGCAGAAGGCCGCCGCCTCGGCCATGAGCCTGATCGTGAAGGTCCCCTCGAACCGCAACCTGGTCGTGAGCATGACGCACCTGGCGCATGAGGAATTGCAGCACTTCGAGCGCATCCACCAGGTCCTGGAGCGTCGCGGGGTTGCCTTGGGCCGCATGGATGCCGATCCCTACGTCAAGGAGCTGCTCAAGCTGAGCCGCCCCTCCGGCGAGGCCAACCTGATCGACCGCCTTTTGATCTTGAGCCTGGTGGAAGCCCGCTCCTGCGAGCGCTTCGTCATCCTGGCCGAAAACGTCCCCGATCCGGAGTTGTCCGCGCTCTACCACGAGCTCTCGCTCTCGGAAGCCGGCCACTACCGGCTCTTTGTGAATTTGGCGTGCCAGATTTCCCCCCGCGAGGAAGTCATGACCCGCCTCGAAGCGTTGGCAGACGAGGAGGTGAAGATCCTCGCCCGACTGCCAATCACCCCCCGGATGCACTGACCGTAGCGGTCCCGGGGGCATTGGGTGAGAGCCCCGGGGCATCAAAGCGCTCACCCAATGGAGGAAAGATGAACCGTCGCGAACTCGCCAAGTTTCAAGACCCCGGAATCCGCGAGGACTACCTCGTGAAGTACGGCGATCCCCTGGAAGATGTCGGTCCTGAGGACATCATGGACCTCATGGAGAACCTCTGGGGCTCCCAGAAGGGCACCTACTTCCAGCTCCGCCACGAACTCACCAAGCAGGGCCGCGATCCCTGGACCGCTCGCCAGGAGCTGGCCGAAGTTTACTTCCGCACGCTCTACCTGCGCGAGCACGACCTCGACGAGACCGAGGATCGCTCCAAGGTCTCGGACGTCTCCGATTTCATCATGGCTCGGGTGCAGGAGCTGATCCGCGAGGCGCAGCGCATGGAGGCCGAAGAGGCCGACAAGACCCGGGGCAAGTTCGGCTCCCGTCTCCCCTTCCGGGCCTAGGGCCCCTAGCAAAAAAGGTTCATCATGGCCACCGACGCGGTCAACATCCTCGTTCTCGCCCGCGAGATGCTCGAGGACAAGAAACTGGTCAGAGAGCTGATCCTCCACGGCATCAAGAACGCCAAGGAAGCTCGGCTGGAGGATCCCTTCTTCTGGGAGGTGCTCCCCAATTCCACGTCGCGCTTTCTGAGGCGCTCCGAGATCGCCAGTTTCGATGAGACCCCGGGTGCGTACATCCGGATCCCCGCCTATCCGGGGGTGGCGGAGGCGTCGGTCGCAGCCATCACAGGAGACGACGACGGCCTCATCGAACAGCTCTTGGCCAACACCAAGAAGTTCCTGGGCCTCGTCATGGACAACGTTCGCTACGGTAACGCCTAGAGCCCGAGCTCTACTGCCCCGGGAGCCGTCCGCGCTCCCGGGCGAACGTCCGCTTCAACACGGTCCTCAATGCCAGCACGAACGCCAGCATGGCGACCTGATTCCCGCTCGTGACGACCAGCGTCTTCAAGAGGGTTGCCGCCAGCTTGAAGTTCAAGCCCATGAGCGCCCCCATGGCGACCAGGTGGCGCGCGCCTGCCGGTTGCCGCTCGCGTAGCAAGCGGATTGCGGCCAGCGCGCAATAGACCGCCACGATCAACGCCCCCCCGAACTCGATCAGCGCGATCAGCCCTCCCAGGACTTGCGTCTCCACGACTCAGGCCCGCTCCTCGCGGCGCTGGGCTTCGTCGATGTCGCGCTGCAGGAAGAGGTTGATCACCGTCCGGATCACCACGATCGCCCCCAGCTTCCCGATCTCGGCCCAGGTCGGCGCCACCGCCGTCCGCAAGATATCCGCCGCCAGCTCGAACTCCAGCGCCAGCGAGAGCCACTGCCCCAGCTGGATCCGGATCCGCTCACTGGGCACTCCGCCATGCGCGCGGCGCCACGCGCTGCGAATCACCGACGCGCTGGCCTGGATCGCCGCACCTGCGATCACCAGGGCCGCCGCGAACTCCACCCCGCCTGCGATTCGCAGCGTCCACAGCTTCATCATCGCCTCGACGGCCGTGAACTCGATGGCCAAACCCCCGCCTTCCTGCCCAGTTCCCGCTCCAACGCCACCCTAGCACGCCCCTCCTGGCATACCTACAGGCGAGCAGCCGCGGCGGCAAGGCCCGGCTGACGCTTTGTTTCCGCGCCTCCAAGGCTTAGAGTGAGCGCACGGGGCCCGCCACCCGGGAAACGGAGGGGATCATGCTCTGTCAGAACTGCGGCTCACGGCCCGCGGCCGTCTTCCTCCAGCAGCGCACCGATGGCCAGGAACGCACGCTCAACCTCTGCAACCACTGCGCCAGCTCCATGAACCTCGGAGGCGCCACCCCCCTGGGAAGCCTCGAAAGCCTCTTCGAGCAGATCTTCGGCCCTCGGCCCCGCGGCCGGGAGAACCTCCTCTCCCGCCTCAGCGAGCCCGCCCAGCACGTGATCCAGACCGCCGCCCACCTCAGCCTCGAATGGGGCCAAACGCGCATCACCACCGAGTTCCTGCTCCTGGCCCTCTTGCGCGACGCCCCGCACCTACGCGAGGCCCTGAAGGCCACGGGCGTGAGCGTGGACGACTACGAGGCCCGCCTGGAGCGCGTGGTCCCGCGCGCGCAATCCCGCGAGGCCGAACGCGTCGGCCTCTCCTCGGGCGTCAAGAAGGTCCTGGAGATCGCCCGCTTCCAGGCCATCGAGCTGGGACACAACTTCATCGACCCCGTCCACATGCTCCTGGGCCTGATCCTCGAAGGCGAGTCCTTTGCCGCCCAGTTCCTCGCCTCCGCCGACCCCGACGAACTGCGCCGCAAGCTCAGCGCGCCGGGCCCCGGCGCCGGCATGGCCCCCGAAGGCATGCGCGGCGCCCTGCCCCCGAACCTGACCCGCTACGCGCGCGACCTCACCGCCCTGGCCGAGGCCGGGCAACTCGACCCGATCATCGGCCGCGAGAAGGAAATCGAGCGCGTGATCCGGATCCTCTCGCGCAAGACCAAGAACAACCCCGTCCTGATCGGCGAGCCCGGGGTCGGCAAGACCGCCATCGCCGAAGGTCTCGCCCAGCGCCTGCACTCTGGGGAAGTGCCGGATATCCTCCAGGGCAAGCGGGTCCTCGCACTGGACCTCGGCGGCATGGTCGCTGGCACCAAGTTCCGCGGAGAGTTCGAGGAGCGCCTGAAGGGCCTCATGGACGAGATCCGGGCCCTGAAGGGCGAGGTCATCCTCTTCATTGACGAGCTTCACACCGTCGTCGGAGCCGGGGCCGCCGAAGGCGCCATGGACGCCTCCAACATGCTCAAGCCCGCCCTGGCGCGCGGCGAGCTGCAATGCCTGGGCGCCACCACCCTCGACGAGTACCGCAAGCACATCGAGAAGGACGCCGCCCTGGAGCGCCGCTTCCAGCCCGTCCTGGTGGACGAGCCCAGCCTGGAGCAGACCCTCGAGATCCTGCGAGGCCTGCGCGACTCCTACGAGGCTCACCACCGCGTCAAGATCTGCGACGACGCCCTCGTCGCGGCCGCGGAGATGGCCGACAAGTACATCGCCGACCGCTTCATGCCGGACAAGGCCATCGACCTCATGGACGAGGCCGCCGCCATGGTCCGCCTGGGCAGCCGCACCGAGCCCGACAAGATGAAGGCCATGGAAGAGCGACTTGCCCAGAAGGAGAAGGACAAGAACGCCGCCGTCGCCTCCGAGCGCTACGAGGAGGCCGCCCGCCTCAAGCGGGAATGTGAGGCCCTGCGCACCGAGCTCGAAGCCCTATCGAACCAGTGGCACGAGCAGCAAGGCGCCACCGAAGCGGCCGTCACCCCGGAGGCCGTCGCGACCGTCGTCAGCGAATGGACCGGCATCCCCGCCCAGAAACTGCAGCGCGAGGAGATGGAGCGCCTGCTGGAAATGGAGCGCGAGCTGCAGCAACGCGTGATCGGCCAGGAAGACGCCCTCCGGGCCGTCTCCGAGGCCGTGCGCCGTGCCCGGGCGGGCCTCAAGGATCCCAACCGCCCCATCGGCTCGTTCATCTTCCTGGGGCCGACCGGCGTTGGCAAGACCGAGACCGCCCGCGCGCTGGCCGACTACCTCTTCCATGACGAGGCCGCCATGATCCGCTTCGACATGAGCGAGTACATGGAGAAGCACACGGTCAGCCGGCTCATCGGCGCGCCTCCCGGCTACGTCGGCTACGAGGAGGCCGGGCAGCTCACCGAGGCCGTGCGCCGCCGCCCCTATTCGGTCGTGCTCTTCGACGAGATCGAAAAGGCCCACCCCGACGTCTTCAACATCCTGCTGCAGATCCTCGACGACGGACGCCTGACCGACGCCAAGGGCCGAACGGTCGACTTCAAGAACACCGTGGTCATCATGACCTCGAACGTCGGCGCCGCGCAGATCACCTACGGCGGCCAGCTCGGCTTCCGAGCCTCGGACACCGAGGGCGGCCCCAGCTGGGAAAAGGTCCGCGACACGGTCCTCGAGGCCATGAAGCAGCAGTTCAGGCCCGAGTTCATCAACCGGATCGACGAGATCATCGTCTTCCACCCCCTGACGCAGACTCAGATCGAGCGCATCGTCGATCAGATGCTCGAGAGCACCCGGCGCAAGCTTCATGGGCAGGGCATCATGCTCACGCTCACGGAAGCGGGGAAGAAAGAGATCGCCCGGCGCGGCTTCGATCCCAAGTTCGGCGCCCGCCCGCTGCGCCGCGCCATCCAGCGCGAGATCGAAACTCCCATCAGCCAGCTCCTGCTGAAAGGAGAGTTCGGGGCGGGAGATCGCATCAAGGTGGACTTCCCCGTGGCCGCGGGCGCTCCGGGCAAAGCGGGCGGGGGGTTCACGTTCTTCAAGGAACCCGAGACGGTGGGCGCGTCGGGCCCGGGGGCCTCCGCGGAAGGCAGGACTCCCGAGGGACGCTCCGAAGGAGGCGCATGATGCTCGTGATCTACAAGCATGACCTCGACCTTGCCGGCTACCAGGACCTCGATCGGCTTTTCGAAGAGGTTCGCGATCGCTACGGGGACGACCTGGTGGCGCATATCCACCCGCACGAGGAGTACTTCAAGCCGCCCGAGACCTCCGAGGACATCGTGGCGGTGGTCGACGACGAGACGCCCGCCGAGGACATCGAGTTCCTCCGCGAGATCGTCGCCGTGGGCACGCTCAGCGACCAGGTCTAAAACTGCAGGGGGGACGAAGCGCCGGGCTGGGCGATAAACCCCATGCCGTCACTCCCGCGCAAGCGGGAGTCCACCTGGACTCCCGCCTTCGCGGGAATGACGGTCAAGTGCAGGCGCTAGCTCAGGGTGAAGTGCCAGACGATGTTGAGCTCGGGATCGATCTCGACGAGGTGATTGTTGCCCGCGTGAAAGACCATCGTGTTGCCGCTCGGCAGGCGCCAGGCGGCAACCGGGGTGTTGAACTGCATGCCGAAGCGGCCCTTGCGCCCCAGGTACATGGGGTCTCCGCCGTACTGCCACTGGAGCTGGCGGCCGGGGTCGACCTCGATCACCCGGTGGTTCTGGGTGTCGGAGATGAGCGTGTTGCCGTTTGCCAGACGCCAGGCGAACTCCGGGTGGAAGAGCTGGTTCTCGCCCTTTCCGGGGAAGCCGGCCTGGCCATAGCTCCACAGGGCCTTGCCCCGCTCGTCGGTTTCCAGGACCTGATGGGCGCCCCAGTCGACGACCAGGAAGCTGCCGCCGGCTAGCTTGGCGGCATAGGCGGGCCCCTTGAAGCCGTTGAGGCAGGCGGCGACGTCCTGGGTATTGGTGACTTCCAGGACGCGGCCGTTGCCGAAGTCGGCGACGACCACCGTGTGATCGGCGGTGCGCTCCGCGCTGCGCGGCTGATTCAGGTGCTTGGCATCTCCCGAGGCGTTGCCGCGCTTGCCGAATTGCCAGACGATGGCCTGGTCTCGCACCTCGATCACCCGGTGGTTGCCGGTGTCGGCGATGAGCGTGTTGCCGTTGGGAAGCCGGGTCGCCGTGTGCGGCGCGACGATTCGCTGCTTGTCACCGCTCACCATGCCGGTGAACTGCCAGACCTGCAGCATCTTCCGGTCGACCTCGACCACCCGCCCACCGTTGCGATCGCAGATCAAGAACGTGTCGGGGAAATTGGCCGGCAGCTCTTGGCCCGCATGCGCGGCCGCATGCGGTTCGGCAGCCGGAGCGCCGGGCATGGGAGCCTGCGCGGCCGGCGACTCGGGAATGCGGACGGTGAGCTCGCGGGTCGCCGAGGCCGAAGCCGGCAGCGGGGCGGTGCCCGCGCCTGCCAGGTGGTGCTCCCAGAGCACCTTGAGCTCCGGGTCCACCTCGACCACGCCGTAACGCCCGAGGACGACCGTACCGGTATCGACCCGGAAAGCCGCCATGGGATCCTTGACGCCGATCCCACCCTTCACCGCTCCGGCCCGGTAATGCCAGACGATCTGCTTCATGTCGTCGAGTTCGAGCACCCGCTGGTTGCCGGTATCGGTGACGAGGACCCGGCCATCGGCCAGGCGATAGGCGTAACTGGGCTCGGCGAGCTGACCGATGCCGGAGCCCGCGCCGCCGCCCAGGCGGTTGGCCGCATTACCGTACTGCCAGATCACCTTGCCCTCGGGCGAGATCTCCACGAGGCGATGGTTGCCGGAATCGGTGATGAGGGTGTTTCCGCTGGCGGATCGCACGGCAGCACTCGGCTTGAAGAGGCCCTGACCCGCGCAGCCGGCACGACCCGGCTCGCCGTATTGCCAGACGACCTCTCCATCGGGGGAAACCTCGATGACCCGGTGATTGCCGGTATCCGCGATGAGCGTATTGCCGTCGGATAGGCGGCTAGCACAGCGGGGAGCACGGAGGAACTTGGCGCGATCGCCCGGATCGCCGCCAAAGGACCAGCTGATCTTCTGGGTGAGGGGATCGATCTCGATGACCTTGCCCGCGCCCACGTCCGTGGCCAGGATCCGGCCGTTGGGGAGGAAGGTCGCACCGCCCGCGTTCACGCCCTTGAAGGCGACGGCGTCGCGATCCCGGGAGATCTCGGTGAGCTGGCGCTTGAGGTTCTCGGGCAAGAGGACCTTGCCGCCGCGCACGCCGGCATCCACGGCATGCGGCAGCTCCCGGGCCAGGCGAGGACCCGGAGATGGCGCCGCAGGCGCAGGCCCGGGTGCATGATCGGGTGCCGCCGACCGAGGCGCGGGAGCGCCCGCGGGACGAGGCAGCGGTGCCGGCGCACCGGGACGGGGGCTCGGGGCTCCCCCAGGGGTGGGAGCAGCAGGGGCCGGCCCAGGTTGCGCGGCTCCCCCCGGGGGCGGCGGCGGAGGTAACGGAGCGCCACTTCCCGGAGGCGGGGGAGGCGGTGGGGGCTGAGGACCTCTCGCAGCACCAGGCGCCGGGCCCCCGGGCGCCGGCGGCGCGGCGGGGGCAGGCCCCGCGGTGGGCGAACCGGTGGCGCCCGGGCCGCCGGTGCCCGGTCCACGGGTCACGGGGGTCAGGTTCTTCATCGTCTGATACGACTCCATCAGGACCGGATAGCGCTCGTCCATGAAGCGCTCCAGCTCCTCGACGGTGATCGGGATGAAGCGGGTGTCCAGGCCGCCCGCCAGCTGCTGGGCGATCTGCTGGGAGGCCGCGTCGCGCGGGTTGACCATCGCGATGTTGAGGTGCTTGCCGTCCCGGAAAAGCGGCACCATGCCCATCGTGCGGATCAGCCGCTCGGGCAGCTGGGCCAGGATGGTCGGGTCGATCGCGGGATCCATCAAAGGCCCCGTGACCTCCTCGTTCTCCATGAGGCGCTGTGCCTCGCCCGGAGCCAGGAGGCCCATCCGGACCAGCATGGTCTCCAGATCAGGGCGAGGGGGCAGCCACTCGGCCGGCGGGGGGAAGGCCAGCCCCAGTGGTAAGCTGGGAAGCGGGATCTCCGAAAGGACCTGGCGTTTCGCCAGATCGACGACCAGGATCGTCGGACCGCCGGTGACGCGCGACGTGAGCAGGTACGCGAGCTGGCCGTCCGGCGTGATGGCGATCTGCTCCAGGGGGGCCTCGGGAAGGCGCTTACCCGGGAGGTTCATGAGGTGGCGGACGCGCAGGTCGCCCGTCGAGACGGTGAGCAGCCCCAGCTCGTCGTTGGCCTTGTAAAAGACGATCAGGAGGTGGGAGGCGTCCGGGGTAACGGCGATCGCTCCCAGCGGCCCGGTCGGGAACGGCTGGTGCTGGACCTTCAGGCCGACCACGTCGAGCACGGTGAGCCGGGGCGTGAGGCCGTCCGTGAGGAAGGCCGTGCGGGGCGCCATCGCCATGCCGATGGCCCGGGGGCTGCCGGCGGCCCGCAGCGCGATCGCGCCCGCCTGCTGACGGGTGTTACCCACGATGACGTGAACCGTGCCGGCGCCCCGGTTGGCGGCGAGCAGGAATTCCCCGCCCGGAGAAACCAGCAGATCGAGAGGATGGCTCTTGGCGGCCGAGGGAGCCATGCGCGGCGAGGGCAGGTAGCTCAGGCGCGGGCTCTCCTCGCGCCGCGGAGCCTCGCCGGTGAAGAGGAAGCCTCCGCGCGGCGTGGGAATCAACCCGATCGATTGCTCGGGATTGACGGCGACGGCCCCCAGCAGGCCGGGCTTGGCCGGGTCGAGGATGAGCACGGTTCCCGCACTCCAGAGCGGCCACTGGCCGAAATCGAGCGGGAGGGGCGCCTCGCCGAGCGAGATCCGATCCTCAAGGCTGCCGCTGAACGGCTCGAGGCTGACCAGGCCGGTGGCGAGGGGATCGGCCGCGAAGGCATGGCGGGCCGGGAGGCCGGCGGCCTCGGCGTCGGTCAGGATCTTCTCGCGGGCCTGCTGGATCTGTTCGCGGGTCAACCTGCCGGCCCCGACCAGCAGTTCGGTCAGGAGCTCCTCGTTGAAGGACTCGTTATTGGGGTCGGGCATGTAGGGCTCTTTCCGCATGGGCAGGGTTGACCGTCAGGCGAGATTTCCGCTATCCTGGCGACATCAGGGCGTTTCCGACACCATTCTAACAAAGGACAGGAGACCTGGAAATGGCGATGTGTCCGCTCATTAGCTACGCGAACCAAAAGGCCGAGTGCGTGCACGCGGATTGCGCGCTTTACAATGCCAAGGAAGAGCAGTGCGGGCTCCTGTCTCCCAGTAACCGCATCGAGGAAGGCTTTGACCGCCTGGTCGCCGCGATCAACGACATCCGCGTCCGCCTCTAGCGGGTTTAACTACCTTCAGACGAAGTGAAGGCCCCGCTGCGGCGGGGCCTTCGAGCTGTCTAGAGGGTGGTCGGGTCTCCGTCTTGCTGCTTCTTGCGACGGCGATTGCGCAGAAGGACCTCAAAGGGGTTTGTCGGGGGTTCCCCCTTGAAACGGAGGCGATCCGAGCCCAGCGGGGCAGATGCGGGGGTCTGCGGGGTTTGAGGGGCGGCAGCCGATTGGCCGGCGCCAGCTCCTCCGGCACCCGCTCCTCCGAAGCGCGGATCACGGCGGTTGATCTCCTGGAACAACCGTTGATCCGTCGGATCGGGAAACGAGTTGGAAACCCCGTCGACCGGCATGTCCGCTTACGCTCCGCGACGCATCTCGGAGACGGCGTTGGCCATGTTGGCGAGCTCGACCTTCTGGGCGGGCGAGAGGGCAGCGCCGGAACGCTCGGCAACCAGGAGCACGAACTGCTCGGGCTTGCCGCCCGCTTCCTTCCAGAGTCCCTCGATCTCGGCGGGGGCGAGCTTCTTCACGGCGGGCTTGGCCGCGCCGCGGACGCCCAGGTCGCCCATCAGGCGATCCATGCCGGGCTCGACGCCAGCGCTGGCCGCCAACCGGTTGGAGGCGCTGCCGATGAGGTTCACGTCTCCCTGGGCAGGCACACGAGCCGCCGGCTCCGCGGCCGCGCCGGCTTGAGCAGGCTGCACAGCCTCCCGGGCATTGGAGAGCATGCGCTTGAAGATGTCCCCGATCCCACCGCCGTTAGGATTAATCGTGCCGCTCATATTGGATACTCCCTTAAATCATCTTGCGTTTTCAGAAGGTGACGACCGGTCACCGGGTGGGGATGTTTCCCCCGACACCCTCCTTATCGCCTCCCAGGATTTTAACCTTGCTAGTTTAAAGTCCGTTTAAACGATAAATTTACAATCTTTTAAAAATGACGGGCGAAAGTCGCGCCCGATCCGGGTCTTCCCCTGGTTAACCTTGAGATAACCTTGGACGGCTGCCCTTAATCAGTTAACCAAGCCTTAACCCGAGCACCCCTTCGGGACAATCTGATAACCCAAAGCAAACTCAAACTTAACAGCTATTTAAGGCTACGAGCCGATCTGCGCCTTACCAGTCGGCGGAGCGTGCGTCGGGGATCACCTGGCGAATTCGCCCGGTGGAGACCTTCACAGCATAGAGATCGATCGTGGACTGAAGCTTGCCGGTAGATGGATGAAAGTTGCTTTCGAAGAGAATCTCGCCATCAGGCCCCCAGACCGGATGCCGGCAGAAGCCGCCTTCCGGCGATCGCGTCAGGCGAATGCCCACCGGACGCGTGGACTCGGCCAGGTCGACGCTGGTGAAGTAGATGTCCAGGGAACCTTCCAGGTTGGAGACGTAGGCGATCTGCTGGCCCGAGGGCGACCAGGCTGGCTCCATGCAGTTTCCCGTGGCCAGCAGCGCGCGTGACGACTCGCCGCGCGCCCCCGAGACCCAGATCTGCCAGGTCCCGGTCGCCAGGCGGCGAGCCCATGCGAGCTGCTTGCCATCGGGAGAGAAGACGGGGTTCGCGGAGATGCCCGATCCGCCCACCAGATCGCGCATCGCTCCCGTGTAGGCATCGAGCTCGCGGATCTCGTTGCGCATGCCGAGGTGCGAGCTGCGCACCGCGACGGTGAAGGCGAAGCGCTTTCCCTGGTTGCTGTAACTGAGCTCGGAGGCAGAGTCCGGCACCTGAGCCAGGTAGCGCGAGGCGGGCTCCAGCGGTCCCGTGGGCTCGGTCGCACGGATCCAGACATGGGTCCGCCCCGGCTGGCGCTGGACGAAGGCGAACTGGCGGCCAGGCTCAACCCAGGCCGGCGAGGACTGCGTGCCCGGCAGGTCCTGGGTCAGGTTGCGCTGGTGGGTGCCCAGCGCGTCCGCTTCCCAGATCTTGCCACCGCGCTCGAAGAGGATTCGCGGCGCGAGAGGCTCTGCCGCTGGAGCCAGCCACAGGTCGACTTGCCGGGTTTCCCCGGGGACCAGGGTCAGCTCGCGCTTGCGCGGAGCCAGGGACTGTCCCGTCACCGGTTGCCCACCGGCGTTGCTCTTCTGCGCGTCGGATAGCGGGGCCGAGACCTCGACCGAAACCTGTTCTCCCAGGCCCTCGAGAACGTACGCCCCGCGGGCATCCGCCTTCACCTCACGATCCTTGAGGCGAATCACGGCTCCCGGCACCAGGGTGCCATCCGGCCAGGCGCGCACCTCACCTTGCAGGCGCGCCCCCGGGGGCCCGTCGTCGAGCGCGGCGCAGCCGGCCAGCGTGAGGGCGGCCATCAGGCCAAGCAAACGGCGCGTCACGGTTCGTAGACCTCCCCGAAGCCGACGCCCTCATGCATCCCCTCGGGAAGCGGCGGCGGCGCAGCTGACAGCAAGCGCTGAGGGCGCCCGGGGATCTTCGGCGTCCAGACGCGCGCCCATTGCCAGGTCCTCAAGTTCAGGATGGCGAAGCGGCTCTCCTTGGCGCTCAGGATACAGAGCCGCCCGTCGTCGAGCCAGGCCATCGAGGTGATCGCATATGGCACGGCGATCTCGCGGGTCACCTCCAGCGTCTCGGAGTCCAGCGCCAGGATCCGGCCCGTCCCATCATCCGCCCGGCAAGACAGGAAGACCATGCCGCCCTCGCGGTGCGACAGCAAGCCGGTCGGCCGATACGGCAAGCGCAAGGGACGCGGTGCCGCCACCTCGCCGGGGCGCGGGCGGGTCCATTCCACCGTGAATTGCCCGTCCTCCAGGGACAGGATCTTATCCGAGAGGATCACGCGGGTGGCGGTGGAGTAGATGACGGGCAGGAAGTCCACGGCATAGAGGCCGATCTTGGCCAGAAGCGAGCGCGGGTCGAAGATCAGCACCGCCTGGCGGTCCCGGGCCAGGTAGACCCGCCCTCCCGAGATCGCGAAGCGCAGCGAGGGATCGGCGAACTCCGGCGCGTGGTAGGACGCCAGTGCACGGTACCGCGTGAGCGAGCCCGGCCGCGTGTCAATCACAGCCATCGACTTCTGCTCGGGAAGATGAACCAGCAAGAGATGGCGTTCCATCAACCAGATGGCCGAGTGGACCATCCCCTGCACCGGGATCACGCCCCAGTCGTCCGGGCTCGCCGGGTCGATCACCACGATCCGGTCGGGGTAGACCGCGAGCACGTCACTGGCCCCCACCGCGCCCGAGCGGGCCGGAGGCTTCGCCGTCACCGGCGGCGCCGTCGGCGGTGATCCCACGGCGGCGGCCTGCGCCGGAGCGCAGGCGCTGAGGCAAAGCATGCCGGCGAACAGCAGGCGCAGCGTCACGCCGTGACCTCCTGGGGCATCTTCAGCACCTCGGCCTCTTTTTCCCAGCGGTTATGCGCCCAGAGCCACATCTCCGGGTACTTCCGGAGGTACTTCTCAAGCACCTCGTACAGCCGCTTGGCATCCGCCTGGGGATCTCCGGTCGGCACCAGCTCCGGCTCGACGTGGAGGACGTGGAGATCGTCCTCCGTGCGAACGCAATAGATTGGCAGGATCGCCGCACCGGACTTCTCGGCAAAGAAGAAGGCCCCCATCGGCACCGAGACCGGCCGGCCATACAGCGTCGCCTTGGCTTCCAACGCCTCTCCATGCTGATCGACCAGGATGGCCATGCCTTCTCCTCGCTTGAGGGCGCGAAGCACGGGACGCAGCGAGGCGGGGCCGCGGTTGGCGTAGGTCTGGACGCCGACCATGTCGCGGGATTCGATGAAGAGCTGGCCGAAGGCGTCCTTGCTGGGAACCTGGACGAGCACGTGAATCGGGATCCCGGTGGCTCGCAGGGCGGCTGCCATCAGCTCCCAGTTGCCGAAGTGGGCGCTCACGACGATCACCGGGCGCCCCTCGGCGACCACGCGGTCGAGATGCTCGCGGCCTTCCCAGGTGACGAGACGATCCAGGCCGTCGCGCGACAGCACGGGAAAGCGCATGAGCTCGACGATCGACTTCAGGAGGTTGCGCAGGTGCGCATGAGCGAGCCGATGGACCTCGCGGTCGGTCAGCTCGGTGGGATACGCCCTGCGGATATTGCCGAAGATGAAGTCGCGGTAAGGCGTGAGGCGGTAGAGGCCGTAGAGGGCGTCGGCGAAAGCCACGCCGCCGCGAAGGGCCAAAGGGCGCGGCAAAGCCATCGCCAGGGAACGCACTCCCTTCATGATCCGGTAAATCAACCGATTGGCACGGTCCACGTCGCCCTCCTCTTGATCTTGATTCTACTTCAGCTTGACGGGGTTTGACAAAGCGAGGGCCCTTGGGTAACATAACCAAGCCCATCTTTAGTAATAGTGCCGCAGACAAATCCTCAATCTCGAGCCGAATTCAAACGTTCTGAGCCGCAGGCGCGCGTTCGGAGCCGCGGGCGCTCTGGCTCAACTTCGACGGGTTTGTACGCGCGCGCGACGTGAGGTCCATGCATCCGAAGGCGCTCACGCTGCAGAACGCAGGCCTGGCTCACCAGAAGCAAGGCGAACTCCCCCAGGCGCGAGAGGCTTATCTGCAGGCCCTCGCGCTAGACGCACGCCTGGATACGGCCCGTCTGAACCTCGCGGCGGTGCTGGCGGAGCTGGGGGACTTCCCGGGGGCGATCGCCCAGTACCGGACCCTCCTCGACACCCAGCCGGACGAGCCGAAGGCCCTGTTCGGCCTGGTGCGCGCCCTGGCCGGAGCCCGGCAGATGGACGAAGCTCAGCGGGTTCTCGAGCGGCTATTGGCCCAGGATCCCGAGGACCTGCCGGTTTCCAAGCTTCAAACCTGGCTCTCTAGCCAACCGGGATACCGCCCCACCGGCGCCACTTCCGCAGCGACGGCCGCTCCGGCGAGCGAGCAGGTAGCTGCACCCAAGCGCCCCGAGGGAATCGCGGAGCTGCTGGCCCGGGCCGAGGCCCTGGGACGCGCCGGGGATGGCGAGGGCGCCTGGGAGGCCTACGCGGAAGTCACCTTGCGGCAACCGGATGCGGCGGGCCTGCGCGATCGCCTGATCGCCCTTTGCCGCCAGCAGGCCCAGGCCGCCGAAGGCGCGCTTGCCATCCGCTGGTGGGAGCGCCTGCAGGGCCTCGTCCCGGAAGACGCCGAGGCGGCCCAGGCCCTCGAAAACAGCTACACCAGCCAGAGCCGGGTCCTCGACCTGATCCGCCTGTTGCAGACTCAGGCGGAGCGCTCCTCCGATCCGGCCGTGATCGTGAGGCTGGGCCAGGCTCTCGGCGCAATCAACCGCACCTCGGAGGCCTTCGCGCTTTACCAGCAGGCCCTCGTCGATCACCCCGAAGCCACCGACATCCGCCGCGCAGCCGCCACGCTCGCCCTCCTCGAGCAACAACCGGGCCTGGCGCGCAACTTCCTTACCCCGGACCAGGACCTTCCTCCGGATGTCCAGCTCTTGCTGGCGCGCGCCAACTTCGAGGAAGGGCGTGGCGAGGAGGCCTGGAGCGTCCTGAAATCCCTTTTGGCCGATGCCGCGCTCGCGGAGCGCGCTCAAGCGCTGGGGATCGAGTTCATTCGCCCCTTCGCGCAGCGACTCGCCGAGGAGCAGCGTGACCCGCGAGGGGCCGCCACCTGGTGGCAACGCCTCCTGGCCTGTCGGCCCGGCGACCTGCAAGCCCTGGACGCGCTCGAAGGCTTGTACCGCGAGTTGAACCTGCCCCAGGACCTGGCGGAAATCTTGGCCCAGCGGCCAGGCGAGACGCTCGATGCGGCGCGTTTGAGGGCGTTGAGTGACGCCTGGCTATCGGTGGGCCGCCCGGACGCTGCGCACGCGGCGTTGAAGAGCCTCATGGAGGGCTCGGCGGATCCGGCCTTCGCGCGCATGGAGGTGGCCCGTCTCAGCTCGACGATGGGCCATGCGACGCGCGCCTGGCAAGAGCTCGAGCCCCTGCTCAAGCCGCCTTCGGCCGACGCGGCGATGCTGGCCGGGGAGATCTCCCGTCAGATCGCCCTCAAGCTCCAGGAATCCGGCGACTACGCCAAGGCCCTGGGGTGGTGGAAGCTGCACCTGCATTACGCTCCGCAGTCGCCCGAGCTCAAGCGGCTGGCGGATGCCCAGCTGGCGGCCGGCGACCTCGCGGGGGCCGTGCAGACCCTGCGGGAATGTCTGCGCCGACACCCCGATGACGAAGAGAGCATGCTCACCCTGGCGGACTTCGAGCTGGCCGAAGGGCACTATGCCGAAGCAGGAGCCCTGTTCCAGGCCATCCTGAAGCGCAACCCGGATCACCTGCGGGCGGTGCAAGGCATGGCCGAGGTCTCCGCGGGCCTTGGTAAGGACGACGCCTCGCTGGCCTACAGCCAGCGCCTGCTCGAGATCACTCACGACGAGATCCCGCTGCTCATCCAGCAGGCCCGCAAAGCCGCCTCGGGCAGCGACGACGAGGCCGCATGGGAAGCCCTGCGCAAGGTCCTGGCCAAGGACCCGAACCAGGCCGAGGCGCTATCGCTGGCTCGGACCTGCCTCAAACGGCTGGCCGAGAGCTACTATGGCGAGATTGCGCTCGCGTGGTGGACGGAACTTCTCGCGATCGATCCGCAAAACCTCGAGGCCCTGCGCGAGCTGGCTCGCGGGGCGGTGGAAGCTGGGCGCTGCGAGGAAGCCACCCGCCGCTACCAGGACCTGGTGGCCCTCGATCCGGCCGATCCCGATGCGGCGCTTTGGCTCGGTCGCGCGCACCTCGACGCGGGCCGTCACGAGGAGGCGCGCCAGGCCCTCGCTCGCAGCAAGGAGGCCCGCGAGCGCCTCGAAGGTTTGCTCATCCAGGCCGAGCTCGCCCTGATCGACGGCGACACCCAGCTGGCGCGCTCCCTCTTCGGACGCGCCGTCGGCATGAGCCGTGGCAACGTCCATGCGATGGCGGGCCTCGCCAAGGTCACCCTGGCCGAAGGCAAGGCCGGCGAGGCCTGGGTCATGTTCAAGCGCCTGCTCCAGACCCCGGAAGCCGCCCAGATCCGCGAGGTCGCGCTCACCTGCCTCCGGCAGCTCATCCAAGCGAGCCCCGGCACCTCCGCGCTGCCTTGGTGGGAAGAAGTCCTCAAGCTCGAGCCCAAGAGCATCGAAGCCCTGCGCGCGGTCGCCACGCTCCACTACGACGCAGGCAAGCTCGACTCGGCGCTCGGCTACACCCATCGCGCGCTGGGTCTCGCTCCGGATGACCGCGACACCTTGCGCTTGCTGGCCGAGATCCTGCGCGCCAAGGGCCAATCCGAAGCTGCCGCCGAGACCCTGGAATCGCTCGTCGCCGCGGGCTCCCTGGAGGCCTTGCAGACCCTGGCCCGGCTGGACCGCGGCAAGGCGGCTCAGGCGGTCGAGGACTGGCTCGCCAAGGATCCCAACCGCAAGGAAGCCCGCCGTCTCCTCGCCAAGTGGGCCCTGGAGGCGGGAAACCACCTGGAGGCCTGGTCGCACCTGGAGGTCCTGCTCGCGCAGGAACCGGACCCGGCCCTCATGGACGTGGCCCGCTCCTGCCTGGAAACCCTCGCCAGTGGAGCCAGGGATCTCGCCGAGGCTGCGACCTGGTGGGAGAAGCTGCTCGAGCGCGACCCCGACCACGGCCGGGCCCTGGCGGCTCTCGCCACCTACTACCGTGCCCATGACCAGCAGGATCGGGCCACCGAACTGACCCGACGGCTCGTCGCCCAGGGGACCAGCTCCCCGGAAGTCGCCATGTCGCTCGGGGCCTCGCTCGAACTGCAAGGCCAGCTCGATGACGCGCGCAAGGCCTATGCTCAGGCGGCCCAGGCGCAGGTTCCAGAGGCATTCTTGGCGCTGGGACGGCTCTTCATGCAAGCCGACGACGCGCCACAGGCGCAGCTCATGCTGGAGCGCGCCGCGAAACTGGCGCCCAGCAAGCAAACCGAGATTCCGCTGGCCCAGGCCTATCTGGCCACGGGAGCGGCGCAACAGGCATGGGACTTGCTCAGGCCCTGGATGGAAAAAGACGATCCCCCCAGGCGGCTGGCGCGCGCGGCGCTCGATCAGCTGCTCGCATCGGCTGGCGAGAGCGAGACCCCGCGCCTCTGGCATGCGCGCCTGGAACTCGATCCCCGCGACGCCGAGGCCCATGCGGCCCTGTTCCGGCATGCGCTCGCCACCGGAGATCAGGCGGCCGCGGAGCGCCATGCGCCGGAAGTGCTGCTCGCCGAGCCCGAAAACGCCGATGCCGCCCTGGTTCTGGGGCTCGCCCGGCATCGCGACGGCAAAGACGCGGAGGAGCTGCTGCGGCTCGCCGCCAAGGCAGAGCGTCCCGAGGCCTTCCTTCCCCTCGCCCTTTGCGCCTGGAAGAAACCGGATGCCGCCGATGCGCGTCACTGGCTGGAGCGCCACCAGGCGCATCATTCCGCCGGCGGCGACGCGCTCCGGCTGCAACTCGAGCTCGCCCGCCACGACGGCCACGCCGACGAGGAATGGCAGGTCCTCTCGCAACTCGACACCGAAGCCGCCAAGCAGCACGCGGCCACTCCGCAAGCCGCTGGCACCCAGACCCCGGACCCGGCCCTCGCCGAGGCCAAGCACGCGCTCGTGCGGCGGCAGCTTCACGAGCTATCGCCGGACCACGCAGAACCCTGGCTGGAACGCGCCGAAGCGCTCGGCGAGTGGGACGCGCTCGAAGCTCTTGCAATGCGCTGGCTCGAGGCAGGCTTCCCCGCAGCTGCCCGGGACCTCTACGATCGCCTGAAAGCCCATGTCGGCGATCGCCCCAGCATCCACAAGGGCCTGGCAGACTCGCTTCTCCTGCTGGGCGATCGCCGTGAGGCCCAGGTGGCGCTGCAAGACGCTTACCAGCGGGGCGAACGCGGCCAGGCCACCGTCGAAACGCTCATGGAGCTCTCCTGGGAAGCCGGCCAGCACGAGGCTTCCGGCAACTGGGCGCAGCGGCTGCTCGACCTGGTTCCCGACCATGCCCCGGCCATCGAACGCCGGCGTGACGCCGCCAGAGAGCTCGCACGGCGGGCCGCGGCCCCCGAGGACCAGCAAAAATGGTGGCTGGCCCTCCTCAAGCTCGCCCCCGAAGACGCCGAGGCCCTTCGCATGGCCGCCGCCATCTCCCGCGCGCTGGGCGATCCCACCATGGCCGCGCGCCTGCTGGCCCAGCTGCATCGGGTGCAACCGCGCGACCTCGGCGTGCTGCTCAGCCTGGCCGACGCCAGCCTAGAGACCGGCAACCGCGCCGGCGCCCGGCGTGCCCTCGAGCTCGCGCAGTCCCTCGCGCCCGAAGACCTGGGCCTGAGAGCCCGCCTCGCAGCCCTCTTGATCCAGGAGGGAGACGCTCCGGCCGCCGAAGCCGCCCTGGTGGAGATCCTGCGCCGCGATCCCGAGAACCAGGACGCGCTGAAGATCCTGGCTGGCCTGAAACTGGAATCGGCCCCCCAGTCCGCGCTGACCCTGCTCGAAGCGGCCCTCAAGCTCGGCGAGGACGCCGAGATTCACCGGATGGCCGTGGCTTGCGCCGAGCACCTGGCCCAGAGCCAGCAAGGCCCCGCGGCACTCGAGACCTGGAAGCGGCTGCTGCGGTTCGAGCCCGGGCACGTCCCGGCGTTGCGCGCCGTCGCCGATGACCGCCTCAGCGCGGGCCGCCCCGACGAAGCCCTGGGCCCGCTCTTCACCCTGGTCAAGCACGACCCCGCCCCGGAAACCCTCTTCGAGCTGGCCCGGACCCTGCAGGCATGCCGCCGCCCCAACGAGGCCCACGCCTTCTTCCTGACCCTGGCCAACCAGTACGATTACCTGCCGGCCTGGCAGGCGCTGGCCGAGCAGGCTCTCGCCACGGGAGACCTGCAAGCCGCGCACGGGGCGGCCCAGCGGCTATTGCGCGAGGGCGTGCCCGGAGCGGTGGACCTGGCGCTGCGCGCGTCGCGCGAGCTCGCCCGCCAAGGCGAGCGCGAGGGCGACTCCGAGCGGGCGCACCGGTTCTGGAGCGAAGCGCTGGAGCATGCCCCGCAGGATCTTACGGCCCTCGAAGGGCTGGCCCAGGCCGCCGAGAATCTCGGCCGCTTCGAGGAATCCGAGGCCCTTTTGCGCCGCCTCGAGCCCCTGGATCCGAGCCCGCGCTCCAGCGTGAAGCTGGCGGAAATCCTCATCAAGCAGGGTCACGAGGACGAGGCCGAGAAACTCTTCGATCGGGCGCTGGCCGCTGATCCCGAGGAGCCGAACGCCCATGCGGCCTTGGCGCGACTGGCCCAGGGGCGCGGGGACTTCCTCAACGCGGGCGATCATGCCCAGCGGGCCCTGCGCCGGATGCCGGGAGATGACAAGCTGCGGGTGCTTGCGGGTTACTGTGCGCGCCAGCTGGCCGAGGCGTCGCGTCTCAAGCGCGAGGTCGACCAGGCGTTCCTCTTCGCGGACCTCTGGGCCGCCTACTCGGGCAAGACCCTGGACTGGTGGCGTTTCCGGGCAGAGCTGGCCCGTGATGCGGGGCGGACGTCGATGGCGATCGCCCTCTACCGCGGCATCGTGCTCGCCCATCCCGAAGCCCTCGAGGACGCCATCTCGCTCACCCGCTGCTACGCGGATCCCCGCGAAGGCCGCCCCGTGCTCGAAGGCATCATCGCCGAGCGCCCCAGCACGGTCGCCGCGGCCCACGCACTCGCCATGCTGGCCATCGAGGACGAGGACACGGACACGGCCATCGCCTGGTGGAACCACGCCCTCGAGCATGTCCCCTCGAACGCGGCCCTGTGGCGGCGGCTCGCCGATTGCTACCGCCGGAGCGGCCGCTACCCGGAAGCCTGCGCCGCCTATGCGCGCCTGGAGGCCCTGGTCCCGGCCGACCCCGTGCTGCTCAAGGCCTGGGGCAACGCCGCGCTTAGCGGCGAGCTCTGGGAGGAGGCCCGCCAACCCTTCGGCAAGCTGGCCGAGCTGCACGGCGATCGCGCCGCCATGCTCACGCTCGCCGAAGTGGCGACGACCCTGCAGGATCATCCCGAGGCCTGGCGCTGGAGCCAGGTCCTGCTCGCAGGCGAGGAGCCCCCTGCCGAGGCCGAGACCTTCGCCATGGGCGCCGCCAAGGCGCTAGCCGCAGCGGCGGAAGGCGAGGAAGCGCTCGGTTGGTGGGAGCGTTACCTGGCGCTGGCGCCGGGAGACATCGACGCGCACCTGAGCAAGAGCCGGATTCTCCGGGCCCTGGGGAGGCTGGCGGAGGCGATCGCCTCCCTCCACCACACGCTGGAGTTGGCGCCGGGCGAAGGCGTGGCCTTACGCCTCTTGGCCGACTGCCTCCGCGAGAGCGGCGACCTCGTCACCGCCGAGGACGTCCTCCAGACGGCCCTCCATGAGAATCCCAAGGACGCCGAGGCCCTCCTTTCCCTGGCCGAGATGGCCTGGGACCGCGGCGAGATCCAGCAGGTCTGGGAGCTGGGCCAGCAGCTCCTGGCGATCAACGCCCGCAACCCGCAGGCGCAGGGCCTGATCGCCCGCTGCGCGAAGCTGCTGGCCGAAGAGGCGTCGGCCCAGGGGGACTGGGAGAATGCGATCCTCTACTGGGAGCTGCTGCTCAGCTTCGACATCGACGAGGAGACCGCGCTCCAGAGCCTGAGCCAGGCCTACGTCAACGCCGGCCGTTACGCCGAGGCCGTGGGCATCCAGCGCGAGGTGGTGCGGATCTTCCCCGAGGACCCCGACCGGCGCTTCCGGCTCGGCGAGATCGCCGTCATGGGCGGCTTCTGGGATGAGGCCCGGGGAACCTTCCTCGAACTTCGCGACGCCGATCCCAGCCATGTCCCCACGCACCACGCCCTTGCATCCGTGGCGCTGGCCCTTGATGACAAGGAAGCCGCCGAAGGCCACTTCCTCGACGCCCTGGCCCAGGATGCGCACGACCTGAAGGCACGGATCGGGCTGGCGCGCCTCTACATGACCGAGCGTCCGAAGCAGGCCTGGGACGTCCTCAAGCCCGCGACCTCCGAAACTCCGGTCAAGGGCGAGGTGGCCTCGCTCTCGTACCAGGCTCTCGATCGCCTCGCCGAGGAAGCCATCAGCCATGAGCGCTTCGCCGAGGCGGTCGAGTACCGGCGCGAGGCGGTGGCCCTCGATCCTCAGACCACGGATCCCGCGTCCCGGCTCTGGCGCCGCAAGCTCGCCGCCAGCCTGGTGAAGGCCGGCAGGAAGCCCGAGGCCGTCCGCGAGCTCGCCTCCCTGCTGGAGAGCGACCCCGGAGACGTCGAGGCCTCCTACCTGCTGGGCAGCATCCACCGTCAGAGCTCGGACCTCGAAAGCGCCTGCCGGGTCTTCGAGCGGATCCTCGACCTGCAGCCCAGCCACGTGGAGGCCCGGATCGCCCTGGCGGAGATCGACTGGGAGATCTCGGACCTCGACGGCGCCTGGACCCACGTGCAAGAAGCACTGCAGGTCCAGCCCATGCACGAAGCAGGAAGGAGCCTCTTCCGGAAGCTGGCCCTGGCCTTTGCGGAGCGCTCGCAACAAGACGGCGAGCTCGCCGAAGCGGTGCAGTGGTGGAACCTGGTCTGGCGCCAGGATCAGCGCGACCTCGAGACCCTGCGCAAGATGGCCCGCGCGCACATCGCCCTGGGCCAGCTCTCGGCGGCGGCCGACTGCTACGCCTTCGCGCTGGACCTCGACCCCAAGGACCTTGAAACCGCGCATATCCTGGCGGACATCCACCGCCAGCGCGGCGACCTCAAAGCCGCTGAGAAGCCTCTTTTGCGGATCGTGGCGCTGGACCCGCGCCATGCCCCCAGCCTGCGGGCGCTATTGAAGCTGGCGCGCGATCGCAACAACGCTCCCGAAGCCCTCAAGCGCGCCTACGACCTGATGGACGTGGAGCCCGACGATCCCGAATCCCTCTTCATCATGGCCTGGGCGCACCAGCAGATGCTGGAGCGGCGCGCGGCCCTCGAAGCCTGCAAGGAGCTGGTCGCCATCGATCCCCAGCATGCCGAAGGCCATCACCTCATGGGTCAGATCGCCCGCGACCTGGGCGACTTCGATCTCGCCAAGAAGGCGATGACCACCGCCCTTTACCTGCGCCCCTGCGCGGCCTACTACCACACCATGGGCACCATCTACGCCGCCATGGGCTATACCGACGAGTCGCTCGCGTCCTTCAACCAGGCGCTAGGCATGGATTCCGAGCATGCCGAGGCGCACGCCGACCTCGGGCTGGGCCTCATCCGGATCCGCCAGATCGACAAGGCCAAGCCGCACCTCCAGAAGGCCTTCAACCTCATTCCCAAGGACACCGAGCGCTCGCTCGCCCTCCAGTGCGCGCTGGACCTGGTCTAGCCACTAAGGCTGGGAGCAGTGGGGCGGGCCTCTGTGCCCGCCATGCATTACAATTAAGCCATCGCCCTTGAGGCCCAAGCCGCCGGAGGAATCATGATCAACCAGCATGCGCCGAAGCTCGGCGTGAACATCGACCACGTCGCCACCATCCGCCAGGCCCGCCGGACCGTCGAACCCGATCCGGTCGCCGCCGCCGTGCTCGCCGAACTGGCCGGAGCCGACTCCATCACCGTTCACCTGCGCGAGGACCGCCGCCACATCCAGGACCGCGACGTCCGGGTGCTGCGCGAGACGCTGCGGGTTCCCATGAACCTCGAGATGGCCGCCACGCCGGAGATGATCGGCATCGCCCGCGAGATCGAGCCCCTTCAGGTCTCCCTGGTTCCCGAAAAGCGCCAGGAGGTCACTACCGAAGGCGGCCTCGACGTTCGCTCCCAGCTCGCCGCCCTGCGGCCGATGGTCGCCGAGCTCAAACAAGCCGGCATCCTCGTCTCGATGTTCATCGACCCCACGCCGGATCAGGTCTTCGCCTCCAAGGAGGTCGGAGCCGACGCCATCGAACTGCATACCGGCACCTACGCCGAGGCGGGCGAGAAGCATGCCGCCGAGCTCGAGCGCCTGCGCACCGCGAGCAAGCTCGCCGTGGAAGCGGGCCTACGCCTGCACGCCGGCCACGGGCTGACCTACTGGAACGTCCGGCCGGTGGCCACGATCCCCGAGATGGCCGAGCTCAACATCGGGCATTCGATCGTCTCGCGAGCCGTCCTGGTCGGCATGGAGCGCGCCGTGCGCGAGATGAAGATCGCCATGCGGGGCCTCCTCTGAGAATTCCCGCGCCCGGGAACCAACACCCCGCACGGCCTGTCTACCCACATGAAACCTGGTATAATGGGCCAGGTATTGAGTGCGCTCTCATCAAGTCATTGACCAGAACCACAGTCAATCGACGAGGGTGCCATTTAGAGGGGAAAACGACCTGATGGTCAACAACTTCAAGACGTTCGTTCTACTGGCAGCTCTGACGGCCCTGCTGATCGGTGCGGGCTTCGTGATGGGCGGCCGCGGAGGGTTGATGATCGCCCTGGGGCTCACGGTGATCATGAACTTCGCCGGCTACTGGTTCTCGGACAAGATCGCCCTCTCGATGAGCGGGGCCCGCGAGGTCAGCGCCGCCGAGGCTCCCGAGCTCCACTCCATGGTCGGCAACCTGGTCCAGCGGGCGAACCTCCCGATGCCCCGGGTCTACATCATGCCGACGATGACCCCCAACGCCTTCGCGACCGGCCGCAACCCCCAGCACTCGGCCGTGGCGGTGACCGAGGGGATCATGCAGATCCTGGACCGCGACGAGATGGAAGGCGTGCTCGCCCACGAGCTAGCCCACATCAAGAACCGCGACATCCTGATCTCGTCGATCGCGGCCATGCTGGCCGGCGCCCTGACCCAGCTGGCCAACATGTTCCAGTGGGCCATGATCTTCGGCATGGGCCGCAGCGACGACGAGGACAGCCCCGCCTCGATGGCCGGCGGCATCGCGATGATGGTGCTCGCACCCTTCGCGGCGATGCTGGTTCAGATGGCCGTCTCGCGCTCGCGCGAGTACGAGGCCGACCGCATCGGCGCGCAGATCTGCGGCCGTCCGCTCAGTCTCGCCAACGCCCTCCTCAAGCTGGAGCGCGGGGCTCAGCTGGTGCCGATGGCGGCGAACCCCGCCACCGCGCACATGTACATCGTGAACCCCTTGAGCGGGGCCTCGCTGATGAAGCTTTTCAGCACCCACCCCGCCACCGAGGAGCGCGTCGCCCGACTGCGGGCCATGGCCTTCGGCCAGGCCTAGCGCCCCAATCACCCCGCCCTGTCGCCCGCCGCCCCCGCGGCGGGCTTTCTTTTTCTCCCAGCCTCCCGACCGCTAAAACTTCGGCAAATCTTGATTAAACGGCATTTGGCCTGCTTGATTCGGGGCACATTAATGAAGGACTCTCCCGTAACGCTTCGGAAAGGAGCCGCCGCATGAGCGGAGACCTTCTCAGCTCCGTCAGAACCCCGGGCCGCCAAGCGCTCGGCGAAATCCTGCTGGGGCTTCGCAAGATCGATTCCCAGCAGCTGGCAAGCGCCCTCCAGGAGCAGCAGCAGCTCAACCAGAAGCTCGGAGACGTCCTCGTCGCCAAGGGTTACATCTCGAAGAAGGACCTGGACTACGCCCTCGCCCTGCAGCAGCAGCGCGACCCCGAAGGCCCCACACTCGCCCGCAAGAAGCTGGGCGACCTCCTTCTCGATGCAGGCCGCATCTCGACCGCCCAGCTGGAGGCCGCCCTCGAGGAACAGAGCCTCACCTCCAAGAAGATCGGCGAAGTGCTGATCGAGATGGGCTTCGTCTCGCCGCAAGAGCTCGAAACCCACCTCTCGATCCAGGATTCGTTCCGGCGCCGGAGCACCAACCGTCTTGCCGCTCCCACGGCGCACGATCCACTCGCCACCCTCGAGGATCCCCCCGCCGTGCGTTTCCGCAAGCTGGTGGGACGCGAGTTCGCCTCCGCCGAGGAAGCCCTCTCCGTCACCCGTGCCCTCGAAGGCAAGGATGGCGAAACCTTCGCTACGGCCCTCCAGTACCTCTCGCAGTTGCAAGAGGAGTGGCTCCTGCCTTACGTCGCCGCGCGCCGCAATCCGGCCATCCGGCCGCAGTTGCTGGTGACCGAGCACGAGATTCTCGACCTCATCAAGCTGGTCAAGGAACGCCAGGATCTTCAAGCCTACTGGGACCGGCTCTTCCACGAGTGGAGCTACACCCGCAAGAAGATCGCCGAGGAAGCCGACCGGGTGCATCGCTCCGAGCTCGAGAAGATCAAGAAGCAGCAGCTCATGGCCCGGGTTCAGGACATGATCTTCAACCTGCTGGGCAACGTGCCGCCCAAGCTGATGAACAAGATCCTCGCCCTGATCTCCAAGGCCGCCGAAGGCGGCAACCTCGACCAGCTCGAGGCCAAGCTCACCGATCTGATCGAGATGATCCTGCGCATGTTCCAGAAGATGAAGGGCGAGAGCCCCTCGAGCAGCCAGCTGGAAAAACTCCTCGAAGCCGCCCTCGACGGCATGGACGGCATGAACGATCCGGCACCCGGCAAGGATGCCAAGCTCGAGCAGCTGCTGGGCAAGCTGATCGCCCAGATGGAGAGCCCCTCGCAAGGTGCCCAGAACCTGGAATCCATGCTTGGGCAGCTCGGCATCGGGGCCACCTTGCCCGAACTTCCCGGAGCTCCCCAGGCTCCGAGCACCGACTCCCTCCTGCAAGGTCCTGGGCTCGGGAACCTGCTCGGTCAAGCCGTGGCCGGCTTCGGCACACTGGATACCGCCCCCGGCATCCAGGTGCAGCTGGCGCAAGCCGACGCCCTGCGGGCCCAGGCACCGACAACCGCGCCGCAAGTCCCTCCGACGGCAAGCATCGATCCCCTGAGCGCGGGAGTCGCCATGGAGCTGGTCAGCGCCATGAACTACCGTTTCCGGGGAATCACCGCCCCGGTGACCTCGACGGACGATCCCTGGGTGCAGGCCCTGCTGAGCGGCCAGGAAACCCCCGAGACCATGGAGGCCTCGTTCCACCAGTACTACGCCAACGAGCGCCGGGGAATCGAGATGGCCGACGCCCTCGAGTTCATCACGCACATGAACCGCACCCTCCGAGGAGTGGAAGAGCGCCCCGCGTTCGACGATCCCTGGGTACATGCGCTGGTGAACGGCCAATCCACCCCGGCCGAGCTCGAGGCGCAGTGGAGGGACTACTACTCCCAGACCGCCGTCTAATCACGAGGTACCCAAGACGAAGGCCCTTCTCGGTGAGAAGGGCCTTCGTCTTGGGTACCTCGGCTATCGGATGAGGTTGAGGAGCTGGTCCTGGGCGTTGTTGTACTCCTGGAGCATGGTGGAAAGGTTCTTGAAGACGAAGTCGGCCGTCTGGTTCTCGAGGATCGAGAGCTGCAGGGCGACCTGCGCGTCCACCTGCTCGATGCGGTTCCCGACCACCGGCAACGGCCCCTTGTTCGGGTCGTGGGTGGTGTTGCCGACCTCCTGGTAGAACTGGGCCGCGGTTCGCACGGTCGAGCCGGCGAGCGTGCTCAGCGAGAAGTTGTAGATGGTCGGTCCGAAAGACGAGATGTTGAGGTCGGACTGGTTCGGCACCCGCAAGATGGCCAGTTGGCTCACGTTGCCGTGCGCCGGCGGGGTCAGGGTTTCCTGGCCGCCAGTGGTCACGTAGGTGGGGATGCCCCTCAGCGGATTACCGCGCGGGTCGTTGGCGGTGTCCAGGATGCCGTCACGCGAGCCTAGCATGCCCGGCGGCCCGGTTTCCTCTACGGGCAGCGCGGTGTTGTTGCCGTCCACGGCTCCCAAGGGAGGCAAGCGCCGGACCTTCATGAAGTTGGGGCTTCCCGGGTTGGTCTCGATGTCGCCGGCTCGCAGGACGAAAAGGCCCTGGCCGTTGACGAGCTGGTAAACCGGAGTCTTGGTGGCCTCGTCGATGCCGGTCTGCTTCCAGGTGAAGGAGCCGTCGCGGGTCAGCATGACCCGTGCACCGGGGTTGAGGCTCTCGGCGACGGCAAAGAAGCCGTTGCCCTGGATGCCGAGGTTCGCCAGGTTTCCTTCGGCGCTCTTGAGGGGATCCTGGCGGTGCTGAAGGGCGGTCCGCTGGATCGTCAACTCACCGGCCGTGAGGTTCTTGGGAGAGCGCCCTCCGATGCTGGCGTTCCCCGCCGTTCCGGGGTCGATCTCGAACGAGGATTGCTGCATGCCCAGGTGAGTCTTACGCTGCTTGAAGCCCGGCATGAGGCCTCCCTGCGCGTTCAACAGGATGTTGTTACGCCAGGCGTCCACGGTTCGAAAGGTATTGATGAAGTTGTAGCGTAAATCGAATCCCATCACGACCTCCGATCAGGCTCACCTTGGGATCCTACCCAACGCTCGCCTGTTCTAATCCAGGCAGGGCCGGACCGCCTGGCTCTTGGCGCCAGTCAAAAGGCGCTGGTGGTTAGACCAGCGCCTCCTGCAAGATTGAACTCCGCGGTTTAGATCAGCGCCTGCGGCGTTAGATCTTGGACATCGCCGCGTACTTCTCCTGGATCATCTTCATGATGTCCTTGATGGTGTCCGGCAGGCTCTGGATGGCGCGAAGCTCGGTCTCGTAGCGTTTCTTGGCGCCCGGATTGACGGCGTGCCAGATGCCACGGCCCACGCTCTTCACGCCCAGGAAGCCGGAATCCTGCATGTCGGCGGCCTTCTGCTGGGCGCTGGCGATCGCCCCCGCCGCGGTATGCGTGGTGCGGACGATATCCATTCCACGGTAATTCGAGCCGCCTGCTCCTGAAACTCCCATGGTTTCCTCCTTCTAGCGCTCCAGGCTTGGTCGCGGTGCGCGGTTTAAACTCTTGCGGGCGCTCGCCCGTCTGCTAGGTTTTTTATGCCCGGGATCGCGCGGGATCTTGCCCCGATTCATCGTCTTCCAACCAAAGTTTAACGGAGTCCAAACAGAGGCTACGGCCCCAGGATGCCGCGCGTGGTCGGCAGGTAGACCCGGGCGCCCTCCCGGTCGACGAAGGGCGGCGCATTGACTTTCAATCCCACCTGGGCCAGAGGAGCCGCGTTGAAGACCGGCAGGGTGTCCGCGGGCGAGGTGAACGTCGCCGGCAGCGGCTGCCATTCCGTCCCGTCCTGTATGGGAACCCTCACGACCTCGCGGGTGTTCTCGCCCGAAAGGGTCGACGAGTAGAGATAACGCCCATCGGTCGACAGGACCTGCCCGACCTTCGCCCCGTTGAAGCTGTCACTCACCATCGGCTTCCAGCCCTTGGCAGTCGCGCGGCAGAGCCGGTACTCCGTTCCTCCCATGTTCACCCAGACGAAGGCGTAACCGTAGACCGAGAAGGGCACCCCGAAGATGAGATCTCCCTCGCGGTGTTGCTTGGTGGTTCCGTCCGGCAAGACCTGAATGGGGGAGTAATCCTTCCATTTCTGTTCGCTCAGGGATGCCACGCGAACCTTGTCGACGCCCACGGCGAGCAAGGCCCGCCCGTCGCTGATGTACGTGGGATAGGTCGACGCCAGGCCCTGATCCGGGGCGGCGGGAATCCAATCCAGATACAGGTTCTCGGCCTTGAGATCGCGCTGGAAGATTGCCTCGCCGTTGGGAACCTTCGCCGCCACGAAGAGGCGATCCCGGCTGAAGAAGAGCTTG
>JAKFCW010000041.1:0-11161 GCA_036676455.1 Candidatus Sericytochromatia bacterium
CCCCTGGGCCTTCTCACCGGTCAGCCGCGAGGAGCGCCTGAGATGGGCATCGGGTGCCGCCGTGCTGGTCCGAGCAGAGACCATTCGAGAGATTGGCATGCTGGATCCCCTCTTCTTCTACACCGGTGAGGATTGCGACTGGGGCTTGCGAGCGCGCCGTGCCGGCTGGGCCGTCATGGCGACCCCTCGCGCGGTGGTGATGCATATCGGCGGAGCCACGCGTAAGGATTTACCCAAGCGAGCCGTCGAAGCCATTCAACTGGGACGCCAGCACTACTACTCGAAGCACTATGGTGCGCTAGGCCTCTTCTACGCCCGCTTGCACTCGACCATCGAGCTCACCGGCGAAATCCTGAAGACCCGTCGGGATACCCGGTTCTACCTCGACTTGCTCGGCCGATGCTGGGCGTTCAGGCCGGAAGCCCGCCATGGGTAAGTCCCTCTCGAGCCTCCAGCGCCTGGGCCTCTTCTTCGGAGCCGTCCTCACGGGAGTCGTGCTCTGGGTCTTGGTGCTGCTCGCCGCTTTCCGCCTCGACTTCTCGCTGCTGGCGACGCCCGACCAGATTCCACAGCCGGTGATCCTGACCTACACCATCGGGCTCTACCTCTGGCTGATGGTCCTCGTGGCCCTCCTGAAGCGCCCCATCGGGGCGGACCCCGCGCTTCACTACGGCTTTCGCTTCGACGGCCGGAAGCTGGCGCTAGGCTGGCTCCTCGGACTGGGGGGCGTCCTGCTCTTGATGGCCGTCGAGCTGGGTGGCGGCATCGCCACCTTCCGCTTCCCTGCCGAATGGCCTCTCGGGGTGATCCTCGGCGCCATCGCGGCGGCGATGGGCTACGCCGTCAGCGAGGAGCTGCTCTTCCGGGGCCTCTTCCTGCGCACGCTGCTCCTGGACCATCCGCCTTTGAGGGCCATGGCAATCTCCAGCGTGATCTTCGCTGCCCTGCACTTCCTGCGGCCCAACCTCTCCTGGGCGGATCTCGTTCCGTTCGTCGGCCTGGTCGTCTCCGGCTGGGTGCTCGCCTACGCGGCCTGGAAGTCCGGCACCCTCTGGCTTCCCATCGGCATCCATGCGGGCTGGGTCTTTTTCATCTCGCTCTCCGACCAGTTGCATCTCTGGGAGTACGCGCCCCAGCTTCTCTGGCTCAGTGGCGGCAGAGGGCCGTCGTCGGGTGTTCTCGGCGTCCTCTTGCTTGTCGGCCTGCTGCCCTTGATCAAGCGCCATGCCTAGGATCTTGCAGGTCTTGCCTTACGGCAACCTCAACGGCACCGAGCGTCATGTGGAGTTGCTATCGAACCATGCCCTCCGGCACGGCTGGGAGACGACGGTGGCCTTGCCGCCTGGGCCCATGAGGGACCTCCTCCGGCATGAGGGCGTGCCCGTCCTCGAGCTGCCTCCCATCCGTCTAACGACTTTTTCCGCGGTCATGGGAATGCTGAAGGAGGCGATGGCCACCCACGATCTCGCGCACGTGCATGCGGCCATGGAGCTGGCGCTAGTGCTCGGGTGGGGTCGGTCCTTTCCGCTGGTCTTCACGGCCCATTGCTACCACACGGCGATTGACTACGCCAAGGCGGGCCTCTTCCTCAATCCTTCCTGCTCGGCGACGGTCTCGGTCTCGGCAGCCGAGCGCGTGCGCCTGCTGAAGGGCGGGCTGGATCCCCGGCGCCATCGCACCATTCTCAACGGCATCGACCTCGAGCCCTTTCGCGCGGCGCCTCCGTCTCGGTTGCGTGACGAGCTGGGTGTTTCGGAATCCGTCATGCTGGTCGGGACGATTGGCCGGCTATCGCGCATGAAGCGGGTCGACGTCTTGATTCGTGCACTGGCGCTCTGCCTGGACCAGGTTCATCTGGTCGTCGCCGGCGACGGTGAGGAGCGCCGGGCGCTGTCACGGCTGGCGCAGCGCCTGGGAGTGGCCGCGCGGGTTCACTGGCTGGGGCGTCGGACGGACGTCTCGAACGTGCTGGGGGGAGTCGAGGTCTTCGCGACCGCCAGCGAGCGTGAGGGGCTGAGCCTCGCGGCCCTGGAGGCCATGGCCAGCGGGCTTCCGCTGACCGTGTCGGATATCGCCGAGTTCGGCGAGGTGGCTGATTCGAGGTGGGCGATCGCCCTGCCGATCGCTCGCCCCGAGGGATGGGCCCGCGCCTGGGACGCCCTCTACGCCGATCCGGATCGGCGCCGGTGCATGGGCCTTGCAGCGCGACAGGGAAGCGAGGCGTTCTCCGCCGAGCGGGTCGCATCGCAGACGCTGGCGCTTTACCGCGAGCTGCTCATGATCCCGGTGACGTCGGAGGCAGGGGCGCCTTAGCGAAGCGCCGCGTGGCGGCGAGCATGCCCAGCATCGTGAAGAAGAGGATGCTGTTTCGGCCTTCCGAGAAGGTGAACTCGAACGCTCCCATCAGCAGGTAGCCAAGGATGGCGAAGGCCAGTGCCAGCGAGGCGGTGCGCCAGGGCGTGCCCCATGAATCGCGGACGCTGCGCCAGCAATAGGCGCCGATCAGAGCCAGCAGCAGGACGAGCATCACCAGTCCGTACTCGGCACCGAGGTGCAGGAAGAACGAGTGCGAATGGGGCAGGTTCTCCCATTCCAGGGGGTTGCGGAACTTCGGATAGACATGCGGCCAGGAGCCGGGTCCGAAACCGAAGAGCGGGCGCTCGGCGATCATCTCTCGGGCGCTCTGCCAGACGCGCAGGCGGTTCAGGTTGCTGTCGAAATCCGTCGAGGTCAGCGTCAAGAGGCGCTGCCAGACGATCTGGTAGAAGAACGGCAGCGCGAGGGCGGCTCCGGCCAGCGATTTGAATAGCAGGCGACGGTCGATCAGCAGGCCCGCCATGAGGATGAGGGCGCCCGTCCCGATCCAGCCCGAGCGGGACTGCGTGAGCAGCTGGCAGAAGAGCAGGACCACGAGCCCGGTGTTGTAGCGCCAGCGGCGGGCGAAGCCTTCGCGGGTGCGCAGTGCGAGGCCGATGCCGAGGCTCAAGAGCAGGTATCCCGCGAGGATGTTCGGGTGCATGAAGATCGAGTTCGCCCGGTGGTCCCAGGTCCCGACGGTGATG
This sequence comes from Candidatus Sericytochromatia bacterium, assembly GCA_036676455.1. Lineage (GTDB taxonomy): Bacteria > Cyanobacteriota > Sericytochromatia > S15B-MN24 > UBA4093 > UBA4093. Next base: position 3,063 of record JAKFCW010000041.1, read on the forward strand.
AGGATTCCCGCCGAGTTGAACTGCCACTGGAAGCGCATGAGCGAGACGACGATACCGACTGCGGCCCAGGCCACGGCCCCCCAGAAGAAGAGGCGCATGCCCTGCCAGTAACGCTCGGGGCTGTCCAGCGCGGCCACGGTCACCCAGATGACCATGAGGTAGGCGCCCGTGATCAGGAGGCCCACCCAGCTATCCGGCTGATTGACGGAGAACAGGGCCGACAGGCCGACTGCGCCCAGCAACCACAGCCAAAGGCGTGAGGCGACGCCCAGGGGGAGGAGGCGATGCTTCTTGCGCCAGGCGAAGAGCCAGCCTGAGGTGATCACGATCAAGAGGGCGCTGACGGCCGACGAGAGGGGCAGAAGTACGTACGCCGCGAATAGCATGCCCACGATACCCCTCGGCGCCTGCAAATCGGCTTCCGGAGTGGCGGGAAGGTGGGCAATGGCGGCGGTACTCGGCGTCAATAGACTTTCCTCACCCTGCATGGTGGCAGACAACGACCTGATAATCAACCAGCTGGTTGACCGAGAGACAAAACTTCAAGGCGTTCGGGGCAATCCCGTCGTGATATAATGCTCGCCATGTCCGAACGCCAGGCACTTTACCGAAAGCATCGTCCGCAAACCTTCTCCGACCTCGTGGGTCAGGAGCACATTTCGCGTACCTTGGGCAACGCCATCACCCATGGCAAGATCGCGCATGCCTACCTCTTCACGGGCCCGCGCGGCACCGGCAAGACGTCCAGCGCGCGCATCCTGGCCAAGGCCCTCAACTGCGAGAAGGGCCCGACCCCCAACCCATGCGTGGTCCGCAAGGACGATCCCGCGAGCCTCGCGGCGGCATGTCCCGCCTGCAAGGGTATCACCGACGGTTCGTTCGTAGATGTGATCGAGATCGACGCCGCCTCCAACAACGGCGTCGACGACGCGCGCGACCTGCGCGAAAAGGTCCGCTTCGCCCCGGTGGCGGGACGCTACAAGGTCTACATCATCGACGAGGTCCACATGCTGAGCAACGCGGCGTTCAACGCGCTGCTCAAGACCATCGAGGAGCCGCCGCCGAACCTGGTCTTCGTCCTGGCCACCACCGATATCCACAAGGTGCTGCCGACTGTCATCTCGCGTTGCCAGCGCTTCGACTTCCAGCGGATTCCCTTTCCGGCCATGGTCGACCACCTGGAGCGGATCGCGCTCGAGGAGCGGGTCAGCGTGGCGCGGGCCGGTATCGAGGCGCTGGCCAAGCGGGCAGACGGCGGTCTGCGCGATGCCCTTTCCCTGCTGGACCAGGTCATCTCCACCGGTTCGGAGACGATCTCGGCCGAGGACGTGTTCAACGCGCTGGGCCTGATGTCCGCCGAGGCCGTGATCGGCCTGGGGAACGCGCTGGCCGAGCGCCAGCCGGCCGAGGCGATCGCCCTCATCCAGGCCCTCCTTGCCCGGGGCTACGATCACCACGCCGTGCTGCGCGAGTGGATGGAGCTCTATCGCCACCTCATGCTCTTGCAGATGGCCGGCGACCGCGCCGCCGCGCTCGATGTCCCGTCGTGGCTGCTCGATGGCCTCAAACCCCTCACCGCGCGCTTCAGCCCGAGCGAAATCCTTTACTCGCTCGAAGTCCTCAGGGAAACCGAGTCCTTGCTCAAGGGATCCCACCAGATGACCATCTGGCTGGAGGCGGCCGCCGTCCGTCTGGCGAGCCGGGACGACATCCCCTCCGTCAAGGCGCTTTCGGAGCGCGTCGCCGAGCTCGAAGAGCGACTCGCCGCGCTGTCACAAGGAGGCGTCAGGCTTCCGGCCCGCGAGGCTGCGGCGGTTCGCCCCGCGCCCGTCCGCCCGGAACCGCGACCCGAAGCCATCGCCCCAGCCGCGGCCGTTGCGCCGCCGGCGAGCATGGCACCCGCCAGCCCGGCCCCCGTCAGCCCGGCCCCCGTCAGCCCGGCCCCCGTCGTCCGCGACGCCGCGCCCATGACTGCACCGGCGCCTGCGGCGCCAGTCACCGCGGGGGGAGCGGACGTGCTCGGCAAGGTGATCGACGCGGTCAACCGGGTCCATCGCAGCACCGGCAGCCTGCTGTCACAGCACGGGGTCTTCGCGCGCTTCGAATCCGAGACGGTGACCGTCTCCATCAAGCCCACGGTCAAGATGTTCTTCGAGAAGCAGGATCGTCGCGCCTACATCGAGAAGGCGATCAAGGCGACCTTCGGTGCCAATGCGCGGATGCACCTCACCTTCGACGCCGCCCCGGCAAGTGCGGCCGCACCGACGCCCGCTGCCCCAGCGCCACAGGTACCGGCTCCCCAGGTAGCAGCACCCCAGGAACCTGCGCCCCAGGAGCCAGTGGAAATAGCGCCGCCGCCCGCCGCTCAACCGGTGTCGCATGATCCGGCGATCCCCTCGGCCGAACTTTCGGTGCCCCATGCGAGCGCGAGTGAGTTCGACGTTCCGGACCGTGAAGCTCCTCCCGAGGAGGACTGGCCGGAGACCACGAGCAGCTCGACCGAGGACCTCGGCCTGGGCGTTCCGCTTTCTGCTCCGGTGCTGGATCGTCCTGCAGGTCGTCCCGCATCGGACGATGTGGTAGGGAAGGCCGCCGAGATCTTCAGCGGCCGCGTCATCGACCCGATCGACTAGCCCCCGCGGCTAATAAGGAGACGAACCCATGGCCAGGCTCGCCCCCCGACGTACGATCATGCTCGCCGGCGCGCTTGCAGCCAGCCTCGTCATCGGGGGTGCGTGGCTGGGGCTGACCCCCGCGGCCTCCTCGGGCACGCAAGCCCGGATGTTCGCGGTCGCCTCCGGCAGCGGAGTGGCCACCGTTGGTTCGGCCCTGCAAGAACAAGGCTTCATCCGCAGCGCCTGGGCCTTTCGCCTGCTCGCCAAGTTCACGGGTAGCGAGAGCCAGATCAAGGCAGGCCTCTATGCACTGACCCCGGCCATGAGCCCCCGCGAGATCCTTCGCTGGATGGTGCAAGGAAAAGCCGAGCAGACGCGCCTGACGTTTCCTGAAGGCTACTCCGTGCGCCAGATGGCGCAGATGCTCGAGAAACAAGGCGTGGGCTCGGCCGAGCGCTTCATGGACCTGGCAGCCGAGCCCGAGCGCTTCGAAGGGCGCTTCCCCTGGCTGGAGGACCTGCCTGACGGAGCCACCCTCGAGGGCTTTCTCTTCCCGGATACCTATGAGTACGGGGGCGCCCAGATTCCCGAGGAGGCCCTGATCGCACTGATGCTCTCCCGCTTCGAGCAGGTGGGACTGCCGGCATACGACGCCGTGCGCTCCCCCCGGCTCGACCTCTTCCGCACGGTGACGCTGGCGTCCATCGTGGAGCTGGAGGCCCAGGCGCCCTCGGAGCGGACGCTGATCGCGGGCGTCTTCTACAACCGCTTGCGGCTGCGCATGCCGCTCGGCTCGGATCCGACCGTCGAGTACGCCCTCGGCTGGAAACAAGGATCCAAGGGCCTGAGCTTCAAGGACGTGAAGGTCGACTCGCCTTACAACACCTACAAGAACGCTGGCCTGCCTCCGGGCCCCATCGCCAACCCGGGACTGGCCAGCCTCAGGGCGACCCTGAATCCCGAGGAGACGCCGTTGCTGTACTTCGTGGCGCGCGGAGACGGGACCCATCAGTTCACAAGGACGTATGCCGACCACCTGGCGGCCCAGCGCCGCATTCGGCAAAGATAGCCTCCGTTCGGGATTGGCGTGTTGCGGCTGGAATCAGTGGTAAGATAGGCGTATGACGAATCCGTTTAGACTCTTGGCCCCGAAGATCTGGGTAGCCTCGGTTGCCGACATCACCCCGGAATACCTGAGAGCCCATGGCATCCGGGGTGTGATTCTGGACCTGGACGAGACCCTGGTCACGGCGATCTCGCACACGGCCGCCGACCAGGTACGAAGCTGGATCGGCGAGATGCGCGACGAGTTCCAGCTCTACATCGTTTCCAACAATAACTCCGGCGAGCGGGTCAACCGGGTGGCCGAGGATCTTTCGCTGCCGTGCCTGCATCAGGCCTTAAAGCCTCGCCGCAAGGGCTTCCGGCGAGCCCTGGGCGCCATGAACCTCCAGCCCCACGAGGTGGCCATCGTCGGAGACCAGCTTTTCACCGATGTCCTGGGAGGAAACCGCCTGGGAGCCCATCCCATCCTGGTGACTCCCCTCTCCCCGGAGACCCGCACCTGGCGCCGTGCCATGCGCCTGGTCGAGGGGATGTTCATTCACCAGTACGAACACCTGAAGAATCTCAATGCCGCCGAGGCGGTCTGGACGTCCCAGCCCGACTCCCGCCCCTGACCCCTGAGAGGAGACTCGCGACGTGACCGACAATACCCCCCTCCTGCCTTCCCTGCCGATGCAGCCCGAAGTGGGCATCGTGCTCGGTTCCGGCATCGTGGTGCTCGAGGACCTGGAAGACCGCCTCGACATTCCGTACAGCGAGATCCCGGGGCTGCCTGAGACCACCGTCGCGGGCCACGCCGGGGTCCTGACGGTTGGCCGGGTTCCCGGCGGACCGGTGGTGGCGATCGCCCGCGGCCGCTTCCACCTCTACGAAGGCCACCCCCTGGAGTCGGCGACCGCCATCATGCGCCTCTTCGAGGCGATCGGCATCCGCCGGATCATCCTCACCAACGCGGCCGGTGGCCTGCGCGACTGGGTCGCCGGCGACCTGATGCTCATCGACGACCACATCAACCTCATGGGCGTCCAGGCTGCCGACGTCGCCAAGCCCCTAACCCCCTCCGAGGTCTACGACAAGGAATGGCGCGAGCGGATCGTCTCCTGGGCCACCCAGAACGCCCCGTTCACCCTGCGCCGCGGCACCTACGTCGGCCTGCTGGGCCCGTCCTACGAGACCCCGGCCGAGATCACCTGGCTGCAGCGCATCGGGGGCGACGCCGTCGGCATGTCCACCGTGCCCGAATCGGCCTACGCCGCCTCGAAGGGCCTCTCGGTGATCGGCATTTCCTGCATCACCAACATCGCCACCACCGCCGAGACCCAGGCCACCACCTCGCACGGAGAAGTCGTGGACGTCGCCGCCAAGGCCGCCAAGGCCATGGACATGCTCCTGCGCGCGGCCCTCGCCTAGTTCCCACGTGCCAGAACAGCCCACGCGGCCCGCGAAGCCCAGAGCCCCCAAGGCCCGCCCCGACCTCAAGCCCAACCAGCAGCGGCGCGAGGTGCTGGCCTTCGTCTTCGCCCAGCTCGGCATCGCCGGGCTGGGCGCCGCGGTGGGATTGTCCGTGGCACTCTCGACGCTGCCGGACGTCAGCTCGCTCGAAGGCTACGTGCCCTTCGAAACCTCCAAGATCTACGACGCCAAGGGACAACTCGTCGCCAACCTTCACGGCGAGGAGAACCGGGTCGTCGTTCCCCTGGGAGAGATCCCCAAGCACCTCCAGCAAGCCATCATCGCCGTCGAGGACGATCGCTTCTACCAGCACCAGGGCATCAGTCCGCGCGGCATGCTGCGCGCCCTGCTGACCGACATCGCCGAGGGCGGCTCGGTGCAAGGCGGAAGCACGCTTACCCAGCAGCTCGCCAAGAACCTCTTCCTCGATCGCTCCAAGAACGTCGTCCGGAAGATCGCCGAAGCGTGGCTGGCCATCCAGATCGAGCAGCGGTACTCCAAGGACCAGATCCTGGAACTCTACATGAACCAGGTCTACTGGGGCCATAACACCTACGGAGTCGAGGCCGCCGCGCTCAATTACTTCGGGAAGCACACCCGGGACCTGACCCTGGGCGAAAGCGCCATGCTCGCCTACCTGCTGCGCGGCCCCGAGCGCTACTCCCCGTACCGCAACATGGAGCTGGCCAAGCAGGGACAACGCGTTGCGCTCGGCCGCATGGTCACGGCTGGCTTCATCACCGAGAACCAGAAGACCGCGGCCGAGAGCCAGCCCATCACGCTCACCGGCATCACCAGCTACGCGTACCGCGCCCCCTACTTCAGTTCTTACCTGATCCAGCAGCTCATCAACCGCTACGGCGAACAGGCGGTGATGAAGGGGGGGCTGCGCATCCACTCGACCTTGGACCTCGATCTCCAGCTCGAAGCCGAGCGCCTGCTCAAGGAGACTCTCGCCAAGAACGGAAAGCGCCTCAACTTCAGCCAGGGTGCCATCGTCGTGCTCGACCCCAAGACCGGCTTCATCAAGGCCATGGTCGGTGGTGCCGACTACAAGACCTCGAAGTTCAATCGCGTCATCCAGGCCTATCGCCAGCCGGGATCGTCGTTCAAGCCTTTCGTCTACCTGACCGCCTTCAACTCCGGGCTTTGGCCGTGGACGACCTTGGTGGACGCTCCCGTCTCGTACGACGCGGGCATGGGACAGGCCTGGACGCCCAAGAACTACAGCGGCAAGCACGAGGGCGCCATGACCCTGCGCAAGGCGCTGGAACGCTCAAACAACGTCATCACGGTCAAGCTGGCCGAGCAGGTAGGCGTCGAAAACATCATCGAGACGGCACACAAGGTCGGCTTGCAGAGCGAACTTCGTCCCAACCTCTCGCTGGCCCTGGGCACCTCCGAGGTCACCCCCCTCGAGCTGGCATCTGCCTACGGCGTCTTCGCCGCGGAGGGATGGCGCACCGAGCCACTCGCCTACAGCAAGGTCGAGGATCGCTCCGGAGCCCTTCTGGAGCAGCGCCAGCCCAAGCTCCGCCAGGTCTACGACGCCAACTCGGTTCGCGTCCTCAACGACGTGCTACAGGGCGTCGTGCGCTGGGGAACGGGTGCGGCCGCCAACATCGGAAGGCCCGCGGCGGGTAAGACCGGCACCACCTCCGACCATCGTGACGCCTGGTTTGTCGGCTACACGCCCGACCTCGTCGCCGTGGTCTGGGTCGGCAACGACGACAACTCCCAGATGCGTGGCGCTACGGGCGGCGGCATCTGCGCCCCCATCTGGAACAAGGTCATGCGCGTGGCGCTCAAGGATACCAAGCCTTCGCCGTTCACCGCGCCGGAACTGCCTGCGGCGCCCGAGACCAAGCCCGCCAGTGGCTCGCAGGGCGTACCGCTCTTGACCGTTCCGCTCGACGGCGCTGCGACGCCGGCTCCCGCCGCCACACCGATCGAGGCGCCGGCCGAACTTCTCGACAGCCTCAACTAACGCTCTTGAATCACGCGCTGGGCCTCCCAGCGCGTGATTCGCTTCTCCAGCAGCGCATAGCCCCCTTCGAACACGGAATCGGGCATGCCCATGGCTTTCTTCGTCTTCACGTCACGGTCCATCCCGTGACGGGCCTGTTCCAGCTTGAGCACCTTCCCGAAACCCAGCGCCGGTAGGAAGTACAGGGCGCTCGACGGGATGGGGAAGTCCGAGCCATGCAGGATGCGCCCGGCGTAGCGGTCGGCGGCGAACCTCCGGACCTGCTTGTAACGAACCAGCGAGCAAAAGGCCGAGGTGTCCCCGTAGACGTTGTCATGGCGCTCGAGCATGCTGACGAACTGCTCCGAGTAATCATGCCCCGGATAGAGAAACGACCCCGTGCCGCAATGGCTGAAGATCACGGGCATGCCGTGGCGGATCAGGCGCTCGTATAGTTCGGGGTTTCCCAGACGCTGTTCCATGCCCGGAAACGTGTGCTCGCAGCCGGTATGCGCGATGACCGGCAGCCCCATCTCGGCGAGTTTCCGGTAGAAGGGCTCGTAGCGGGCCTCCGACGGATCGAACTTCTGCATGGGCGCAAGCCACTTCATGGCCACCGCGAGGTCGCCCCAGCGTTCGAGCTCCACCAGGGCGTCGCGGCGCTGCGGATTGATCGAGATGACCGGCAGCAGATGGGGGCTGCGCCGGCAGGCCTCGAAGACGTAGGAATTGGGGACGTAGAGGTGGGAATCCAGCGGCTTGAGGTCTCCTTGGGTGTCGTAGACTCCGTCCATCGCGAAAACGCAGGCGTAGTCGAGTTCCTCAGAGGTTGCCAGTAGCTCGGATAGCCGTGACACGTAGGCCGCGTTGGCTTCGGCGGGCGCACGCATGTCGGCGCCAATCAGGCGCATCAGCACGCGAAAGGTCATGGTCTGCCGCATTCGGTCCGAGATGAAACAGCCGCAGCCGTCTCCCTGAATGCCTGCGAGATGCACGTGAAG
>JAKFCW010000042.1:0-2284 GCA_036676455.1 Candidatus Sericytochromatia bacterium
ACAAGCGGCGTCCGCGTCGCTGGTATCGCCGCCCCAAGACGCCGGCTTCGCCGTCTTCCTAGGTCGCTTGGGCTTGGCCGGGCCGTCGGGGGCGTTGTCCTCGGCGGCCTTGGCCTGCTTCGACTGCTCTACGAGCGCGCGACTTCCTTTGGATCCACCCTCGCGAAGCGCTGGAGCGCCTCGCCGAAGGGCAGGTGGATATGGAGCGACACGATCAGCATCTTGTAGGACAGCGGCCGGAACCGCCGCACTCCGGCCCACACTCCCTCACCCTGCTCGCCCCCGGCGAGCAGTCCCTCCCCATCAAGGCAGGGCTATCGCATGTGAGACATCAGCCTGAGCAGATCCTCGTTGGCCCATCTGGCTTTGAGACGTTTGTGGCTGAGGGGGATGTTGTCGGGGTCGCTTCTGAGGACGTTGAGGGCGAGGCGTCTGAGAGCGGCGAGGTTGGCGGGTCCGTTGTTCTTGCGGTTGCGGGTCTGGTCCTCGGCCATGAGGACGTCGAGCTGCCAGTGCAGGTCGTTCTCGATGGCCCAGTGGCGCCTGACGGTCCGGAGCACCTCGGCCGGGGTCATGCGGCGGGAGAGGGCGTAGTCCCTGATCTTGTGGGTGGTCTTGCCCTCGAGGGTGCGCCAGCTCTCCACGCGGGCCACGGCCTTGAGATCGACCAGGGCCTTCGGGCCAGGGGTCTGGGCGAAGGGGACGACGATGGCGCGGCGCACCTCGTGGCGGCCGTGGGCGACGTCCTCGGTCTCGGCGATCGGGGTGCGGGGACGGGCCTGGGCCGTGTCCAGAGCCGCCTGCGCCTCGCGGGCCAGCCGGGCCGAGGGTGTCAGATTGTTTGTGTAAGCGTCGCTGTGGGTCCCATTCTGAGGAAGGGATTCTACGATGACGACGATCAAGCCTGAGATTTTGGACGAGCTTCTGTCGGGGGTTTCGAGCCCGGAGGAGCTGATGGGCGATGGCGGGTTGTTCCGGCAGCTGAAGAAGGCGCTGATGGAGCGGGCGCTGGGCGGGGAGCTGACGCACCACCTGGGCTACGAGAAGGGCGACCCGTCCGGCCGCGGCAGCGGCAACAGCCGCAACGGCCATTCGAGCAAGACGGTGCTGACCGAGGAGGGCGAGCTCGACCTTGCGATCCCGCGGGATCGGGCCGGGACCTTCGAGCCGCAGCTCGTGCCCAAGGGCGTGACCCGGCTGGACGGCTTCGACGGCAAGATCATCAGTCTCTACGCCCGCGGGATGACGGTTCGCGAGATCCAAGGCCACCTGAAGGAGATCTACGGGACCGAGGTGTCTCCGGACCTGATCAGCAAGGTCACCGATGCGGTGCTCGAGGAGGTCAAGGAGTGGCAGAGCCGGCCGCTGGACGCCTGCTACCCCATCGTCTTCTTCGACGCGCTACGGGTGAAGATCCGCGACGAGGGCCTGGTCAAGAACAAGGCCGTCTACGTCGCCCTGGCGCTGGACACCGACGGCCACAAGCACGTGCTGGGCCTGTGGATCGAGCAGACCGAGGGGGCCAAGTTCTGGCTGAAGGTGATGAACGACCTGAAGACCCGCGGCCTGGGCGACATCCTGATCGCCGTGGTCGACGGCCTGAAGGGCTTTCCCGAGGCGATCGGGGCGACTTTCCCCGAGACCCTGGTGCAGACCTGCATCGTCCACCTGATCCGCTCCTCGATGGCCTTCGTCTCCTGGAAGGACCGCAAGCAGATCATGCCCGACCTGAAGGCCATCTACCGGGCCGAGAACGCCGAGGCGGCGCTGGATCGGCTGGCCGAGTTCGAAGATCGCTGGGGCGCCAAATATCCCGCCGTCGGCCAGAGCTGGCGCCGGGCCTGGGAGCACGTGATCCCGCTGTTCGCCTTCCCGCCGGACATCCGAAAGATGATCTACACCACCAACGCCGTGGAGAGCCTGAACCGGTCCCTGCGCAAGATCATCAAGACCCGCGGCAGCTTCCCCAACGACGAGGCGGCCCTGAAGCTGCTCTACCTGGCCATCCAGAACGCCGGCGTCCACTGGCGACGGCCGGTTGAATGGACCGCCGCCATGGGCCAGTTTGCCGTCCTGTTCGGCGACCGCTTCGCGCTCTCAGCTCGCTGAGAGCGCGATCAATGACCCTCAGCGGCGCTTACACAGATTTTCGGACACACCCGGCGCTACGGCCTGCCGCGGCGCATCCTGGCCGACAACGGCTCGCCCTGGGGCACGAGCGGCAGCACCGAGCGGCACACCCGGCTGACCGTCTGGCTGCTCGACCTGGACGTCAGCGTGACCC
>JAKFCW010000043.1:0-5095 GCA_036676455.1 Candidatus Sericytochromatia bacterium
CTCGGCCTCGACCATCCAGAACTCCATGAGGTGGCGGCGGGTCTTGGACTTCTCGGCCCGGAAGGTGGGGCCGAAGCAGTAGACGTTGCCGAAGGCCATGGCGCCGGCCTCGAGGTAGAGCTGGCCCGTCTGGGCGAGGAAGGCCGGATCGCCGAAGTAGTCGGTCTCGAAGAGGGTGGTGGTGCCCTCGGCGGCCGCGGGCGTCAGGATCGGCGTGTCGAAGCGGAGAAACTCGCGCTTCTCGAAGAACTCGTGCATCGCGGCTTCGATGGTCGAGCGGATCTTGAGGATGGCATGCGGGCGGCGCGAGCGGATCCACAGGTGCCGGTGGCTCATGAGGAAGTCGATCCCGTGCTCCTTGAGCGAGATCGGGTACTCCTCGGTGGGGATGTCCACGGCCTCCACCGAGGTGACGGTCAGTTCCACGCCGCTGGGCGCGCGCTCGTCGGCGCGGACGGTTCCCGTGACGATGCAGGACGACTCCTGGCTCAAACGATCGGCGGCATCCCAGGAGGCCTCGGGGACGTCGCTCTTGACGGCGACGGCCTGGACGGTGCCTGATCCGTCACGGACCTGCAGGAAGGCGATCTTGCCCTTGGAACGCTTGTTGTAGAGCCACCCCTTGAGGGTGACCTCTTCTCCCACGTGCTCCTTGAGGTGGGCAATCTTGGTCCAGTTCTGGGTAGTGGTCTCGGGCACGGCTCCTCCTCGATTGAAAGCAACGGGGCAATCAGGTTAAAATACCCTTATATCTTACCAAAGGGTCTCAACGTTTGTCCCCAAGGGCGGTCGCCCCGAGGGGGGCGGACCTGCGGGGCATGGTCGCAACGGGCCGCTTTCGCGGGGGCTGCCCCTGGCGACTGCCTGCTGGGAATCCTCATGGGTGGCCAAGGCCGCCGAGAATAGGAGCTGGGTCGTGAATGCTGTTTCCCCATCGATTCGCCTTGGTGAGCGCAGCCAGTACTGCGGCACCCTGAAGCTGGATGCCGTCGGCCAGCGGGTGACGCTGTTCGGCTGGGTGGACTCGCGCCGGGACCACGGAGGGGTGATCTTCGTCGACCTGCGTGATCGCACGGGCCTCGTCCAGGTGGTCTTCCAGCCGGACCTCGCCACGGATGCCCATCAGAGTGCGGACCGCCTACGCAACGAGTACGTCATCGGGATCTCCGGCGTGGTTCGCCCGCGCGCCGAGGGCATGGCCAACCCCCGCCTCGCCACCGGCGAGATCGAGGTCTACGCCGACGAGCTCGTCATCTACAACGCCGCCAAGCCCCTCCCCTTCCAGATGGAGGAAGGCAAGCCGCAGGTCGAGGAGACCACCCGCCTGCGCTACCGCTACCTCGACCTGCGCCAGCCCTGGATGCAGGAGGCCCTGATCGCGCGCAGCCAGATGAACCGTATCATCCGCAACACCATGGCGGAGCACGGCTTCCTCGAGATCGAGACCCCCATCCTCACCAAGAGCACGCCCGAGGGCGCGCGCGACTACCTCGTGCCCTCCCGGGTGCACGCCGGCGAGTTCTTCGCTCTGCCTCAGTCGCCGCAGATCTTCAAGCAGCTCCTGATGGTGGCCGGCTACGACCGCTACTTCCAGATTGCGCGCTGCTTCCGCGACGAGGACCTGCGCGCGGATCGCCAGCCCGAGTTCACCCAGCTCGACGTCGAGATGAGCTTCCCCAGCCAGGACCTGATCCTCGAGCTTCACGAGAAGCTGGTCATCAAGCTGATCGAAGAGATTGGCAAGGGCAAGGTGGATTATCCCGTGCCCCGCATGACCTACGACGAGGCCATGCGCCGCTACGGATCCGACAAGCCCGACACCCGCTTCGGCCTCGAGCTGGTCGACCTGACCGATACCCTGTCGACCTCCAGCTTCAAGGTCTTCTCTGAGGCGGCTGTCGTCAAGGCCATCAACGTGCCCGAGGGCGGCAGCAAGATCTCGCGCTCGCAGATCGACGCCCTGACCGAGTTCGCGCGCGGCTTCGGCGCCAAGGGCCTGGCTTACCTCAAGGTCGGCGAGACCTCGGGCCCCGTGGCAAAAAACCTCTCCGAGGCCGAGATCGCGGCAGTCGTCTCCCAGATGGGAGCCAAGCCGGGCGACCTGATCTTCTTCGGCGCCGACCAGGAGAAGGTGGTCTATGAGGTGCTCGGCCGCCTTCGCCTCAAGCTGGGCGACGACTTGAAACTCATTCCGGAAGGGCGCTTCAACCTGCTGTGGGTGACCGACTTCCCGATGTTCGAGTACGACGCCGAGGAGGGCCGTTACTACGCCATGCACCACCCGTTCACCTCGCCGCGCGACGAGGACCTCGACGCGCTCGAGACCGATCCGCTGGCGGCGCGTGCCAAGGCCTACGACCTGGTGCTGAACGGCTCGGAGATCGGTGGCGGCAGCCTCCGGATCTACCGTCGTGACGTGCAGGAGCGGGTCTTCAAGCTGCTGGGGATGAGCGAGGAGGAGTGGACGGCGAAGTTCGGCTTCATGCTCAACGCCTTCGACTTCGGTACCCCTCCGCACGGGGGCCTGGCGCTGGGTCTGGACCGGATCATCACGTTGCTGACGGGTCGGGATTCGATCCGCGACGTGATCGCGTTCCCCAAGACGCAGTCGGCCAAGGATCTGATGGCCGAAGCGCCCAGCCCGGTGGATGCCAAGCAGCTGCGCGAGCTGCACATCCAGGTTCGCGGGTAGTCATGCGGCTGTTGCGTAGCGCCAGCAGCTAGAGACTAGTAAAGCGAAGCTGATCTAAAGCAACGACAGGCTAATCATGCGACCGTTCCGTCTGGCCCAGAGGGCCGGGCAAAAGCACGAAGGCCCCGGGGGATGTCCCCCGGGGCCTTCGTGCTATCGGGTAGCGGCGCGATGGCGCCGATTTTTTTCGGAATGGCGCGCTTCGGACTAGCGGATGCGCACCCTGACGGGGACCGCCGCGCGGCGCGGCGGCGCGCTCTGGACCCCGAGGGCGATTGCCGCGAGCAGCAAAGCACTGGTAACCGCTAGAAGCATCGCGACCTCCTTGTTTCCGTGTCCGAGGGCCTTCCGTGGGCCCCCCGGGGGCGCGTGGTCTTTCCGGATGGTTGCGGCCGGAGGGCGACCACGGGCCTCATTGCCCATGATTAAGCGATATTAAACGCTGTTCCCCGGCCCCCGTCAATGCTTGCTCGGACGAAGCGACCCGGCCCCTCCCGGCGCTGCCCCGCACAGGCCGCCACCCCCTGCCGCCGGAGCGCGAGTCGACGGGGTAATTCGATGACGCCGATCCGTAACAGGGTCATTATTTACAAATCGTAACGAAGTGGGTATGATGAAGCTCAGCAAGTCCGAGCCATCGCTGCTTGGGCCACTCCGGGCACCTCCCGGAAGCGGGGCCGAACGACAGGCCGTCTCCAGGAGGCCGCGGAGGGTCCTCGCGCGGATTCACGGAGCGACCCGGACTGGGTTGCGAGCGAGACCAAGGGGTAAAGGAGGGCAGACGATGACACCCGCACTGACGTTCACCCAGCCTCGCGAGTCGCAGAGGCGTCATCCGCGTAGTCCCTCGATCGACATCCTGCGCCGCGCGCTCGAGATCCGGGGGATCTCGCGCAAGGCCTTCGTCCAGGCGACGGGCCTCAGCTACGAGTACGTCTCGCGCATCTTCAACTCCAAGGTCCGCTTCCCGCTGGTGCGCGAGACGCTCGAGCGTTTCGCGGAGGTCGCCGGCATCGATCCGATGCTCTTTTCCGAGTACCAGCAGCTCGTCTGCGCGCTGCCGGACTCCACGCGCCAGCTCTGGGATCGCATGCAGGAACTCGGCCTCTCGCGCCAGGAGTTCGCCAACCGGGTGGAAATCTCGCGGACCTACCTCTATGAGATTCTCCGCGGGGACGTTCCCTTCCCCCGCAACCCGGAGATCATCGAGACCCTGGCCAGGGCCCTGGAGGTCGCCCCGGAGTCCTTCTCCGAGTACCTGGCCCCGGTCGAGGAATGGGCCACCCGCAACCCCATGGCCATCGAGTCGGTCTTCATGAACATGCTCGTGGCCAAGTACCTCCAGTCCCAGGGCTACTGGCAAGGAGAGGCCCCGAACGGCTTGTCGGAGTCCATGCTCAGCATCTTCCCGCCCGATTCCCGCTTCGATCCCGGCTTGCGCGAGATCTTCCGCGAGATGGGCCGTCGCCAGCTCGGAGTCATGGCCCTGGCGGCCGACGCCGGCGTCTCGCAGAGCGAATTGCGCCTGCTACTGTTGGGCCAGGTCGATCCCGAGGACCTCTCCGACACGTACCGCCGGGTTCGACAGGCCCTCGGCCTCTCCTAGAGCGATCGATTCCCTAGCCTCACTCGCCCTGGCGGCCATGGCCGCCAGGGCCTCGTTTTTAAAAACGCATTAACTCCTTAATCCCCCCTCCGATTCTCCCGCCGTCAGCCCCGCCATTGGCGGGGCTTTCATGCCGTTTGGCCGTTCTGACCGAGAGGCCCTGTGCACCTTGAAGCCGCGTGCCGACAGGTTTTTCGCCTAGGAGGCATTTAACGGGGGGATGTTGACACGCAGTCGAGCGTATGTTACAAAACGTTACAGACGACCAGTTGATGTAACGAAGTGTAAAGACTTGATGCGGGTCGTCCTCTCGCAAGAGGCTCCAGGTGTGTGGAGGCCTCTGAGCCCCGGGGGCCTCCGGTGAATCGCGAAAGGGGGTGCGAGACCCAACCACGGCAGGATGTCCGGGTGAGCGTCCTGCAAGCCCTGTGATCACCCGGGTGTGTGACCAACACTTTCATGGTTCAGAGAGGTGTGAAATGACTGCGATGACCAAGAAGGCCGTGCTCGCGGCGACCGTGAGCATGATGGCCCTGGCCGGTTGCGCCAAGGGGCCTCAGACTTCGCCTGACCCGGGGACTCCCCAGGACCAGCAGCCTATCGTCATCAACGACCCCAGCAAGCTCAAGCCCGCCGGCGGCGCGGTGGCGAACGTCCCTCCTCCGGTCGACACTGGCTACTGGAACTTCGACTGCCGCTTCATCGCGTTCGAGGCGGCCATCGACTCGGAGCGGCTGCAGGACAGCGACTACTACTACGAGGGCGTGCCCAACACGACCATCGGCAACCTCTTCCTG
>JAKFCW010000044.1:0-67183 GCA_036676455.1 Candidatus Sericytochromatia bacterium
GCCAAGGCCGTCGCCGATGGCTCGCTCGAGGCCGCCAAGGAGGTTGTGAATACCATTTCGGAAGAGGGTAAGAAGACCGATTTCTTCGGGATGGCGACCCGCATGACGATGGATTCGCTCTCGAGCCTGCGCAATCAGGTGGACCTCACGCTTGAGACCACCAAGTCGGTTTCCAACCGGCTGATGCCCCTGGCGACCACCACTAAGCCGGTGGCCACCCGGGCTCCGCAGGTGACTCGGGTCGAGATCGAGCAGGAGAAGCCCTCCAAGGCTTCGAAGAACTAGCCGACGGCCGTTTCGCGGGCCCGTAAGGGCTCGCGGAGCGTCCTTGGGGTTGGGCCGGTCCCTTCGGGGGCCGGCCCTTTTCTCATGCCTCGCTCTCTGCTCCGCGCCCATGCCCGAAAAAATGGCCAGGATCCAGTAATAACCACGTACATAGGCCAGGAATTTCGAGGGTACATGGGTAGGGAAACCCTGGTTCAACCTCAGTCCGAACCAGGCCCATCGAGTGGAGCACCATGCAATCAGCAGTACCCTCGGCCCTCTCCGCGAGCGGTCCACATCCCGCCTTTACGCTCGGCCTGAGCGAGATGATCCGTGTCTACGAGACCTGTGTCCGGATCCGGGAGATCTCCAAGCTGCAGCTGTCGCTGTCGGATGACATGGCGCTCATCGCCATCAACGCCGAGATTGCAGCGGCCAAGTCCACGGCCAACCAGGACGCCTTCATGATCCTGGCGAACGAAACCGGCAAGATCGCGCGGCAAATGAGCGCTCACGTCGCCGAGGCACTCGAGGGTGCCGACGGGCTGGCTCGCCAGGCGCTGTTCGGGGTGGTCCGGGCCCGCCGCCTCGCCAAGTACAGCAAGGGCCTTGCCAGAATCCGCCGCTCCGACAACCTCCGACGGGTCGAACGCGTGGCGCAAGACCTCGATGCTTCGCTCGGAGACCTCATGGAGGGTATCCTTCGCAGCCAGCACGAGATCGAGACCACCCGTCAGGCCCTGGGCAAGCAGCACCAGCGCGTCTCCCGCATCATCACCTACTTCCGGATCGAGGCCAGCCGCGACGCAGAGCACGGCAGTTTCTTCCGCAACATCGCGGATGACCTCAACGCCCTGATCGGCCAGGCGCAGCTAATTTCCCGGGAGTTGCAGGACTTCCTGAAGACGCGCTCCGCGTGATACGGCCCTCCCCCCAGAAAGGAACCCCAATGCTAGCTAAGGTGCTATTCGACGATGGCGACCACAAGTGGATCGTCCTGGCGCGCGACCCTGAGAAGCCCGATTCGGTCATCGACACCAACGAGTACATCATCGTCAGCCATGGGGACGCCTTGATCCTGGATCCCGGCGGCACGGAGGTCTTTCCCTCCGTCATGGCCGCCGCCTCGGATACCATCGACCTGGGCCAGATCTCGACGTTCTTCGCGAGCCACCAGGATCCCGACGTCTTCTCGTCGCTGCCCCTTTGGCTGGGCATCTGCCCCCAGGCCAAGGCCCACATCCCCCAGATCTGGACCGGCTTCCTCGCACACTTCGGGGTCGAGTACGTGCCCTCCTTCGTGCCGATTCCCGACGAGGGCGGTCCGCTTCCCATCGGTACCAAGGGCAAGACCCTGGAGATGGTCCCAGCCCACTACTGCCACGCCTCCTCCAACTACTGCGTTTACGATCCGCACGCCAAGATTCTCTTCTCGGGCGATATCGGTGCCGCCTTGCTCCCGGCGGATGCGCAGGACCTCTTCGTCCAGGACTTCGAACGGCACACCCAGTTCATGACGGGCTTCCATCAGCGCTGGATGCCCTCCAACGAGGCCAAGAACGCCTGGGTTCGTCGTGTCCGCCAGCTCGACGTGCAGATGCTCTGCCCCCAGCACGGCGCCATCTTCCGCGGCGAGCAGGTATCGCAGTTCCTCGACTGGTTCGAGGCCCTCGAGGTCGGCATGGCGACGCGCTACAACGAGGCTGCTGCTCAGACGGAGCGATAGCCCACCCCTACCGTCATTCCCGCGAAAGCGGGAATCCACTGGTCCCCGTTTTCACGGGGATGACGGGGGATGAGAGCGGGAGTGACGTTCAAGGGGCGCTATTCCGGGCCCAGTGCGCGCCGGTGCTGAAGGCAGGGAAGCTGCTCGCGGACGGTCCGCAGGCGTTGGGGGTCGATCTTGGCGATCGCCAAGCCCGGCATGTCCCCGGTATCCGCCAGCACGTGGCCCCAGGGATCGATCGCCAGCGCATGCCCGTAAGACATGCGCGTCGCGTGGTGCCGTCCCCCCTGGGCCGGAGCCAGCAGGTAGCAGGTGTTCTCGATGGCCCGCGCCCGCAGCAGGACGTGCCAGTGATCCTGGCCGGTCTTGGTGAGGAAGGCCGCGGGCACCGTGAGGATGTCGGCTCCCATTTCCACCAGGGAGCGGTAATGCTCGGGGAAGCGCAGGTCGTAGCAAATCGACAGCCCCAGCTTGCCGAGCTCTCCGAGTTCGGCTATCACGGGCGAATCGCCCGGCTCGACGGTTTCGGACTCGACGTAGGTGTTGCCGTCCCCGAAGTAGACGTCGAACATGTGCCGCTTCTGGTAGCGGGCAATCTCCTTCCCGTCGCGCCCGAAGACCACGAGCACGTTGCGCACGCGCCGGGAGCCTTCGACCGGCGGAGCGATGACGCCCGCGTAGAGCACGACCTCATGCCGGGCGGCCTGCTCGCTTAGCCAGCTAAGGGCCCGCGGGTAGGTCGTCATGGCCTGTTCGGCGGTCTGGCGCGCGGACTCGGTGATCAGCGGGACATTCTCCGGCAGGCCGACGAGCTCGGCTCCGCGGCTGACGGCCTCGGCGATCAGGGCCTCGGCTTGCGCGAGGTTGGCCTCGAAGTCCGGCGTGCTCGTCATCTGGACGGCCGCCGCCAGGTAAGGGCGCGCGATCATCGCGCGGCGGCCTTGAGGCGGTCCAGGAGGGGCGCCATGGCGTCCCAGATCTGTGCGCTCACGGCGTCCACGCTCTGCGTGGCGTCGATCCGGACCAGCCCCGGAGACTGGATGCCCTCGTAGATGGCCTCGACCTGCTTGAGGAAGTCCAGCTTCTCGTAGCCGACGTTGGTGCCGCCCTCGCGTCCTTCGGAGATGCGCCGGGTGCTGTCCTCCGGGGCGATCATGAAGAGCAGGGTGAGGTCGGGCGTGGGGAAGCGCTCCTCGTTCACGCGCTGGATCTTCGCCGCGTCCAGGCCCAGAGCGCCCTGGTAGGCGATGTTGGAGAAGTAGTAGCGGTCCATCAGGACGATCCCGCCACGGGACAGGACCGGGACGAGGGTGTCGTTGACGTCGAGCTCGCGGTCCTTGAGGAAGAGGTCCAGCTCTTCTTCGGGGGTGATGCCGATGCGGCCCTCGCGGGCGATCTGCCGGATGCGCCGACCGTACTCGGAGTCGGTCGGTTCCTTGGTCAGGATGGCCTCGAAGCCCAGGTCCTGGAGGCGGCTCAGTAAGAGAGTCGCCTGGGTGGTCTTTCCAGCACCGTCCACACCTTCGAAGGCCAGGAGGAGGCCTGGATACGAATGTTGCATGAAGTTCCTCGTCTAGTCGAACAGGTCCACGGGGTAGACGCAGACCCGGCGGTTCGGCTCCTCGCCGACCGATTGGCTCTTGAGTTGGTAGCGCTCCACCAGCTCGTGCTGGAGACGCCGGATGGGGGCCGAGCGCGGCTTCAGTTCGATGTTTCCCCCGCCCTCCAGGGCCTTGTCGATGGCCAGCCGGGCCTCCTTGAGGGCGTCGTCCTCGTCGGAGACGTACTGCACGTCCAGGTGCATGACCTCGCGCAGGCTCTTCTGGATCTGGGGAATGGTGTTGGCCTTGACGATGTAGACCGGAGTCTGGCGGTCCTCCGCATCCTGTAGGAGTCGGCCCGCGCTCTTCACGTAGGCCTTCAGGATCAGCATGGCGTCGGCATCCGAGAGGTTCTTGGTGATCTCGGCGGGCATCCTCAGGCTGCGGATCACCCGCTCGAGCTGCGAGCGGCTGACCGCGTAGGGGAAGATCCGGATCTTGGCGCCGGCCGCCTTCACGATGTTGGAGACGTGGTGCGAGGCGTCCGAGAGGGGCTCCTTGAGCACCTCGATCCGGCCGTCCTCGGTGAGCTGGCGCGTCTCGGGGTTGGGCATGTAGCCGCGCAGCATCTGGTCGACCGTCTCGGCCACGTCCGAGTGGACGGCCAGGCGATCGCGGTCCTGGATCTCGACCGCGATGTCGAAGGTCGGAGGCGCTTTGCGCTCCAGGATGCTCTTCTGGGTGCCGCGCCGGCGCGCCTCCTCGTCCGAGAGGGTCACCGACTGGATGCCGCCCACGAGGTCCGACAGCGTGGGGTTCATCAGGAGGTTCTCGAGCGAGTTGCCGTGCGCGGTTCCGATCAACTGTACCCCGCGCTCGGCGATGGTGCGGGCCGCCAGGGCCTCCTGCTCGGTGCCGATCTCGTCGATGACGATCACCTCGGGCATGTGGTTCTCGACGGCCTCGATCATCACGGCGTGCTGCAGGGCCGGGGTCGGCACCTGCATGCGGCGGGCCCGGCCGATGGCCGGATGCGGGATGTCGCCGTCGCCGGCGATCTCGTTGGAGGTGTCGATCACGACCACCCGCTTGCCCAGGTCGGTGGAGAGCACCCGGGCGATCTCGCGGAGCTTGGTGGTCTTGCCGATGCCCGGCCTGCCCAGCATGAGGAGGCTGCGGCCGGATTCGACGAGGTCGCGGATCATGTCGATGGTGCCGCCGATGGCGCGCCCCACCCGGCACGTGAGCCCGATGATCTCGCCCTGGCGGTTGCGGATGCAGGAGATGCGGTGCAGGGTGGCCTCGATGCCCGCGCGGTTGTCCCCCGAGAACGTGCCGACCCGGCCCACGGCATGCGCCAGGTCCTCGCGGGTGACGGGCGTCTTGCCGATGTCCTCGGAGCCCTCCGCGAAACGCGCCTCGGGGACCCGTCCCAGGTCCATCACGACTTCGACCAGGTCCTCGAGGTGAGGCTTGCTGCGCAAAGTGTCCGCCACCTCCGCCGGGAGGATCGCCAGTAGCTGGGTGAGGTTGTCCGTGGTGTTCTGAGCAGACATGCTAGACCTCCTCTGATTCCACCTCGGGATCCACCGTTGAAACCAAGCGGCGGGCACGTTCGACGTCCGCGATGACTGCTTCGTCGCTCGGCGGCGTCTCGATTTTGGCCCTCATTATACTACGCGCGAAGCTCCCCATCCCGACTCCCGCCAGGGGAATCCGCGATTCGCGCGCCAGCGGCCCCGTCCAGTCATTGGCGCCTCCCGCAGCCTGGATGGCTGCCGGCACACGGGCCTCGAGCAGGGCCTGGGCGAAGTGCAGCGCAGGCTCGGTGGAGGCCTTGCCCTTGGCCCCGCTGATGGGACGGCCGTCCGCCTGCACGATGATCCGCACGCCCTCGAACCAGTCCGCCACCTCGCGGGCCAGGTCGACGGCCTCGGCGACGCTCAGCTGCTCGTTGTTGAGGCTGAGCGCGAAGAGGCCGCCGCGCCGTTGCCATTCCTGGCAAGGCTCCTTCCAGGCGAGCAACTCGGCGCGATCACCCCCACCCGTGTGCAGCTCCAGGGCCCGCGCGCCTTCTTGCCAGAGTGCGTCGAGGGACGGAGCGAAGGGGCGGTGTTCCATGGCGATCGCCGAATGCGGGCACGCCGGCACGCAGAGCGTGCAGCCCACGCAGCGATCCTCGAGGATGGTGAGATCCAGCGCGATCGCCTCGTGCGGACAGGCCTCCAGGCAGTACGGGCAGGCCCAGGTGCAAGCCTCCGCGTCCTTGACGGCGATCCCGCAATGCGGATCGTCGGAGGCCGTCACCGAGGTCATGACCACCGGGAACGGATCCGCTGGCAGCCTCCATGGTCCCGGCTGCCGTTCGGCGCGCCGTCGCGCTGCGGCGATGCCGTCGCGGGCCGCGCGGATGGCCTCGGGGGTGGCCGCCACGTCAATCAGACGCGCGCCGGCCAGGGCGTAGACCTCGCTGAGGTAGGCGAGATGCGGGTAGTCGGTGAAGTTGGCTCCGCAGATCAGCTTGAAGTATGGCTGGGGGGAAGCCAGAAGGGGGTGAAGGGTCACGCTCACACCACGATCCGAATCGTCGAAAGGTCAGGATCCGCTGGGCCTGCTATCTGGGCGCCCAGCGCCCGCAAGCCATCCACGTATTCTACCACTTCCAGGGTGATTCGCTCGCCGGGAACCAGTGCCGGCGTGCCTGGAGGGTAGGGGCAGACGAGCTCGGCCGCGATCTGGCCCACGGAGTCCTCCCATGGCACGGGGCGGCTCTCGGCGAAGTAGGCCTCGCGAGGCAGCAGGACGCGCGGAGGAAGCGGAGGCATTGGCGGGTCGCTCGGGGGCTCGAGGGGGGGCGTGGCCTCCGAAGCCAGGGCCTCGAAGGCGGCGACGAGCGCCTCGAGGTCCTGCTCACGGGTTCCCGGTCCCATGAAGGCCACGACGTGCCGATGGGTGGCATGCTCGATGATCACCCCTCGCTCGGCCAGGAGGTCGGCGGCTTCGTACCCGTCCAGGCTGAGGCCTGCGACGTCGATGCCGATCTTGAGGGGATCTCCGGGGGGGAGCAAGCGCAGACCAGGCATGTCGGCGAGGCGTGCGCGGGCTTGCGCAGCCCAACCAAGAGGCTTTTCCCAGCGCGCGGCGGGGGCCATGGCTTCGTGGCGGCGGGCGGCGTCGAGGCTGGCGAGCACGAGGTAGGAGGGGCTGGTGGTCTGGAGGAGGCTGAGGGCGCTTTGCACCCGGGACGAGCGCAGGCGCGTACCCTTGAGGTGAAGCATGGCACCCGGCGTGAGGGCTCCGAGCATCTTGTGGGTGGATTGCACCACGGCATCTGCCCCCTGGGACAGGGCCGACGGTGGAAGCGCGGCATGCAGGCCGAGATGGGCGCCATGGGCCTCGTCGACCAGCAGGACGGCGCCGGCTTCGTGGACGCATGCGGCGTAGCTTGCGAGGTCGAAGACGTCGCCGGCGTAGCTGGGTCGGGTCAGCAGGACGGCCTTGGGGCGGTGAGTGGCGATCGCCTCTGAGAGCGCGGCGAGGTCGGGCGGGCCCCAGGTTCCGTGCCCCTTGGGGGCGAGGGAGACGTAAGCGGGCGCGGCGCCCGCCATGATCAGGCCGCCGAGGGCGCTCATATGGGCGTCGCGCGGCAGGATGACCGTGTCGCCCGGGTTGCAGGCCGCCAGGATCATGGCCTGCACGCCGACCGTCGAGCCGCCGACCAGGAAGAAGGTCCGATCGGCTTTCCAGAGCTGGGCGGCGAGGGCCTGGGCTTCTGCGATGGCGCCGGTCGGCGAGTGCAGGGAGTCGAGCCCGTCCAGCTCGGTCAGGTCGAGCTTGGCTGCGGTGGCGAGCCACGGAGCCAGCACGGGGTCGAGCCCGAGGCCTCCCTTGTGGCCGGGTACGTGAAGCGGGATGGCTGGGTGGTCGAGGTGGCGCAGCAGGGCCTCGACCAGGGGGGCCGAGTGCGGGGGAATCAGTACTGGATCTCTCCCTCGGCGAAGGTGAAGGTCTTGCCGAAGAGGGAGCGCTCCAGGCGCAGGACCTTGCGGTTGAGCATCATGACCACGCCGATGTTGCACTCGCTCTTGACGATCACCTTGGGCGCCGGCAGTTCTTCGTGCTCGGATTCCAGCTCGATGATCTGCTGGCGAATCTGGGCGAGGCGCAGGCTCATGTTGACCTTCTGGGGCATGAGGCGCTGCAGGTTGAAGGGACCGTCCTGGGGTGGGTTCGCCATGACCGTCTTGATGAGGCTCGTGATCTCGTCCAGGTCGATCATGAGCTGGGCTTCCTCGGCCCGGAGCTGGTCGAGCAGGTCGTCGGGCGGATCCTGGTTGATCTCGATGCGCGTCGGGGTCTCGTGGAGGGTGCCCAGGGAGTTGGCCTGGACGAGCTCTCCGGCCTTGGTCACGCCCCCGATCAGGTGGCCGCCGACCAAGACGCGCTTGCCGGCGCTGAGGGTGGAGTGGAGGGCGTCGGACTGGATGATGACGTCCCGGCGTGCCGTGAGGGTGGACTCCGAGTCCACGAAGCGGGCCGTCACGTCGTTCTGGGCCTCGATGGTCGAGTGGTTGCGGACCCCGCCCTTGATGATGACCGAGCCGCCGGACTGGATCACGCCGCCCTCGACGTAGCCGCGGACCTCGATGTCCTCGGTGGCGCGGATGGTGAAGCCGGCGTTGACGCCGCCCTTGACGATGACAGAGCCCTGGAAGTTGATGTTACCAACGGAGAAGTCGACCTCGTCGACGGTGAAGACCGGTCGGACCGAGATGCGGTTGCGCTCGAGGGTGGGCACGCCGGTCACGACGGCCACGGCCTCGAGCTTGTCATGGGAAAGTTCGACGTTCTTGCCGGCGAGGAGGTGGACCTCCTTGATGGCCGGAGCGGGAATGGGCTGGCCGGTCACGGCCGTGCCCGGGGTGCCGGCGACGCCAGGGATCTTGCGGGCGAGGACCTGGCCCTCGACCACGTTCTGGATGACGGAGCCCTCGCGGTAATCCACCCGGCCGGATTTCTCGACGACGGGGCCGACGTTGATCGGCTCGGCCGAGAAGTAGTACTCGATGCGGGCGGGAGTCCCGGGAGTCGGAGGGGTCCCGCGCGCCACCAGCAGTCCATCGCTCGGCGGATCGGAGGCCAGCTGGGCAATCGCCGCCTGATCGATGCCGGTGACCACCCCATTTTGATGCAGGGCCGTGACGAGATCGTCGATCGGAACAGGCATGGGAGGCACCACCCGCATCCAGGCTTCGAGGCCTTTTTGCAGGATCTGGACCTTGATGGCGGCTTTGTAGGATTGCGTGGTCTCCAAGTCAACGTTCCTTAGTTATGCGCGCGGTCGGGCGCGCGATGTCGCCTACCGTGGAGGCTTGAAACAGGGCGCTCAGCGCTCCCGATTCGACCCCCGAACTTTTGGACCTCGGTGTCGCCGAGGTTCGACGTCCCCATTATACCCGGTAGACGACATTTCGGGGCACGCGAGCGTTGCTATTTCAAGATTGAATTGCGTTACATCCGTTCCGGCGCCCGGACGCCCAGGATGCCCTCGAGCGCATTGGCAAGCACCGTGCGGCTCGCGACCGCTAGGGCCAGCCGTGCCCGGGTCAAGGAAGCATCCTCGGGATTGAGGACCCGGCAATTGGTATAGAACGCATGGAAGTCCGCCGCCAGGTCCTGGGCGTAGCGCGCGATCCGGTGCGGCTCGCGGGCGAAGGCCGCCCCGGAGATCTCGTCGGCGTAGCTGGCGAGCTTGAGCATCAGTACGCGCTCGTCTTCGTGGCCCAGCGCCGAGAGATCGGCTGTGTCGAGCCCTTCGAGGGAATGACCTTGCTCCTCGGCGAGGCGCAGGATCGAGCAGATGCGCGCATGGGCGTACTGCACGTAGAAGACCGGGTTGTCGGCGGTCTCCTTCTTGGCGAGTTCGAGATCGAAGTCCAGCGGAGTGTCCGACGAGCGCATGACCAGGAAGTAGCGGGTGGCGTCGGGGCCGACCTCGTCGATGACCTCGTCGAGGGTGACCATCTCGCCGGTGCGCTTGGACATGCGGACCGGCTCGCCGGCGCGATACAGGCTGACGAGCTGACCGATGATGATCTCCAGCTTGTCGGCGGGGTAGCCCAGGGCCTGGACGGCGGCCTTCATGCGGGCGACGTAGCCGTGGTGGTCGGCGCCGAAGATGTTGATCAGCTTGTCGTAGCCGCGAACGAGCTTGTTCCAGTGGTAGGCGATGTCGGCGGCCAGGTAGGTCGGCAGGCCGTTCTCGCGGATGACGACGCGGTCCTTGTCGTCGCCGAAGTCAGTGGACTTCAGCCAGAGGGCGCCGTCCTGCTCGTAGAGGTAACCCTTTTCCTTGAGGACGTCGACGGCCTTCTGGATGGCGCCTTCCTGGTGGAGGCGGGTCTCCGGGAAGAACTCGTCGAAGTGGCAGCGGATACGCTCCAAGGTTTTCTGCTGCTGGGCCAGCAGCAGGTCGCGCGAGAACTGGGTGAGGCGCTTGACCTTGGCGTCCTCGTCGAGGCCGTCGAGTTCCGAGCCAAGGGCCTCGCGGGCGGCGGCCGCCACGTCATGGATGTAGGCGCCGCCGTAGAACTCCTTGCCGGCCTCGCCCTCGGGGATGGGGCGGCCCTCGATGCGGTACATGACCGAGCGGCCCAGGTTCAGCATCTGGTTGCCGGCGTCGTTGATGTAGAACTCCTGGTGGACCGCAAAGCCGGCGGCGTTCATGACGTTGGCCAGGGTCGAGCCGATGGCGGCCCAGCGGCCGTGGCCCACGTGCAGGGGGCCGGTGGGGTTGGCGGAGACGAACTCGAGCAGGACCTTCTCGCCCTTGCCGACTTCCGAGCGGCCGTAAGCGTCCTTCTCGGTGAGCACGGAGCGAACGTTGTTGCGCAGCCAGTCGAGGCTGAGGCTGAGGTTGATGAAGCCGGGACCCGCCATGGACGCGGAGGCGATCAGGCCGTCGGTGGGAATGTGCTCAAGCAGGACCTTGGCGATCTGGGGCGGGGCCATCTTGGCGGGCTTGGCGAGGGCCATGGCCAGGTTGGTGGCATAGTCTCCGTGCTGGGGATCGCGGGGCTTCTCGACCAGCGGACGGACGGAGATACCCTGGGGCAGTTGCCCCTGCTCGATGGCCGCCTGGAGGGCTCCTGCGAGATGGTCGGCGATGAGTTGTCTAAGCATGGGTGCGTTATTCTCCGGTGATCGTC
This sequence comes from Candidatus Sericytochromatia bacterium, assembly GCA_036676455.1. Classification (GTDB taxonomy): domain Bacteria; phylum Cyanobacteriota; class Sericytochromatia; order S15B-MN24; family UBA4093; genus UBA4093. The sequence goes on from JAKFCW010000044.1 coordinate 10,740, forward strand.
AGGTGGATGATGAGGGTGAAGCTGCCGAGCAGGTCGTCGTTGGAGTAGAGGTCGTATTCCAGCTGTAGCTCGGCGCCGGTGGGGGTGTCGACCTTCTCGTAGCGCTTGGTGTAGGTGAGAAGGGGAAGGACGGAGCCCATGAGGCTGAGGTCGGTAGGCACTGATTTGCCTTGCCGGAAGACCTGCCAGGATTCGATATCAGGACCCCGGCGGAAGAGGCGCCACTCATCGGCGTTCATTTTGAGGGTGCTCTGCAGGCCGTCGGCATCCTGGAAGATCAGGTACTCCTGGCCGTCCTGGATGTACCACGTGCCTTCGTACTCTCCTTGGGTCGTCTGGGCTTGATTCTCGCTGTCGAGCTGGCGGCTCTCCAGTTTGACGTGAACGTTCTTCTTCATGCTCATGCTTTATGGTAGGGCTCTCCCCGGCGGAGAGTCTCGCAGCGGTAAAGCTGTTCGAGCAGCACCAGACGGGCTAGCTGATAAGGGAGGGTCAACGCGGAGAGGCCCATCTTCCAGCGGGCCTCGCGCTCGAGCTCGGGATCGAGACCTTGCGGGCCTCCGAGGACGAAAGCGAGGGCCCCCAGGCCTTGGGCCTCGAAGGATTCCAGTTTCTGGGCGAGGTTGATGGTCGCGAGCTGGGTGCCGCGCTCGGTGAGGGCGATGATCTCCGAGCCCTTGCAGGCGGCACGGATCCGTTCGGCCTCGGCGCGCATGACCTGGGCTTCGCGGCCGGGAATCAGGCGCTCTTCAGGGACCTCGATGACTTCGATGGGCCGGTAATGCTTCAATCGGCCCGCGTACTCGGCGATCGCCTCGCGGTAGAACGACTCCTTGATGCGCCCGACCGCTACGATGGACCACTTCACGGCTTTCCCCCAGATGTCGACCGGACCGGCCGAAAACCTCACTTTACCTCTCTTAAAGAGTCTGCGTCAAGCAAGGCATGGCGCCGATTCCCCCTCCTGAACGCCCGCTTCTTGTGCTACAATGGCCCTGGCCTGCCAGCCCCCCAAATTGGCGCAGCGCGCCTCATCCGGCTGCCTCTTGGCAGTCCGGGCGGAGCCTCGGCAGGTATGACTTACGTTCGGGAGTGATGCAGCAATGTCCAAAGACGCTTCGTTCGATATCGTCTCCAAGGTCGACATGGCCGAGGTGACCAACGCCGTCCACCAGACCAACAAGGAAATCGAGCAGCGCTTCGACCTCAAGGGGACCGGAGCCGAGATTCGCCAGGAGAAAGAGACCCTCACCGCGGTCGCCCCTGACGACCTCAAGCTGCGCAACATCATCGACATCCTCGAGAACAAGTTCATCAAGCGGAACCTCTCGCTCAAGGCCCTCGACAAGGGCAACGTCGAATCCGCGCTGGGTGGCACGGTCAAGCAGGTCATCACCCTCAAGCAGGGCATCGACCGCGACCGCGCCAAGAAGATCAACGACCTGATCAAGGCCAGCAAGATCAAGGTCCAGTCCCAGATCCAGGAAGACCAGATCCGGGTTTCCGGCAAGTCTCGCGACGACCTGCAGGCCGTCATCCAGACCCTCAAGAACGCCGACCTGGACATCGACCTCCAGTTCGAGAACTACCGCTAGGCGGCGTCCCCGCGGGGACGGCGCAATCGTTGCAAAGAGGAGACCGCGATGAAGGTCATTTTCACCCAGGACGTCAAGGGCACGGCCAAGGCCGGCGAGGTCAAGGAAGTCTCCGAGGGCCATGCCCGCAACTTCCTGATCCCGCGCGGGATCGCCATGGAGGCGAACGCCGCCAACCTCAAGATCCTCGAGGACAAGAAGAAGTCCGAGGCCAAGAAGGCCGCCAAGATCAAGGCCGAGGCCGAGGAGCTGGGCCAGCGCCTGGAGGCCAAGACCGTCAGCCTCAAGGCCAAGTCCGGCGAGGGCGGCAAGCTCTACGGGGCCATCACCGCCAAGGAGATCGCTCAGGAGACCAAGAAGCAGACCCAGCTTGAAATCGACAAGCGCAAGATCGAGATGGAGCCCATCCGGTCCTTGGGCACCTATAACCTCGTCGTCAAGTTGCACCCCGAGGTGACGGCCAAGCTCAAGGTCCACGTGACCGAGGAGTAGACCCAGACGCCCATGAGCGAGCTCATCGAACGGATTCCCCCGCAGGACATCGAGGCCGAGCAATCCGTGCTCGGCGCCCTCCTGGTCTCGCCCGAGGCCATCGGGAAGGTCGCCGAACTCCTTCGGCCCGAGCACTTCTACCGCCAGGCCCATGCCACCATCTTCCAGGCGGTCTGCGACCTGGCGGAGCGCGGAGAACCGATCGACCTCATCACCGTCTCCTCCTTGCTGCGAAGCAAGGAGGAGCTCGATGCGGTGGGCGGCTACGGCTACCTCATGGACCTGGCGTCGTCCATCCCGACGGCCGCCAACGTCGAGTACTACGCCAAGATCGTCGAGGAGAAGGGCACGCTTCGCTCGCTCATCGCGGGCGGCACCAAGATCGTCGAATTGGCCTTCGACCAGGAGCGCAAGATCGAGGACACGCTCGACCAGGCCGAGCAGATCATCTTCGAGGTCTCCCAGGCGCGTCGCCAATCGCAGGACCTCACCCACATCAAGGACGTCCTGCAGTCGACCTTCGAGACCATCGAGTACCGCTACGAGAATCAAGATAACGTCATGGGCTCGGCCACCGGGTTCTACGACCTGGACTACATGACCTCCGGGCTGAACCCCAGCGACCTGATCATCCTGGCGGCTCGTCCTGCCATGGGTAAGACCTCGTTCGCCCTCAACCTCCTGCAAGCGGTTGCCAAGCTCAACGACAAGCCCTCGATCATCTTCAGCCTCGAAATGGGCAAGGACCAGCTGGTCCAGCGCATGATCTGCTCCGAGGCCAAGATCGACGCCCATCGCATCAAGACGGGCTACCTCTCGGAAGGGGACTGGCCCCGCCTCACCGAGGCCATCGGATCGCTTGCCGAGGCTCCGGTCTACATCGACGACACCCCGGCCATCACGGTCATGGAGGTGCGCGGCAAGGCCCGCCGCCTCAAGGCCCTCACCAAGAAGGAACTGGGCCTCATCGTCATCGACTACCTCCAGCTCATGAGCGGCGGCGGCAGCTCCAACGACGGCAACCGCCAGCAGGAGATCTCGACCATCTCGCGCTCTTTGAAGGCCCTCGCCCGCGAGCTGCAGGTGCCGATCATCGCACTGTCGCAGCTCTCGCGCGCGGTCGAGTCCCGCACCGACAAGCGCCCCATGCTCAGCGACCTGCGCGAATCGGGCGCCATCGAGCAGGACGCCGACATCGTCATGTTCATCTACCGCGACGACTACTACAACCTGGAATCGCCCGAGAAGAACATCGCCGAGATCATCATCGCCAAGCACCGTAACGGACCGGTCGGTAAGGTGAAGCTGTACTTCGAGAAGGAGCACACGCGCTTCGAGAACCTCACCACCGCTCCCGCCGTCTAGAACGCAACAGAAAGCAGGCAGTACCGTGGCCAACGTCGTCGTCGTCGGAGCCCAGTGGGGCGACGAAGGGAAGGGCAAGATCACCGATTTGCTGGGAGAGGCTGCCGACGTCGTCGTCCGCTACTCGGGCGGCAACAACGCGGGCCACACGGTCGTGGTCGGCGAGATGGTCTACAAGCTGCACCTGGTGCCCTCGGGCATCCTGTACCCCGGCACGCTCTGCATCGTCGGCAACGGCACGGTGATCGACCCGGTCTCCTTCGTGGCGGAACTCGACAAGCTGGCTGAGCAGGGCATCGACCTTTCGGGCCTGCGGATCAGCGAGCTGGCGCACCTGATCATGCCCTACCACAAGGTCCTGGACAAGGCCGAGGAAACGCGCCGCAAGCACAAGATCGGCACCACCGGCCGCGGGATCGGGCCTGCCTACGGCGACAAGGCCCTGCGCTACGGCTTCCGCCTCTTGGACCTGCGCGACGAGGCCAGCTTCCGCGACCAGCTCGCCGACAACCTCGAACGCCAGAACGCCATCCTGACCCAGGTCTACGGGACCGAGCCCCTCGACCTCGACGCGGTGGCCGCCGAGGTGCTCGATTCCTACAAGCGCCTGGAACCCTACATCACGGACACCGGCTTGCTGCTGAACGAGGCCATCACGGCCGGCAAGAAGGTCCTCTTCGAGGGCGCGCAGGGCACCTTGCTCGATCTCGACATGGGCACCTACCCCTTCGTGACCTCGTCCTACCCGGTGGCGGGCGGCGCGGGCATCGGCGCCGGAGTCGGCCCCCTGGCCGTCGACCGGGTGCTGGGCATCGCGAAGGCCTACTCGACCCGCGTGGGTGAGGGGCCCTTCCCCAGCGAGCTCTTCGACGCGACGGGCGACGAGCTGCGGCGCGTGGGCATGGAGTTCGGCACGACGACCGGGCGGCCGCGCCGCTGCGGCTGGTTCGACGCCGTGGCAGCCCGTCTGGCGGCCCGGGTCAACGGCCTCGACGCGCTCGCCATCATGAAGCTCGACGTGCTGGACGGTTTCGCCGAGATCCCGGTGGTCGTGGGGTACCAGGTGGGCGATCGCCGCCTTGACGAGTTCCCCCACGATCCCCGCGTGCTCGCCGAGTGCCAGCCCATCTACGAGACCCTGCCCGGCTGGAACCAGTCCACCAAGGAAGCCCGCCGCTGGGAGGACCTGCCCGAGCTGGCGCAGCGCTACCTCCGCCGGATCGAGGCCCTGGTCGGCGTGCCGATCGCCATCGTCTCGGTGGGTCCGGAGCGCGACGCCACCCTGATGCTCGAGGACCTGCTCTCCGGGCCCCGCAGGGTCCAGCCTACCCGAAACTAGTCCCCGCCCCATCTCAACGTCGAGAGGATTGCCGGAATGATCTACCTGGACTACGCCGCCACCACGCCGGTTCGCCCCGAGGTCGTCCAAGCGATGACCGAGTCCCTCACCGAGGGCTGGGGCAACCCCTCGAGCAACCACCTTGCGGGTCACACGGCCCGCAAGGGCATGGACCGGGCCCGCCGACACGTGGCCGAGCTGGTCGGCGCCAGTCCCGAGATGGTGATCTTCACCTCGGGCGGCACCGAGGCGGACAACCTGGCCATCCGCGGCGTGGCGCATGCCCTCAAGGCCAAGGGGCGGCACCTGGTGATCAGCAACATCGAGCACTCGGCCGTCCGGGTTACCTGCAAGATGCTGGCCGACGAGGGTTTCGAGACCACCGAGGTGCCGGTCGGTCCCAACGGCGTGCTCGATCCCGAGGCCGTGGCCCAGGCCATTCGCCCGGACACGATCTTGGTCTCGGTGATGCACGTCAACAACGAGATCGGCACGATCCAGCCGATCGCCGAGATCGCCGAACGGGCCCACGCTCAGGGCGTGCTGGTCCACACGGACGCCGTGCAGTCCGCCGGCAAGATCCCGGTCTCCATGGAGGCCCTGGGCGTCGACCTGCTGTCGATCTCTGCCCACAAGATCTACGGCCCCAAGGGAGTGGGCGCGCTGATCCGCGCGAAGGGCGTGCCCCTTGCGCCGGTGCTGACCGGCGGCGGGCACGAGCGGGGCTTTAGGGCAGGCACCGAGAACGTGCCGGGCATCGTGGGCTTCGGAGTGGCGGCCGAGCTGGCCGTCCGCGAGCTGGCCTCGCGTATGCGGCACGACGAGGAGCTGGGGCGCTTCTTGCAGGCCGCGCTGCTGGAGGCGATTCCCGGGGCCTCCCTGAACGGCGACCCGGTTCGCCGCTGGGCCGGCTGCGTGAGCCTGCGGGTGCCGGGCGTGGACGGCGCGGATCTGCTGAAGGCGCTGGACGAGGCGGGCGTTGCCATCTCGGCGGGCTCGGCCTGCAAGGCGTTCAAGCAGGAGACGTCACACGTGATCGCGGCCCTGAACTTGCCCAATGCCGAGGATTCCGGAACCCTGCGCATGACGGTCGGTTCGCCGACCACGCAAGCCGAAATCCAGGACGCCGTGGGCATCTTGGCCAAGGCGGTGGAGGCCTTGCGGGGCAAGGTCGCACGCTAGCTTGCTTTACAGCTTCTTGACTTGCCGCTTATAATCGGTTCGGAGCCGGTCTAGCTGTCGGCTGATGTTTACGTGACAACGAGGAGGTTGGTTCATGGAGCGCAGAACGTCGGGTCTCGAGGTGCTGGGAGGGCTGGTGGTCGGCGCGGCTTTCGGCTTCGTCGCGGGGATGATCCTGGCGCCGCAATCCGGCGGCCGCACCCGGGATCAGCTCAACGAGAACCTTTCGGACATCCGCCTTCGTACCAATGAGATGATGGACAACCTCAAGGGCAACACCGAGAGCCTCATCACCTCCACCCGCAGCACCATCGAAGAGAAGCTGACGCTGCTCAACGAGGCCGTCGAAGCCGGCCGCAAGGCTGCCGCCTACAAGCGCGACGAGCTGATCGAGGGCGACGAGAACGCCCCGACGATCTAGCTTGCGCCACTCTTCAAGGAGGCCCTCATGAGCGTGCGACGCAACATCACCTTTTACGCCACGGCCCTGATCGGGACCGCCCTGGGCACGGCCGCCGGCCTGCTCCTGGCTCCCAAGTCCGGCGAGGCCACCCGCAAGCAGATTCGCCGCATGGCCGGCGAGCTGAGCGAGCAGCTTCCCGTGACCTTCAGCGAGCTCCAGCTGCGCGGCCGCCAGGTCCTCGATCGAGCTCCCCGCCGGATCACCCTGGGCCGGCGCAAGGGCGAGAAGATCATCCAGCTCTACCGCGAAAACGAACGCGAAGGCTAGGAATTTCCACTTCCAAGCGCTCCGGGCCCTGCCCCGGGGCGCTTTTTACGTGCTCGCGTTGTAAAATGGATCCGACACGGAACTCCCGATCCAGAAAGGAACCCCGCCGTGACGCTCAGCGGTCATGAGATTCGTAACCAGTTCATCCAGTTCTTCAAGGACAAGGGCCATACCCACCTGCCCAGTTCCAGCCTGGTCCCCAAGAAGGACCCGACCGTGCTCCTGACCACGGCCGGCATGCTCCAGTTCAAGCCCATCTTCATGGGCCTGGAGAAAAGCACCACCTCCCGCGCCGTCACCGTCCAGAAGTGCTTCCGCACCACCGACCTCGACAACGTCGGCCGCACGGCCCGCCACCACACCTTCTTCGAGATGCTCGGCAACTTCTCCTTCGGCGACTACTTCAAGGCCGAGGTGATCCCCTGGGCATGGGAGTTCCTGACCGGCGTGCTGGGTCTGCCCAAGGACAAGCTCTGGGTCTCCGTCTTCACCACCGACGAGGAAGCCGCCACCATCTGGAAGGAAAAGGTCGGCGTCTCGGCTGATCGCATCGTCTACCTGGGCGAGGATTCCAACTTCTGGGCCGCCGGCCCCACCGGCCCCTGCGGCCCCTGCTCCGAGATCTACATCGACCTCGGCGTCGAGCGCGGCTGCGGCCAGGAGTCCTGCGCGGTCGGCTGCGACTGCGATCGCTTCCTCGAGATCTGGAACCTGGTCTTCATGGAGTTCAACCGCGACGAGTCAGGCAACCTCACCCCGCTGCCCGCCAAGAACATCGACACGGGCATGGGCCTCGAGCGCATCGCCTCGGTGCTCCAGGGCGTGCCCTCCAACTACGAGACCGACCTGCTCAAGCCCCTGCTGGACGCCGCCGCCGCGATGGCCGGCTTCTCTTACGGCAAGGGCGGCGAGGCCGACGTCTCGCTCAAGCTCATCGCCGACCACCTGCGCGGCTCGGTCTTCCTGATCGGCGACGGCGTCGTTCCCTCCAACGAGGGCCGCGGCTACGTCCTGCGCCGGATCATGCGCCGGGCCATCCGCCACGGCAAGCTGATCGGCATCACCAAACCCTTCCTCTCCGAGCTCGCCGAGCAGGTGATCGCGCAGTACTCCGGCTACCCCGAGCTGCCCGCCCAGAAGCAGTTCATCCTGCAGGTCATGGCCGAGGAGGAGCGCCGCTTCAACCAGACGATCGACCGCGGCCAGCAGCTGCTCGCCCAGGCGATCGCCACCCTGTCGCCCAGCGAGGCCGAGCGCGTCATCCCCGGCGAGACCGCCTTCGAACTGTATGACACCTACGGCTTCCCCCTGGAGCTGACCATCGAGCTTTGTCGCGAGCAGAACGTCCGCGTCGACGAGACCGGCTTCCATGCCGCGATGGAAGCCCAGCGCGAGCGCGCCCGCTCGGCCCGCGAGGCGGCCGGCGTCACCTTCGCCGCTGCCGAGCTGTCCACCAAGGTCGCGACGCCGTTCTCGGGCTACGAGCGCACCGAGGAGGAGACCAAGGTCCTCGAGGTCTTCCATGACAAGTCCGGCCGGATCGGCGTCATCCTCGGCCAGACTCCGTTCTACGCCGAGTCGGGCGGCCAGCTCGGCGACATCGGCATGATCGGCGACGCGCAGGTGGTCGATACCCAGAAGCAAGGCGACACCATCATCCACCTGCTTGCCGAGGGCGAATCCGCTCCCGAGGTCGGCGCCACGGTCCGCGCCGTCGTGGATCGCGCGCACCGCGAGAACACCATGCGCCACCACACGGCGACCCACCTCCTGCACGCTGCCCTCAAGCAGGTGCTCGGCCCCAACGTCAACCAGGCCGGCTCGCTGGTCGGCCCCACGGAGCTGCGCTTCGACTTCACCTTCCCCCGCGCGATGACGCCTGCGGAGCTCTCGCAGGTGGAGGACATCGTCAACGAGCAGATCCTGGCCAACCACTCGGTCGCCCATCTCCAGATGTCGATGAGCGAGGCTCAGGAGACGGGCGCCATGGCGCTGTTTGGCGAGAAGTACGGCGATACCGTGCGCGTGATCGACGTGCCCGGCTTCTCCAAGGAGCTCTGCGGCGGCACGCACGTGCATGCCACGGGCACCATCGGCCTCTTCAAGGTCGTGCGTGAGGAAGGCATCGCCGCGGGCATCCGCCGCATCACGGCCGTCTCGGGCCTGGCGGCCCTGTCGCTGCTGCGCAAGCAGGCCGACGTGCTCGCCGAGACTGGCCAGCTGCTCAAGGCGTCGCCCGAGGAGCTTCCCGAGCGCGTCGAGCGCCTGCAGGCGCGCGTCAAGGCCGAGGAGACCGAGGTCGCCGTGCTGCGCACCCGCCTCGCCGTCAGCGCCACCGAGTCGCTGCTGGGCAAGGCCCAGACGGTGGCCGGCACGAAGCTCATCGCCGAGGTGGCTCCCGGCCTGTCGGCGGGTGAGCTCAAGAGTGCCGTCGAGCACCTTCGCGACAAGCTCTCCAGCGGCGTGGTCGTCTTGGGCTCGGTCGAGGACGGCAAGGTCGCGGTGGTCGCCGCGGCAACCGACGACGTGGTCAAGGAAGGCGCCAACGCCGGCAAGCTGATCCAGGCCGTCATGGCGGCTCTCGGCGGCAAGGGCGGCGGCAAGCCCCAGATGGCCCAGGGTGGCGGCGGCGATGCGAGCAAGCTGCAGACGGCGATCGCCCAGGTGGCGGACACTCTGAGTCAGCAGCTTCCCGTCAAGGCGTAAGCCTCGTCACGTTCCGGGGGGACCTTGTCATGAGGTCCCCCCGTTTTTTCGCGCCGTTCGCACGGGACTTGTCCATCCGGGCATCCTACCGATCTGAGTCGCCTGCAGCTGGATAGCCGCCTGCTGAGCGGCTATGCGTCCCCGCGCCGGATCCGCTCAAAAAAGTCCCTGCTTGCTTCCTAGGCGAGAGGGATGGCTGTTTGCTTGAATTCAGGCAGCGGAACGGTTTACGAGCGCCCGCGGCTGTTTCGTAAGGCAGCGAGCGTTAGCCGCGAGGCAGTCGTCAATCGGTTGAATCGTCAAGCTCGCTGACCTGCAGAAACGACGTTTGCTATAGGAGGGTGGCAGCATGCGCACGGGAAGACTGGCATGGGCGATATTGGCCGCGATGCTCGGATGCTCATGGGAGCCGCACGGAGCTGCGGGGCCCGCGGCCGTTCCGCCCCTCGCGACTGTTCCGGCTCCGGTCGCGGCGATGCCTCCATGGGACTGGGATGGCGGGGGGCTGAAGGCAACCGCCTCCATCCCGGTCCCGCTGACGGACGCGTGGCGACTCCTGGCCTTTCCCGCCGAGGAGGGCGGCTTCACGACCCTCTTTCTCTGGGATGAGTGGCTCGGTGAGCTCTACCTCTTGAACGGGGCGCTGGCGGGCTTGATCCCGGTCGTCGACGGCAGCCTTCGGCCGCGGGTCTTCGGCAAGGGCAAGAAGTTGCTGTTCACCGTGGGGGATCGCTCGTTCTTCTGGGACATGGAGCTCGAGGAGCGTACCACGCCCGTGACTGACGGGCGCTCTGCCCTGGCGGGCGGGCCGCAGACGGTGGTGACTCCCGACGGCAAGTGGCTGGCGTACGTATCGAATCGCGACACGGTGGTGCTCAAGCGTGCGGATGGGCGCTACATCGCGAAGACCATCGAGCTCACCAAGCCGGCTGCCGAGGGGCCTCTCCTGGATGTCGACATGACGGTCGACGGAACCGTCTTGATTCTCAATCTCGGGGGGCGCTTGTTCCTCTATGACGTCGTCGGGAAGCGGCTGGCGCTTGTTGCACCGCTGGACGCCGAAGCCTTTGACGGCAAGGATGGTCTGCGGGAGGTGGCCATCTCACCAACGGGACTGGCCTACGCCAGCACCGCCCGAGGGGGGCGGGTCTTGCTCTGGGACGCCGAGCGCCGGGCAATCGATGTGCTGGCGGGCGTGAACCTGGCCTTGGGTCGGATCGTGGACCTGTACTTCGTCAGCGAGGACCTCTTGATCCTAGAAACGGTGGGCGTGGAGGGGCGTCTCTGGTGCTACGATCGGCGAACCGGTCTGCTGCGTCTGCTCGTGGCGCTGACGGATCCGCTTGGACCTTAATCTATGTTTTCTATTAGGTTAACCTCGTCTTAATCATGTGACGCGAAAGCGACGCTATGCTTGTTGGGTTGCTTATTCTCTGGGATAACCGACGATGGGAAGTCAACGCAGCCGAACCATCCGAAACCCGAGCTCGATATAGTGAGGATGATTCGCCATGAAGCGTTACATTGCCCTGGCCATGCTGGCCGCCTCCCTGCTTGCCGGTTGCGGCACCTCCCCCGCGGCACTGCCGTCCGCCGTCAACGGCAAGGCTTCCGCGGCTGCGCTGGAAACCGGCGCCCAGGTCCAGATTTACAAGGCGTTCAAGCGCGTCGAAGCGTCCAAGCAGCTTCGCGTGGTCGTCATGTACTGGGTTCGCCAGGAGGGGCAGGACCGCGAGTTCCGCCAGCTGATCGTCGACTCGGTGCCCACCCAGGACCGCACGGTTTACCGCAGTGGCTTCCGTCCGATGCAGATGGTCGCCAACGGCAAGGACTTCCTGCAGGATGAGGCCGCTGTGCTGAAGATTTCGCGCGAGCTCGGCGCTCTCACCTACCATACCGTCACCCAGGAGCAGCAGGAAGTCGTCTCGCTGGCTTACGAGATGATGATGGACCTCGTCCACTAGGTTTTCGAGACTCAGCCAAGATCAAGGCCCGCCTTACCGGCACTCGGTAAGGCGGGCCTTGATCTTGAGGGGGATCAGGCCTTGGGCGTTTCGGCGAGGCTGCGCACGGGGTGATGAGCCACCGATGCGGCCAGCGAGCCGAAGAGGCGCGTGGCATTGTGGGCGAAGGCGTCCGGGTCGCCGCTCACGAGGAAAGTGTGCGCGGGATCGGGTGCGGGCTCGGCGAGGAGTTCGTGGCCGGCCAGGATCTCTCCGAGCGCCCGGACCGCTTCGAGGGCAGGGTCGACCAGCTTGACGCCGGGGCCGACGATGCCCTGGATCAGGGACGCGATGATGGGGTAGTGGGTGCAGCCGAGCACCAGGGCGTCGAGGTCGGCGTCCAGCAAGGGGGCCAGCGATTCGATGACCACGGCAGCCGCGCGATCCGAGTTCCAGTCGCCGGCTTCGATCATGGGGACCAGGCGGGGGCAGGCGAGGGGAAGGACCTCGGCGTCGGGGCGGATGGAGGCGATCGCCCGGGCGTGCGCGCCGCTCGCGATGGTCGCCTCGGTCGCGATGACGCCGATCCGCTTGCCACAGCGAACGGCTGCGCGCGCGCCGGCCTCGATCAGGCCCAGGATCGGCACGGGGCAGTCGCCGTCGAGGGCGTCCAGGGCCACCGCGCTGGAGGTGTTGCAGGCGACCAGAACGGCCTTGGCCCCGCGTTGCAGGAGGATGTCGAGGATCTCACGGTTGAAGGCGATCAGCTCGTCGACGGAGCGGCCCCCATACGGAACCCGGGCGGTATCCCCGAAGTAAAGCACCCCTTCGTGGGGCAACTGGCGAAAAACTTCCCGGACGACGGAGAGCCCTCCCAATCCGGAGTCATAGAGCCCAATGGGGCTTGCTGATTTCAAACGAGCGTCCTCATGACAACGTCGTGGCTTGACTTCAGTAGTTTATCACCCCTCGCTCCAGGCCGCCAAGGCCGAATGGCCGCTGGTTTCAACTTGCCAGCCTGCGGGAATTCCTTTACCATGTCGCTAACTGACATGAAGGACTCCTTACGACGCAGCCGTGTTGGGAGCGCCACCGCGAAGCCGAAGCTGTGCTTCCGAACGTTACCCATCCAAGGAGTAACCTCGGCAAGCGGCCTCACGGCTTCCGAAGACGCTGCCAGGTCATAGATGGAGGATCGAATGGAAACGCTCACCCAGTTGGCGCAAGAAGATCTGCAGAATCTCATCGGCGTCGCCACGAAAATCCCCGCGGCAACCTCCTGGGAGTACCTGGCCAATTCCATTCGCGAGGCCCTCGCCACCCATGCGCCTGGCGTCGAAGCCGCTGCATGGCTGCCGGCCCCCGATGGAGTGGTCGCCCTGAGCGGCAAGGCCCTCGAGACCTTCGAGCCCTTCACCTCCAGCGCAGAGGTCGAGGACGCCATGCAGGAGGGCGATTTCGCCCCTATCCCCGTGGTCGGTGGCGGCTACAAGGTCGCCATCCAGGCCAACCGCCAGACGTTCGGCATGCTCCTGCTGCAGAGCCCCAAAGCGGATGCCGACTTCCTTCAGAACCTCGCTCGCATCCTCGCCACCCCCATGGGTTTCGCCTTCCTGAGCAACCAGCTCGCCGACGAGGTCGCCAAGCGGACCTCCACCGACAAGGTCACGGGCCTCTGGAACCGCCAGTACTTCAACGAGCGCTTCCGCGAGGAATGTGAGCGCCTCGTCCGCTCCAAGGAGACCGGCGCGGTGGCGCTGATCGCGCTCGACAACTTCCAGGCCCTGGCTCGCACCATGCCGGCCGACGAGCTCAACGCCATGTTCGCGCAGATCGGCCAGGCCGTGCGCCAGGTGATCCGCCAGACCGACTGGGCGGTTCGCTGGGACAACTACGACCTGCTCTTCTACTTCCCCTCGACCTCGGCCGAGGCCGCGGTGGAGGTCCTCAAGCGCTTCGCCCGCAAGCTCGTGGGCATCTCGCCCATCCTGGAGCCCCTTGCCGGCGTCAGCTCGACGGTCGAGACCACCAGCCCGCGCGCGCTGGTCCAGCTCTCGACGCGTCGACTTGACCTTGCTCGCAAGGACGGCGGCCGCCGGGTCGTCTGCTTCGCCACCCCGGGCGGCGGCCTGCAGTTCTTCCGCGAGGGAAGCGAAGCGTAGGTGAGTGTCTAAGTGACCGCGTTCGATCACGTTCTGGGTCAAGAGAGGGCCGTCCGCACCTTGCGGGCGGCCCTCGCCACCCCGCACCACGCCTACCTCTTCGTCGGCCCCGCGGGCGTTGGCAAGGAGACGGCGGCCCGGTCGTTCGCGCTGGCCCTCAACTGCACCCGGGGTGAAGGCTGCCTCGATGCCGAGGGCGCCTGCCCGGAGTGTCTCGCCATCCATCACGGCAACCACCCCGACGTCCGGATCGCGGTGCCGTCCGAGGGCAAGAAGGTCTTCTCGGTCGAGGACGTCCGCAAACTGGTCCAGGAGGCCGGCTGGAAGGCGCACCGCGGCAAGTGGAAGGTTTACATCGTCTCCACCGACCTCTTGAACCTCCAGGGCGCCAACACCCTCTTGAAGACCGTCGAAGAGCCCGTGCCCGGAACCGTCATCATCCTGCTGGGTGCCAGCGTGGACACGGTCCTGCCCACCCTGGTCTCGCGCTGCCAGATCGTGCCCTTCGCTCCGGTCGCGCGCGGGCTGATCGAATCCGAGCTGCTAAAGCGGGGCCTCGATGAGGCGCGCGCGAGCGAGCTGGGCGCACTTGCCGACGGCCGTCTCGGCTGGGCCCTCACCGAATCCACGCATGAGGCGCCCGAGCCCCCGCGCCTGATCGCGCTCAGCACCATGACCGACCGCCTCACCGAGGCCGAACGCCTCGCCGCGCTCGATGCCGAGTCGCAGCAGCGCGCGGTGGAATCGCTCCTCCTCCAGGTTCGTGATATCATCATTTGGGCCGAAACGCGGCGTGACGACTTGGTCAGCCGCTCAGCCGACGCCGCCGCCATGGGCCGCGGTCTGCCCCGGGACTACTGGCTTCGCGTGCTTTCGCGCCTGGAGCGCCACCGGAGGCAACTGCTCAGCCACGCGAACGCAAAACTGGCCTGGACCGTGCTCGCAGGCGACCTGGCTCCCCAGGCCCGCGAGCTCGAACGCTCCACGCGGAGCTGACGCTCTCTAGAAAGGACCGACCTTGTCGACGATCGGCATCCGACTGCGCAACGGCGAGCTAAGACTCCTCGAACCGCAGGACGAATCCCTGCAACGCCAGGACTTCGTCGTCTACGAAACCGAGAAGGGCCTCGAGTGCTCTCCGGTGATCGTGCTGCCGTCGGCGGTGGTCACCGAGCATGGAAAGCTTCCCACCGCGACCCTCATTCGCAAGGCGTCCGCGGCCGACCTCAAGCAGCTCGACTCGAAGTGGACCGAGGAGGTCAAGGCGCATGCCCTCTGCGGCGAGAAGATCGCCGCCCACGGCCTCCCCATGAAGCTGATCGAGACGGTCTACACCTTCGACTTCTCGCGCCTCACCTTCTTCTACACCGCCGACCACCGGGTGGACTTTCGGACCCTGCTCAAGGACCTCACCTCGACCTTTCGCCGGGTGCGCATCGAGCTTCGCCAGATCGGCGTTCGCGACGCCGCCGGCATCCTGGGCGGCGTGGGCCTCTGCGGCCGCGAGCTCTGCTGCTCGACCTTCCTCAAGGAGTTCGCTCCGATCACAATCAAGCTCGCCAAGGAGCAGAACCTCCCCATGAACCCCAGCAAGATCAGCGGCCTCTGCGGCCGCCTGATGTGCTGCCTCTCGTACGAACACGAGATGTACAAGGAGATCAAGGCCGAGCTTCCGCGCGTCGGCGACTGGGTCTCGACGCCGGACGGTAAGGGCATCGTGCTCGAACAGCTGGTGATGAAGGAATCCGTGAAGGTCGAGATCACCGATGACCTCGTGGTGGTCGTGCCGCTCAACTTGATCACCGAGGCCCCGTCCTCGCAAAACCGCTAGAGGAGGCAATCCATGGCTCATCGCAGACTCCCCGCCCTCGCCATCGGCCTCGCCGCCGCGCTCACCGCCTGCTCCAGCGATTCGGGCAACCAGGTCGAGTTCTGGACCATGGGCCTCAAGCCCCAGTTCACCGGCTACATGGAAGCGACCATCGCCGACTTCGAGAAGGCGAACCCCGGAGTGGACGTCGACTGGGTGGACCTTCCCGCCTCGGCCATCGAGCAAAAGGCCCTCTCCTCGGTCGCGGGCGGCAACCCTCCGGATCTCATCAACCTCAACCCCGCCTTCTCGTCCAAGCTCGCCCGCCAGGGCGCCCTGGTCGAGCTGGGCGCGTCCCTCCCGGGTGACGTGCTCGCCCAGTACTACCCCGCCGCCCTGGACGCCACCCGCATCGACGGCAAGCTCTACGGCCTGCCCTGGTACCTGAGCACCCAGGTCTCGGTCTTCAACAAGGCCAACCTCGAAGCGGCCGGCATCACGACCCTGCCCAAGACCTACCGCGAGATGTCGAGCCATGCCGCGACCCTGAAGAAGGCCGGCTTCCAGCCCTTCATGCCGAGCTTCGGGGACAGCAACAAGCTCATGGAGCTGATGGCCATGGACGGCGTGACGCTGCTCAGTGCGGACGGCAAGAAGGCCGCCTTCGACACTCCCGAGGGCCGCGCGTCGTTCGCTTACTGGGTGGGCCTGTACCGGGACGGGACGATCGCCAAGGAATCGCTCAGCCTTGATCACCGCGAGGTCGTCGACCGCTTTCAGGCGGGCCAGACCACCGTGCTGCCGGCGGGTCCCCAGTTCCTCACGCTCATCAAGCAGAACGCTCCCGAGCTCTACGCCAAGCTCGAGGTCGGCCCGCAACTTTCCGGCACGTCCGGCAAGGTGGGCGTCGGCGTCATGAACCTCGTCGTGCCCAAGGGAGCCAAGCACCAGGCCGAGGCCCTTCAGCTCGCGCAGTTCATCACCAACGCCGAGAACCAGCTCGCCTTCTCGAAGCTGGTCCCCATCCTGCCCTCGATCAAGGCCGCGGCCCAGGCCGATTACTTCACCAAGCTGCCGGCTGATCCCACGCTCGAGGACCGCGCCCGCAAGATCGCCGCCGAGCAGTTGGAGCGCGCCGAGCTGCTGGTCCCGCCGCTGCCGCGCCACGACGAGCTGGCCAAGGCCCTCAATCAGGCCTTCCAGGGCGCCGCCCTCGGCAAGTCCAAGCCGGATGAAGCCCTCGCGAAGGCTGCCGCCGATTGGGAAAGGATCCTGAGCAAGTAGCATGGCGACCTTCCTGAAGCCCTCCGCGAACCCGCTGCGCAAGCACCGCGTCAATCTCGCGCCCTACCTCTTCCTGCTGCCCGCAGGCCTGGTGCTGGGGGTCTTCTGGATCCTGCCCGCCATCATGGCGGTCTTCAACTCCTTCGCGGAGTCGGACTTTGGCGGGGCCTGGCGCTGGGTGGGGCTTGCGAACTACATGCAGCTCGCCAACGACCCGACCTTCTGGAAGGCCCTGGTCAACTCGCTCATCTACCTGGTGGGAGTGGTGCCCGCGCTCGTCATCCTGCCGCTGCTGATCGCCATCTTGGTCAACGTGCCGATGAAGGGCATCGGCTTTTTCCGGGCGGCCTACTACCTGCCGGTGGTCATTCCCATCGTGGTCGTGGGCCTCACCTGGAAGTGGCTCTACGCCGAGAACGGCCTCGTGAACTGGGTCGCCCAGAGCGCCTTCCCGTGGCTGATGGCGCATCCGGTGCCCTGGCTCAGCCAGCCCGAGACCGCCCTGGGCGCAGTCATGGCCGTGACGGTCTGGAAGGGCCTCGGCTACTACATGGTCATCTACCTGGCGGGTCTGCAGGGAATTCCGCATGAGATCTACGAATCGGCGGACCTCGACGGCGCGAAGCGCTGGCAGCAGCACCTCTACCTGACCCTGCCTTTGATGATCCCGCACATGGCCATGGTGGGCATCGTGAGTTCCATCAACGCATTGAAGGTCTTCGCCGAGATCTTCGTGCTCACCAAGGGCGGCCCGCTGGAGTCCTCCACGACCATGGTCTACTACCTCTACCAGCAGGCCTTCGAGAGCCTCAACATGGGCTACGCCAGCTCCATCGGCATGGTGCTCTTCGCCATGACCCTCGCGCTCTCGATGCTCAACAAGCGCTACCTCGAGCAGAACCAGCTGGGCTAACGCCGCTTACGCTTACCGTCTTATCTGCACGTGGTTTGGCCGCCGTCGACCGGCAGCGTGAGCCCCGTGACGTAGCTGAAGCGATCCGACGCGAGGCACGCGACGACGTCTGCCAGCTCTTCGGGCCGGCCCATGCGGCCCATGGGGATGTCGGCGGTCAGCGCTTGCTCCTCGATTTCAGGAGTCGTGCCCTTTTGAGCGGCGGCCGTTTCGGCGAGGTAAATCATCCGGTCGGTGCGGGTGGGGCCGGGGCAGACGGTGTGGACCAGGACGTTGTCCTGGGCGAGGCCGGGGGCGATCGCCTTCATGAAGGCCGCCGTCCCCGATCGTACCGTGCTCGAGATCAAGAGGCGCTCCGAGGGCTCGAGGACGGTGGTCGACGAGACCGTGACGATCCGGCCCCAGCGCCGCTCGCGCATGCCCGGGATCACCCGCTGTGTGAGCGCGATGATCGACAGCATCCCCGCCTCGAGGGCCTCGCGCCACTGCGCGTCACTCACCGCATCCAGCCCGCCGGCCGGGGGACCGCCGGCGTTGTTGATCAGGATGTCGATGCCTCCCAGGGCCTCTTCGACCGCGGCGTGAAGGGCTTTGACGTCGTCGGCCTTGCCCATGTCCGCGACGAACGGCAGCACGCGGTTTCCCGTCTCGGCCTCGATCGCTCGGGCGGTCTTCTCGATGGCCTCGGAGCTGCGCGAGCAGATGGCGACCACGGCTCCTTCGGCCGAGAGCGCGGCTGCGATGGCGCGTCCCAGCCCCTTCGACGCGGCGCAGACGAGGGCGCGACGGCCCTTCAACCCGAGATCCATGGCGGGACTCCTTTCGTTCGCATGCGAGCAAGCAACCGATCCATCTTACCTCCCTCGCTAGGGGCAGGAAAAAGCATGCAAGCGATGGGTATAACCCCCATGGCGACCCCGTGACCCAAAACTGCTCAAGGAGTACTTCATGACACAGACCGAGTCCGGCTTCAGCATCACCTCGATTCACGAGGGCGTGAACAGTTTGCTCTTCGACCTCAACGGTCGGCTCTGGGAGCTGTTCGAGTATGCCGAGCAGGCGCGTCAGGAAGCCGAGAAGGTTCTCGCCGAGGGTGCGGCCAACGTCGAGGCCGAGCTTCGCCAGGCGCTCGTGGCGCTGACCGAGACGCTGGAGAAGACCGAAGAGATCAAGGGAACGCTCTCGAAGCAGAGCTTCTCGGTCATGGGCGAGATCGTCGTGACCCTGGGTAACCAGGTGAACGCCGTGATCCAGGCCCTGATGAAGACCAAGTCTTAAGCGCCTGGTTTGGCCAAGACCAACCTGAGCAAGAAGCCCCGGCCGATTCGGCCGGGGCTTCTTGCTCAGTCGTTGCCGGAGGGCGTTGCGTCAAGGTCTTCGGCGAAGTAGTCCATGGCGCCGTTGGCGATCAGCATGCCCATGTACATGCCCACCGTGTGGCGGTGCGTGAGGAACGGGATGATGATGCCCAGCGGGACCAGGACCCAGAGCGTGTGGTCGATGAACATGTCGAAGGGACCGATCAGGACGAGAAAGACGAGCGCCAGGATGAATACGGTCAAGAAGTATCCCAGGTAGACTCCGCCCGTGAACTCGCCGGCCTTGAGCTTGAAGGCCTGGCCGCAGCGTGAGCATGCTGGATGCAGCTTCATGAGGCGCTCGCTGGTGGGGCCGATGCCGCAGCGCGGGCAGCGTGTGAGGAAGCCCCGGACGACGGCCCCGATGTAGGAAGGTCGGGGGGGCAGCATGCGCGCGCGAGTGTCTGACATGAGGGTCTCCTTACCGGCGAAAGACAGGAACTGCCTTGATTCTACCTCATGTGCGCGGCCCTTGGAAAATGGTGACCTAGCCTTCGATGAGGACCCGCAGATCCCCTTGCTTGTTGAGGATCCGGGTGGTGGTCGTGCCGGTGACCTGGATGAACTCGAGGTCCACCACGGCCGCGCCGATGCGCATGCCGCGCAGGGTCACGCGTTCCAGCCAGTCGGGCAGGGCGGGGATGTTGACCTTGAGCGTGTGGTGAGCGGCGTCTGCTTCGAGGCCCAGGGCCGCTTGCAGCAGCAGGATGGGAGTGGCGGCGGCCCAGGCCTGAGGAGAGCAGGCGACCGGGTAGGGAATCGGCATGTCGAGTTCGCCCTGGCGCTCGAAGCCGCAGAAGAGCTCGGGCAGGCGGTAGTAGTTGAAGCGCAGCGCCGAGTCGTACATCGCCGAGAAGATCATGTTGGCCTCGCGCTTGTAGCCGCGATCGGCAAAGCCTTTGGCGATGAGGGCGTTGTCATGGGGCCACACCGTCCCGATGTGATAGCCGATGGGGTTGTAGACCGGGCTCTCGGCGGAGAGCGTGCGGATGCCCCAGCCCGAGAACATGGCGGGACTCAGGAGGGACTTCACCACCTGTTCGATGCGCTCGGGCGCGACCACGTTGCTCCAGAGCGCATGGCCCGGGTTGGAGGTGAGCGTCCGGACCGGGCGCTTGTCGCGGTCCAGCGCGATGGCGTAGAAGCCGTCGTCCTCCAGCCAGAAGGCCTCGTTGAAGCGGGCCTTGAGCTCGTCTGCCTCTTGTAGGAGGCGCTTGGCGAGCAGCTCCTGGCCGACCAGGTGGCAGAGCTCGGCGGCCCGTCGCTTTGCGTCGTAGACGTAGCCCTGGACCTCGACGAGGGCGATGGGGGCTTGCGCGAGGCTGCCGTCGGGGAAGATCACGGCGTTGAAGGAGTCCTTCCAGCCCTGGTTGCCGATGCCCTTGGGGCTGCGCCGCAGGTACTCGACGAACATGTCGTCGTCGAGGTCCCCGTAGGTCTCGAGCCACAGGAGGGCACCCTCGGCGGCCTCCCAGAGCTCGTGGACCAGGCTGGCGTCTCCGGTCCAGCGGTAGGTCTCGCTCAGCAGGATGATCCAGAGGGGCGTGGCGTCCACCGTGCCGAAGTAGGGCGTGTGCGGGATGACGCCCAGGCGAGACAGCTCGCCGTAGCGGAACTCGTGCAGGATCTTGCCCGGCTCCTCGTCGCGAAATTCGTCCTCGGTCTTGCCCTGGTACTTGGCGAGGAAGCGAAGGACTCCCTTGGCCACCTCGGGCCCGAGCACGAGGGATTGCAGGGCCGTGATGATCGAGTCGCGGCCGAAGGGGCTGGTGAACCACGGGATCCCGGCCGAGAGGAAGGGCCCGGTCGGGTAGCGCGAGGTCAGGGCCACCAGGTCGCGGATGCTGCGGTCGAGGACGAGGTTGAAGACCGCGTTGTCGGTCTGGATCTGGGTCTGGAAGAACTGGGAGGCCTGTCCCAGCTCCGTGACGTGCTGGATGAGGGCGGGAAAGCCCATGATCTCCTTGGGCGGCTCGGTGCCCTCGAGCGTGTCGATCTGGTAGTCGATCAGCGCCTTGCCCCCGTTTGCGGGCACGACGACGTCCCAGTGCGCGACCGCACCCACGGCTCCATGCTCGCTCGGGAGTGCCTCGATCGTGGCGGGTGGCAGCGCGAAGCGGATCCGCGTCTGCCGCAAGAGCTGGTCCTCGCCGCGGTAGGCCAGGGTGATGCTGTCCGTCTCCAGGCGGGGCTTGTAGAAGACGCCGTGGCGCTGGCGGTGCAGGCCGCGGACCTCGAAGATGTCGGCGAAGTCCGCGCGGAATTCGAGGCTGAGGCGCATGGAGACCGCGAAGGTGTTGAAGTTGAGCAGCGAGACCTGCTCGCGGAAGGCGTCGGAGACGGCGCGCGCCAGCGAGAGGTGCATCGTCTCCTGGCGCACGAGCGTGCCGTCCGCCAGCGTCAGCGAGGGGTTCACGAACTCGATGTGGCCGAGGTTGGTCCGCTCGGTAGAGCCCGAGAGCAGGGTGGGAGTCTCGCCTGACAGGCGCAGCGTGAGCTGACTCAGGAAGCGGGTGTCCTCATGGTAGAGGCCCATGCCGCATTTGCAGCCGGTGCTGACCTCGCCGTCCTTGTCCGAGACCATGAAGAGGCGGCCCTGCTTGAGCACCTCCGGCTCATGCCGGCAGCCCGTCAGGAGGGCGGGCATGCCCGAGCGAATCAGGTCGGTCAGCTCCTGGTCGATCTCCAGCAGCTGCCCTTCGTCCTCGCTGATGTCCGAGGCTTGGAACGGACGCTCGCTCATGCTGGCCTCCTCGGGGCGCTCAACGCGCCCTGCGACGTGGTCGAGGCGCTCAACGCGCCTCCAGGGTCGGTTCCGTCGGCTGGGAGCAAAGCTGCTCGTAAAGCGCCAGGTACCCGTCGACCATGCGCGAGACGTCGAAGCGCGCAATCGCCTCTTGCCGGCAGGCCTCGGGATCGATCCGGTCCAGGTGCCCCAGGGCGTCCACCGCCTCCTCGAGGCTGTCCACGATGAAGCCCGTGCGCCCGTGGCTGATCACCTCGGGGATCGAGCCGTGGCGCATCGCCACGACCGGCGTGCCGGAGGCCATGGCCTCGACCATGACCAGCCCGAAAGGCTCGCTCCACTGGACCATGTGCAGCAGGGCGATCGCCCCCTCCAGGACCTCGCGCTTCGAGGCCCCCGCCACCTCCCCGATGAACCTGACCGCCCGCCCGTCGATCTTCGGAGCGATCTCGCGCGCATAGTACTCCTGGTCGAAGGGATCGACCTTGCCCGCGATCACCAGCGGAATCCCCAGGCGCCGGGCGGCCTCGATCGCCAGGTGGGTCCCCTTCTCGGGGGAGACGCGCCCTAGGAAGAGCAAGTAGCCCTGCTTCCGGCCGCAGCGGTAGGTCGCCGTCTCGATGCCGTTGTGCACCGTCCCCAGGTAGTTGAGCTCCGGGCAGCCCTCGCGCTGGGAATGGCTGATGCTCACGTAGGGCTGGTGCGGGAAGTTCAGGAAGATCCGGAGGTTCTCGGGGTTGAACGGCCCGTGCAGCGTCGAGAGCAGCCGGGCATTGCAGGCTTCCGCGAAGGCGTTGCCCAGCGGACCGACGTGGCTGTGCAGCAGGTCGAACTCGTGGCGCCGTTTCAGCGCGTTGGCCAGGTGCACCGCCTCGGCCATCTGACCGCTCCATGTGTCGAAGCCCAGATGGCGCAGCGCGACGGGCTCGGTGTAGTTGCCCTCCTCCACGCCGGCGGAGTCCCCGGTGGCGAACAAGGTCACCTCATGGCCCCTCAGCCGCAGGTGACGGACCAAGCTGTCCACCACCCGCTCGATGCCTCCGTAACCGGTCGGAGGCGTCGTCTCCCAGATCGGAGCGATCATCCCGATGCGCATGCTTGAACCCCTCCACGTCGTTGGGCGCGCCCTCACCATGACATGACGACGCGGCGATGGGATGAGGAGGTTTCGACAAAGGGTCTCGGCATCGCCGCTTCCGGCGACGCCGAGACCCTTCGAGCCGGCTGGAGGCGCCGAGACCCTCTCGCCGCGAAAGCTAGCTCAGGGTCGCCATGTCGATGACGAAGCGGTAGCGCACGTCACTCTT
Organism: Candidatus Sericytochromatia bacterium; assembly: GCA_036676455.1. Lineage (GTDB taxonomy): Bacteria > Cyanobacteriota > Sericytochromatia > S15B-MN24 > UBA4093 > UBA4093. Next base: position 33,672 of record JAKFCW010000044.1, read on the forward strand.
GAGCATCCGCTCGTAGGCCTCGTTGATGCCCTCCATGGGAATGACCTCCACGTCCGCCGCCACCCCGTGCGCCGCGCAGAAATCCAGCATCTCCTGGGTCTCGCGGATGCTGCCGATCAGTGAGCCCGCCAGCCGGCGCCGCCCCGAAATCAACGAGGAGGCATCCAGGGGCATCGCCTCGGGCAACCCCACCAGCACCATGGTCCCGTCCCGCTTCAAGAGGTTCAAGTAGGCATTGTAGTCATGCTCGGCCGAGACCGTGTCCAGGATGAAGTCGAAGCGCTTGCGGTTCTGCTTGAAGGCGTCCGCCTCACCGGTGGCCACGAAGTCGTCGGCGCCGAGCCGCAGCGCGTCCTCGTGCTTGGAGGGCGAATGGCTGAGCACCGTCACGTGCGCGCCCATGGCCTTGGCGATCTTCACGCCCATGTGCCCCAGGCCGCCGAGGCCCACCACGGCCACGCGATCGCCCGCCTTCACCCCGAAGTGCCGCAAGGGCGAGTAGGTCGTGACGCCCGCGCAGAGCAACGGAGCCGCGCGATCCAACGGCAGGCTCGCGGGCACCCGGCACACGTAGTTCTCGTCGACGGTGATGCGCGTCGAGTAGCCCCCGTAGGTCGGAGTCTTGCGATCCCGCTCCAGGCTGTTGTACGTGCCCGTCATCCCGCGCTCGCAGTACTGCTCGTCACCGGCCACGCACGCCTCACATTCGCGGCAGGAATCCACGAAGCAGCCCACGCCCACCGTGTCGCCGACGGCCCACTTCGTCACGGAAGCCCCGACGCGTGACACCGTGCCCACGATCTCATGGCCAGGCACCAGCGGAAAGCGCGCGCCCCCCCACTCGTCCTTCACCTGGTGCAGGTCGGAGTGACAGACCCCGCAGTACCGGATGTCGATCAGCACGTCGTGAGGACCGGGTTCCCGGCGCTCGATCAAAGACGGAGCAAGCGGAGCCTTGGCCGCAGGGGCTGCATAAGCCGGAGTCGGGATCATGAGGTCTACCTCCTATCGTCTCGGGGATCCGCTTCACTTTACCAAGCTTGCCTTCCGGAAGCCATGCCCCGCTTTAAGAAGCTTAAAAGGGAAATTAAGCAAGTATTAAATCCATGTTGGCGATAAGCCCTTATTGCCATTAGATTGTCATTCGGAGGACCCGTGAACCTGTTTGTTTCCCGCCACGTGGCGGCCCCCCTCAATAACCAATCGCTCTTCTCGACTTCCCGCTTCAATGCTTCCACCGCCGCCTCGAGCGCCGTGGTGTCTACCGATAGCCTCACCCTTGCCACCGAGCGCAGCCTCACCAAGGTTGCCGACAAGGACGCCCTCGTGATCACCGCCAAGGCCGGCGATACCTACTGGGCCCTGGCCCGCCGCTTCGCGAGCACCATGAACCCCAGCGGCGTCCCCACCGCCTCCGAGATCAACGCTTACGCCAAGGAGCTGCAGGCCGCCAACGGCAAATCCGCTAAGATCCGCGTCGGCCAGTCGATCAAGCTCCCCATGACTGACAACGCCTCCTGGAAGCTGCCTGCCATGGTGGCCGCCCAGAAATCGCTCGGCAAGTCGGCCTCCGCTTACGACTGGTCAAAGACCGACGCCAAGTGGGGCTACGCCGAGTCCATCGAGGTGACCGCCCCCGCCCTGTCGGGCGGCAAGCCCCTGGGCCTCGCGGTCCGCGAGTACGGCCCCACCAAGGGCGGCACGCTCTTCCAGGTCGAGGCCATCCAGCCCCTCGACGATGCCCGCGAGATCACCCTCAAGGCCTCCGAGCCCCTCGTGATCACCGCCAAGCCCGGGGATACCTACTGGGCCCTGGCCCGCCGCTTCGCTGCCACCATGAGCGCTGACGGCGTCCCCACCGGCACCGAGATCAAGGCCTACGTCGCCGACCTCCAGGCCGCCAACGGCACGACCCTCAAGGCCGGACAGGCCGTCAAGCTGCCCCGCACCACCAATGCCACCTGGCAGCTAGAGGCCCTGGCCGCGGTCCAGAAGGACTTCGAGGCTCGCAAGCAAGCGGGCGAGAAGCTGCCGGTCTTCGACTGGGTCAAGGCCGAGGTCCGCTGGGGCTACGCCGAGGCCATGGAAGTCATCGTCCCGCCCATGCTGGGCGGCAAGCCGGAGAGCCTCGCCGTCCACGCCACGGGCCGCGACCTGTACGCGGTCCAGTCCCTGGAAGCCTACTACCGCCGCAACGGCCTCGCCGACTAGCCCGCTGCGATTTTCTACGGAGATTTGGTCTCGCTGCGGTCGATTCGGGGTAGAATCGAGTAAGCGTCCTGTTTCTCGCCCGCAGCGAGGGTCCTGATCCGCATGACATCAACGCGCAAGCCTGATCACGAGACCGCGCCTTCCTCCCGCGTCGCGACGCCCGAGGAGGGCGCGGCCGTTCTGCTGCACGTCCTGCTGGCTGCGACCCACGACGCCGTGGCGCTGATCTCCCCCGAAGGCCTCGTCTCCCGCTGGAACCCCGCGGCCGAGCAGCTCTACGGCTACCGCTCCGGCGACATCCTGGGGCGCCCGTTCGCCCTCGTGGCCCCGGACGACCCGCCCCCCGGCCCCGGCGCCGCGCCCACGGAGGCCGTCCGCCGCCACGCCTCGGGCGACAGCCTGGACGTCGAGGTCAAGCGCCTCGCCCTGCCCCAGGGATGGCTGGATCTTTCCCGCGACATCACCGCGCGCAAGCACGCGCAGCGTTACCGCCACCTCCACCTCCAGGTCACCGACGCCCTCTTCGAGGCCCGTGGCTTGGCCGACATCCTCTCGCGCTTCCTCGAAACCCTCGGACAAACCCTGGGCTGGAACGTCGGCGAGATCTGGACGCGCGATCCGGCCGCCAACGCCTTGCGGCTCACCGAGACCTGGCATGCCTCGGAGCCCCGCTTCGAGCGCTTCGCGGCCTACGCCCGATCCATCTACCTGCCCAATGCGACGGGCTTGCCGGGGCGGGTCTGGGAAACCGGCCGGATGGTCTGGGAGCCCCGCCTGGGCGAGAGCGACTTCTTCATCCGGAGCGAGGTGGCCGCAGAGGCCGGCTTGCGCTCCGGAGTGGCCTTCCCGCTGCGGGCACATGGAGACGTCGTGGGAGTGGCCGTCTTCCTCTGCTGCGACATCCCGCCTCCCGACGAGACCCTGACGGCCGTTCTCGAGACGGTCGGAGCTTATCTCGCCCGGGCCTTGATGCTACATCAGGGGCTCGCCGAGCGCAGCGAGCAGGACCGGCCCTTCAAGCTCCTCTTCGACTCCGCGCCCATCGGGATGGCCCTCCTGGATCAGCTCGGACGCATCGACCACGCCAACCCCGCGCTCTCACGCATGCTCGTCAGGCCTCCGCGCGACCTCGCGGGAAGATTCCTGTTCGAGTTCCTGCACCCCGACGACCAGGGCGAGGCGGGCCGCTTGATCCTGGAGCTGCTTGACGGCGAGCGCAACGAGGTGATCCTCGATCAGCGCTACGTGCGCGCGGACGGGACCGTGCTCGAGGTTCGCTGCACGGCCACCGCGCTTCCCGATGTCGCCAACCCCATGGTGCTGGCGCTGATCGAGCCGCTCACGGCGGCCTCCTCCCCGGCGCAAGGCGCCTCATGATGGCAAGAACCTAGAGAGAAAAACCCATGCCGCTGGATAACTTCGCAGATCCCCATCTTCTTCATGCGCTCATGCGCATGCACTGGGAAGACCTCGTCGAGGCCATTCCGGACGCCATGCTGATCGTGGACGCTCGCGGCCGGATCGTCTTTTGCAACGCCCACTGCGAGAAGCTCTTCGGTTACGCAAGCGACGAGCTCAACGGGAAGGCCGTGGAGGTGCTGGTTCCCGCCGAGCTGCGCGAGGGCCATCAGATCCACCGGGCCCGCTATGCGGCGGCCCCCTTCAACCGCCCGATGGGTAAGTCCCTCGACCTGGCCGGAGTCCGCAAGGATGGTACCGAGGTTCCGATCGAGATCAGTTTGAGCCCGCTGGAAACCAAGCACGGGACGCTCGTGGTGGCGGTCGTTCGCGACATGACCCAGCGGCGCTACGTCGCGGATCTCATGTCGGCCATGGCCACCACGGATCCCGTGACGGGACTCGCCAACAAGGCGCTCTTTCATGACCGCCTCGAGCAGGCGATTAGCGATGCCCAGGCCTACTCGCGCATGGTGGCAGTGGCCCTCTTCGACCTCGATCTCTTCAAGCGGGTGAACGAGACCTTCGGCCATGGGTCGGGCGACCTCGTCCTCGTGAAGGTCGCCCAGCGGCTGAAGTCCTGCATGCCCGACCATGCCACGCTGGCGCGGATCGGCGGCGACGAGTACGCCGTGGTCTTGCGGGATCTCAAGGACGTCCATGAGGCGGCAAAGACGACCCAGCGCATCCTGGCGGCCCTGGCGGAGCCCTACGAGGTGGATGGCCAGGAGTTCTTCCTTACGGCCAGCGCGGGCATCAGCGTCTTTCCCCACGACGGAGAGGACGGCCTGGCCCTCTTGCAGCATGCCGAGTCGGCCATGTACCGGGCCAAGCAGGAGCGCAACACGTACCAGCACTACGCCCGCGACACCATGTCCCAGGTGGCTGCCCGCCTCATGCTCGAGAACGACCTGCGCAAGGCCATCGACCTTGGCGAGCTGCTCATCCACTACCAGCCCCAGGTTCGCCCTCAAGACGGGCGCATCATCGGCGCCGAGGCCCTCATTCGTTGGAGCCATCCGCAGCGCGGCCTGATCAGCCCCGCCGAGTTCATCCCGCTGGCCGAGGAGACGGGGCTGATCGTTCCCATCACGGACTGGGTGCTCGCGACGACCTGTGAGCAGGCCCGCAGGTGGCGCGAGGAAGGCCTGCCATCCATCCGGATGGCCGTCAACCTCTCGGCACGGCATTTCAAGGACCTGCGGCTCGTGGACGCGGTGCGCGAACTCCTGGCGGCCGGCCGCATCGAGCCCCAGAACCTGGATCTGGAGCTCACGGAGTCGCTGTTGATGGAGAACCTCGATGTGGCCGTCTCGCTGCTCGAAGAGCTCGCGGGCATGGGCGTGCGCCTGTCCATCGACGACTTCGGCACGGGATACTCCTCGATGAGTTACCTCAAGCGGCTGCCGTTGCATGCGCTGAAGGTCGATCGCACTTTCATCCGGGACCTGTCCACCGATCGCCGCTCGACGGCCATCGTGCGGGCCATCATCGACCTGGCGCACCACCTGGATCTGCACGTGGTCGCCGAGGGAGTCGAGGATGCCCATCAGCTGGATCAGCTGCGGGAACTGGGCTGCGACGAGGTCCAGGGCTTCCATTACAGCCGCCCGCTTCCCGCGCCGGAGTTCGCGGAGCTGCTGGCCAAGGATCCGTTCCGCCTGAGCGACGTCTAGCCGGCGTCCGAAACGCGAGAAGGGAGGGGCCGACCGGCCCCTCCCTTCTCGGTGCTTGGTTCCGGGAATCAGTCCCAGAGGTAGGTGTAGCCGCTCAGGCTCCGCTCGTAGTGGTGCAGCAGCAGGCGGGACTCTTCGATGGTGATGCGCCGCTCGCGCAGGGCCTTCTCGGTCTCCCGGCGGAGGCTCTCGATGAGGCCTTCCGGGCGGTACTCGACGTAGCGCAGCGCCTCGGCGATGGAGTCGCCGCGGACCACGTGCTCGAGGTGATAGCCCTCGGGGTCGTCCGTGAGGTGGACGTGCACGGCGTTGGTGTCCCCGAAGAGGTTGTGGAGGTCTCCGAGGATTTCCTGGTACGCGCCGATGAGGAAGAGGCCGAGGTAGTAGGGTTCTCCGGGCTTGTAGGGGTGCAGTTCCAGGGCGTGCTTGACGTCGCGAATGTCGATGAACTGGTCGATCTTGCCGTCGGAGTCGCAGGTGAGGTCTGCGAGGGTGCCGCGACGGGTCGGCTCCTCGTCGAGCCGGTGGATGGGCAGGACGGGGAAGAGCTGGTCGATGGCCCAGGAGTCGGGCGCCGACTGGAATACCGAGAAGTTGCAGTAGTAGATGGAGGCCATGGTCTGCTCGAGCTCGGTGAACTCTTCGGGCACGAAGTCCTGCTGGCGGCCGAGCTCCAGGATGCGCTGGCAGCACTTCCAGTAGAGCTTCTCGGCCCAGGCGCGCTCCTCGAGGGTGAGGTAGCCGAGCTGGAAGAGGCTGAGGGCCTCGTCCTTGTACTGGACGGCGTCGTGGTAGGACGACTGCAGGTGGCGCGGGTCGATGGTCTCCCAGGTCTCGTGGAGGTTGCGGATGACCTGGTGGGCGGCGTCGGTGGGGGTGACGACCTCGCCGATGCTGACCTCGTGGGCGCCGAGCACGTCGAAGACCAGGACGGCCTGGTGAGAGACGATGGCGCGGCCGGACTCGGTGATGAGCGTGGGCACCTTGAGGCCGTGCTGGTTGCAGGCTTCCTGGACGGCCATGACGATGTCGTAGGCGTACTCCTGCATGTTGTAGTTCTTGGAGGAGGGGAAGTCGGTCTTGGAGCCGTCGTAGTCGATGCCGAGGCCGCCGCCGACGTCCAGGTAGCGCATGTTGGCGCCCAGCTTGGCCAGCTCGACGTAGATCTGGCTGGCCTCGCGCATGGCGTTCTTGAAGACGGAGATGTTGGAGATCTGCGAGCCGACGTGGAAGTGCAGCAGCTGCAGGGAGTCGAGCAGGTCCTCTTCGCGCAGGCGCTCGACCACCTCGATGATCTCGGCGGCGGAGAGGCCGAACTTGGCGCGCTCGCCGGTGGAGGTGCCCCAGCGGCCCACGCCGCGCGAGAGCAGCTTGGCGCGGACGCCGACCAGCGGCTTGATGCCGAGCCGGCGCGAGGCGTCGAGGATGGTGTCGAGTTCGCTGAGCTGCTCGATGACCACGATCGGGGTCTGGCCGACCCGCTGGGCCAGGAGGGCGGTCTCGATGTACTCGCGGTCCTTGTAGCCGTTGCAGATAACCAGGGCGCCCGGGGTCTTGAGGGTGGCGAGCACGATCATCAGCTCGGGCTTGCTGCCGGCTTCTAGGCCGTACTTGTACTTCTCGCCGTAGCGGACGACTTCCTCGACCACGTAGCGCTGCTGGTTGACCTTGACCGGGAAGACGCCGCGGTAGACGCCGTCGTAGCCGTACTCGTCGATGGCCCGGATGAAGCACTGGTTGAGGCGATCGATGCGATCCTCGAGGATGTTGGAGAAGCGGATCAGCAGGGGCAGGCTGAGGCCGCGCTGCTGGAGGGCTTGCACCAGGCGATACAGGTCGATCGCGCCGCCGCGCGTTCCGAGGGGAGTGACTTCGATGTTCCCCTCCGCGTTGACGCTGAAGTACGGCTCGCCCCACCCATGGAGGTGGTAGAGCTCGTTGCTGTCTTCAATCGACCAGGACTGCGCCACGGTTGCGCCCGCCGTTTCTTCCATCCCGTTTCTCCCTCTCGATACTGAGTAAACCGCTGACTAGTGTACCGCGTTCCGCTCCCCGGTGGGCGCGGAGGCGGCCGGAACCTGGAAAAAAACGACCGGCGGTCTTTTAAACCGCCGGTCCAGTGGAGACAAGGGGAATCGAACCCCTGACCTCTTCAATGCCATTGAAGCGCTCTACCAACTGAGCTATGTCCCCAGGTTATGAACTTTTAAAGTGGAGCTGAGGAGAATCGAACTCCTGACCTCTTCAATGCCATTGAAGCGCTCTACCAACTGAGCTACAGCCCCTTGCCCAACGCAATCCCAATGTTATCCTAGCCTTTAACCCTTGTCAACCACTCATTTCCAGGAAATTAGCAGCCGGCCCCCGTCGGGGGGCCGGCTAGGGGGTGGTGCCGAGGGCTGACGGCGGGAATGAGGGGGCGTCAGCGCCCGCGGCTGTGGCGTAAGGCAGCGCCGCCGACCTGAAGCAACGAAACATGCTAGAACGGTTGAATCGAGACATCGTGGTGCGGGATTCCTTCCGAATCGAGGTAGGCGATCATCTGATCGCGGGCGTCCTGCTCGTCGAAGGCCTTGATGAGCCGCTGGTAGACCCCCATCTCCGTCTGCGCGGTGACCAGGAACTGCCGCCCTACCATGTCGCTCGGGCGTATCATCGTTATCACCCCCTTTCCTGTGGTATACATGGGGTCTATACCCTTTTAACGGCTCTCTGACAGCCGAATCGCTCGGTCGAGCCGCATGCGAGGTGCCATGCAGCCTATGCTCCCGGACTCCCCCCCCACGGTCGCCACCCTGAGCTCGATCAGGCTCATCGGCCTCCTGCACGGCCTTTTCGCCAAGCTGGGCCAGCGCGGGGATCTCGAAGGCGCCCTCTCCCAGATTCTCGGCGAGCTCGCGGAGTTCCTCGAGGCCGATGGCGGCTTCCTCCTCTCCGCGGTGGACCTCTCCAACCTGCGCCTGCTGGCCGAGTCCGGTCCCTCCTTCCATGAAGAGGCGATGGACAAGGACCAGCTCCACGAGTTCTACAACGAGATCTTCCGTGAGCAGCGCCCGACCATCATCCGCTCCACCTTGCCCGAGGCCCTGAGCCTGGTAGGCGTGCCCCTGGTCAGCGATGGGCGATTGATCGGCGGCATGTGCTTCTACCGCAACGAGAAGAAAGGCCCCTTCAGCTACGAGGACACGCCCCTGCTGGGCATCGTCGCCCTGCCGATGGCCATCCACCTCGAGAACCTCGAGTACGCCCGCTCCAACGCGGCGCGGCGCGCCGAGCTGGAGGCCATCGTCTCCAGCATGCTGGACGGCCTGCTCAAGGTCGACTCCTGGGGGCTGATCGTCAGCTTCAACGACGCCGTGCGCAACCTCTGCGGCCTGCCCGACGCCGAGTTCTACACGCTCTACTGGGACGACATCCTCAAGACGAGCGATCGCCACGCCGACCTCTTCAACGACTTCAACCGCGCACTGCGCGAGGGCCAGCCCTTCACGGCCCGCTGCCCCGCCACTATCCAGCAGGGCGATCGCGAGATCCCGGTCTCGGTCAACTTCACCACCATCGTGGAGGCCTCCGGCCGCATCACCGGCGGCGTCCTCTCGGTGCGCGACGTGACCATCGAGACCCAGATCGACCGCATGAAGGACGAGTTCATCGCCACCGTCAGCCACGAGCTGCGCACCCCCATCACCACCATCTCGGGCTTCCTCGAGATGATGATCACCCGCCCCATGGATCGCATGGAGCAGCTTCCCCTGCTCGAGTTGATCCACTCCGAGACCGGCCGCCTGGGCCGCCTCATCAACGACATGCTCGACCTCAGCAAGATCCAGTCCAACCGCCTCAGCCTCGACCTCAAGCGCTTCCGCATGGACGGCCTCATCAAGGGCTGCCTCAAGCCCTTCGAGATGCGCCACAAGTCCACCCATCGCTTCGAGCTCAAGGTCGAGCCCGTCCGCGCCATGGTGCACGCCGACCCCGACCGCCTCTCGCAGGTGCTGGTCAACTTCATCTCCAACGCGGTCAAGTACTCCCCGGAAGGCGGCACGATCTCGCTAACGGCCCAGCGCGTCGACGACCGCTGGCAAGTCGAGGTCCACGATGAGGGCATCGGCATCCCCGACGACGCCCTGCCCCACGTCTTCGACCGCTTCTACCGGGTCAACGAGAACCAGACCGCCGGTTCCGGCCTGGGCCTCTACATCTGCAAGGAAATCATCCACCGACACGGGGGCCAGATCGGCGCCCGCAGCGAGGTCGGCCAGGGCTCGACGTTCTGGTTCTCCCTGCCCCTCCAGACGAAGGACGCGCAAGCCGCCAAGCCCGCGAAGCAAGGCAGCAAGGCGCTGCGCAACCATGCCTTCAGCCGGACCGATTCCTAAGGCCGCCTGGGCGAGCCTCAAGGCCCTGGTCCTCGGCCTCGCGCTCGCCCTGGCGCCCGCGCCCGCCGTCTTGGCAGCCGAAGCGCCCCAGGGCCTGCTCGCGATCCGAGCTGACGATCGCCCGCTCACCTGGGACGCCGCACTCGCCGAGCTTTCTCGCGCGGACGTCGTCTTCCTCGGCGAGCAGCACGACGACCCCGCCACCCATGGCCTCGAGCTCGCCATGCTACGCGACCTGCACGCTGCGGTCGGCCCCCGCTTGATCCTGTCGCTCGAGATGTTCGAGCGTGACGTCCAGCCGGCCCTGGATGCCTACCTGCAAGGCCGCATCCCCGAGGAGGAGTTCCTCGCCAAGAGCCGCCCTTGGCCCAACTACGCCTCGGATTACCGCCCGCTGATCGAGTACGCCCGCAAGCACGGCCTCCGCGTGCTTGCCTCCAACGTTCCGCGCCGCCTCGCCTCTCAGGTCGCCAAGCAGGGCCTCGACGCCCTGAGCGGCTTGGACCCCGACGAGCGGCAATGGGCGGCCGCCGAGGTCGACTGCCCCAAGGACCTCCTCTTCGAGCGCTTCATGGCCACCATGGGTGGCCATCCGGGCATGGACCAGGCGCTCATGGAGCGCATGTTCGCGGCCCAGTGCCTGAAGGACGCCACCATGGCTGAGGCGATCGCCCGGGCCTTCGGAGATCCGGCTTCCACCCCCGTCTTGCCCGCACCCCTGGTGCTACACGTCAACGGGGCCTTCCACTCCGACGAGGGGCTGGGGGTTCCCGCGCAGCTCAGGAAGCGCGCTTCGGCCCTGAGCTTGCGCGTCACCACGGTCATTCCGAGCGCCACGCCGGACGTCGCGGTCCGAAAGGGCCTGGCGGACGTCGTCTTCGTGGTCGAGCCCGCCGAAAAGGAGTAGGATGGGGGCTCGGAGGTCTCCATGCTCGCGCTCGCACCCGTCTTCGCCTACATCTTCGGCTTCACCGTTCTCGGCATCCTGCTCAAGAAACTCCGCTTGCTGACGCCCGAGCGGGTCCGCGTGCTCAGCTGGATCGCCATTAACGTCACGCTGCCGGCCTTGCTGGTCGCGAGCCTCCACCGCTCCCCCGCCCTCGACCTCAGCCTCCTCTGGCTTCCCGCCGCCGGCTGGATCGTCCTCTTGCTGAGCTGCGTCCTGGGTTACGTGCTGCTGCTCAGGATCCTCAAGTTGCCCCCAAGAGAGGCGGTTTCGCTCTTTCTCCCGGCCGTCCTGGGTAACGTGACCTTCGTGGGCTACCCGGCCCTGAGCGCGCTTCTGGGGGACCCGGGCCTCGTACGCGGCATCCTCTTCGACCAACTCTCCAGTGGGATCTTCCTGGCGACCTTCGTGGTGGCCATGTGCGAGTGGGCCGGTGCGGGCCAGAGCGCACCCGTCAGCCGCCTGATCAAGGGCGTGTTGGCCTTTCCGCCGCTGTGGGGGCTCGTTCTCGGCTTTGCGCTCAAGGGGATCGCCCTGCCCGAGCTCCTCGTTTCCCTGCTGGCGGGCATCGGCTCGGCAACCACTCCCTTTTTCCTGATTGGCCTGGGGGCGACCCTGACCGTCACGGGCTGGCGCGAGACCTGGACGGGAGCCCTGGGCGTCAGCGCCTTCAAGCTCTTGCTCATGCCGCTGATCGCGGTCGTGATCTTCCGCCTGATGCCGATGCCGCGGATGGACTTCCAGGTGGCGATTTTGCAGACGGCCATGCCGAGCGCGCTTTCGAGCGTGAGCATGGCGATTGCCTACGGCCTCGAGTCCCGGCTGGTGGTCAACGGCGTGGCGCTTTCCCTGGTGTTAAGCGTCGTGACCCTGCCCTTCTGGGCCTGGCTTCTTGGGTTGGGATGAGCCCAGGACCCGCCGGCTGAGCTGTTCGTGGGCGATCCGTCGCAGCGCGGTAAAGACCGGCTCCCAGAGGACCGTGCCCATGATCACCGCATCGACGGCTTGCGCGGGGCCCGCCTCCAGCGCCCCCATGACGTGGGCCACTTCGTTCTGGGCCATCTCACCGGCGGCCCGCACGTACGGGAAGAAGGCCGTGACCGGGAGGTCGGGCTCGTGGGAACGCAGGTCGAGCAGGGCATCCACCAGGCGCTTGCGAGCGGTCGAATCCGGCCGGGTGGGCCAGCCCACCTGATCGAGGAAAGCATCGACCTCGCGGGCCGCTGCTTGCCACTCGGGGCCCATCTCGCACGCCATGCGCTCTACCGGCCGGATCCCCTGGGCATCGATCGCCGCGCGCAGCACCTCCATCGTCTCGGGCTCCGGAGCATCGAGTTGCCGGGTCACCGATTGGATGGCCGTGAGACTGAGCCCGCCCACCTCCTGCAGGACCCGGATCAGCCGCAGGCGGCGCAAGTGGCTCTCGTCGTAGCTCGCCTGATTGCTGGCGAGCCGCTCGCCGGGTGGCAAGAGCCCCTCGCGCAGGTAGTACTTGAGGGTGGCGACCGGGATGCCGGAACGCTGGCTGAGCTCGGAAACCTTCATGCGCGTGACTCCTTCGAATGGATAGATTTGCTAGCCATTGTAGCCGAAGGAGCGGACCAGGGGCGCGCTCAGAGCCAGCCCATGCGTTCGCAGGTCAGCGCGGCTTGTACCCGGTTGGCCACCTTGAGCTTGTCGTAGATCCGGGCGAGGTGGTTCTTGACGGTGTTCTCGCTGATGCTGAGTCGACTGGCGATCTCGCGGTTCTCGCAGCCTTCCGCGACCAGCGAGACGATCTGGCGTTCGCGGTTGCTCAGCGGGGCAGCCGGGATCGTCGCATGGCAAACTGGGGCCTGCTGCTTCTTGAGCAGGGCTTTCTCGATGGCGAGGTTGAGCTGGCCGAGGCTCTCCAGCGGCTTCAGTAGGAAGTCGAAGGCGCGTCCCTCGCGCAGGGCCTCGATGGTCGATTCCATGTCGGCGGCTCCCGAGAGGAAGATGACTTCGATCGCGGGGTCGCGCTCCTTGAGGAGGGTCAGGAGGTCGAGCCCGCTGAGCCCAGGCATCTTGAGGTCGGTGACCACGACGTCGAGGGCGTGCTGCTTGGCGATCGCCAGGGCCTCGTGGCCGCTGGCGGCCGCGTGGACATGGTAGCCCGAGGCCAGTAGCCAGCTCTCGAGCAACTCGCGGAAGTCGGGTTCGTCTTCGGTCACCAACACGGTCGGCATGGTCGGAGTCGGCAGCATGAGTCCCCCTTGCGCCCGAAACGCGCGCCATGGTCCGCCAAGCCCGTCGGGGCGGCCGGGGACGGACCGTAGGGTCGCCGCAACCCGCTTATCAGCGAGGCATGAGCGGCGGCGCCCATGTCAGGATAGGCAATGAACCCGCTAGCGAGTAGCGGGGTTTCTACGGAAAGCGCCTGGGTCCCTGCATGGCGACGGGGCCGTCTCATGCGAGACGGCCCCGTCGCCATGCAGGGATCTGTTCTTGCTAGGATTGCCAGCGCTGGATCTGGCCGGCAACCGTCTGGATGGCCTGGTCGACCTCGCCCTGGCGCAGGCGCAGCTTCGCGACCACGGCTTCCGGGGCCTTCGCCAGGAAGGCCTCGTTGGAGAGCTGGCCGGCGAGCTTGTCGCGTTCGCCCAGGAGCTTGGTCTCCTCCTTGCGGAGCCGCTCGACTTCCTTGGAGATGTCGAGCAGGCCCGCCAGGGGCAGCAGCAACGTGGCGTCACCCGCCACGCCCGAAGCGGCCAGCGGGATTTCCTGGGCTTCCGTCGTGACCTCGACTTCCTGGGTGCGGGTCAGGTGGGCGAGGTAGGGCGCACCCTTGCGGTAGACCTCGGCCGAGGTGGCCGAAGCCTGGATGACGAGGCGCTCCGCACGCTTGGCGGGCTCGATGCCCAGCTCAGCGCGGATGTTTCGGACGGTGCGCACGGCCTCCATGATGGTGAGCATCTCGGCTTCGGCTTTTTCGTCGATCTTGGAGGCGTCGACCACGGGCCACTCGGTTTGCAGCAGCGAGTCGCGACGGGGAGCCAGGCCGCGTTCCACCAGGGTCGCGTGGATCTCCTCGGTGACGAAGGGCATGAAGGGGTGCATCAGGCGCAGGGTGGCGTAGAGCACCTCGCGCAGGACGGCGCGGACGGTTTCGTCGCCCTGCTGCATGCGGGACTTCGCGAGCTCGATGTACCAGTCCGCGAACTCGCCCCAGATGAACTCGTAGAGGGCGTCGGTCGCTTGAGACATCGTGAAGGCGTCGATGGCCTCGGTGACGGTCTGGATGGTGCGGTGCAGGCGCGAGAGGATCCAGCGATCGGCCAGGGTCAGCTCGCCGGCCACGGCCTGGTCGCCCTCGGGCAGGTTCATGAGGGCGAAGCGGCTGACGTTCCAGAGCTTGTTGGCGAAGTTGCGTCCCGCCTCCAGCTTCTCCTCGCTGAAGCGCACGTCCTGGCTGGAGGTGCCGGCTCCGGCGAACCAGAAGCGGCAGGCGTCCGCGCCGTACTTGGCGATCATGTCGAGCGGGTCGACGCCGGTGCCCTTGGACTTGGACATGCGCTGGCCCTTGGCGTCCAGGATGGTCGCGTGGATGACCACGTGCTGGAAGGGGACCTCGTCCAGGAACTCCATCGAGTTGAAGACCATGCGCGCCACCCAGAGGTAGAGGATGTCGCGCGCGGTCGACAGAACGTTGGTGGGGTAGAAGTAGTCGAACTCGGGCGTCTTTTCAGGCCAGCCCAGGGTCGCGAAGGGCCAAAGCGCGGAGCTGAACCAGGTGTCGAGGACGTCCGGGTCCTGTTCGGCGGGCTTGGAGCACGTGGGGCAGGTGGTGATGTCGGTGACCGAGGCGGTCTGGTGTCCGTCCGGGCAGGTCCAGACGGGGATGCGGTGGCCCCACCAGAGCTGACGCGAGATGCACCAGTCCTTGATGTTGCGCAGCCAGTCGAGGTAGACGCCCTTCCAGCGGTCGGGGTGGAAGTCGATCTGGCCGTCCTCGACGACCTGGATGGCGGGGCCGGCCAGCGGCTCCATCTTGACGAACCACTGGTCGGAGAGGCGAGGCTCGATGACGGTGCCGCAGCGGTCGCAATGGCTGACGTTGTTGGTGTAGTCCTCTTCCTTGATCAGCACGCCGTCGGTCTTGAGGTCGAGGACGGCCACCTTGCGGGCCTCGAAGCGGTCGAGCCCGGCAAAGCGCTCGCCGGCCAGCTCGTTCATGATGCCTTCGGGGGTGAGGACGTCGAGGGTGGGAAGCCCGTGGCGCTGGCCGATCTCGTAGTCGGTCATGTCGTGGGCGGGGGTGATTTTGAGGGCGCCGGTGCCGAAGTCGCGCTCGACGGCCTCGTCGGCGATCACGGGCACCGTGCGGTCGGTGAGGGGCACGCGGACCTGCTTGCCGATGAACGCGCGGTAGCGCTCGTCCTCGGGGTGCACGGCGATCGCCACGTCGCCCACGATGGTCTCGGGGCGCACGGTTGCGATGGTGATGGAGCCCGAGCCGTCCGCCAGGGGGTACTGCACGTGGTAAAGCGTGGAGTCGGACTGCTTGTGCTGGACCTCGAGGTCGGAAAGGGAGGTCAGGCAGCGGGGGCACCAGTTGATGATCCGGTTGCCGCGGTAGATCAGGCCCTTCTCGAAGAGGTGCACGAACGCGACGCGGATGGCCTTGGTGTAGCCCTCGTCCATGGTGAAGCGCCAGCGGTCGAAGTCCATGGTGGTGCCGAGGCGCTTGAACTGGTGGATGATGGTGTTGCCGTAGTGTTCCTTCCATTCCCAGACCTTGGAGATGAACTCCTCGCGTCCGATGTCATGGCGGGTCTTGCCCTCGTCGGCGCGCAGCTTGCGCTCGACGACGTTCTGGGTGGCGATGCCGGCGTGGTCGGTGCCGGGCTGCCAGAGGACGCCGTAGCCCTGCATGCGCTTGGAGCGGGCCAGCACGTCCTGGATCGTGCCGTTGGTGGCGTGGCCGAGGTGGAGGTTGCCGGTGACGTTGGGAGGAGGCAGCACCATCGAGAAGGGCTTCTTCGTGGGGTCGACGTCCATGGCGTAGACCTTGAGCTCCTGCCAGCGGTCGATCCAGGTGTCCTCGACCCGCTGCGGCTCGTAAGCGGTGGCCATGGTAAGCGGCGATTTCTCCGTCGTGGGCTTCGTCTCCATGCGGTCCTCTCTCGGTGATGCGGGAATTTGGGGCGCGTTCGCGAAGCCCCATTCTACCACGCGGGCCGGTCCGCGCGAACGCGTGTGCTATGATGGGCGCCATGCGTATCGAAGCTTATTGTGACGGAGCCTGCTCCGGAAACCCCGGCCCGGGAGCCGCTGCCGCCCTCTTGCTCGCCTACGAGGGCGCGACGCTTCTCAAGGAGCGCGAGCTCGTCTCTCCGGTGGACCCCCACACGACCAACCAGCGCCAAGAGCTGCTGGCGGCCATCATGGCGCTCGAAGCCCTCGCCAAGCCGGGCGTCGAGATCACCATGATTTGCGACTCGAAGTACGTGATCGACGGGATCACGAGCTGGGTCAAGGGCTGGAAGCGAAACGGCTGGGTGAACTCCAAGAAGGAGCCGGTGGCGAACCGCGAGCTCTGGGAGCGTCTGGACCTGGCCGTTCAGAAGCACCGGGTGAGCTGGAAATGGGTCAAGGGCCACGCCGGCAACATCTACAACGAGCGGGTCGATCAACTGGCGGTCAAGGCCGTTCAGGAAGCCCGCAAGTCCTGAGGCCATTCATGTTTAAGCCAATCGGCCTGCCGGATCCGGCAGGCCGATTGGCTTAATGTGCGTTAAACAGTGTGAGCAGCCTCACATGGCCGGCGTGCGGCCCGTCACCCGGGCTAGTCGCGGCGTGACGCATGCTGGTGAGGATGTTCCCCGTCCCTCTTGAGGCCTGTGATGACCCTGAGCTGCTCGAAGTGCCAATCGCCGATGACCCTCAAATCCCGCCTGAGCTTCGCAGTTGGGCCAGGCAAGCTGATCTACGTCTGCAGCAAGAGCGCGAACCACGTGACGATCCTCGAGGACCAGGGCTCCTCCGAGCCCATTCCGGCTGGGGACTAGTCTCTCACCTGCCGGCGGTAGAGCCCGTACGAGTAGGCGAAGGTGATGATCACCAGCCCCAGCGTCGAGGCGATCACGATGCCGAAGGCCCAGCTGGGGGGTAGCCAAGCGCTGGCCATGAACACGAGCCCCATGAGGACCATGAGCTTGCCTGCCAGGCGATGGGTGCGGACCCAGACCTCGTCGCTGGAGAGCGTCCACGGCGTGCGGATTCCCAGGAAGAAATTCGAGCGCACCTTGGGGAGGTAGTTCCCCAGCACGACGAACATGAGGCCGATGCCGACCAGCAGGTGGGAAGAGGGCAGGACCTGATCCGGGGATGCTGCCGAGGACAGGGCCAGGTAGGTGATGAACAGCATCAGGGCGCTCACGCCGGTCTTCAGGACCGGGTAAATGTCGCCGAGGGCGGCCCAGTTGCGCGAGCGCGGGTCGACAAAGGGGCTCAGCGTCATCGTCACGTAGACGAAGAGCGAGACCAAAGGGCCCAAGAGCGCGCCCCAGGTGCGGGGCATCCAGCTGT
Source organism: Candidatus Sericytochromatia bacterium (assembly GCA_036676455.1). Classification (GTDB taxonomy): domain Bacteria; phylum Cyanobacteriota; class Sericytochromatia; order S15B-MN24; family UBA4093; genus UBA4093. The sequence goes on from JAKFCW010000044.1 coordinate 50,891, forward strand.
CCGGCCGCCCGTCGACTCCCCAGTGGGTGGGCATCGGGTCGGGAAGCTGCGGCCAGAACCAGAGGGCCAGCGCCCAGCTCGCGAGCACGAAGAGCAGCGGCAGGAATTCACTTTTGAGCGTCAGGCGCATGAGGCTCTCCTTTCCAGAGGCTGAGCAAGGAGGCAACGAGCTCCTCGAAGACCGTCATGTTGAGGTGGTAGGTGATGGTGGTGCCGTCGCGGACGCCGTAGATGAGGTCGGCGTCCTTGAGCTGGTTCAGGTGGTGGGAAACGGTCGGCTTCGTCAGGTCGAAGCGTTTCGCGATCTCGCCGGCGGTATGGGGGCGCTGCCGCAGCAGGGTCAGGATCTCGCGGCGGTTCGGATCGGCGATCGCCTTGAATACCTCATTGAGCGCCATGTCGTCCTCCATGATTCAGCAAAGCGGCTGCCCCACGACCGTGAAGGCCTTGCGACGGGCCATGACCGCGACGAGGATCGCCAGCAACCCGAGGCCGATCAGGCCCAACGGGCCTCCCAGCAGGGACTGGTAGCCGGCCACGAACAAGGCTACGTAGGCCGCTCCCTGGTTGAGGAAGCCATGCGCCAGGCACGGCACGAAGATACTTCCGGACGCGTAGAAGAGCCAGGCGTAGACGGCCCCCATCAGGACGCAGAAGACGGTCATCATGAAGATGCCCACGACCGGGTGAGCGGGGTAGTTGTAGCCCATCGCGATGAGCGGCGCGTGCCAGAGGCCCCAGACCACGCCGTGCAGGGCGATCGCCCTGGTCGGACCCAGCTCCATCAGCTTGGGCAGCAGGTAGCCGCGCCAGCCGTACTCCTCGCCCCAGTAAGCGGGAAGTCCCAGGATGGCCCCGAGGATGACGACCTGAATGGCCATCAAGGCGGCGAAGGCGCCCGTGCTCATGGGCGGGGCCTGCCCCGTCTGCTGGGTGATGGCTGTAATCATGGTCTGGAACTTGCTCAAGTCGGCGTCCAGCGTGAGCCAGGGCGTCAGGGCCGAGAGACCGTAACTGAGTCCCAGGTACGCGACCGTCAAGGCGAAACCGTAGAGGTAGTAGCGCTTCTTGCCGAGGCGAAGCCCGGTGTTCTTGAAGCCCTCCTGGCGGAAGGCGCGAAACGCCACGGCGATCAGCGCCGGGATCAGCATCTGGGCCCCGACCAGGATCTGGAACATCTGCGGGTTCGACAGGCCGCCCTGGAGGTAGACCACGGCGTCCAGCGCCCAGGTGAGGGCGAAGACCACCGCGAGGTAACCCGTCACGGCTTTTCGGTTCGCGGGGGATAGCGTCATCGGGACCTCCTTCACGGCCAACATTTTTAGCTTTGTCTAATTAGATGGTTATCTAATTAGACAGTAGCCGAAACGACCAATCCTGACAAGCCCCGGGCCATGGCCGTCCTCCATTCGCTTCAACCCCGCCATCCCCATGGTCCACGTGTCGCGAAGGGTAGCCTATCGTGAGGGCCAACGTCTGTTTAGCCAGGTTCTCACGCGTCGAAACCGTTAGAAGCTGTGGAATCACGCGGGTTTTGAGCTCCTCACGCTGCGCTCACCGCGAAATTCTGGTGAAATTTTGATGCCAAGCTGCGATTATCCGTGTCATGCGGGGGTATTACCATGTCATCAAGCAAGCAGCTCATGACAGCAGGAGGGTGAATGTTCAAGTTTCGCTGGCTAGGCGTGGCCCTGAGCGTGGGTGTGTTGACCGGGTGCCCCGGAGGACTCAACCTGAACCCGCAGACCATGGAGCAGATCAATAGCTTTCTCGGGGAATACGGGCTCAGCCTCAAGACGGTCGACCCTTCGACGGGCCAGGCTCGAACCTACGCGGAATCCGACATCTCGCAGGTGGTCGGCGAGGACGGCAAGCCTATCGACCACAAGTTCGAGGGCGGCAGGCTGGTTTTCCGGCCATCGAAGGAAGGCGCGCAGCGGATCACCGTCACCTTCAAGGACGGCACGAGCCAGCAGTTCACCATTGAGGGCAAGAAGGCCGATGGCCGCATGACTGGCGACGTGGCCTTCATCCCGGATGGCAGCGGCCAGGGGTTCAACACCGAGGTGGGCATCGGCCGGGAGATCGACGTCGAGGCCCGGCATGATGCGTTCCTCGCCCTGATGGCCACCAAGCGCGTCCAGCTGACCTTCGAAAAAACCACCCTCACGGGGCTGACCCACGAGTCCCTCAAGGCCGTGTATTTCGACCGCATGAAGTTGCCTCCCTTCACCTACATGGTCGAGAACGGCGCGCTCAAGCTCGATCCCAACCTCTTCTTCATGGCCCGCGAGTACCAGAAGCACACCGGCTCCTACCCCATGGTCCGGGTGGCCATGTCGAACGGATCCGACTTGAAGGTCGTGCTCGGAGTGATGTCCGGGCTGCCGAAGCTTCCCGACTTCACTCCCCCTCAGCCGGGAGCGGTCCCCCCTCCGCCTCCGGGGCCCGAGGCCTTCGAGTCCGGTCAGGTGCTCGACCTCGGCATCAAGGCCGTCGAGACGCTCCCAGGCATGACGCTGGAGCAGTACGAGCTGGATCGCGGCCTCCAGACCAACGTTCCCAGGCCGGGTGAGCTTCCTCCGCCCCCGAGCGATGCGGACCGGGATGCGATTCGCGCCGAGATCGACGCGCACGCCGTCACCTTCACGATCCCGGCGCTCGCCGGCGTCAACCGCACGGACGTCAGGGCCATGTTCGTCGGCAAGATGGAGCGCCCCCTGGTTCCGACCGCGCCCGACCTGCCGCCGGTTCCGCTCGACTTGCTCGACATCAGCGCGGAAGGGAACATCAAGCTCGACTCCATGCTCATCGGCCACGCCTTCCAGCTCTGGTACGGGCCGCTGAACGCGAGTGCCTCCGACATGCCCTGGATCCGGGTCTTCTACGTGAAGGATGGCGTGCGCAAGGTCACGGCGTTCCGCTTCCCGGGATCCGGGCCGGCCTGGTTCACGAGCCCGACGGCAGTCGGCTGGATTTTGCCTGAGCAGCCGAGCAGTGATCCGGATAATCGCTGGATGCCCCCGCCGCCGCCCTTCGGAAGCTTTGGCAAGAACCAAGCGGAGGCCAACCCGGACACCTTCACTTACACGTTCACGGATGGCGATCTCCAGGCCTTCAGGAACCAGCTGAACGCCTACATCGGCCCCAACCCGGACACCGACGACAACCGATAGCGCCCAAATAGGCTCTCAGGCGACGGACCCAGCTCAGCTGGGTCCGTCGCCGTCTCTGCGGCTGCCACACCGAGGCTTTAACTTAAACTCGAATTGCTTGACAGGTTCAAGTTATGGGATTAACCTCAACCTGAAACTCGCTTTAGGTTTAAGTTCAGGAGGCGGCATGAGCGACGAGCGCCCGCGCTACACCATCCATGAGGTCGTCACCCTGTTGCAGGGGGAGTTTCCGCTCACGGCCTCGAATCTGCGGTACTGGGAAAAGCAGGGTCTCCTGCAGCCCGGGCGCACCGAGGGTGGACACCGCCTCTTCGATGACGAGGACCTGGCGCGCATCCGCCTCATCAAGCGCCTGCAAAGCAAGCGAGCATTCAGCCTGGAGACGGTCCGCCGCTACCTGAAGTCCGGCCTCACCGTCGACGAGATTGCTCGCCACCTCGAGCAGAACGAATGGCTTTACCGCCCCCTGGGCTACGAGCAAAGCTTCGTGCCGCTCGAACTTCCGGCGTTGCTGGAAGCGAGCGGCATGACCGCGGCCGAGCTATCCGCCCTGGAAGAGCGCGATCTCATCGCCCCCATCAACGAGGGAGACTCTGTCCCTGTCTATGACGAGGATGCCGTCTCCATGGCCAAGCTCGCCGGCAAGTTCATGCGGCGGGGCTTCGCGCCGGGCGACTTCGCGCCGCTCAACGACCAGGCCGCCCAGCTGGCGCGCACGCACCTGGAAACCTTCGTCTCGAAGCTCTTCGCCGAAGGGGCCGATCCGCGCGGCCGTGCCCTCTTGCCCGAGGCCGAGGATTTCGTCCGCCTGCTCTACCATCGGCAACTGCTCCGGGTCGCCCAGCAGCTCGCCAAGGAGGGCTTCTTCAATCAGTTCCAGCATGAGCCGTCCCCCACCCATCCCAGCGAGGAGTCCCGATGAGCCCCAAGTACCTGCTCGCCCTCCTCGGACTGGGGCTCTACGCGCCCAGCGCCATGGCAAGCCCGGTCTCGCTGGCCGAGGTGATGCAGCGGGCGATCGCCAGCAGCCCCGCCGTCCGATCCGCGAAGGCCGCCCACGACCTGGATGCCGCCCAGGTCCAAGAGGCGCGTTCGGCCTTCCTTCCGCAGCTTTCCATCTCCGGCAACGCGCTCCAGCTCGACGGATCCCCGGTGGCTGTCTTCGGCATCCCGAGCAGCGGCCCTCAGTCGGGCTTCGGGGGCGTTGCTGGCATGACCTTTGCCAAGCCGGGAGAGCCCATGGTCCTGGCCTCGGTCACGGTCACCCAGCCTATATTCGCGGGCTTCCGCAACCTCAACGGCTACCACGCGGCACTTCGCCAGGCCGAGGCCACCTCGCTTGAGCTCGAGCGGGCCCGCCGCAAGGCCGCCATGGAGGCCCTGGACGCCCTGAGTGCGTGGCAGCAGAAGCAGGCCGCGAGTCAGGGACTCGAGGCCCTCGTGAAGAAGGCCAGGACCCGCCTTGACTGGGTGGAAGCCCGAACAACGGCCGGGGCGAGCGGCACGCTCGATCGCTTGCAATCCCAGGTGCAGCTGGCTCGATTCGAGCGTCAGCTCGCCGAGGCCCGCCGCGACGCGCTTCTCGCCCAGGAACTCGTGATCGAGCGGCTGGGCGGCGAGTTGGCGGGGCTCGACGCGGCTCCCCTGGAGTGGAGCTTGCCGCGGATGACGCAGGACGAGGCGATCGCCATGGCCATGCGCGAGCGGCTCGACCTGAAGGCCCAGGCCCTCCTCGAAGAGGCCTCCGAGAGCCAGGCGCGCGCCGCGCATGCCGGCTACTTGCCCACCGTCTCGGCCTTCGGCACCACCAGCCAGCTCGGGGACAACTCCGCGGCCCGTGGCGCCATCCTCGGCGTTCAGGCCAGCTGGATTCCCTTCGATGGTCTGCGGACCCAGGCGGGCATCTCCAAGGCGAACGCGCTGAGCGCCAAGCGCTCTGCCGACCGCGACGCCTTGACCCGGGCCGTTGCGAACGAGGTGAAGCAGGCCTACGCCGACTGGCTCTCCGCGCTGAGCCTGCATGACCTGCGCCAGCAGGAGCTGGCCCTGAGCGAGGAGGCCCGTCGCCTCGCCAAGAGCATCCGGAGCGAAGGCGCCCTCACCTTGACCGCGTTCACCGATGCCGAGATGGATCGCCTTCAGGCGGGCTCGGAACTAGAAAGCGCGCGTCTCGCGCTGCGGCGCAGCGAGCTGAAGCTCGCCATGGCCCTCGGTTTTTCCCCCGAACGATTGATCCGTCAGGAGAACTAGACCAGTGAAAGCGAAGAAGATCGGCCTCTTGGCCGCTGCCGTGATCGTCGTCGCCGGAGGCGCGTTCTATGGCCTCCGCCGGGACCCCGTCGTGAGCGTCACCCGTCTGGAGGTCGGGGACGTGGTCGAGGCCATCTACTCGACCGGAGTGGTCGCCTCCGAACGCTCCGCCACCCTGCGCTCCAGCGTGACGGGTAGCGTGCGAGCCCTTCCCCTGCGCGCGGGGGATGCCGTGACGGCGGGCCAGGTCCTGGTTTCGCTCGACTCCACGTCCCAGCGGCTCTCCATCTCGGAAGCCGAGGCCAACGCCAAGCAAGCGAAGGCGTCGGTCGCCGAGGCGCGGAGCAACCTGGACCTCCTGCTGCGCGGGGCGCGCCGGGAAGAGCGCGATCAGGCTCGTGCCGCGCTTCAGCAAGCCAAGGCGGACCTGAAGGGCAGCGAACTCGACCTGGCCCGCAGCGAACGTCTGCTTCGCGCGTCGGCATCCACCCAGGCGGAGGTCGAGACCCTGACCCAGCGGGTCGCCGCGGACCGAGCCCGCGTGAAGCTGGCCGAGGCGCAGCTCGCCGTCCTGGAGAGCGGATCGCGCGAGGAGCAAATCGCTGCGTCGAAGGCCCAGCTGGCCGTCGCCGAGGCGCAGCTGGCGCAGCGCGAGGCTCAGCTGGCTCGTAGCCGCCATGGACTCGGTGATTTCGACCTGACGGCGCCCTTCGCGGGCCTCGTCTCGGGCTACCTGGTGCAGGAAGGAGACTCCGTCTCGCCGGGCACCGCGCTCGCCACGCTGGTGGATCCCTCCGCGTTCGTCATCCGGACCGCCATCGACGAGGTCGACATCCTCAAGGTCAAGCCCGGCCAGGAGGCGCTGGTCTCGCTGGACGCCAAGCCGGAGGTCACGCTTGCCGGTAAGGTGGAGCGCGTGATCCCGAAGACCGATCCCGTCGCCAAGACCGCCGACGTGATCGTGACGCTTGATAAGCTGCCCGTGGGCTTTCTAGAGGGCATGACGGCCACCGTCAACCTCGTGACCGATCGGCGCCGCGCCATCACCGCTCCTGCCGCGGCGCTCGTCCGGGAAGGCGAGAAGAGCTACCTCTGGCGCTTGTCGCCGGAGAATACCCTCTCGCGGGTGGCCTTCGAGCCCGGCATCCAGGACGGCAACCGCATCGAGGTGAAGGGCGCGGACATCAAGGAAGGTGACACGATCGTCGCATCCGTCGCCAAGAGTCTGCGCGAGGGCCGCCGGGTCCGGACCGAGACCTCCGCTCCCAACCAGGGACGTTAAGATGCCGACGCGCTTCCACCTCTTCATCGCCCTGAGGCACCTCCTGACGCGCCGGCGACAGACCCTGCTGACGGTGCTGGGGGTGGCCGTGGGGGCCATGATCCTCATCACGACCTTGTCGTTGACCGAGGGGCTCATCACGGACATCGAGGACACGATCATCGAGGCCTCTCCCCACCTGGTCATGAAGGCGGAGTCGCTTGCGCCGGCGCGAGAGCGCCTGGTCGACGGGGACCTGGTGGCGCTTCAGCGCCAGGGCCGTCGCGCCGTGCCCGACAAGCTGAAGAACGGATTCGTCCTGGACCGGCAACTCGCCCGGACCGAAGGCATCGCCGCGACCTCCCCCTACGTGGAGGTTCGCGGGATCCTGCGCTACGGCACCCGTTTCCGTCCCGTCGTCGCTTCTGGCGTCATGCCGGAGCGCGAAGCGGAGGTCTCCACCCTTGCCGAGAAGATGATCGCGGGCCGCTGGGATGCGCTCAATCAGTCGTCCGACGGCATCGTCATCGGGCGCCTGCTGGCCAAGAACCTGGGCGTCAATCCGGGAGACCGCGTCCGCCTGGTGGATCCGGAGGGCCGGCTCTGGAACCTGCGCGTGCTCGGCGTCTTCAAGGCGGGCATCAAGAACATCGACGAGTCGACCGCTTACCTGAATTTGCGTCAAGCCCAGACCATTCGCCGTTTCGGCAAGGAGACCCTCAGCGGCATCAATGCCCGAGTCTTCGAGCCCCGCAAGGTGGGCCCCGTCGCCGAGAGTCTGCGCGCGAGCGCGGGCCAGCGGGTGGATACCTGGGAGGAGACCAACAAGACGGTCCTCGCGAGCTTCCGCCGCAACAACCAGACGACGCTGATTTTGGTCCTCTTCACCTTCATCGTTTCCGGCTTCGGGATCTCGAACGTGCTCAACACCGTCGTCCTCGAGAAGGTGCGCGACATCGCCGTCCTGAAGTCGCTGGGAGTGACCGGACGCGGCATCACCATGATCTTCACTCTCGAGGGCCTGCTCATCGGGATCCTGGGGGCTGCGCTCGGAGGCATGCTCGGCTGGGGGCTAAGCACCCTGGTCGCCATGGCCCCGCTGAGCTACGGTGACGCCGCCTTCATCCAATCGGGCCGCATCGCCATGGCCCAGGAGCCTTGGTTCTACTGGCTGACGCTGGGATTCTCGATCGTCATCGCGACGGTCGCGAGCCGGGGGCCAAGCCGCAAGGCAGCCGAGCTGACGCCGGTCGCCATCTTCCGGGGGTACTAGATGCGCATCGGCTATCTTTTTCCCATCGCCCTCCGCCACCTCCTGGGACAGCGTCGCCAGACCAGCCTCACGATTGGCGGGGTCGCCGTCGGGGTCACGGTCCTGCTGGTCATCTCGGGCCTCATGAACGGCCTGCTGGTCAGCTTCACCGAGACGATCGTCGATGCCGCTCCGCACGTGGTGATGACCGGTGAGAAGAGCCAGGCGGAGGACACCTCCAACCTGGCCGCGAAGGCATGGCCCCAGGCGCTGGTCGGACTCACGAACCGCGGCGAGCCCACGGAGCGTGGGTTCATGCGGGCTTACGCTGAGCGCGAGCGCCAGGCCCGCGAGATCCCGGGCCTTGACACGGTCTCGCCGTTCGTCAACAGCCAGGTGATTGCCGCCGGCGGCGCGGAGACCAAGCCTCTGCTGCTGAGCGGCGTCCTGCCGGACCGTGAGGAGCGGATCGTCAAGCTGACGCGCCGGGTCAAGGACGGCAGCTTCGAGGCGTTCCGGGCCAATCCGCTGGGCATCTTGCTGGGAACGGCGGCGGCCAAGGACCTGGACGTGAGCGTGGGCGATCGCCTTCGCCTGATCAGCCCCAGCGGCCGGGTCATCGCCATGCGGGTCGTCGGCACCTACTCCACGGGGGTCAAGGCCCTCGACGAGAAGGGCTACGTCCACCTGCGTCAGGCCCAGATCCTCGAAGAGCTGGATTCCGGCTCGGTGAGCGGCCTCAGTTTCACGGTGCAGGACCTCGGCGCCGTCGACGCCATCGCCGCTGCCATGTCGGCCCGGACCGGGCTCAAGGTCTCGACATGGCGCGAAACCAACGCGAACATCATCTCGCTCTTCAAGACCATCGGCACCATCGCACGCCTCTTGGTGGTCTTCACCATCGTGGTCGCCGGCTTCGGGGTCGCCAACGTCCTCATCACCGTGGTGCTGGGCAAGAGCCGCGACATCAGCCTGCTGCGCACCATCGGCTTCACCCGCGCCAGGATCCTCGTCCTCTTCCTGATCGAAGGAGGGCTGATCGGCCTGGTTGGAGCGCTCGGCGGTGCCGCCCTGGGCTTCGTCGTCACCTCGTTGCTCTCTTTGGTCCCGGTGGCGGGCGAGAGCGAGTACGCGGTTCGCAAGACCCTGACCATGGATCAAGACCCGCAAACCTACCTGATGACGGCCGTCTTCGCGCTCGTCATCTGCCTGATTGCCAGCGTCGGGCCCGCCCGTCGCGCCAGCCGCCTGCGCCCGATCGATGTCCTGAGAGGTGAGTCATGAGCCTGATTTCCGTACGCCAGATGAGCAAGGACCTCTTGCTTCCTGGCGCGCCCCCCGCGCCGATCCTGAGGGACCTGACCTTCGAGATCGAAAAAGGGGAGTTCGTGGCCATCACGGGCCCCAGCGGCTCCGGCAAATCGACCCTGCTGTACCTGCTGGGCGGACTCGATCACCCGACCCGGGGCGAGTTGCTCTTCGACGGCGAGGACCTGTCCCGGATGTCGGACGACGAGCTGACCCACAAGCGTAACCGTCAGATCGGCTTCGTCTACCAGTTTCACTACCTGCTGCCCGAGTTCTCGGCCCTGGAGAACGTCATGATGCCGCTGCTGGCGTCGGAAGCCATGAGCCGCAAGGAGGCCGCCGCGCGCGCCGAGGAGGTGCTCACGGCCGTGGGTCTCGCGGACAGGCTGGGGCACCTGCCCAAGCAGCTCTCGGGAGGGCAGCAGCAGCGCGTCAGCATCGCGCGCGCCCTGGCCAACCACCCGAGCGTGCTATTCGGCGACGAGCCGACCGGCAATCTGGATACGGTCAACACGCAGGCGATTTACGAGTTGCTGCGGGAGCTGAATCGCACGACCGGGCAGACGATTGTGATTGTGACGCATGACGAGGCGATCGCCGAGAAGGCCGACCGCCAGATCCAGGTGGTGGACGGCGTCATCGCATTCGATCAGCGCCGGACCGAGGCGAAACACTGCTAGCATGAGCGTCTGCGCCGTTGAATGCTGACGGTTAATTTGCGATACTGAGGGCGTCTTCGCTCTCCGATACGATTGATGCAAGGATACCGTTTGCGAGCCAGCGAGCCGGAACTCACCAACCTGGAAGCGGAAAACGCGAGGCTTCGTGAACGGGTCGCCGCCCTGGAGACGCGGGTGGCGAGCCTCGAGGCGTGTGAGAGTGAGACCATGCTGGCTGAATCCCAGCGTCTGGCACGCATCGGCAGCTGGGAATTGGACGTCGCGACCCGCCAGCTGACCTGGTCGGAGCAGCAGTTTCGTAACTTCGGGTTCGTGCCGTGCAAGACTCCGATCAACCGGGCGCTCGCCATCGCGCAAGTCGATCCCCGCGACCTGAAGCGTCACGAGGCGGTAGTGAGCGCTGCCCTCGAGTCGGGCGAAGGCTTTTCCATCCATTACCGGGTCCTCCACCCGGATGGCACGGTACTCAACCTCCACAGCATCGGGCGTCCCGTCTTCGATGACCAGGGACGGCTCATCAAGTTCGTTGGGACCAGCCAGGACGTCACCGAGCGAATCCAGCTCGAGGACCAGCTACGCGACCAGTACAAGCAGCTCGTGAAGCTCGACCAGCTCAAGAGCAATTTCGTCAACTCGGTCACCCATGAGCTCCGGACTCCTTTGACCAGCATCATGGGTTATGCCGAGTTCCTCGAGGATGAAATTGGCGGACCGATCACCGCCGAGCAGCGCGTCTTCCTCGATCAAATCCAGCATGGAGCCAGGAGACTCGAGTACCTGCTCAACGATCTGCTCGACTTTGCCCGCCTGGAGGCCGGCACCTTCACGCTGAAGCTTGCGCCCGCCGATCTTTGCGCCCGGATCGTCGAGGTGATAGCGAGCCTGAAGCCCCAGGCCGACGCCTCTCGGCTCGTGGTCGAGCTCTTCTTGCCTGACCCCCCGCTGGAGCTAGACATGGACGCCCAGCGCATCGGTCAGGTCCTGACCAATCTTCTCTCCAATGCGCTCAAGTTCTCACCCGTGGGTGGCACGATCACTGTCTCGGCTTGCCGGCAAGGCGAGCGGGTCCGCTGCGAAATCCGGGACCACGGGCCGGGCATCACTGAAGAGGACATGCCAAGGTTGTTCCAGCGCTTCTCGCAGTTGGAGGAGGGCGTGCGGATGGGCAAGGGGACGGGGCTTGGACTTTCTATCAGCAAGGCCCTCGTCGAGGCCCACGGCGGGGCCATCGGGGTATCCAGCACGCCCGGAGTGGGTAGCACCTTCTGGTTCGAACTCCCCGTCCAGCCTCACCAGGCGCAGGGGCGGTAGTCCTTCAGGAAGACCCCGAAGAACGGGGTTTCCGGCTGGCTGACACCCTGGGCGACGGGATGGTAGATCCTCGAGGCACCGTCGATGATGTCGAGCGGCGGAAAGAACCCTCGTTCGCCCTGCCCTTTCTCGCGCTTGGGGGTCGGGTTCTCGTCGGTGACCCAGCCCGTATCGACGCTCGTCATGTAGATGCCGTCACGCGCGAAATCCTCGCCGGAGGTGCGCGTCATCATGTTCAAGGCGGCCTTCGCCATATTGGTATGTGGGTGGTAGACCGTCTTGTGGCGGTTGAACTGCCCTTCCATGGCCGAGACGTTGACGATGAAGCGCCGCGCGAACGGGGAGCGGAGCATCAACGGCTTCAGGCGGCTATTCAGCAAGAACGGCGCGGTCACGTTGATCAGCTGCACCTCGAGCATCTCGGGGGCGCTGACCTCATCGAGGCGCAGCATCCAGCTGTTGCTGGAACGCGAATCCATGCGTTCCTCGTTGTCCACGAAGCGATCGACGGCCATCACATCCTTCAGCGCAGGCAGCACCGTCGTTCCCTCCGTGAGCGCGAGGGTTGAGGACTGCGGCGCCTCCTGAGCGACCAAGCGGCGAGCCTCCAGCGGCAGGGCCTCCATGGGACGCTGCTCCTGGGCGATCAGCTCCGAGTAGAAGCCTTGCGGGCGCCGGACGGTCTGGGCCGCGTTGTGGATCACGATTTCGAGCGAGGACAGCGTCTGCGAAAGATGCTGGGCGAACGCCTCGACGGCCGGGATGTTCCGCAGGTCGAGGCCGTAGACCTGCAAGCGGTGCAGCCACTCGGCGGAGTCGGGCTCGGCGTGGAGACGCTTGGCGGCGGCGTAGGGAAAGCGGGTCGTGACGATCACGTGGGCGCCGTCGCGCAGCAGGCGCAGCACGGTCTGGTGACCGATCTTCACGCGTCCGCCCGTCACCAGCGCGGTTTGCCCCGTGAGGTCGGCGCGCAGGTGCCGCATCTGGAAATTGAAGGCGGCACAGGACGGGCAGAGCAGGTGGTAGAACGGATGGACCTCGGTGAAGCTCGCCTTGCAGACGTAGCAATTCTCAGGCTTGTTGAGGGTTCTGGCCACGGGGCTCGCAGCCGGAAGCAACGGCGTCTCGGCAGGCAGGGCATCGCGCTGGATCTTCACCATGGCCGTGGAGGCCTGCATGGCGCGATCTTCCTGTTCGAGGCGCTGCCGCTCGACCTTCCGGTCATGGTGCTTGCCTTCGCGGTAGATCTTCGAAATCAGGCTGTTAAAGCGAAGACTACGGGGCATGGCGCCCCCCGCATCCGCGAATCGTTGCAAGACGCTGAGACAGGTTTCCATCTCGGCGGGAGAAATGCTATCCAGGGGCTCCTCCATTCCATCTAAATAGCGTTGCGTTGACTTGAGACACTTGACCTGGAAACGCTATTCAAGGGTTCTACTCCAATATGCCGCGGATGATGGGAGGATCGGTATCGACTTCAATCAAGGGTTGTAACCCACGCTCCCTGTATCACATCAGTGCGACGCTATTTAGTACCATATCAAGTTAAGTCTAAACGCGCCTCCCCTGTCCCCGCTAGAGGGGTTCCGGTTTTTTGGGCACAATGTAAGCGATACTTTGGAGTCCAAGGAGGTCATCGTCGACTGCAAAGCTTCAGGCCTACCGATCCCGGCTCTCTCGCCGGGAAATCTTGCCCCGAGGCAGCGGTCGGCTCTAAAAAGGCAGGATTCGCAGGTGAGGCAACACAACCGATATTATTAAACGACGCCAGACCCTTTACATGACAAAATTCCTGCAATTAGGATGGGTAATTATCGAGGACTCGCAGGTTCCACCAGGTCCAGCATGCTAAAAGTATATTTCAACAGGAAATTCTCCGCATTCATCGCAGCAGCTAGCCTGGCGATAGTGGGCTTTTGCTTGCTAGGTTTGAGGAACTTCGGCCCAGATCTTCCCCTTTGGCCAACCCTCTTCATCGGCCTCATGGTGCCAATCGGGATTTACGGCTTCATCGTTGGTGTTCGCCAACTACTGCATCCGCCACTCATGTTTTCCGCCGATCGTCGTGGGGTAACCATCCACTACAACGCCGACCGCCGGGTTTATGGCGGCCCTGGGGTGTTTCTGCCCTGGGAAATCGTTGGCAAGCTCGAACTCATCTAGGTTCCTGTCCGAGATCATCACGTGGCCTGGGTCATCCGGTGCGCCCTGACCGCCCCGCCCCCCTTCCCGGTGCAGGCACATAGTGTCGTCTGGATCCCGTCTTGGAAGGAGCAGACCTTTTGCCTGGATGCCTACACGGGGACGGTCGCCATGCAAGATCTGCTTGATAGGCTACGCTCTCTGCAAAAGGCAGCCCTGGGGAGTGGAAGAACAAAGAATTAAACGGACCGCTCGTTTTGGCGTCAGGTCACCAGGAGAAAAGCCAAGCCCGTCGACTGTGTTGCAGACGACGGGCTTGTAGCGTGCTTGGCGGGATTCTTACTTCCAGTACACGTTCTTGGGCATTGGAAATCGCTCCCGCTAGCGGGACTGTTGCTCCATCCACTCGACCATCCGCTTCTCAAGGATGTCGAGCGGCAAGGCTCCCTGGCTCAGGAGCGCGTGGTGGAACTCGCGAAGGTTGAACTTGCTGCCGAGCTTCGCGGCCGCACGCGTGCGCAGGTCCTTGATCGACAGTTCGCCCACCTTGTACGAGAGGGCTTGGCCCGGGTTGCCGAGGTAGCGGTCCACCTCGTTGGTGGCTTCCAACTCGGTCTTGGCGGCGTTCGATAGGAAGAAGGCGATCGCCTTCTTCCTATCCCAGCCCTCATGATGCAGTCCGGTGTCGAGCACCAGGCGCAGGGCCCGCCGCATCTCCATGTTGAGCTTGCCGAAGCGGATGTAGGGATCCTCGTAAAGGCCGAGTTCCTCGCCCAACGACTCCGAGTAGAGGCCCCAGCCCTCGATGTAGGCGGTATACCCTCCGAAACGCCGGAAATCCGGCAGCTCGCTCAGCTCCTGGGCCAGCGCGATCTGCAGGTGATGGCCGGGCACGGTCTCGTGGAGTAGAAGCGGCGCCATTTCGTAGGTGGGCCGTTCCTCGGACTTGTAGAGGTTGACGTAGAAGGTTCCGGGGCGTGAACCATCAGGTGAAGGCCCCATGTAATAGGCGGCGCTCGAGTTGGGGGCGAGATCCGCGGGGATCGGCTCGATGGCATACGGAGCGCGCGGGAGGACCTTGAAGAGCTTCGGCAGCAGGGGATCGATCCGGCGCGAGAGCGCACGGTACTCCATCAGGAGGGCGTCCGCATCGGCGCGGAAGTACTGCTTCTGGCTCTTCATGTAGGCGAAGAACTCACCGAGCGAACCCTTGAACCCGACCTCGGCCATGATGGCTTCCATCTCGCTCCGGATTCGCTTGACCTCGCTGAGGCCGAGCTGGTGGATGCGTGACGGGGACATGTCGGTGGTCGTGTAGTACCGGGCGTAGTACGCGTAGAGGTCCTTGCCTCCAGGCAGATGGCTCAGGCCCACCGTCTCCGTGCTGGCAGGCATGTACTCGCGGGTGAAGACTCCCTCGAACTTCCGGTAGGCGGGAATGACGCGCTCTTGGATGGCGGCGCTGGCCTGCTGCCGCAAGCGCTTCTGCTCGGCGGCGGGGATGCTTGCAGGCATCTTGATGAAGGGCTTGTAGAACGGGCTTTCCTCGGGAGACTTCGGCATTTGCAGCGCGAGCTGCGACGGGATGCGGCTCATGATGGCCTTGGAGGGCATGACGCCGGCAGCCTTGCCTTCTTGCATGAGGGAGAGCGTCTGATCCATGTAGGCAGGCAAGGCCCGCATGCGCGCGATCCAGTCCTCGAAGTCCTGGACCGTCTCGAAACGGATGAAGTCCGCGATGTCATGGGCGGCGTGAATGCCGTCGCGATGACTCAAGGGCATCCGCTCGGCCCCGAGGGCGCTTTGCTCGATCAGCAGGGCGACTTCCCGCTCGAAGAGGTCGTAGTTGAGCTGATCGTCGGCATCGAGCCGATTCCGGTCGATCGCCCTCAGGCGCTTGAGGGTCTCCTGGTAGTGCTTGGCGCGGGCCTGCCGGGCCGCGGCGCTGACGTCTCTCCATTTTCCGTTGAAGCGGTAGTCCCCCTGGACCGAGGCCCAGAGAGGGTCCTGGGTCATCGTGTAGTCCCACTCGCTCTTGAAGAGGGCGTGAAGCGCTTCATGGGCCGACTTGGCCTGGGCGGCGGCCTTGGGCTCGGCCGGAGCGGCGCCGGCGGGCACGATGGGAGCGGCGACGGATCCGACGGCCAGGATGCCGGCCAGCAGGTAGGATGGAAGCCTCAAGATGGTAATCCCTTTCTGACTCAACGCTTGCTTGATTCATTATGAGCGGGTTCGTTGCCGCTGCCAAGCATCGAAGATGCACGGGTTCAGGGTGTCGCTGATACCTCTCGCTTGACAGCATCCACCCACGTCGCTATGCTGAGCGGGCAATTTATGAAAGGAGGGACGCTCATGCCAACTCAACTGATGACGGTCCTTGTGTCGACCGGTTCCATTCGCCCATCGTCGCAGGCGTCCCTGAAGCCTTAGACTTTC
Organism: Candidatus Sericytochromatia bacterium; assembly: GCA_036676455.1. GTDB lineage: Bacteria > Cyanobacteriota > Sericytochromatia > S15B-MN24 > UBA4093 > UBA4093. The sequence goes on from JAKFCW010000044.1 coordinate 66,707, forward strand.
GCGCTTTCGGGCCCCTGCGACCTTTTGCAGGAGGCATCCGTGTTTTCATTAAGCGACCTGGGCTGGAATGATCGCTTCCAGGCTCACTTTGACACCCTCGAGACTTCGCCGCTTCTGCCCGCGCGGGTAGCAAGTGAATTTCGTGGCGGCTATCAGCTCTTTGCCGAGTCTGGAGTCGTCCTTGCCCAGCTTGCGGGCAAGCTTCGTTACGAAGCCGGCCAGCGAGACGACCTCCCGGTCGTGGGAGACTGGGTGGCTTTCGCCCCGTTCGGTGAAAACGAGGGGCGGATCCACGCGGTCCTGCCGCGCCGCAGCTCCTTCACGCGCAAGGCGGCCGGCGTGGCCCACGTGGCACAGATCGTGGCCGCCAACCTCGACATGGTCTTCCTGGTCATGGCCCTCAATCTGGATTTCAACCTGAGGCGCCTGGAGCGCTATCTGGTCCTGGCCTGGGAATCCGGCGCAGAACCGGTGGTC
>JAKFCW010000045.1:0-43207 GCA_036676455.1 Candidatus Sericytochromatia bacterium
GGGCCCCGCCTTCATCGGGCCGAGCGCCAAGGTTCGCGAGAAGGCCGTGCTCAACGAGTACGCCGTCCTGGACCGCAACGTGATCGTTGACGACCGGGCCACGGTGACGCACGCGGTGATCGGTGCCGAGTCGCACATTGGCGAGGACGCCCGCATCCAGCGCTGCATCCTGGGCCGCAACAACAAGATTGGGCCCCATAGCCAGCTCTCCGGAGACCTGGTGCTCGCCGACGACTCGGTCGTCGGGCTGGGAAGTCGCCTGGGAGAGCAGCTCTAATAGGCCCCTAGAGGTTGGATCCCGGTCCATTCCTTGCTATAATGGCCCTGTTTGCCTGAACAGGGCCTTTTTCCTAGACTATCGAGGGGAATGATGAGCAAACTCACGATCGTAGGGTCCGTCGCGCTCGACTCCGTGCGCACGCCCTTTGGCGAAGTCAACGATGCGCTCGGCGGCTCGGCCACCCACGCCTCCATGTCCGCCAGCTTCTTCTGCCCGGTCAACGTCGTCGGCGTCGTCGGCACCGACTTCCCGGAAGACCATATCGAGCTATTTCGCAATCGGCAGATCAACGTCGAAGGGCTCCAGCGCGAAGAAGGCCTGACCTTCCGTTGGAAGGGCTACTACGAGCAGGACATGAACCAGGCCCACACCCTGCTCACCGACCTCAACGTCTTCGCCGACTTCCAGCCGTCCCTCCCCGAGAACTACCGGGACTCCGAATTCCTCTTCCTGGGCAACATCGATCCCAAGCTCCAGCTCAACGTGCTCGACCAGATGGATCGCCCCAAGCTCACCGTCTGCGACACCATGAACTTCTGGATTACCAGCAAACGCGCAGAACTCGTCGAGGTCCTCAAGCGGGTCGACGTCGTCCTGCTCAACGAGGGCGAAGCTCGCCAGCTCTGCGATACCACCAACCTCCTGACCGCCGCCAAGCGCGTCCTCGAGCTCGGCCCCAAGGCCGTCGTCATCAAGAAGGGCGAGAACGGCGCCTTCCTGGTCCAGCAGAACGGCCATATCTTCATTTCCCCCGCCTACCCGCTCGGAGACGTTTCGGACCCCACCGGCGCCGGCGACTCCTTCGCGGGCGGCCTCCTGGGCTACCTCGCCTACACCGATGACCTGTCGGACGACAACTTCCGCCGCGCCATCATCATCGGCTCGGTCATGGCCTCCTACAACGTCGAGAAGTTCTCATGCGATCGCCTCAAGAGCCTCACCCATGACGAGGTGATGATGCGCTACAAGGTCCTGCGCAAGATGAGCGGCTTCGAGAAGCTGCCGGAGACCACCATCTTCCAGCCCGCCTTGGTGTAACCCCTAAAATGAAGCGGCCCGCCGATTGGCGGGCCGCTTCTTTTTATTCAGGTTGCGCAGGGTCTTGCGGAGCCGGGGTCCGATTGAAGAGCTTATTGAGCCCCGCCGAGATAAGGCCACCAAGAGGCATGGCAGCTGACCCCACGGCTCCACCGATGGCCGCCCCGATGGGTCCGCCCAAAGCGAAGCCGATCCCCGCACTGACCAGGGTCGTGCCGGGGATAATCATCAGCTTGCCCGCAAGCTTGAGGTTGGAGTTGCCGTCCGTATCCTCCTTGCGCGCGACATGGCCCAGATGATGGACCAGGTTCTTGGTCGCAAAGGCAAGGCCCGGAGCCGAGCCGCCCAAGGAAGCACCGATCGCCGCCCCGACGGGCCCACCGATGAGGAAACCACCAATACCGCCCACCACGCTAGCGATGGGCGAGAAGATCATGGTCGAGACTACCTCACCCAGGTCATTCCAGCCATCGGAATGGGCGGGTTTCACGGGCGGCTTGGCGGCAAGGTTGGGACGAGAAAGCTGAAGGGAGTCCCGGGTCGCCACCGCCTGGGGTTCGGCAACGGGGGACGCAGCCTGTACAGGCAGGGTCCGCACCGCAATCGCGGGCGTTGCAGATGAGACGGACTTAACCATGAGATCCTCCTGAGTCATACACGTCGACATTCAGCTAACTACCTTGTCGTGAGAAGTGAGCCGGACCTGACGTGAAATCGCCTCCCCTCTTACCTTCAATAACTTAATAACTTGTTATAATGATTTGAGAATCAATTGAACACCCGTAGTCCCACCATAGCCATGACAGCAAGGGGACCACCATGAAGATTCTCATCACCGGAGGCGCTGGGTTCGTAGGCTCCCATTCCAGCGAGCGCCTCCTCGACTCCGGGCATTCCGTGGTCGCATTCGACAACCTAACCACCGGAAAACTAGAGAACCTCGCCCACCTCGACGTCCGCTTGATACAAGGGGACGTCCGAGATATCGATGCCCTGTCCGATGCGTTCTCGGAGGGGTTCGACGCTATCTTGCATCTAGCCGCCGTCGTCTCGGTGCCCATCTCGGTGGCGGATCCAATCGGCTGCCACGAGACAAACACCCGCGGTACCATGAACGTGCTGGAAGCCGCCCGGCGGCACGGGGTTCGGCGAGTCGTCCACGCCAGTTCCGCGGCGGTTTACGGCGAGCTCGCGCCTCCGCTCCACGAGGAGATGCTACTCCAGCCGCTCTCCCCCTACGCGGCCCAGAAGCTCCAGAACGAGATCGACGCAGGGGTCTACGCCCGGCTCTACGGCCTCGAGACCGTGAGCCTGCGGTACTTCAACATCTTCGGCCCTCGCCAGGATCCCAAGAGCCCCTACTCGGGCGTACTGTCGATCTTCATCGACGCGCTCGCCGAGGGGCGGCGCCCGACGATCTTTGGGGATGGGCTGCAGACCCGCGACTTCGTGTACGTAGGGGATGTGGCCCAGGCGAACTATCTGGCGCTCACCCGCGAATTGTCGAACGGCATCTTCAATGTGGGCACCGGCAAGACGACCACCGTCCTGGAGGCCTACCGGGCGATCGCCCAGGCCATGGGCGTCGGCATAGAACCCGCGTTCGATCCGGAGAGGGGCGGCGACATCCGCCACTCACTCGCAAACATTACCTCCATCGCCGAGGCCCTGGGCTACCATCCCGAGACGGCCTTTGTAGACGGCATCCGCAAGACCGTGGAGTGGGCCACGGCGTCACGGGCCTCCCGCGTCTAGCTCAATCCTCCTCATTTCTCACCGTTCTGGACAGGGCGATCGTCACGGTACGATCGCCCTGCCGCGCCGCTCGACTTACGTCGAGGCGGGTATAATGCCCAGGATTGCCGGTGGTATCGCTATGAGGAAATGATGACTTACCTCTCCGAACTTTCACGTCGCGTCCTGGTCTACGACGGAGCCATGGGTACCCAGGTGCAGGCCGCCAACCTGAGCCCCGAGGATTACGGCGGCAAGGAAGGCTGCACGGATATCCTGGTCCTCACCCGGCCGGACGTGATCGAAGGCATCCATGTGCGCTACCTGGAGGCCGGAGCGGACGTCCTCGAGACCAACACCTTTGGCGGCAACCGCCTCAAGCTCGAGGAGTACGGGCTGGGCGATCGCCTCTACGAGCTCAACTACACGGCAGCCCAGCTGGCGCGCAAGGCGGCGGATCGATTCTCTACCCCCGACAAGCCCAGGTTCGTGGCGGGATCGATCGGGCCTACCGGCATGCTGCCGTCGTCCGACGACCCCATGCTCTCGGCGATCACCTTCGACCAGCTTGAAGTGATGTTCCACGAGCAGGCCAAGTCCCTCGTCGAGGGCGGCTGCGACGTGCTGCTGGTTGAGACCAGCCAGGACATCCTGGAGGTGAAGGCTGCCGTGGTGGGCATTCACCGGTACCTCAAGGAACAAGGGCTGACGGGCGAGAACAAACGGGTTGCCCTGCAGGTGCAGGTCACGCTCGACGTCTCCGGGCGCATGCTTCTGGGGACGGACATGGGGGCGGCGATCGCCACCCTGGAGGCCCTTCCCATCGACATCATCGGCCTCAACTGCTCGACCGGCCCCGAGCACATGCGCGAGCCGGTCCGGATCCTCTCGGAGCGGGCCACCCGGCTGATCTCGATCATCCCGAACGCCGGCCTTCCCCTGAACGTGAATGGCCAAGCCGTTTACCCACTAGGCCCTGAGCCGATGGCCGAGGCTCTGGGAGAGTTCGTTGAGAAGTTTGGAGTGAACATCGTCGGCGGGTGCTGTGGGACGGGGCCCGAGCACATCCGGGCGATCGCCGAACGGGTCAAGGAACTGGGCTCTTCTGCTTATGGAAGCTCACTGGATTCCCGCTTTCGCGGGAATGACGGGGGGGGCGGACCCTATGTCTCCAGCGCCATGACCGCGACGGCCCTGCACCAGGAGCCCAAGCCGCTGATCGTCGGCGAACGGGTGAACGCCCAGGGCAGCCGCAAGATGAAGCAGGCGCTGCTGGCGGACGACTACGATACGGTGCTGGCCGTGGCCCGCGAGCAAGTGGAGGGCGGCGCGCACGTCCTCGACGTCTGCGTGGCCCTGACGGAGCGGGCCGACGAGGCCGAGCAGATGCGCAAGGTGATGAAGAAACTCGCCATGGGCATCGGAGCCCCCCTGATGATCGACTCCACCGAGGCGGGGGTCATCGAAGCCGCCCTCGAGACCTACCCCGGCCGAGCCATCATCAACTCGATCAACCTCGAGAACGGCCGTGCCCGGATCGACGCCCTCGCCCCCCTGGCCGTCACGCACGGAGCTGCCCTGGTGGCGTTGACCATCGATGAAGAGGGCATGGCCAAGACCGTGGAGCGCAAGGTGGCAATCGCCAAGCGCATCCACGACATCGTGGTCGGCGAGTACGGCCTGCCCCCCGAATCGCTGATCTTCGACGACCTGACCTTCACCCTGGCCACCGGAGACGCCGAGTTCCGGCCGTCGGCCCATGCGACGATCGAGGGCATCCGGGCGATCAAGGATGAGCTTCCCGGCGTCCTGACCGTCCTGGGCGTCAGCAACGTCAGCTTCGGCCTGGCGCCGCATGCCCGCGCCGTCCTCAACTCGGTCTTCCTCTACCACTGCGTGCAGGCGGGCCTGGACCTGGCCATCGTCAACCCCTCGCACGTCACCCCCATCGCCGAGATCCCCGCCGAGCAACGCGAACTGGCCGAGGACATGGTCTTCAACCGCCGGGAAGACTCCCTCGCACGCTTCATCGACTACTTCGAGGCCCATAAGTCAGAAGCCAAGAGCGGTGCCCCGATCGAGGATCCCACCGAGGGCATGACCGCCGAAGAGAAGATCCACTACCAGATCCTCCACCGCAAGAAGGACGGCATCGAGGCCCGCATCGACGAGGCCCTCACCCGTCAGAGCCCGGTGGACGTGCTCAACAAGGTGCTGCTTCCCGCCATGAAGGACGTCGGCGACAAGTTCGGAGCCGGAGAGCTCATCCTGCCCTTCGTCCTGCAATCCGCCGAAGTCATGAAGAAGGCCGTCGCCTACCTCGAGCAGTTCCTCGAAAAGAAGGAAGGCTACACCAAGGGCAAGGTCGTCCTCGCCACGGTCTACGGTGACGTTCACGACATCGGTAAGAACCTCGTGAACACCATCCTCACCAACAACGGCTACACCGTCTACGACCTGGGCAAGCAGGTTCCCATCAACACGATCCTGGAAAAGGCCGAGGAAGTGGGCGCAGACGCCATCGGGTTGTCGGCCTTGCTGGTCTCGACCTCGAAGCAGATGCCCGCGGCCGTCCAGGAGTTGGCCAAGCGCAATCTCAAGTACCCGGTGATCATCGGCGGAGCGGCCATCAACCGGTCCTTCGGGCGGCGGATCAACTTCCTCGGCGACGCGGAAATCTATGGGCCGGGCGTCTTCTACGCCAATGATGCCTTCGAGGGGCTCTCCATCATGGACGCGTTGACCTCGGAGCGGCGCGAGGAATTCATCGCGAAGATCCACGAGGAAGCCCGCAAGACCAAGGAACGGGACTCGAAGCTCTCCCCCGTCGTCGCCCCCATCGAGGGGGGGGGGAGGGTCCGGAGCGCGGTCCGGACGGACATGGACATTCCCACTCCGCCATTCTGGGGGACGCGGGTGCTCAGCGACATCCCGCTGGATGAGATCTGGCCCTGCCTGGACCTCAAGAGCCTCTTCCGGCTCTCGTGGGGCGCCCGGGATGCCAACGGCGAGAAGTGGGTTGCCCTGCTGCGCGACGAGTTCAACCCCCGCCTGGAACGCATGAAGCAGCAGTTCGGGACGCCGGATGACAGCGGCAAGCGCATCCTCGACCCAAGGGTGGTTTACGGCTACTTCCCATGCCAGTCCGAGGGGGAGAGCCTGATCGTCTACGATCCTCAGGACCACCGCACGGAATTGACCCGCTTCAGCTTCCCGCGGCAGCCCGACGGCGAGCGGCTCTGCCTCGCGGACTACTTCGCCTCCAAGGAATCCGGCCGCATGGACGTGGTCGCCCTGCAGGCCGTCACGGTGGGGCCGGGATCCACGAGCGAGAATGAAAGGCTGCAGGCCGCAGGGGATTACTCCGAGGCCTACTACCTGCACGGGCTCTCGGTCGAGGCGGCCGAAGCCCTCGCGGAGTACAGCCACCGCAACATCCTGCGCGAACTCGGGCTCGAAGAACGGCCAGCTCCCGAGCGAGGCAAGCGCTACAGCTGGGGCTACCCGTCCATTCCAGATCTCGAGGACCATGAGAAGGTCTTCCAGGTGCTACCCATCAGCGGGAGCCTCGGCATGACGCTGACCGAGTCGTTCCAGCTGGTGCCCGAGCAATCGACCCTCGCCATCGTGCTGCATCACCCGGAGGCCAAGTACTACGCCATCCGACAGGCTCGCGGCGAGCGGGTAAGCCCGCATCCCCGCCTCACCAAGTAATCTCACCGTCACTCCCGCAAAAGCGGGAGTCCAGTGAGTGATCGCTCCCCTGGATTCCCGCTTTCGCGGGGATGACGTTCATTGAAGGTAACGCATGAGCCGTAACTTCCGACAACTCCTGGAGGGTGATCGCGTCCACGTCTTCGACGGCGCCATGGGCACGATGCTCTACTCCAAGGGCGTCTTCATCAACCGCTGCTACGACGAGCTCTGCTTCAAGGAGCCCGAGCTCATCAAGGAGATCCACCGGGAGTACGCCAAGGCCGGGGCCGAGATCGTCGAGACCAACACCTTCGGCGCCACCCGCCCCCACCTCGCGGCCTACGGGCTGGAGGACCAGGTCGAGGCGCTCAACCGGCGTGCCGCCGAGCTCGCCCGCCAGGCCGTGGGTGAGGAGCGCTACGTCGCGGGAGCGATCGGCCCCCTGGGCATCCGCCTCGAACCCTACGGCCCCACCTCCTTCGAGGAGGCCCGCGAGCTGTTCAAGGAAGCGGCCCGTGGGCTGCAGGCGGGCGGCGTGGACTGCTTCGTGCTCGAGACGTTCAGCGACCTGCAAGAATTACAACAAGCCATCAAGGCGGTGCAGGAGGTCTGCGACCTGCCCGTCATCGCGCAGGTGACCATCCAGGACGACGGCAAGACCTCGTACGGGGGCGACCCCGCGGACATCGCACGGGCGCTCGAGCGCTGGGGAGCGGACGTCATCGGGCTCAACTGCTCGGTGGGGCCGGCCATCCTGCTCGAAGCCGTCGAGGCGATGGCCCAGGCGACCGCCAAGCCGCTGGCAGCCCAGCCGAACGCGGGAATGCCGCGTGAGGTCGAGGGGCGGAAGATGTACATGTCGAGCCCCGAGTACATGGCGAAGTACGCCAAGCGCTTGATCCAGGCGGGCGTGCGCTTCGTCGGCGGCTGCTGCGGAACCACCCCCGAGCATATCCACCAGATGGCCGATGCCGTGAGGGCCCTCTCGCCGCGCCAGGCCGAGATCTTCGCGACCGTCACCGAACGCGCCCAGGAGCAGGCCGTTGAGCCGGTGCCGCTGGCCGAGCGCTCGCGCCTCGGTGCCAAGCTCGCGGCGGGTGCGTTCGTCACCTCGGTCGAGATCGTCCCTCCCAAGGGCTGCGATGCCCGCGCGATGCTGGAGAGCGTGAGGCTCATCCAGGGGGCCGGGGTGGACGCCGTGAACGTCCCCGACGGGCCGCGCGCCCAGAGCCGGATGAGCGCCATGGCCACCTCGATGCTGATCGAACGCCACGTGGGCATCGAGGCGGTCGTTCACTACACCTGCCGAGATCGCAACCTCCTGGGCATGCAGTCGGATCTGCTGGGCGCCGCGGCCATGGGCCTGAACAACCTCTTGCTCGTCACCGGGGACCCTCCCAAGATGGGCCCCTACCCGCAGGCCACTGCCGTCTTCGACATCGACTCGATCGGCCTCACCAACATGGTCACCCAGCTCAACCGGGGCCTGGACCTGGGTGGGAACCCCATCGGGAAACCGACCTCGTTCACCATCGGGGTGGGAGTGAACCCCGGGGCGCTCGACCTCGAGTACGAGCTCAAGCGCTTCGCCTACAAGGTGGAGGCCGGGGCGCAGTATGCCATCACCCAGCCGGTCTTCGACCCCAAGCAATTGCTGGAGTTCCTGGAGCGGATCGAGGACTTCCGGATTCCCATCGTGGCGGGGATCTGGCCCCTGGCAAGCTACCGGAACGCGGAGTTCATGAGCAACGAGGTGCCGGGCGTGGTCATGCCGGCCTCGGTGCTGGAGCGGATGCGCAAGGCGGAGACACCCGAGGCGGCGCAAGCCGAAGGCGTGGCGATCGCCCGCGAGATGCTCGCCGAGGTGCGCGACGCCATTCAAGGCGTGCAGGTCAGCGCGCCGCTGGGCAAAGTCCCCCTGGCACTGGCCGTGTTTGGCAAGTGACATTTGACCTTTATAATATTTAACGCCAAAAGGCTACCTTCAAGCAGGCGAGCCATCGGATAATGACCAGGTAACGATCGTTTTACCTGGGAGTTAGCAATGCCCCCTCTCTGCAAGTCCTCAGTCGCCATGCTCGTGAGCATGGCGCTGGTTTCGGTCCCCATGCTTCCCGTCATGGCTGCCGAGACCTACGTCGTGCCGAGCATGTCTCGCCCGGCGATCAAAGCCTATCCAGGCGCCGCCGTTCCTGGCTCGACTGATCCGAGCGAGGGAATGTACTTCCCGACCTATCCCACCGGCATGCCCATGGGCACGAGCAGCGCCTCGTTCATGCCGCCCTACTCCGATGAGGCGACCGCTTCGCTAAACGTCCAGGCTCCGAGCGATACCAGCCTGTCGGCCATGGAGCGCTTCTTCGCCTCGGCACCCGGACTCGAGGGCGCAAAGCTCCGGCAATTCGGCTACGACACCTTCCAGGGCGAGCTGGCGGGCGGAAACGTCACCAGCGAGTCGGGCGTGCCCGGCACCTACCCCCTGGGCCCCGGAGACGAGCTCATCCTCAACGCTCCCTTGTCTACCGAGGAGTTGAGAGCCGTCGTCGACCGCAACGGCAAGATCTTCCTGCCGGGCCGCGGCCTGATCTCGGTTGCCGGCATGACCCTGGATCAGTTCCAGACCATGATGCGCGGGGGCAAGGGCTCCCAGGTCAGCGTCCGGATCGGTCGGCTGCGCTCGATGACCGTCTACCTTTCGGGACGCGTGGCGCGACCCGGCTCGTACACCGTCAACGCACTGAGCACCGTGACCACCCTCCTGCAGATGGCCGGGGGCGTCTCCAAGAACGGGAGCCTCCGCCAGGTGCAGATCCGGCGTGGCGGCAAAACGGTCGCGACCTTCGACGTCTACGACTTCCTGCTGAAGGGCAGCAGCAGCGGTAACCTGCGCCTGGAGGCCGGAGACATCGTCTTCGTGCCGAACATCGGGCCTCAGGTTGCCGTTGCGGGAACCGTCCGCCAGCCGGCCATCTACGAGATCAAGCCGGGGACGACGGCGGCCGAGGCGATCGCCCTCTCCGGCGGCATGCTGCCCCAGGCATTCACCGAGCGCGTGCAGCTACAGCGGGTCGCGCCGAATACCGGCCGTGAAATCCGGACCATGGACTTCACCCAGGCGGCAGCCCAGGGAACATCGGTGAAGGACGGGGATCTCATCCTGATCGATGGCGTGCTGGACCGAGTCGAGAACGGCGTCACCCTGAAGGGCAACGTCGAGCGTCCGGGCTGGTACGAGATCAAATCCGGCACCCGCGTCTCGGACGTGATCGGAGCCCTCTCCGAGCTCAAGACCGAGTCCTACTTCGATTACGCGCAGATCGAGCGCGAAGTCGGCGAGGACCGCCACATCGAGATCATCCCCTTCAACCTGGGCAAGGCCCTGGCAAAGGACGTTTCGGCCGATCCGATCCTGCAGGCGCGTGACTCCATCACGGTCTTCTCGCTGGAGGAGTTCCGGAACGTCCCCGAGGTCGAGATCCACGGCGCCGTCATGAGGCCCGGCAAGTACCGGCTCTATCCGAATATGCGCCTGGCCGAGCTGATCAGCCTGGCGGGCGGCATGCTTCCCGAAGCCGACCGGCAGAGCGCGGAGCTCACCCGCACCCAGGTCATCGACAGCTACGTGAAGAGCAACCGCTTCCAGCTGTCGCCGGCAGCCGCCATCCGGGGCGCGGAGCAAGACAACATGAGCCTCGCCAAGGACGACGTCGTGCTGATCCACAAGGTCCCGAACTTCCACAAGACCTGGACCGTCGAGATCGCGGGCGAGGTCATGCGACCCGGAACCTACAGCATCCTGGAGGGCGAGACCCTGTCGCAGCTGCTCGAGCGCGCGGGAGGCTTCACGCCTCGCGCCTACCCTGCCGGTGCCAGCTTCACCCGCGAGTCGGTCAAGACCCTTCAGCAGATGCAGATGCAGACGTTGGCGGATCGGATCGAGCAGAGCCTGACGAGCTTGCAGTTCAAGGAGACGGACAACGCCAAGATGGCCACCTCCATGGCGGCCCAGCAGGAGTTGGTGAAGCGGCTGCGGAACACGGAAGCCACGGGGCGCATCGTGGTCGAGCTGGACAACCCCAACCGCATGCGCGCGGAAGACCATGACATGGTGCTGAGCAACGGAGACAAGCTCTACGTGCCGTCTCGCAACGACACCATCTCGGTGCTGGGGGCGGTCTACTCGCCGAACGCCCTGCGGCATTCCAAGGGGATGACCGTGGCTCAGTACCTGAACGAGGCCGGTGGCGCCACGTCGGTCGGCGACATGAACAACCTCTACGTGATCCGCGCCGACGGCAAGGTGCATGCGCTGAGCAACTACCGAGAGGGCTGGTGGATCTTCCGCAAGGGCCTCATGAGCAGCCAACTCAACCCTGGTGACACCATCATCGTGCCCGAGAAGGTCGAGTGGGTGGATCACTGGGGCGACTTCCTCAAGAGCAGCGCCGCGATCGCCCAGATCCTGACGTCCGGAGCCTTGATGTACAACGCGTTCAAGTAGGATCCAAAATGGCAAAGGGGGGGCGCCTGATTGGCGCCCCCCCTTTGCCATGAAATCGTCCCGCTTGCTCAACCCAGTTCGTCATCCCCGCTCTCACCCCCGTCACCCCCGTGCAAACGGGGGCCACTGGATTCCCGCTTGCGCGGGAATGACGCTTCTTACTTGGCGATCTGGCTCGCGACCGACCGGTGGGCCTGAACTCGGGTCGCCTCGTAGCGGTCCTTGGACATCCGAACGAGCAACGCCAGGCGGTAGGCATAAACCGTGCCGTCGGAGACGGGAACCTCGAGGCGCTCCCAGTAACGCTTGACGGGAGTGACGCCCTCCAGGTCGAGGTTTTTGACACCGTTCGCCAGCGCCTGCTCGAGGGCCTCGTGCTGGGCTGCCGCCGACTGGCCGAGGCCCGCCTCGAACTCGTGCCGGAGCTGCTCCCGGAGCGCTCCCCGGATGACCGCCTTGGCCTGAGCTTCCGCCTGGTCCTCACCGTTGGAGAGGTCCCGCACGCCGTCCGCTTGGCCGACGAAGAACAAGTAACCCGCCTCCTCGGAGCTCTTGGCATTCAGCCACTCTGGCTGGGTCATGGCGGATGCCGCGACGACCTTATAGGACGGCCTGGCTTGCTGATTGGCGGCCGCGCAGCCTGAGATCGAGATGACAGTCAAGAGAAAAAAAACAGGGAAGATTCTCACCGCAATCTCCTTGATAGGTTCAGGGATGACCACTCATCGACAAGGGTCATTCATTAAATAGTCATTAAACACTCTAGCGGCCACAAACTAGACATACAAGCGGATTCACGTAACACAAACAATCAAACCGCAAACCCTCACGCTGCCTTTGCTTGCACGCAGTTTGCAACTGCTTCTCGGCGCCAGCTTCCATCAAGCATAAGACGCTGGCCCCCATTGTTCTATGGACGATATCTTGTTCGACCAGGACGATCTATCGTTCTTGAAACCTGACCCCAGAACCTGCTCGCTCCCGAGCGATGAGCGGAGTTCTAGGCCTGAACCTGCACGGCGATGCGGGCGGCCTAAACCCCTCTGAGTCGGCCGAATGATGTCTGGCACCCACAGCTCTTCAACGAGTTAACCGCAATATGTTTCAGCCTCAAGGAGGATGGCCGGCGGCACGAGGGGGGCTAGGGTGGGAGCGTGCAGCGTGCACTAGAGCAGTGCGGTAGCGAGAGGAAACGGGAGGAAGCGCGATGGGATGGATGAGCAAGGTATTGGCAAACAGTTGCGTCCTGGGGATCTTGAGCGCTCCGGCGCATGCCCAGGTGCTGGATGGCTTCGAGCTCGAGCTCGAGGCGGGGCCCTTGGCGATCTTGCAGAATGACGGGCGCTACGGAGCGAACGGGACGCTGTACTCGGCGGATCTGACCGCGCAGAACCGGAACCTGTTTTTTTCCCAGCGGTTCTCGGGGGAGGCACGGTTCGGGGGGAGGCACAGCCTCTCGCTGCTGTACGCGCCGCTGGATGTGACGACCGAGGTCACGCTCGATCGCGCGTTGACCTTCCGGGATCGGACGTTTGCCGCGGGGACTCCGGTCCGCTCGCGCTACCAGTTCGAGGGCTACCGGGCGACGTACCTGTACCAGACGATCTCACGGCCCGAGTTCGTGCTGGACCTGGGCGGAGCGCTGCAGATTCGCAACGCGGTGGTCGCGTTCGCGGACCAAGCGGGCACCGCTTTCGCCGCCGAGCGCGACATCGGGCTGGTGCCGGCCTTAGCGGCACGCGCGCGCTGGAACTTCGCCGAGGGTCATCACCTGACGCTGGACGGAGTGGGGCTTTCGAGCCTGGGGCTGACGTCGGCAGGAGGCGGCATCCTGGATGCAGCCTTGACCCTCGGGGTGCCGATCTCGAATCGCGCGGAGACCTTCCTGAGGCTTCGCTACCTGAACGGGGGCGCCGACGTGCCGAACCGGCAGCTCTACAATTGGGGACAGTTCATGAGCGTGACGAGTGGCGTGCGGCTAGCGACCTTCTAAGGTCGTGAGCGCATGCCAGGGGCGGCTCAGGCGCCGGCAGGTTGCACCTGCATGGCGGTGCGGGCGGCGGTGAGCATCAGTTCGACGGCGGCCGAGAGGGGCACTTCGAGGCGGGCGCCCGAGACGCGGCGGTGGCCGCCGCCGCCGAAGGCGCGGGCGATCGCGTGGGCGTTCACCCGGCCGCGCGAGCGGATCGAGATCTTGATAGCCCCGTCGGGTAGCTCCTTGAAGAGAAACCAGACCTCGGCCTTGCCGATCTTGGGCAGCTCCGAGAGGATCAGGTCGGTCTCCTCGATCCGGGCGCCGCAGGCGGCGAGCATGGCCTGGGTGATAGTGGCCCAGACGAGCCTTCCGTCGAGGTCTTCCTGAAGGTGGCCCAGGGCCATGCCCATGACGCGAAGGGCTCCGGCGGAGAGCTGCTCGTTGAGGTAGCGGTTGATCCGGGTGGGGTTGGCTCCGGCGTCGACGAGGCGGGCGGCAAGGCGGTAGGTCTCGGAGTTGGTCTTGTCGATGACGAAGCCGCGGGTGTCGTAGAGCATGCCGGCGTAGAGGGCGGTGGCGATCGGCCCATCCATCGCGACACCCAGCTCGAAGCCGAGCCGGGCGACCATCTCGGCCGTGGAGGCGGCGGCCTCGTCCACCCAGGTCAGCTCAGCGAAATCCGCGTTGTCGAGGTGATGATCGATGTTCAGCCAGATGGGCGGAAGCTGGGCGGCCGGGTGAATCCGGCGGGGATCGCCGCAGTCCAGGACGACGGGATGCCAGGGGGCGGAATCAAGAGAAGGCGGCTCGTGGTCAATCGGGAAGAGGTCCTCGAGGAAGCGGCTATCGAAGGGCACAGCCTCGGGAGTGTAGACCCGGGCCTCCTTGCCGAGCTTCTGCGCGATCAAGGCGAGCCCGACGGCAGCGCCCAGCGTATCCGGGTCGGGATCGACGTGGGGAACGGCGATCAATCGGTCGTTCCGGCGGATCGCCTCGGCGGTTTCGGCGAGGGACAGGCGGTGGCCCTTGGGCATGGAAACCTCCTTTCACGGGCAGGGACGCCCGCGCCACAAGCAGGGAGCCCGCGCCACAAGCAGGGACGCCCGCGCTACAAGCAATTGCTATTATTCCCGACTCGGGACGAATCGACAAATTGCCGGGATGGGGGCCTCCGCGCGGCGACTTTCCGGCGTTCGAGAGGCAGGAAATCAAATTTCAGGTAAACGCGCCTCAACAGTGACATTCAGCCGAAAAAATATTGAGCTGAAACCCCTTAAAGGGGGGTAACCCCCTGCATGTTGACCGACGGACGGGGTATAATTCGCTCAGTTGCTGGCATGCGCAGACTATAGAGTGGTGCAGATGACAAAGATTATGGTCGTGGAGGATGAGCCCAACCTCCGCAAGCTCCTCGAGGTGATCATCGGTAAAGAGGGCTACCAGGTAATGACGCTGGACGACGGCGAGGCTGCGCTCGATCATCTCGAGTCCTTCGCTCCGGATCTCATCGTCTCGGACATCATGATGCCCAATCTGGACGGCCTCGAGCTCTGCCGCAAGATCCGGACCATGCCCCAGCACCAGAACATCCCCTTCGTGCTGCTGACCGCCAAGGACGACCCGACCGACAAGTACCAGGGCTTCCGCGACGGGGCGGACGATTACGTCGTCAAGCCGTTCGATCCCGTGGAGCTGCTGTTCCGCATCGAGGCTCATCTGCGCCGCTCCCGGCAGAACTTCAAGGGTTCCGCCGAGGTCATCACGGTCGGCTCGCTCGAGCTCGACCGCCGCAACTACCAGGCCAAGATCGGCGATCGCTGCATCCAGCTCACCAAGTCCGAGTTCGCCATGCTGCATCACCTCATGAGCCACGCCGATCACGTGGTCTCCGCCGAGTCCATCCTCGTCGAGGCGCTCGGTTACCCCCCGCAAGCCGGCAGTTCCGAGATCATCCGCACGCATATCCGCAACATCCGCCAGAAGATCGAGGAAGATCCCGCGAACCCCACGATCATTCAGACCGTCGCGCGGCACGGGTACACGATCAAGAGCGCATGAGGCCCTCATGCTCCTGATGATCGACAACTACGACTCCTTCACCTACAACCTGGTCCAGTACTTCGGCGAGCTCGGAGCGGAGGTCCAGGTCTACCGCAACGACGCCATCACCCTGGAATCAATCGAGGAGCTGGCGCCCAGCCACCTGGTGATCTCTCCGGGACCCGGGACGCCTGCCGAGGCGGGGATCTCACGCGAGGCCATCCTGCGCTTCGGTGGCCGGATTCCCCTTCTGGGGGTCTGCCTCGGGCATCAGAGCATCGGGGAGGTCTTCGGGGGCAAGGTCGTGCGCGCGCCGATGCTGATGCACGGCAAGACCTCGCCCATCCACCATGCGGACCAGGGGGTCTTTGCGGGACTGCCGCGGCCGTTCGAGGCGACCCGCTACCACTCCCTGATCGTCGAGCGCGAGGGGCTTCCGGACTGCCTGGAAGTGACCGCGTGGACGGAGGACGGGCTCATCATGGGGCTGCGGCACAAGACCCTGCCTCGGTTGCAAGGGGTGCAGTTCCACCCCGAGTCCATCATGACCGTCGCGGGGCATGATCTCTTGAGGAACTTCCTCACGGCGTAATCTTCCCTGTACACGGGCATGATAGCCTTGCCCCCTTCGCTCCCCTCGTTCGGGGAGCAAGTCGACGAGGAGCTGAGATGCCGCGCCGCGTGATCGCCAACATGCACCAAGCCATCATCGGGCAGGATCGAGCCCTCGATCTCGTCATGAGCGCCCTGCTGGCCGGCGGCCACATCCTGCTCGACGACGTGCCGGGCGTCGGCAAGACCCTCATGGCCAAGACCCTGGCCCAGTCCGTCGACGGCGTCTTCAAGCGGGTGCAGTTCTCTCCCGATCTGATGCCCTCGGACGTCACCGGCATCAACGTCTACACGCCTCCGAGCGAGAGCCAGAGCGGGCGATTCCGCTTCATCCAGGGCCCCGTCTTCGCGAACGTGCTGCTGGCCGACGAGATCAACCGTGCCAGCCCCCGCACCCAGTCCAGCCTTCTTGAAGCCATGGAAGAAGGCTTCGTCACGGTGGACGGCGAGACCCATCACCTGCCAAAGCCCTTCCTGGTGATCGCCACCCAGAACCCCGTCGAGTTCCAGGGGACCTTCCCGCTGCCCGAAGCCCAGCTGGATCGGTTCGCAGTGAGGTTGTCGCTGGGGTATCCGGCAGCCGAGGAAGAAGAGGAGCTGCTTCGCCGCTCGGCGGCAGGCAGTTCGGGCGTCGGGCCGGGTCATGACGCAGAGCGCGTTCACCCGGTCATCACGCCCCAGGAGCTGGGTCAGTGGCAGCGCGACGTCCGCGAGGTGCGGGTGGACGCCAGCCTCCAGGCCTACATCGTCGGTTTCGCCAACCTCACCCGCAACCATCCCCAGGTTTCGCTGGGCCTCAGCCCACGCGGCAGCCTCACCTGGCAGCGCATGGCCCAGGCGTATGCGTACCTGCAAGGGCGGAGGTACGTGACGCCCGACGATCTCAAGACCACGGCGCATGCCGTGCTCGCGCACCGGCTGCTGCTCTCAGGGAGAGCGAACGGCGCCCAGAGCAAGAGCGCCCTGCTCGACGAGCTGCTAGGCAGCCAGCCGATCCCGGTCTAGGCCATGACGGGCCGCGCGGTCGTCCTCCTGCTCATCGCGGCAAGCACGCTCTACGCCGCACGCAACGTCGGCGTGGGCTGGCTGTACGCCCTGGGCTACGCCCTGGCGGCCGCCGTCGTAGGCTCAGCAGCGTTCGGGGCATGGGCTCTGTCGCGGGTTCGCCTCACGGTCGCTGTCGCCCGCAAGACCGAGGCAGGGATCCCGCTTCCGGTCGCCGTGACCCTGGAAAATCGGGGGGCGTTCCCTCGGCGCTACCTGAGCCTGGTGGCGGGTCCGGTGGGCACGCGCGGCAAGCTCTGGCCCTGGCGGCGCGCGCTCGTGCCGGATGGCTGGGGGTCGCGGTTGATACCCGAGCTGAAGCCGGGAGAGCGCCTGACGGTACAGCTGCCGATTCCGGCCCCGCGCCGCGGGGTGTACGCCTTGCCGGCGGTTTACCTGCAGGCGGCTCCCCTGGGGTTGGTGGCGTGCTTCAAGTCATGGGGCGAACGTTCATCCCGCCGTCATTCCCGCGCAGGCGGGAATCCACTGGACTCCCGCTTCCACGGGAGTGACGTCAGGGGAAGCGGGAGTGACGGGGAGGTCATGGTGCATCCCCGCGTGCATGCGCTGGGCAACCTGGCATGGCTCCATCATGGCCGGAGGCACGGAGAGCAAGAAACGGTAACGAGGCAGGAAGACGGGGGCGAGCTCACCAAGGCGGTGAGGCCCTACCGCTCCGGGGACGCCATGCGGCAGATTCACTGGAAGACCACGGCCCGCACGGGGCAACTCGCGGTCCGGGAAAGCGAAGGGGATGCCCCCTCGCAGCAGCTTGCCGTCTTGCTGGATGCTTCGCCAGAGCACAGCGCTAAATCGTTCGAGATCGCAGTGGAGATCGCCGCTTCGCTGCTCTCGCAGGCGCAGAAGCTGGGGATGGAGGCGCGGCTTTACAGTCAGGGCGACGAACCGGGAGTGCAGACCCTGGATGGGCAGCTGGACTGGCTTACGACGCTGAGTACCGAAAAGGAACCAAGGAGCAGTAACACCCCCCCATTTCCAACCTTGAAGCCGCAGGCGCTCCCCCCGTCAAGGGGGGGGGACAAGACCGTCGTCGTCTCGGCACGGCCTGGCGCCTGGGCGGGACGGGCGGCGGTTTGCATCCATGTGGGGCCGGAGCGGTCGCTCGACGATGTGCTGAAGGAGCTCACGTGAGGGGGCTCTTCGATCCGCGCGATCCCCTGCTTCACCTCCGGCTGGCCACGGCGGTCGCGGGGGCGATCGCCATCCTCGCCCTCTTCTCGGTCTCGGGCGTCACCGACGAGCCTCGCCCCGGGGTGCTGGTCGCCCTGCTGATCGGCCTCGTCGGGCAGTACGTCTCGCATCGCCTGCGCGGCAAGAGCCTCTGGTTCATCAAGGTCCTGCTCGCCGTAGGCATGATCGTGCTGCTTTGGCGGCACATGGCCAACCTGATCGCCAACCTCCAGGACACCCGCTACCCCTTGGCCGAGCTGCTCCTGTACCTGGCGGTCATGAACTCCTTCGACCTGCCGCGCCGCCACAACCTCCGGATCGCCATGATGGTCTCGGTGATCCTGCTGGTGGTGACCGCCACCCTGAGTCGCGACATGGCCTTCGGAGCCTTCCTGCTCGCCTTCCTGGGCGCAGGCCTCTATTGGGGCCACCAGGACATGCTCAGCGAGCTGGGAGCCCCGCCCGAGCTCGCAAAAGCCAGCAAGCCCGCCATGAAGGGCCTGTTGCCCCTCGGGGCGTTCATCCTTCTGGGCGGCCTCGCGCTGCTGCTGCTCGTGCCCCGGAACGAAGGCGGGGGCCTCAAGCAGCTTCCCTTCTCGACGATGATGACGCTGCCGTCCCACATCGACCCGACGGTGCGAAACCCCGCCTACCCCGCCGGATCCGCCGGGAACGGGGACTCCGCGCCGGAGGTCAACCCGGAGGCCTACTACGGCTTCTCGGAGAGCCTCGACCTCAACTACCGGGGACGGCTCTCGGACAGCATCGCCTTGAAGGTGCGATCGCCCCGCAGGCAGTTCTGGCGCGGGATGGCCTACGACACCTTCGACGGCCGCAGCTGGCACATGGCGCGCCCCCGCGAGGTCACGCCCCTGCAGTCCAACCCATTCAACCTGCCGTCGCGCGCCGAAGAAAGCGGAGGTTTCCGGGAGATCACGACCTTCTACATCGAGAAGGACCAGACCAACCTGATCCTGATGCCCTCAGACCCGGCGCAGCTCTACTTCCCGACGGGCGAGATCCTGGCGGATACCTACGACTCCTACCGCAGCCCGATCCTCCTTGAGAAAGGCATGTACTACACCGTGGTCGCACGGCGCCCCCCCCAGCAACGCGGCGGACCCGATCGCGAGCTGCCGCCCGCCGAGAGGCTGAGGCGCGCCGGCCTGGACGTCGCGCCGTACCTGAGCCTGCCGCCCAGCACCAGCGCGCGCACGCGGGAGCTGGCGCGCGCGATCACGGCGGGAGCGGCGGGGCCGCGCGAGCGCATGCAGCGGCTCGAGGTTTACTTAGAGAAGTCCTACCCGTATGACCTGGAGATCCCGGCCTTCCCCGCGACGGCGGATCAGCTCGATCACTTCCTCTTCGAGGCCAAGCGGGGATACTGCGAGCACTTCGCGACGGCCATGGCCCTGATGGGGCGCGAGGTCGGGGTGCCGACCCGGCTGGTCACCGGGTACCTGCCCGGGGACTTCAACCCGTTCACGGGCTTCTACGAGGTCAAGACGGCCCACGCGCATGCCTGGGTGGAAGCGTACCTCTGGGGACGGGGCTGGGTGGCCTTCGACCCGACCCCGGGCTTCACCGCGCCGGGCGAGAACTCCGAGGGCCTGAACCTGCCGCTGGCCGATTGGGCGCGTGGGATGCAGGCCATGGGCCCAGTCGCCCTCGGGGCGATCGGGGCGATCGCCCTGGGCGGCGGCTTCTGGCTGGTGATGAGGCTGCGGAGGCCCAAACGCGGCCTCTCGGAGGCGAGCTGGGCGTACCTGAGGCTTTTGGCAGTTGCCGGACGGGTCGGGCGCTTCGATACGGAGGGGATGACCCCGCGCGAGCTGGTGGAGCGGATCGCGCAGGAGCCGGCATTGCGGGCGATCGCCCCCGAGGCCGAGGCGATCGTCTCGCGCTACGAGGCGATCCGCTTCGGAGGAGCCCCCGACGAAGGGGGGCTTGGTCGCGCGGCAAGGGTCCTGGAGGCCCGCTTGAAGAAAAGCTGAGGCCTGCCCCCCCCGGCGTCATTCCCGCGGAAGCGGGAATCCAGTGGACTCCCGCTTCCGCGGGAGTGACGGCATGGGTGACAGGCCTCTGTGCTTGTGGGGCGGGCCTCCGTGCTTGTGCGGCGGGCCTCTGTGCTTGTGGGGCGGGCCTCCGCGCCCGCCATGGATCTTAATTAGCCGACGGAAGTGAGCTGCTTCTGCTCCTCCTGGTTGAGGACCAGGTTGAGATCCAGCAGGATCAGCAGGCGGCCTTCGAGCTTGGCGATCCCCTTGAGGTACGCCGCGTCGATGGCGCTGGCGACCATGTCGGGGGTGGGCTCGACCGAATCCGCGGAGATCCGGCGCACCTCGGAGACCCCATCGACGATCATGCCGACCGTGCGGCCGTTCATGGTGACGATGATGATCCGGGTGCTCTTGGTGTTCTCGGTGACCGGCAGGCGGAAGCGCTTGCGGAGATCCACCACGGGGATGATCTTGCCCCGGAGGTTGACGACCCCTTCCACGAACTCGGGGGTGCGGGGCACCCGCGTGATCTCGGGCATGCGCACGATCTCCTGGACCATGCCGATGTCGACCCCGAACTCCTCGGCACCCAGGTTGAAGCTCACCAACTGCAATACGTCTGCCACCGTCGCCTCCTTGATGTCCGACGGGCCTCACGCCCATCCTCGCCTTATCCTACCCGGTTTTAACCGCTCCCAGATTATCAGGCAATCCGGCGAACCCCAAGAGCCATGTGGACTATTCCCTCTCCATCTCCCCAACCCTTTGACCAACTTTAATCCTGACTTAATCATTCTCCCGCAAGATCTCGCGCCGGATCGTCCATAGATTGTTAAGAGCATTCGTACTGGAAAGGGAGGAACGACCCGATGAAAACCAAGAAGACCCTCACCCTCTTCGTCCTCGGGGCGCTGGCCATGTCCCTGATGACCGGTTGCGGAGCCAACTCCAACAACCAGATCGATCCGAACGATCCCGGCTACGGCTACGACGACCCGGGCTACAACAACCCCGGCACCGACCCGGGCTACAACAATCCCGGCTACAACAACCCCGGTTACAACAACCCGGGCTACAACAACCCCGGCACCACCCTGCCGGTCCAGCTCTCGGCGACCGTGACCAAGAAGGAAACCAGCGGCATCCTGTTCTGGAAAAAGATCAAGACCGTGACGGTCCAGGTCAGCAACCCCTCGCAGCAGATGGTGCAGGGCACCCTCAAGGTGAACTTCAGCAAGGACGGCCAGTCCGCCGGCACCGTCGAGCAGAGCATCTCCCTGGCTCCGGGCGGCACCCAGGAGTACTCCGTCACCCCCACCACCAAGGCAGACGACGCCACCGCCTACGCCGAAGTGCTCCAGAACGGCTCGACCCCCGGCTACGGCACGACCCCCGGCACCGGCTCGGGCTGGGGAACCGGCACCGGCTCGGGCAGCACCTGGGGCACGGGCTCCGGGACCGGCACCGGCACCGGCACCGGCTGGGGAACCTCCTACTAGATCCTCCTTCATCTTCCACTTCTCAGCGGTTCCTCTCCAACCCCATGCTCTACCGAAACCCGGCTCCGGCCGGGTTTCTGGTTTCTTGGTTCTTTCACGATGACCAGCAGGCCGATTTCGAGGGTATGAATCCTGCCGGAGAGCGGCCCTACCCTTGTTATTGGGCGACTTCGGATGCTACGATGATGGAGTTTTCCTACGCCACAGTGGAGACCGACTTGGTAAACGCCGTCACCCGCCCCCTGGTGAATTTCTTGACCGTGCTGGGCCGCATGGGCTCCTTCACGGGGGAAATCGCGGTGGCCATCGTCACGCCCCCCATCTTCTGGCGCGAGACCGTTCGCGCGATGCGCGGCGTGGCCCTCCAGACCCTGATCCCGGTCATCACGCTCATGCTCGCCGTCGGCATGATCGGCGCCATGCAAGGCCTCGCCGTCATCCGGATCTTCGGAGCCGATCACGTGCTCTCGGCGCTACTCGCCGAGTCCATCCTCCGCGAGATGAGCCCCACGCTGGCCGCCATCATGATCGCGGCGCAGGCCGGAACGGCCATCGCGGGCGAGATCGGCACCATGCGCGTCAAGGAAGAAGTCGACGCCCTGGGCGTCATGGCCGTCAGCCCGGTCAAGTACGTCGTCGCCCCGCGCATGATCGCCCTCGCAGCGATTTGCCCGCTGCTCAACGTCCTGGCCTCGGCCGCCGGCATGTTCGGAGGCTTCGTGGTGGCGGTCTACCTCAAGGGCATGACCTTCGGGACCTTCGTCTCCAACCTGCTGGCCTACGTGGACATGAGCGTCATCTACGTCGGCCTGCTCAAGAGCGCCGTCTTCGGTGTCCTGATCGGGCTTATCGCCTGCTTCTACGGCTACAACGTGACCGGCGGAGCCCAGGGGGTGGGCAAGGCGTCGAACAACACGGTCGTCCACGGGATCGTGGCGGTGGCGATCGCCAATTACTTCCTGACCTCCTTCCTGCTGCAGGTGATGAACTAGCATGGCCGGCGCAAGAGTGCTCGGCGAGATCGGGCGGGTCGGCAAGTTCTGGTGGACGACCGTCCGCTGGATGTTCACGCACCTGCCCGAGGTTCGCTCGGTGGTCGACCAGATGATCCGGATCGGCCTGATGAGCCTGCCCGTCATCCTGGCGGTCTGCGCCTTCGTCGGCAGCAACATCGTGCTGGTGGGCTACTACGCCTTCCAGGACTTCGGCGGCCAGGACATGGTCGGCGCCTACTCGGGCTTGATGTCGATCCGGGAGTTCGCGCCCATCATCGTGGGCGCCATGATGGCCGCCAAGCCGGGCACCGAGATGACCGCCACCATCGCCACCATGCGCATCAAGGAGCAGATCGACGCCCTCGAGGTCATGGCCGTCAACCCGTACGGCTACCTGATGGCCCCGCGCTTCCTGGCCTTCATGCTGGTGGCGCCGATGCTGATCATCTTCGCGGACGTCGCCTCGGTCTTCGCCGGCTGGCTGGTGGCCGTTTTCCAGCTGGGAGTGAACTCCGGCGCGTTCCTCGCGGACGTGACGCGCTTCTTGACGTTCGACGACGTGCTCTTCAGCATGGTCAAGGGCATGCTCTTCGCGCTGTTGACCTGCGTGGTGAGCTGCTACTTCGGCTACACCTCGGGTCCCGGTCCTCAAGGCGTCAGCCGGGCCATCAACCGGGCGGTCGTGACGATCGCAACGCTCATCGTGGTGCTCAACTACTTCCTGTCGGAAGTGATGTGGGGGTAGCATGTCGAACCACTTAACCAACCCAATCATCTCGTTCCAGGGCGTGCACAAGGCCTTCGGCCGCCAGAAGGTGCTCGATGACGTCTCCCTGGACATCGAGCGGGGCAAGACCACCGTCATCATCGGGCCGTCGGGCACCGGGAAGTCGGTCTTCATCAAGCTGCTGGTGGGCCTGTTGAAGCCCGACCAGGGCTCCATTCTGGTCGACGGCGACGACATCACCCGCATGAAGGAGAAGCAGCTCTACGAGGTGCGCAAGAAGTTCGGGATGCTCTTCCAGGACGGCGCGCTCTTCGACTCGATGGACGTCGGCGAGAACGTGGCCTTTCCGCTGCGGCGCCACACCAAGAAGTCCGAGCGCGAGATCCGGGAGATCGTGGCCCAGAAGCTGGCGCAGGTCGGCCTGCCCGGGATCGAGCACAAGTTCCCGTCGGAGCTGTCGGGCGGCATGCGCAAGCGCGTGGGCATCGCCCGGGCGATCGCCCTGGAGCCCGAGATCGTCCTCTTCGACGAGCCCAACTCGGGCCTCGACCCGGTCATGAGCGACGCCATCGACAAGCTGATCCTGCGCATGCAGCATGAGCTCGGCCTGACCTTCGTGGTCATCTCTCACGACATCCCCGGAACCTTCCAGATCGCCGATCGGATCGCCATGCTCTACAAGAGCAAGCTCATCGCGTACGGGCCGGCCCAGGACCTGCGGGACTCGCACGATCCGATCCTGAGGCAGTTCTTCGACCGTTCCGCGGACGGTCCCATCCAGGTGGTCTAGCATGCTGACAGACAAACCCCCGGTGGATCCCACCGCAAAAGCAAACCAGGCAACAGAGGAGAGGGCAAAGGTGCAACGCAAACACACGGGCGACGTCATGCTGGGGGCGGTCATCCTGGCCGCTCTGGGACTCCTCGCCTACATGGCGATCGCCGTCGGCGGTCTGAAGTTCGGAAACGCCGTCCACGTGACCGCCGAGTTCGACAACGCCACCGGCCTGGTGAAGGAAGGGGCGGTCATGATCGCCGGCGTGAACGTGGGCTCCGTCGAGTCGCTGTCGGTCCGCCACGACAAGGCCGTCGTCAAGCTGCGGCTGCGCCAGGACGCCCAGATCCGCCAGGACGTGAAGGCCGCCATCCGCGCCAAGAGCCTGCTGGGCGAGAAGTACGTCGAGCTGCTGCCCCAGTCCGAGGACGCCCCCCTGATCGCGGAAGGCGCCGTCATCGCCGACACCACCGTGCCCGTCGAGGTCGACGAGCTCATGACCCACCTGGGCCCCGTCATCAAGGACATCGACCCCAAGGACCTCCAGGCCATCGTTCGCAGCGTGGCCCAGGGCCTAAACGGCCAGGGCCCGCAGCTCGCCTCGGCGATCACCTCGGGCGCGTCGGCCCTGACGCGCCTCGACGGCATGCTCGCGCGCAACGAAGGCAAGCTCGACAGCATGGTGGCCAGCCTCGACAGCCTCGGCCGCAACGCCGACAGCCTCCTGACCCGCAACGAGAAGCGACTTGACGCCACCCTGGCCCTGACGCCCGACCTGCTGAAGCGCCTGGATCGCCTGGGCACCCAGCTTGATCCCACGATGACGGCCCTGGCCGACAAGGGCCCCGGCCTCGTGAACCGCCTGGATCGCATGGGTGCTCAGCTCGACCCGACCCTGGCCGCCCTGAACTCCAAGGGCCCGGACCTCGTGAACAAGGCCGACCGCACCCTGTCGCAGCTGGATCCGACCCTCACTCGCCTGCCCAACACCCTCGCGCAGCTCGACAAGCTGGTGGGCCGCCTCGACACCTCGCTGGGCCACATCGAGGCCATCCTCGAGCAGACCAAGGGCAAGGAGATGGTGGAACGCGACGGCGCCCTCAAGGTCAAGGCACGGCTGTTCTAATCCAGTTCCTCCATGTGTCCCCCCATTCCCACGGGTAGCCGCAGGCGCTGGGGGGACACGATCATGAGACATGACGCTTTGACGATGCAAGACGAAAGCCTGGCCCTCACCGCAGCCCCGCAGGGCGGCACCCTCCAACCCGACGATGCCGCCCAGCGCAATGGAAAGCGCCCCGCCGTGGAATCGGTCCACTTCGGAGCGCTCCTGATCGCGCGCGGGATCATCACCCCCCAGCAGCTCGACCACGCCCTGGAATTCCAGGCCAAGAGCCCCTTCCTGCGCATCGGCGAGATCCTGCTGGGACTGGGCTACCTCTCCTTCACCCACCTCAAGAACACCCTGGAAGACCAGTACAACGACGTCAAGCTGGGCCAGCTCCTGCTCGACATGCGCCTGATCACCATGCCCTACCTGGAAGCGGCCCTCGAGGTGCAAGAGCGCACCGGCGAGAAACTGGGTCCCATCCTCCTGGCGCTAGGCGCCCTCACCGAGAAGCAGCTCTACCAGGCCCTCTCGCTGCAAGCCTGAATCCTCCCCCTAGAAGGAGACTGAAGGATGACTCACGTCGCCCCGTACCAGCCCGACCCCCGGCTCGATCTCGTCCTCGAGCGCATCGTGGACCTGCCCCCCTCGCAGGTCTGGCAGGCCTGGACCAATCCGGAGCACCTCATGCAGTGGTTCTGCCCCAAGCCCTGGACCACGATCGAGTGTGAGATCGACCTGCGCCCCGGCGGGATCTTCAAGACGGTCATGCGCTCGCCCGAAGGGGAAGTGATGCCCGCCGGCGCCGGCTGCTACCTCGAGGTGGTACCGAACGAGCGGCTGGTCTGGACCGACGCGCTGCTGCCCGGCTATCGCCCCTCCTCCGAGTCGTTCATGACGGCGATGATCCTGCTCGAGCCTCACGGGAGGGGCACGAAGTACACGGCGATCGCCATGCACAAGAACGAGGAAGACACCCGGAAGCACGCGGAGATGGGCTTCGTCGAGGGCTGGGGCATCGCGCTCGACCAGCTGGTCGAGCACATGAAGAGCAAAGCCTAGGCCAGGGCTCCCGTCCGGGGGTAATCACATCAAGGGGGAAAGACCGTTTGGTCTCTCCCCCTTTCTTACGCTACGGCCGCAGGGGCTACTTCACGCCCTGGGCGATCTCGTCGAGGATCGCGTCCGCCAGCTCCCGGTAATGCGCATGCACCTCGGGGTAGACGGTGGTCGACGCCGACGGGTAAAGAAGCAGGACGACCTTCTTCTGCTCGTTGAGGGCGAAGCTCCAGGTCAGCAGCTGCTCGCGCATGTCGTGCTCGTACGTGAGGACTCCGCAGAAGGTGTCCCCATCGTGGCGCTCGATCACCACGTTCGATATCTCCATGAGCGTCTCCTCTCGCGTCCCAGCGGGTCTTCCCCTGGAGTTTGCCGCGTTGCTTGTGACCTCACCTTGTTACATCCCGTAACACTTGAGGCACTATACCACCCCGGCCAGGGGACGCAAAGGTTCAAGCAGAGAGGATCTTGGAGCTAGAAGAGGCTCCGGACGCGCGCCAACAGGGCTTCATGGAACGCCGACGCCTCGGGACTTCCTTCGGGAGGTGCCCATGGGGCGTAGGACTTGTGCGTGGACGGGGAGAAGGCGCCCTCGATGACCTCGTAGAGCACGGTCCCCGCGTCGAGCGCGATGACCGAGTGCCAGGTCCGGGGAGGAATCTCGACCCCGCGCAGCGGGCCGTCCGCGGCCATCACCACGTACTCCGCGACGCGGCCGGCATCGTCGAACTGCAGCACCAGAGCCCGTCCCGCGAGCACGACGAAGACCTCGACCTTGTCGGGGTCGATGTGGCGGTGCGGACGGACGTAGGACTCCGGCTCCAGGGCGTTCAGCATGCGCTGCACCGGCTCGGCGTGCTCATGGTAGCGAACGATGGCGCGCCGCCTTGGCGATTTCGCTGACAGGGAGCGGGCTTCGTTCATCTGGTTCGGGCCGATCGGGCGCAACGCGCCGCCGGGGAAGTCGAGCTTCATGGCACCATTCCCTCCAAAAGCGATCGTCAGTTCAGGTAAGCCGCGGCCGCTGGTGCGGTCCCGCACCCTGGGGATGACGCCCGCAAGTTTGTTTACAATCCGTTACACGATTGATAGAGTCGTTTCCGTTGAAAGAGCGTCCAAGTCACCCTGCCCTAGCGCCGTACCGGCGCCAACGGCTCTCATACGACGGCGTGAGGTGGACGCTCTTAGACACCGGCCAATCGCCTCATTTTAGCAGAGCCCGTGACCGAAGAGGAGGACGAGGATGCAGCGTTCGATTGGAATCTGGATGGGACTGGGAGTCTTGCTCGCGGGATGCGGCGGCTCGCTGCCGGCGGCCGTTTCGACCCCGGCGGCCCCCACCGCTGTCGGCGTGACCCCGGCGTCGCAAGAGGCAGGTACGCCTGCAGCTTCCCTCATCCCGGCGGTCTACGAAGGCCGCCCGCAGGGTCGAGCCGCCACGGAAAGCGTCGTGATCGCGTTCATCAACCCGCGAACCTCGTTCAGCTCCGACAAGATCGACCTGAGCACGGGAAAAACCCTTCCCGCGGACGATGGAATGGGACCTGAGGGGGATATTTCCTTCTTCTTCGACGGATCGCGCTTCCAGGTCATCGCCAACTCCGGAGGCGGCGCAACTCGCACGCTAGCCCCGGCCAAGGCCGGAAAGGCGACCGATACGTTCTCCATGGCGCCGATTCCCCTGCAGGAAGGCAGTGAAGTCTTGCTGCAAGGCGCCCAGGGCGTCTACCTCGTGACGATCACCGGCCTTCGGCCCGGATCCATGGCATTTTCGCCCCTCGGAACCGGAACCGGGACGGGTTCCGTGACATTCTCCTACCAGCGGCGAGCGAGCGAAGCGAATCCCGGCATTTGAGGCCGATGAGGCGCTTTCAGAGGGCCGCAATCTTGACTCAATAATGTAACTCCTACGCAACAATGCTGTTGACACCCAAAGGGAGCACGTGAGGCCCCCGCGCGGATTTCAACGACTTCAAGCACCAAAAACCCGAAAAGTTGCATACGTTATCTCGACAACCCGCGATTAAAAGGCAGAATGCAGGGGTAAGTGAGCAAAAGTCATCACCCCTTGTCGAATCGACGGAAACTGGTGATAATTGACGTCAAGCTACCAGCGGTCATGCTGAAAACACACGCCATACGGAGGGGAACTCATCAATGCCCAGGAAATCCGCCGCCACTGAGACTCAAGCCGCCCCCAAGAAGAAGCCCGGACGTCCGGCCTCGAAGGGCACCGCGAAGAACGCGCGCCGCACGCCCTACGAGATCGTGAACGAGCTGAAGGCTCGCCGCGACGAGCTGGCGAAGACCTACGAGGAGCGCCTCTCCAAGCTCGACTCCCGCATCCAGCGGCTCGAGGAGCGGCATGAGAAGAAGATCAAGGTGACCGAGCTGCTCCAGAACAAGACCCCCGAGGAGCTGGCCCAGGAACTCGAGGCCATCAAGAAGCAGCAGGCCATCCTCAAGAAGGCCATGAAGCAGGCCGGCAAGGCCTAACGCGGCAACGGCCCAAGGGGTCAGGCAACGCGCAAACGCCGGACCCAGAATTAGACTTCAGGGGCGGGCTCTCCGATGCGGGGGAGCTCGCCCATTTTGACGATCGGGCGCAGCGAGGCGGCGATCGCCTCCATCCCGTCGAGGTAGCCTTGCTCGATGTACTTGAGCTTGAGCTCGGGGTAGTAGATGGCACTGAAGATGCCGCCCGCCAGCGGCCGCGACGGCACGATCGGGATCAGGCGAATGTAGCGCTTGGAGAGGAAATCATCGAGGTTGCGGAAGCCCGCCGCCCGGCAGAGCTTCTCGTTGAACTCCGAGCGCGCGATGCCGCCCTCGATGTCGCGCTCCAGCACCTCGCGCATCGCGAGGATGCGCTCGTTCATGCGCAGCACGTCGTGGTAGTTCTGGATCAGGTAGCGCCCCGCGATGATCGAGAAGACCCGGCTCGCCACCTGGATGAAGGTGCTCGGCTCGCGCGAGGGCTCTCCCACGACGGTGGCGGCCAGCACCACGTAGACCGTGTCGACCTCGGGGTCGAGGTGCAGGGCCTGGTCGATCGGCGCGTTCTCGGTCATGCCGCCGTCCAGGAAGAGGCCCGGCTTGTCCTGGCCGTTGAGATGCATCTTGGTGGGCGGGTAGACCAGCGGCACCGAGCAGCTCGCCATGATCGTCGAGCGCATCCAGGCGAACTGCTGGCGCCAGTATTCGGGCTCGAGGCCCGCGTCCCAGCGGAACGTCTCGTAATGGCAGTGGCGCGCCTCGATGGAGGTGTCCTCGAGGGTGGTCGTGCCCATCAGGTTGGTGACCGCCACCGAGAAGGTCATGGGCCGCACGACGCGCTCGGGCGGCAAGAGCTGGCTTTCAAGGATGTCCTTGAGGAAGCCGTGGCTGAAGATCGAGGTGAAGCGCCCGCCGATCAGCTCGCGGGCCGCCAGCAGCGAGTCGAGCCCGATCTTGATCCACGAGAGCTTCTTGAAGGGATCGATGCCGATCCGGTGAAAGATCTGCTGCGTCGAGCTGGCCCCCAGGCTGCCCGGAGCGAACTCGCCCTCCGCCGTGTAGAACATGTCCTCGAGCGTGGCCCGGTTGACCCAGAGGTGGATGAGGTGCTCGTCGATCCGCTGGGGAGTGAACTCCCCCGACGCCACCATGTTGCAGACGTAGGCCCCGTTCAAGGAGCCCGCCGAGACCCCGACCACCACGTCCGGAACGATCCCCGCCTCGGCCAGCGCCTTGATGGCCCCCGCTTCGTAGGCCCCCTTGAAGCCCCCGCCGCTCAGCACCAACGCCGTCTTGCCCATCGTTCCCCCTCCTCGTCGAGGTTTCCCCACGGCGATTCTACCGGAGGAGAGGGCTAAATCCCCTGTGCATCTTGTCCAAATCGATGCACGCGAGCTTGCCTTTGCTCACCTTGCTCACGATGAAGAGGAAAGGGCGCTTCGGGAAGCCCATCCCAGCAGAACCCTTTCCGTCAAGGTTCCACGGGAGTCGGTTAAAGCGGTGAGAGAAACCTAACCGCGCAGGGCGTCCACGCGGATCTGGCTCTGAAGGCGGTCGACCTGCTCCAGGCGGATGGTCCCGGGCGATACCGACTGGGTGTTCGCCGCGCCGGTGGCAGCTGCCAGGCGCGCGCACTCCTTGAGCGGCAGGCCGCGATTGAGGCCCACGATGAAGCCCGCCATGAAGGCGTCGCCACTCCCGACGGTGCTCACGGCCTTGACCGGCGGCGCGTAGACCCGCCAGCGCTCGCCCTCACAGCCAATCGCCGCGCCGCGCTCGCCCAGGGTGATGACCGCGATGTGCGCCTTGCGCAGGAAGTACTCGATGGCCTGCGAGATCCGGGTCTCGGTATCGAGGTGATAGCCCAGCACCTCCTCGGCCTCCACCTGGTTCGGCTTGACGAGGTAAGGGCTTGCTTCCAGGCCGTGGACCAGGGCGGGCCCCTTGGCGTCGAGGTAGGCCTTGCCGCCCGTACGCTGGACGATGTCGATCCACTTGCGGTAGGTGTCCGGCGCCACGCCCGGCGGCAACGAGCCCGCGAAGACCGTCGGCGTCGAGCGGGTGGCGTAGCGCTGGATGATGGCCGTCAGCTTGGTCACTTCCTGGGCCGTGACCTCGGGACCCGCCTCGTCCACCTCGGTCACCGTCCCGCGCTGTGGGTCCAGGATGGCGAGGCAGGTGCGCGACTCGCCCATGACGATGCCGAAGTCGCCCCGGATGCCCTCGCGCTCCAGCCCCATCTTGATGAGCTTGCCGGTCTCTCCGCCCACGAAGCCCGAGGCGAAGACCGGCGTACCGAAGGCCTTGAGCACCCGGGCCACGTTGATGCCCTTGCCGCCCGGCTGCGCATGGATATGCTTCACGACGTGCCGGTGGTTCACGGCGAAGCCCTGCACCACGGCGGTCTTGTCGATGGCGGCGTTGGGAGTGACGGTCAGGAACATGGCGAATTCTCCGAAGGGCCGTGGGCGCCTGGCATGGCGTCGAATCGGATGCCGGCTTCCGCCATGCGGGCGACAGCCTCCCGGATTCGCTCCGCCTCCGAGACCAGGGCCACCCGGAAGAAGCCCTCGCCTTGGTCCCCGTAAGCCGCCCCCGGCGCCACGATCACGCCGCAGCGCTCCAGGACGTGCTCGGCGAAGGCCGCGCTCGGCATGCCTCCCGGGGTCGGCAGCCAGACGAAGAAGCCGCCGCCGCAGAATCCCTCGGGCCAGCCCAGCTCGGCGAAGCCCGCGAGGGCCACGTCCCGGCGCTCCTGGTAAAGGGCACGCCAGGGGGGCAGGTGATCCTGAGGACCGGTGAGGGCCGCCAGAGCCGCGTCCTGGACGGCCTTGAACACGCCCGTGTCCACGTTCGACTTCAGCAGCGCCAAGGCCGAGACGGCCGCGGCGTTGCCCACGGCCATGCCGACGCGGAAGCCCGCCATGCCGTGGCTCTTGGAAAGGGAGTTGAACTCGATGGCGACGTCCTTGGCCCCCGGCACCTCGAGGATCGAGGGCGGCACGTGGCCGTCGAAGCCAATCTCGGCGTAGGCGGCGTCATGCGCGACCAGGACGCCGTGGCGGCGCGCCCAGTCGACGACGGCCTCGAAACGATCCAGGGTGGCGATCGCCCCCGTGGGGTTGTTGGGGTAGTTCAAGAAGAGCAGCTTGGCCCGCTTCACGACATCGTCAGGAAGGGCCTCCAGGTCGGGGAAGCCCCCTAGATCGGACAACAGGGGCAAGGAGACAGGCTCGGCGCCGGCCATCAGGGCGGCGGTGGCGTAGGCCGGGTATCCGGGATCCGGCACCAGGACCACGTCCCCGGGGTCGGCCACGGCCCAGACCAGGTGCACGAGCCCTTCCTTGGAGCCTATCAGGGCCAGGACCTCGCGCTCCGCATCGAGCGTCACACCGAAGCGCGCGGAGTACCAATCCGAGACCGCGCGTTTGAACGCCGGGGTGCCATCATAAGGCGGGTAGCGGTGCGAAAGAGGGTCTGCCGCCGAGGCCTGAAGGGCCGCCACGATGTGAGCAGGAGCTGGGCGGTCCGGTGCGCCGGCCCCCAGGTCGATGACGTCCACACCCCGAGCCATCAGGGCGGCCTTCTGGCGGTTGATGCCCGCGAAGAGGTAAGGAGGAATCTGGGAGAGGCGCTCGGCTGGCATCTAGACTCCCGCCACGGCATGGGCCGGAAGGTCGACCTGCCCCGTGAAGACGATCTCGGCGGGCCCGGTGAGGAAGACTGAGCCGCCGACCGGCCAGTCGATCGTGAGCGTGCCGCCGGGAAGCTCGACGGCCACCGTGCGCTCGGTGTAGCCCCGGCCCACCGCGGCCACCACGACGGCGCAAGCACCGGTTCCGCAGGCCAGGGTCGGGCCGGCTCCCCGCTCCCAGACCTTCACCCGCACGCGGCGGCGGTCCAGCACCTGGACGAACTCCGCGTTGGTGCGGTTCCGGAAGCGCGGGTGCGACTCCACGGCGGGACCCAGCTGATCGAAGGGGAGGGCGTCGAGGTCGTTGACGAAGGCCACGCAGTGGGGATTGCCCATCGAGATGAGGCTGACATCCAGGCGGCGGTCGCCGACCGGCAGCTTCTCGCGCCCCATCTCGAAGGGGCGCCCCATGTCGAGCCGCACGAGGAACTCGGCGTTCGCTCCGGAGAGGATCTCGGCGCGCAGCACGCCGGCGCCGGTCGATACGGCCACCGTGTTGCCGGAGACCATCCCGTTCTCATGAAGGTAGCGGACGAAGCAGCGCAGGCCATTGCCGCACATCTCGGGCTCCGAGCCGTCGGAGTTGATGACGCGCATGCGGAAGTCGGCCCGTACACCCGCTGAGGCGGCGAAGCCGCCTGCCGGCGCGGTTTCATCCATCGAGGGAGGCAGGACCAAGAGGAGGCCGTCGGCACCGATGCCGAAGTGGCGGTCGCAGAGCGTGCGGGCGGCCTCGGACCACGCGTCGGACGGCCACGCGTCGGTGGCGTGCTCGCGCGTGAGGTCGAGAATGATAAAGTCGTTGCCGGCGCCTTGGGCCTTGGTGAAGGAGGTGGGCATGATCCTGCTTACTTCGAGCCGGCGAGCCTTTCCTGGATCAGGGTGCGCGCCGCGTCTTTCATCGCTTGCATTGTAGCATAGCGCTGGGGCTCAATCCACACGGCGTCCGGCTCTCGGCGGAACCATGTCACCTGGCGCTTGGCGTAGCGCCGGGTGTTCTGCTGGATGAGGGCGATCGCCTCCTCGCGGGAGATCTCCCCTTGTTGCCAGCGCAGGGTCTCGGCGTAGCCCAGGGTCTTGAGCAACGGCAAGTCGGCCCCGTAGCGCTGGGCGAGGCTTTCGACCTCGCCTGCCAGGCCCGCCTCGAACATCTGAAGGGTGCGCTGGTTGATCCGCTCGTAGAGGGTCTCGCGGGGCCAGTCCAGAGCGAGGAAGGCCACCTGGTAAGGCGTCTCCTCGCGGGTCTGAAGCTCGGAGATGGGCTTGCCCGTGAGTTCGAAGACCTCCAGGGCGCGGATGAGCCGCACGCGGTCGTTGGGATGCAGCCGTGCGGCCGCCGCGGGGTCGACCTCGGCGAGGCGAGCGTGGGGATCGGCGAGCTGCTCGAGCTCGGCGCGCAGCGCGGCATCGGGTGGCACCTCGGGAATGGCGTAGCCTCCCAGCACCGAGCGGATGTACAGGCCTGTCCCGCCCACCAGGATCGGCAGTCGCCCCTGCGCGTGCGCCTGGGCGATCTCGGCGCGCGCCAGCTCGCGGAACTGCGCCGCCGTGAAGGTCTCGGTGGGCTCGACGATATCGATCAGGCGGTGCGGGCAGGCCGCCAGCTCCTGGGGCGTGGGCTTGGCGGTGCCGATGTCGAAGCCGCGGTAGACCTGCCGGGAATCCGCGGAGAGCAGGACGCCGTCGAGCTCGCCGGCCAGCTCCATGGCCAGGGCGGACTTGCCGCTGGCGGTGGGGCCCGCGATCACGACGAGCGGGGGTTTAGGGGGCGCCGTTTCAGTCATGCGTGGGGTTGTCGCCCTTGAACTTCCAGCGCAGCATCGCCGTGCCGGAGTTGCCCCGGACGTGCAGGATCAGCTCGCGGGTGCGGCCGTCGATCATGGGGCGCTTGCCCGGCTCCTGGGTCTTGAACCAGAGCCGGAAGGTGGAGGCCAGCTTGCCGCGCGGGGCGGGGGCGTCGTCGTCGAGATCCCCGACGTGGAAGGGCTTCCACGCGCGGCCCATGTCGTCCTCCAGGACGAAGTCCCAGCGCGCGGGATCGAGCGTCGCCGGGGAGTGGAAGAGGCGATCGAAGGTGAAGGTGACCTGGATGGGGAGGCGATCGCCCTGCGGGCCGTAAAGGGCCGCCCACAGGGCCTCGAAGTACCCGTTCCGGCTGACCTCGCCGAGGCGCTGCTCCCGCGCCAGGTGGGCCAGGTAATCCGCGCCCAGGCTCGGATCCTCGAAGGTGGCCTCGACGAGGCCCTTGATGCCGATGGACTCGCTGCGGGTCCAGGCCTGACGGTGCTCGGGGTAGCGATCGGCATCTCCTGCCAGCGCCGGAAAGCGCGTGTCCTCGGCGGGACGCATCAAGCGGTGCTCGCCCGCGCAGCCGGCGACCAGCGCGAGCCCCATGAGCGCCGCGAGCCCCGAGTTGAATAGAAGCCTGGAACCAACCCTCATGAACGCACCTCCTGGGCCATTCTAGCACGGGATCACGCGGGGGCGGAGAACGGCCCCGGCAGGCGCCGGCAGCGGATCCCCCGCTCGCATGATCGGACTCCGAGCACCCTCCATGACGACATCACGTCCGCTCTTCTGCTAAAATCAGGGTTTTCCACGCTTGACCGCAAAGGATAAACCCCTGTGAAACGCCGACCCCCCTGGCTCCCCCTGCTCCTGATGGGCGCCTTGACCGGCTGCCCGATGCCCCAGACCTCCGGCACGCCTCCGGTGGAGGCCAGCCCCACGCCCGCCCCGTCCAGCGCGCCGGAGCAAACGCTCACGGCGCTCGACGTCACCGTGCGCGAGCTCGAACTCGACAAGAACGGCCAGCTCCGGCTCGAGGTCGATAGCCCCGAAGCCCTCGTCGTCCTGCCGCTGATCGCGCCCCAGAACTACTTCCTGCGCCTGGACGAGGCCCCCATCTCGACGCTGCCGGCCTATCGCACCTCCGCATGGCAGCCGCTCGCACCGAGGCCCGCCTTCCGGGCACCGGCCTCCGCGATCCGGGGCATGCAGGCCGTGCGCGCCATGGAAGCGCCCGAAGGCTACGGCGAAGAAGCCACCTTCCAGGTGGGTGCGGCCACGATCACCGCTCAGCGAGTCGTCGACGGACAGCACTGCCTCGTCTACGTCGACAAACGCGACGCAGCGGGGTCAGAGACCAAGCTCCAGCAGATCGGTGCGGCCTTCGACGCCACCCTCTACCCCAAAGCCACCCAGCTGCTGGGAACCGAGCCCGGAGGGCGCAGCGAGGACGGCTTCAACCGCGGAGAAGACCGGATCGTCCTGCTCGTGTCGCGCGAGACCACCGACCCGGCTGCCCACTTCGATCCGTTCGACCTCTTTCCGGGGGACGGCGAGACGCTTTCGAACTACGGCAAGATCCTTCACCTGAGCGCGGAAAAACCCGTCGAGCAGGTGCTGCCCAGCCTCGCGGAGGCTCTCGGCGGCATGATCTTCAGCATGCAGCGCATGGAGACCTACAGCCGCATGACGGGCGAGGCCCTCCCCGCTGGGCTGGATCCGACTTACCTTTTCGACGAGGAGGCCGGCGCCGACCACTGGCTCACCCCGCTCATGAGCCAGCTGACCCGGCTGACCTGCGGCTACACCCCCGAGGCAGGCGATCGCGACGCCCTCATGGCCGTCGGCAAGTACCTGGATCTCCCCACCATGTACCAGCTCGACGCCCCATCGCTCGAACGTGCCTACGACAGCAACATGGGGCAGCTGCTCCTGTTCTCGGCGTACCTCCACGGTCTGAAGGCGGACTTCGCCAAGGAACTGGGTTCCCAGGAGGCCCTGGGGATGGACGCACTGGCGCTCACCATGGACACGGACTTCTCCGCGCTCTTCCGGGACTTCTCGCTGGCGACGGTCCTGGACGGCCTCGCGGGCGTCCCCACCCGCTACTCCATCCCCTACGTGAACCTCCACCACACCTACACGGTCGACGGGAAGCCCTTCCCGTTCGTCGGGGCAGGCGCCTCCATGGCCGGCGTCGTCGGCGGAGCCGGCTCCCTTCGGACGATCATGCTGAGGGAACGCTTCCCCCAAGGCAAGTTGAGGCTGGGCATCTCCGCTGGAGCCGCAAAACACGCCACGCTCATCCTGTTCCGTCCCGGCACGACGGCCCGCTTCACCGAGGAGACCCCATGACCGCTCGCAAAACCACCTCGCTCCGCGGGCTGGCGCTCGCCTTGGCATGCCTCACCGCCGCCTGCGCGACTCCCACCCTCACCCCCCAGGAGTCCCGCTCCCTGCGCACCCAAGCCACCGGGACCGGAGACGCCTCGGTCGTGATCAAGACGCTGGACCTGACGTCCGAGGACCTGATCCTTGATCTCGAGGCATCGGAAGCCATCCTGACCCTCGCCAACCCCACCCCCGAGTCCCTTTCCGTCCGAGCGCTCTTCGAGGGCACCGCCGGGGCGGACACGGAGCGCCAGGTCGCCTCGCTCGGAGGCGAGACCCTCGCCGAGTGCGGGATCCGGAAGCCCCGGCATCTCGGGCCCATCCCCCATGGGCCGCGCATGCGCAAGCTGGAAGCCCCTGCCGCCCCCCGCACGCTGCAAGCGACGATGTCGTTCACGCTGGGCGACGTCATCCCGGACAGCACCTACCTGGTCCCCCAGGCGACCCGGCTCTACCTGGGCGAGCACTGCGCGATCTACCTCGACGACCGGGACACCGACTGGCTCAGCCCCGAGGCCGCCGAAGCGCTGGGCCGGATCTTCGACACCCAGTCCTACCCGGCCCTCATCGAGACCTTCGGCGCCGAGCCCTCCGTGACCGACGAGGACTTCAACTACGGCCAGGACCGGACGATCTTCCTGTTCAGCCGCGAAGTCGCCGCAAGCAATCCAGGCGCGGCCGGCATGGTGGACATGCTCGACACCATCCGCCCCGAGCTCACCGCCGAGATGGGGATGCACTCCAACTACGCCAAGCTCGTCTACCTGCTGCCTCTCGCCGTGGGACCGGGCATGCCGGGAACGATGGCGCACGAGTTCGCCCACGTGCTCTTCAGCATGAAGCGGCAGCAGGCCTACGGCGCGGCTCATGGCGAAGGGGGCGCGTTCGGCACGGATCTCTCGTACTACCTGGACGACCAGCTCTACTTCGTCGAGATGGGCATGAACGAAGGGCTGGCCGAACTTGGCAAGTTCCTCGCCGGCTACTCGCCCGACGCGATGCCCGTCAACGCCGATCGGATCGGCCGCTTCCTGGGCCAACCCCAGCTTATGGACTTGCTGGAGTTCGAAGCGCCCGTTGGCACCCAGTATGGGGGGATGTCGCTGTTCAACAGCTTCCTGTACGGGCGTAACCCGGCCTTCCCGCGGAACTTCCTGACGGCGCAGGCGACGGGCTCGGCGGCGATCGCCGAGGCCGTGGGAGAGGACTTCACCAGCCTGCACCGGGACTTCACCCTGGCCATGGCCCTGGACGGCATGGTCCCGCAGGTGCCGGCGCGCTACCAGATCCCCATGATCAACCTTCACGCGACCTACGACACGGGCACCGGGCTCATTCCGTTGCGAGGCGCCAACGACACCACCTCCCCGCTGACGCTCAGCGCTCCGCGCCCCCACGGCTCGCGCTTCACCCGGGTCCGCTTCCCGAGCGGCAAGGGCAAGCTCACCATCAGCGGGAGCCCGCAGCTGAAGGCATCCTTGATCTTGCTGAAACCGAAAAGCCCCCAGGGCTTCCTGGAGGAGTAGGCGGCGCGCAGGGAAGCCGGATTAGAAGCGGGACTGGATCATGGCCGCGAGCGAGCCGATCGGATCGGACTCGCGCCGGGTCTTCAGGGAGTCGACGCCGGGGGCTTCGACGCCTGCGAGCAGCTGGTTGAGTTCGGAGAGGATGCGGCGGCGATCCCAGTAGGCCCGCGACGCCAGGGCGCGCAGGTCCCGCAGGTCTCCCCAGCCGGCCAGCTGGTTGAGCAGCTGAACCGTGCGCTCCATGAGGCTGACGAGCGATCCGATGTCGCCGATCCAGAAGCCCGCGAGCGCGCCTTCCGCCGAGGCGATCAGGGCCATGACCTTGCCGCGCAGCTCGGGTGGCACCATGGCGAGCAGGCTGCGAAGCTTGGCGATGAGGCTGCGGAGCTTGCCGGCCGTGGCCGGCGAGATCCGGCCCGGTTCGTCCTCGCCCACGGCATCCAGTCGAGGATCGCCCAAAGGGCGCGTCCCGAAAGGACGGGTGCCCCGGATCGCGGTGCCGGTAGTCGGCCAGGTGGCCGGGTTCAATTCCTGGGTAGGCATGGCTCCTCCTGATCTCGTTATCGGGACTTCGGAGCCGAAGGTTGCGTGACTCCCACCTCCGTCACTCCCGCGGAAGCGGGAGTCCAGTGGATTCCCACTTCCGCGGGAATGACGGCTGAGCGAGAGTCAACGCGTCGGATGCGCTCCCGTGCGTGACGGAGGTTACGTTCCTACGAGCGCCCGGCGGGTAAACTGGGTATATGCATCGCCTCTTGCTTCTGAGCCTGATCCTCATGGTCCTGACGGGGTGTATGCCGCGGCTCGCCTCGTACGGGGACGCTCCTCCCGGAGATCCGGAGGTGAGACCTGCGCCTTCGGCCGCGACCCTCGAACGCGAGCGCCTTCTCACGTACATCAAGAGGCGCAACCCCTGGATTCAGCCGGACGCGGCCGATCGGATCGCCGACGGCATCCTGCGCTGGAGCGGCCAGCTGAGCCTGGACGCGCGCCTGGTGGCGGCCCTGATCGCCACCGAGAGCTCCTTCAACCCGAAGGCCAAATCGAAGGTGGGAGCCATGGGCCTCGGGCAGCTGATGCCCGGCACCGCCAAGGACCTGGGCGTCGCGGACGCCTACGACATCGAGCAGAACCTGAAGGGCACCACGAGCTATCTCGATTGGCTGCTGCGCAACTGGCAGACGCATCCGCAGGGCCGTGACTACGCGCTGGCCTCCTACAACTGGGGGATCGGGACCATGAAGCGCCAGGCGGCGGCCGGCGAGCAACTCACCTCGGCCCAGCAGAACTACGTCCGCAAGATCCTCACCCACTACGAAAACCTGTAATCCCTAGCCTGTCGTTGCTTTAGGTCCGCTACGCTACCCTATGGCTTCGCTTTAGGTACGCTACGCTACCTTACGCAACAGCCGCGGGCGCTGAACTTTGGCGTGCCCGATTGGTGCAATCGGCGCGACCTTCGCCTACCATGGCCCACGTTACGCCCAGTGACGCGCAGCAAATCCCCACCAGCACCTGGGCGCGAGACCTCGCGGGCCCGGGAAACCGCCGTCCGGAGGGAGAGGAGGGGGATATGGGCGTGCGACATGCGCTTGGGGTCGGTGTTCTGGCGTTCAGCTTGATGGGGGCTCCCGCCCTGTCCCAGGTGGGTCAAAGCGTTCAGCACTTCGAGAAGAGCTCCATGATGAAGAAGGGCGTGATCGCGTACATCGAGCCCTTCGAGCTCAAGGACGGCACCAAGGGCAAGACCTACCGCGCGACCGAGACCTACTTCAACGCCTGCCAGATCATGGTGATCACCAACGGCAACCAGATCGAGGCCGAGATCTTCGCCATGCCCCTGATCGATTCCGAGGAGATCCTGCAGGCCGAGAAGCTGCTGCTCGACATGTTCCTGGGCCAGTCCGGCATGAACGCGGACGCGCAGGCCAAGGCGCGCACGCAGTTCATCGAGTCGATCGAGCAGGACCAGCTGACCCGCAAGCATGGCGGCCACTACGTGCAGACGACCCTGATTCCCGCGGAGGTGCCGCTGCTGGTGATGGCGATCGCCCGAGAACCCAGCAAACTCCCCTTCAAGGACGTGAAGGCGCCCAAGACCGACGGTTCCGCCAGCCCCGTGAGCCCTATCTAAAGCGGCCTTCGTTTCTACAGGTCAGCTTCACTGCCTTGCGAAACAGCCGCGATACTAGTCTGTCGTTTCTACAGGTCAGCTTCGCTGCCTTGCGAAACAGCCGCGATACTAGTCTGTCGTTTCTACAGGTCAGCTTCGCTGCCTTGCGAAACAGCCGC
Organism: Candidatus Sericytochromatia bacterium; assembly: GCA_036676455.1. Classification (GTDB taxonomy): domain Bacteria; phylum Cyanobacteriota; class Sericytochromatia; order S15B-MN24; family UBA4093; genus UBA4093. Next base: position 40,462 of record JAKFCW010000045.1, read on the forward strand.
GGGCGCTAGCAATTTCCAGGCTGACACGCCTCCCCCGACGGCCAAAGCGAGGCCCAGGGGGAGGATGACGGCTGCGTGGGCCATCCAGAAGGCTTCTTGCAGGGCGTTCGCCTGGATGAGGGCGAGCAAGTTGTTGGTGCCGTGGGCGAGGATGGGAAGCCAGAGGGTGGCGCCGCGCATGCGCAGCCAGCTCAGCCAGATGCCGAGGAGCAGGTAGGTGGGCAGGCCGGCCGGTTCCAGGTGGAAGGCGGCGAAGAGCACGGCCGTCATGGCGATGGCGGCCCATGGCGCCACGCGCTCCTGGAAGGCGGACTGGATGTAGCCCCGGAAGAGGACCTCCTCGCAGGTCGCGGCGGCGAGCACGACGCCCGCGACGAGCACGATACCCTCGACGGGGCTGTGGATGGTGAGGACCGATAGCAAGGCCTCGGGGTAGGGCAGGTCGAAGGCCTTCTGGTAGATCTCCTGGAGGTACGTCAGCAGGATCGAGAGGCCGAGGGTGCTGACGACGACGGCCGCGGCGGCATCGAAGCGCGGCCGCTTGAAGGGGAAGGTCCTCGTCGGGTCCACCTTCAATAGCTGGGCGAGCCCCAGGGCGGGAAGCAGGATGCCCGCCAGCTCGATCACGACGAAGGAGGCCTTCTCGGCGAGGGCGCGGGAGAGGCCCATGGCCCCGGACCAGTGCATCCAGCCGATGGAGGCCATCGCCGAGAAGAGCAGGACCAGGGGCAGCAGGAAGGCGATGGACCCGAGGGGCGGCATCAAATCACGAGGCGGCGGAGGCGGGCGCTGAGGTAGTCCACCAGCATGACCAGGACGATCAGGACGATCACCGACATGGCGGCCTGGGGGTACTGGAACATGCGGAAGTCCGAGTTCATGATGAGGCCGATGCCGCCGGCGCCGATCAGGCCGAGCACGGTGGCGGCCCGGATGTTGGTCTCGAAGCGGTAGAGGACGAACGAGATGAAGTCGGGGATGACCTGGGGCACGACCGCGAAGCTGACGACCTGCGGGTAGCGGGCGCCGGTGGCGGTGACGGCCTCGACGACGCCGGGGTCGATGTTCTCGATGGCCTCGCTGAACAGCTTCACCAGCACCGTGGTGGTGTGGAAGGCCAGGGCGAGGGTGCCGGCGAAGGGTCCGAGGCCGATGGCGGCGATCAGGATCAGGCCGGCGGCGAAGTCGGGGATGGTGCGCAGGAAGTTCACCGTGAGCTTGATCGCGTGGTAGACGATCGGGCTCGGGCTGGTGTTGCGCGCCGCAAGGAAGCCGATGGGGAAGGCGATCAGGGTGGCGATGAAGGTGCCTGCGACCGCCATCTGGATGGTCTGGAGGGTGGCGCCCAGGACGGTGTTGGGGAAGGTGTTGCGCCACCAGCGGTCCTTGACCTCGGCGAGCTCGCCTTCGAGGGGCATGGGCAGGATCAGCTCCTTGAGGCCCAGCTCTTCGGGGAGCGAGTAGCGTTCGGGGTCGGTGAGGGTGGAGACGTCAGGGGGGATGCTCCGCTGGAACATGTCGACCATTTGGGGGGCGCCGCGCAGCAGCTCCTTGAAGTCGAACTGCACGCCGGCGAAGGACCAGCCGAGAATGAGCAGGAGGACGAAGGCGACGGCCCAGGCCTTCCAGCCATGGCGGGGGGGCTTGGGAAACGCCTGCAGCTCCGCGGTGAGCGCCCGCGGCTGGGCGGCCTGGAATCGCGGCGGCGTCGAGGGGGCCTTGGCGGGGTCCAGCGGCCCGGATTTCGGAACTTTGCGTTCGGCCTGCGGCTCGGTCATCGGCTTAGACGGCGCCTGCGGCTGAGGTTGAGATCCCGGTTCGGGGGGTTGCTGGAGCATGCTCGTATCCTTCTCGGAAGTAGACCCGTTCGACTGCTTCGTCAGTGAGGGCTTCAGGCTTGCCGTCGAAGACGATGCGGCCGCCCTGGAAGCCGATGATCCGGTCGCCATAGGTTTTGGCGAGGTCGAGGACGTGAAGGCTGACGAGCACGGTGATGCCGTCTTCCACGGCGACCCGTTTGAGGGTGTCGAGGACCTGCACGGAAAGCTTGGGGTCCAGAGAGGCGACCGGCTCGTCGGCCAGGATCACCTTGGGGCGCTGCATCAGGGCGCGGGCGATCGCCACCCGTTGCTGCTGGCCTCCCGAAAGGGTATCGGCGCGCTGGTAGGCCTGGTCGAGGAGGCCCACCCGGTCGAGGTTGCGCAGGGCCCGCTCCCGCTCGGCCTTGGGGAAGGAGCGGAAGATCGAGGCGAGGAGGTTGGCCTCTCCCAGCGTGCCCGAGAGGACGTTGTCGAGGACGCTCATGCGCTTGACGAGGTTGAACTGCTGGAAGATCATCCCGACCCGGCGGCGCCACAGGCGCAGCTCGCGGGGGCCGGCCGTGGCCAGGTCGACGAGCTCCGGGGAGCGACCCGGGTCAGGCTGTGCGGAGGAGCCGTCCAGCACCGAGCGGGGCACCATGATGCGGCCGCCGGTCGGCTCGATGAGACGGTTGAGGCAGCGCAGGAAGGTGGACTTGCCGGCTCCCGAGAGCCCGAGAATGGTGACGAATTCGCCGGGAGCAAAGGAGATGTTGACGTCCTTGAGAATCAGGTCTCCGTCTCCGTAGGCCTTGCGGAGTCCTTGAACGTCGATCATGAGGTCCATTCTGAGTCCTTGGTTAGGGCAGGCGATGTCCCACGCGGTTGAAGGCGTCCCGGATGGGCGCATACTCGGCGGGAGAGGTGGGGGCGAAGCCCTCGATGTG
>JAKFCW010000046.1:0-11457 GCA_036676455.1 Candidatus Sericytochromatia bacterium
GCAACGGTGGCTACACCCAGATCATCAAGACCGCACCGCGCGGGGGCGACAACGCTCCCATGGCGATCGTGCGCTTGGTGGAGGCGTAGCCCCTAGAAGCGGGACCCGTTGAAGAACATCTGCCTACAGGTTTCTTACGACGGAACCCACTTCGCCGGCTTCCAGCGTCAGCCCCGGGACCGGACGGTCCAAGGAGCGATCGAAGAGGCCCTCGTCCGGATCACCGGCGAGACCCTGGAATCGCTCCGGCTGGCCGGCGCGGGGCGCACGGATGCCGGAGTCCACGCAAGTGGACAGGTCGTGAACTTTCGCACCGCGAAGACCCTCGCCCCCGAACGGTGGCTCGGCGCCCTTAACGCCCTGCTGCCGCCGGACGTGGCGGTCAGCGCGGTCGCGGAGGTCGACGGGGAGTTCCATAGCCGGTTCACGGCGATCGCGCGCAGCTACCGCTACGTCGTGATCAACCGACGGACCCCGGACCCCCTGAGGCGTCACGCGGCTCACCTCGAGCCGCGCCCCATGCCTCACCTCGAAGCAGCCCTCGGCTGCTGGAGAGGGTTGACCGGCACCTCGGACTTCGTGAAGTTCTGCTCGACGGGCAGCAACGACCGGAGCACGATCTGCACGGTCTCGGACGCGACGGTCACGGTGATCGAAGACGAGATTCGCTTCGCCATCACCGCCCAGAGCTTCCTCTACCACATGGTCCGCCGTCTGGTCGGATCGGTGCTGGAGGTCGCGAAGGGACGCCTGACGCCCGAGGAGTTCACGGCCATGGTCCGCAGCCCGAAAGGTCCCCAGGGACCGATCGCGCTCACGGCCCCGGCATGTGGCCTGACGCTGACAAACGTGACGTATCCCAGCCCCATCGGCTGGCAAATCGATAGTCGAATCCTTTAGGAGGAGCAACGTGAAGACCTATACCGCCAAACCTGGCGACATCCAGCGCCAGTGGCACGTGGTGGATGCCGAGGGCAAGACCCTCGGACGCCTCGCAACCGAGGTGGCCACCCTGCTGCGCGGCAAGCATAAGCCCATGTACACCCCGACCATCGACTGCGGTGACTTCGTGATCATCGTGAACGCCGAGAAGATCCAGGTGTCGGGCAAGAAGGGCGAGCAGAAGACCTACGCCCACCACACCGGTTGGCCCGGCGGCTTCCGCCAGACCACCTTCAACAAGCTGATCGCCTCGAAGCCCGAGCGGGTCATCGAGCACGCCGTCCGCGGCATGCTCCCCCACACCAAGCTCGGCCGTGCGCAGTACGGCAAGCTGAAGGTGTACGCCGGCGCCGAGCATCCGCATGCTTCGCAGCAGCCCGTGCCCTACACCATCGGAAAGGAGCCCGTCCGTGGCTAACAAGACCGCCCAGTACTGGGGTACCGGCCGCCGCAAGACGGCCGTCGCTCGCGTCCGCCTGGTGCCCGGCACCGGCGCCGTGACGATCAACGAGCGCACGCTCACCGACTACGTCGGCGGCCGTGAGCCCCTGATGGCCCAGGAGCTGAACCTGCCCTTCGTTGCGACCAACAACCTGGGCAACTACGACGTGCACGCCAACGTCTTCGGCGGCGGCGTCGTCTCCCAGATCGGTGCGATCCGCCTCGGCGTCGCCCGCGCCCTGCTGCGCCTCGACCCCGAGTTCCGCAGCCAGCTGCGTGGCGAGGGTCTCCTCACCCGTGACCCCCGCGCCAAGGAACGCAAGAAGTACGGCCGCAAGCGCGCCCGTAAGCGGTTCCAGTTCTCGAAGCGCTAAGCTTCAAAAAGGCCCCCGGGAATCCCGGGGGCCTTTTGGTTTGGGTTGATCCGAAGGCTAGAACAACCCTCTCCAACCGATCAGGCTATTGCCTCCCAGGGTCAGTTCCTGCTGGGGAGCGAGCTTGATCCCCAGCTCGACGTTGGGGATGAACACGTACCAGCTAGGCTGGAAGTCATACCAGACCGGGCCCAGGGTCGCCCGCAGGCGGACGGGGCTCTGCGCTCCTCCCAGGGGAAGGGTGACGTTCGCGGCGGGCTGGACGTAGGACTGATACATGAGCGGAACGCTCGAGCTGCGCATGACGTTGGGGATCAGGCCTGTGCTGAGGGTGACGCCGACGGCGAGGCCTCCAGGCCCGTCGGCGAGCCGGTAGGTCGCCCGGGCCGCCGGGAAGAGGTTGTCGATCCCAAGCGCGAAGGCCGACGCGCCAAGGCTGAGGCGATCGCTCAGGGCCACGTCCACGCTGGCATCCGGCAAGCCCACCGAAACCATCACCTGCCGGGCCTCGAAGTCCACCCGCGGCAGGGTCGACGCCTCGGCAGCAACGGGGAACAGCAACAGGGCAAGGGCAGTAAGGCCGCGTTTCATAAAGGTATCCTCATCAGTCGCTAAACACGCTTTAACTGAACCGCAGCATCGCACGCCCGCGCCAACCTGCCCAGCGCGGCGATCACGGGGCCGGTGTGAGCCTGCTCACGCCGCGTCATGGCGCTTCCGAGGGTTTCCCCGAAGCCCTTGTTGCCTACTTGCGTGGTAGAATGAAGCCAATTTTCCGCCCCCGCATGGAGCCACCCGGAGGCCGCCGTCGTCCGCCGGGTCGAGAGGAGTTCCCATGGCCGACCATATGCGCATCATGCTTCCCGGGCCGACCCCGTGCCCCGACGAGGTCCTGAAGGCCCTTTCGCGCCCGATGATCAACCACCGCGGCCCCGAGTTCGCCCGCATCGTCAACGCCTGCACCGAGGGCGTCAAGTGGCTCTACCAGACCCGCCACGACCTCCTCACCCTCACCACGTCCGGCACCGGCGCGATGGAGTCCGCCATCGTCAACATGCTCAGCCCCGGCGACGCAGTGCTGGCCCTGGTCTCGGGCGAGTTCGGCAAGCGTTTCGCCACCATCGCCCGCACTTACGGTGCCGACGTCGATGTCCTGGAAGTGCCTTACGGCACCCCGATCACCCCCGAGGTCGTCGCGGCCAAGCTCGCCGAGGGCAAGGCCTACCACGCGGTCCTCTTGACCCATAACGAGACCTCCACCGCGCTGCTGAACCCCGTGGACCTGATCGCCCCCGTGATCCGCCGCGCCCTTCCCGACACCCTGATCCTCGTCGACGCCGTCTCCGGCCTGGGCACCTCGCCCCTGCCCGTGGACGAGCTCGACCTGGACGTCGTGGTCGCCGGTGCCCAGAAGGCCTTCATGCTGCCGCCGGGCCTCGCCTTCGCCTCCGTCAGCCCCCGCGCCTGGGCGGCCTACGAGCGGGCCAAGATGCCCCGCTTCTACTTCGACTACGGCAAGGCCCGGGACATGCTCGCCAAGGGGCAGACCCCCTGGACGCCCGCGATCTCGCTCTTCTACGGCCTGGAAGTGGCCGTGCGGCTCCTCCAGGAAGAAGGCCTCGACCCCATCTTCAAGCGCCACGAACGGCTCATGCGCATGGTGCGCGCGGGCGCGCGCGGCCTCGGCCTCAAGCTGGTGGTCGCAGAGGATCGCTACGCGTCGCGCGCCGTCACCGGCATCTACGCCCCCGAGGGCATGGATCCCAGCGCCCTGCGCAAGACCCTCCAGAGCCGCTTCGGCTACGTCGTGGCCGGCGGACAGGGCCCGCTGACCCCGTACATCTTCCGGGTCGGCCACCTCGGCTACTACGACGAGGCCGACATGCTCGGCTTGCTGGCCGCCCTCGAGGCGACCCTGAGCGCGCTGGGCGAGGACATCACGCCGGGAGCCGCGGTCGCGGCGGCCCAGGCGGAGCTGATGCCGACCAAGGCGATCGCCCGCTAGCCCACCCCTCGACGGGGCCGTCCTACCCGGTGGGGCGGCCCCGTTCCGTTGCGCATGCCCCGCTGGATTCCCGCCTGCGCGGGAATGACGCCAGCGGCTGCTCCCGCGCCCGAACTGGGAATAATACCCTCGCTTGCCGCCCCGACGTCGCCAAGGAGATCCCGATGACCATGCCCGCCGCCCCCCGCCCCAAGGTCCTCGTGCTCGACCGGGTGGATCCCGCCGCCATCCCCGTGATCGACGCGCTGGCCGAGGTCGACGCCCGCGACGCCCTCGCCCCCGACGACCTGCTGGCGATCATCGGGGACTACGACGCCCTCATGGTGCGCTCGGCCACCAAGGTCACGCGCGCCGTGATCGAGGCCGGCAAGCGGCTGCGCATCATCGGCCGCGCCGGCGTCGGCGTCGACAACATCGACGTCCCCGCCGCCACCCAGGCCGGCATCATCGTCGTCAACTCCCCCGAGGGCAACACCATCGCCGCCTCCGAGCACGCCCTCGCCCTGATGCTCGCCCTCGCCCGCCGCATCCCCCCCGCCGACGCCTCCATGAAGGCCGGACTCTGGCAGCGCGAGGCCTTCATGGGCGCCGAACTCTACCAGAAGACCCTTGGCGTCATGGGCCTCGGCAAGATCGGAGCCCGCCTCGTCAAGGCCGCAAACACGCTGGGCATGCAGGTCGTGGCCTACGATCCGTTCGTGACTCCCGAGCGCGCCAGCGAGATGGGCGCCGAGCTCATGAGCCTCGACGAGCTACTGGCCTCCTCCGACTTCCTGAGCATTCACGTTCCCAAGACTCCCGAGACCGCGGGGCTTTTCAACCGGGAAACCCTGCGCAAGTGCAAGCGCGGCATCCGGATCGTCAACGCCGCCCGCGGCGGGATCATCGACGAGGACGCCCTCGCCGAGGCCATCCGCGAGGGTCAGGTCGCCGGAGCTGCCCTCGACGTCTTTGCCTCCGAGCCCTTGCAGGCAAGCAGCCCGCTGCGCGAGCTGGGAGATCGGATCATCCTCACCCCGCACCTGGGCGCCTCCACCGAGGAGGCCCAGATCAAGGTGGCCATCGACGTCGCCGAGCAGATCGCCTGCGTGCTGGCCGGAGAGCCAGCCCGGTCGGCCGTGAACATCCCCTCGATGCGGCCCGAGCTGATCGAGCCGGTCAAGGCCTACCTGCCCCTGGCCGAGAAGCTCGGCTCGCTGGCCGCCCAGATCATGCAGGGTCCAACCCGCCGGATCGAGGTCCTTTACCACGGTGGCCTCGCCGGCAAGGCCATCGAGCCCTTGACCACCGCCGTGCTGAAGGGGATCCTCGCGCAGGCGGTGCCGGAGGGCGTCAACTACGTCAACGCCAACCTGGTCGCCAAGGAGCGGGGCCTGGAGGTGCGCGAGGCTCGCTCCTCGGAGGCCAGCGACTACGCGGACCTGATCACGGTGACGCTGGCCGGCGACCAGGATGCGCACACGGTGGCGGGAACCCTCCTCAGCGCCAGCGGCCCCGGAGGCGGCGCGCGCCTGGTCGCGATCGACGAGTTCGCGTTCAACCTGCAACCCCAGGGCTACGTGCTCCTGATCCCGCACCAGGACATGCCCGGCGCCGTCGGCCACGTCGGGACCATGCTGGGGCAGGCCAACGTCAACATCTTCGGCCTGCAGCTGGGTCGCCAGTACAAGCAGGGTCCCGCGCTGATGGTGCTGAACGTGGACGACGCGGTACCTGGCGCGGTCCTGTCGAAACTCGCGGCCCTGCCGGGATTCCGCGACGTGACATGCGTCCACCTGGCCTGAGGCCCCTCCCCGGCCCGAAGTAGCCATGACATAATCATGGCTAGCACTCGACGAGGTGGTGGCAATGGCGCATCCCCGGGCCCGACTCATGATCCTCCTGCTCGCGATCGCCCTGACGGGCGCCTCCGTCTCGGCTCCCGCGGGCGCGGCCGGGGCGAAGCCTGATAAGGCCGCTGAGGCGGCCCTGGACATCGGAGTCGTCTACTGGTCCATGGCCATCGCCGGGCAGGTCGCCATGCGTCGCGGGCTCGAACGCGAGGCTGCACGCCTCAGCCGCCAGCACCCGGAGCGTCCCGTCCGCCTGCGTCCCGCCGTGGGCGGCGAAGGGGAGGCGGGCATCGTCCGGCAGCGCGAGGCCATGTACCGCTTCATCGGACAGCGCCTGGACGCGATCATCCTCCAGCCCATCGACTCGGCCGCCCTCTCGTCTCCGGTCGAAGCCGCCAACAGCGCGGCGATCCCGGTGGTGGCCTACGACCAGTACGTGCTGGAGGGCAAGCTCGTGAGCTACATCACCAGTAACAACTGGCTTGCCGGTTACCTGGACGGGGAGTACCTGGCGCATCGCTTCCGCGATCGCAAGACGCCCTTGCGGCTCGTGATCGTCGAGTTCCCGTATGTTTCCTCGACGGTCGAGCGGGTGGAAGGGCTGCGCGACGCGCTGCGCGACGAGAAACTTCCCTACGCCATCGTGGGCCGCTACGAAGCCGTCGAGCCCCAGGGAGGACGCGCGGCGGGACGCGCCATCTTGGCCAATCACCCCCGTGGCACGATCGACGCCGTCTTCTGCGTCAATGACGGGGGAGGACATGCCGTGATGGAGGAGCTGACGCGCGCGGGGCGCCGTGACGTGGTCATGGCCACGGTGGACGGCGATCCGCGGATGATCGACGAGATTCGCCGCGGCGGGATCGTCGGCATCGACACGGCCCAGTTCATGGGCCCGCTGGGAGCCGAGGCCATGACCATGGCCTACCGCAGGCTGCGCGGCGAGAAGGTGCCTCGGCAGGTGCTGATCACGGTCTTTCCCGTCACCCGCGAGAACCTCGCGGCCTACCCCGGCTGGGACGGGCCCATTCCGGACGCCATCCGGAAGCCCTGGGCCCCTGCCGAAACGGTCCCCGGGAACCAGCGGACATGGTAGGGCCGCGCTTCGTCTCGCTGCGAACCAAGCTCGCCTTGGTCCTGATCGCCTTCCTGGTCCTGACGCTGGGAACGCTTGGTCTCTTCCTAAACCTCGCGCTCACGCGGACCCTGCAAGCGCAGACGATCGCGCTCGAGAAGCGCTACGCCGAGAACGTCCAGCAAAGCATCAACCAGGTGCTCTTCGCCGGGAAGTACCAGGTCCAGGCGTACGTGGAGGGGCTGGTACGACACGATCCGGGGCTGCGCTACGTGGCGGTCATCGATCGCGAGACCCGGCGGGCGATCGCCCACAGCGACCCCGCCATGGTGGGCAAACGCTTCGACGATCCCATGACCGAGCGCGCTTTCACGGCCCTCGACCAGAACGCCGCCGTGGCCCAGGCCTCGAAGCTGCCGAACGGCGAGCCGATCCATGACGTCTCGTTGCCCTTCCTGCGCGGCTACCTGCATGAGCCGGCCGGGATCATCCGGATCGGCACCTCCACCGCCACGCTCTGGTCCGTGGTGAACCAGACCCGCGCCATCAGCCTGCTGATCATCCTGGGCTGCATGGCGGCGGGCCTGGTCATGGCCTTCGGGGTCAGCATCCGGATCAGCTCGCGCCTCTACCAGCTCGTCGAGGCCGTCAAGCGCTTCGGGGAAGGCGACCCCACCGCCAGCGCCCCCGTCAAGGCGGGCCCCCAGGACGAGGTCAACCTGCTCGCCGAGAACTTCAACGAGATGGCGGAGAAGCTGACGGCCTACGCGGAGGATCTGGAACAGCAGGTCGACGCACGCACCCGGGAGCTGGCGGAGGCCAACGCGAGCCTGGCCGAAAGCGAGCAATTGCTGCGCCTGGTGGTGACCAATACGCCGCTGATCCTCTTCGCGACGGATCCGCAAGGGCGGGTCATCCTCTCGGAGGGAAAGGGCCTCGCGCTCTTCGGGCTGCATGCCGGAGAGCTGGTGGGAAAATCGCTCATCGAGATCTACCCCACGGCCCGGAATCTCCTCGAGCGGGCGCTTGCCGGCGAGCAGGTCCACGAGACCTTCGAGACGCAGGGGCTCGTGCTCGAGGAATGGCTCAGCCCGGCTCTGGACAAGGACGGCGCCGTGAGCCGGGTGATCGGGGTGGCGATCGACGTGACCGAACGCATGCGCCTCGAGGCGCAATTACGGGGGCAGTACGAGCGCCTCAAGGAGCTGGACCGGCTCAAGAGCAACTTCGTGAACGCGGTGACCCATGAGCTGCGCACGCCCCTGACGTCGATCATGGGTTACGCCGAGTTCCTCGAGGACGAGATTGGCGGGTCGCTGGCCGAATCCCAGCAGGAATTCGTCCGCCAGATCCAGCGCGGCAGCCGCCGGCTGGAGTACCTCCTCAACGACCTCCTGGACTTCGCGCGGATCGAGGCCGGGACCTTCCGCCTGCGCCTCGCCACGGCCGACCTGGGGCAGAAGATGCGCGAGATCGTCGAAAGCCTGCGGCCCCAGGCCGAGGAAGGCGGCATCTGCCTGATGGTCGATCTTCCCGACGCGCCTCTGGTACTTCGCATGGATGCCCAGCGGATCGGGCAGGTGCTGATCAACCTGATCGGAAATGCCCTCAAGTTCACGGAGCCCGGCGGCCAGATCTCCGTGAGCGCCCGCCACGAGGGGACCGCGATCCGCTGCGAGGTCAAGGACACGGGCATCGGCATCGCCCCCGAGGACATCCCGAAGCTCTTCCAGCGCTTCAGTCAGCTCGAGAGCGGGGTGAAGCAGGGGAAGGGGACGGGTCTGGGGCTCAGCATCAGTAAGGCCCTGGTCGAGGCGCACGGCGGTACGATCGGGGTGAACAGCGAGCCGCGGCGGGGCAGCACCTTCTGGTTCACCCTGCCGGTCGAGTCGACGCAGGCCTCCGACTCCGCGCAGGCGGACGAGGAGGCGGCATGACAGGCCTGCGGGCGGCCTCTTCCGAGGTCGCTTCTGATAGGATGAGAACGGAACCGGTCTGGCTAGAGCAGGACGACGACCGGCAGCAGCGGTTGCTTGCCGTGGGCCTCGCGGAAGCGCTTGGCCTCCTCGGCGCTCAAGGTGAGGTCGGCGCGGGTCGCCCCGACGGCGCGACGGGCCTTGAGCTGGAGCGGCTTCTCGCCGGCGACCTCCGACAGCGACTCGGAGGCATGGAAGTACGTGACGGGCCCTTGGTAGAGCAGCTTGCCGGCTTCATCCTTGAGGGCGATCGCCAGCGCCGGCTGCGAGCCAGTGCCGCGGCCGTCCAAAACCAGGGCAGAAGGCTGGCCATCCAGGGGCTTCGCAGCCGGGGTGGCCGCAAGCTCCACGGCCTGGGCCATGAGGGCGGCAAGGCTGCCCTCGCCCCAGAGCGGAAGCTCGAGCGCGACCTCGACCGAGCCGTCCGGCCAGGGCGTGACGGTCGATGGAGCGGTCCTAGCGACCAGGGTTTGCAGGCCGCTGCGCAGGCCCTCGTCGACGGCCGTGAGGTCACGCACGAAGGCGTTGCCGTTCACCCGCAGCTGGTTGACGGCCTCGTAGAGACGGCGCGTGCCATCGGCGAGGGCCGTCTGACGGGCGAGCGCCCGGCGCTGAGTGAGGGTTCCGCGATCGGGCGAGAAGCCCAGCCCGGTCATGGTGAGGACGCCGCGGGTCCAGTCGATCCGCAGACCCTCGGAGGCCTCGACCAGCGCCCCGTCGGGCTTGACGGTGTCCGTCTTGGCGGCGTCCGGCTGGGCCGACGGGCTCGCCTCGGCCGCAGGAGCGGCTTGGGCCGTGGCCGGCAGCGCCAGGATCCCCGTCGCCACCAAAACAGTGACGGCCGCAATGAGAAGATTCCGGGAGAACCGAGTGCCCATGCGCATTCCCTCCTAAGCTAATCCCCCATGATATACCACGAAACAGGAGATCAGCATGACCATCGAAACTCGCCTCAAGGAACTCGGCATCACCCTTCCCGAGCCCAGCGCGGCCGTCGCGAACTACCTTCCCGTCATCGAGGAGGGGGGCTGGATCACCGTCTCCGGCCAGCTGCCGATGCGTGACGGACAGCTCACGTGCGCGGGCTACGTCGGAGACACGGTCACCCCCGAGGACGCTTACCAGGCCGCGCGGCTCTGCGCCATCAACGGGCTCGCCCTGATCAAGAAGGCCGCGGGCAGCCTGGACAACGTCCGGATCGTCCGGGTGGGCGGCTTCGTCGCCTCTGCCAAGGGCTTCACGGGCCAGCCCAAGGTGATCAACGGAGCATCGGACGTCCTGGTCGAGGTGCTTGGCGAGCGCGGCCGGCATGCCCGGGCAGCCGTCGGCGTCGCCGAGCTGCCCATGGGCGCGGCGGTGGAGGTCGAGCTGTCGGCGAGGATCCTCTGATGGACGTACTCTGCGTCGGCGAGGTCCTGATCGACTGGGTGGCCTCCGAGCGCGGCGCGACCCTGACATCCGCTACGACCTTTCATCCGGCGCCCGGCGGAGCACCCGCCAACGTGGCGGTCGGCCTCTCCCTATTGGGGGTGAAAACCCGCTTCGCCGGCAAGGTGGCCCGGGATGCCTGGGGGGATCGTCTGGTCGACTTGCTTGCCGCCAAGGGCGTCGACATCCAGGGGGTCGTTCGCGACTCCGCGGCCGACACCCGCATGGCGTACGTGCTGCTGGACGAGGGCGGCGAGCGGCACCTGGCGGCCTTCTCGAAGCAAGGCGCCGACGCGCGGCTGACGGCGGAAGAGGTGGGGGCGATCGCCCTCGACGACGTGGCAATCGTCTACCTGAGCTCCATGATGCAGGCGACAAGCCCGTCACGCCAGGCCTTCGAGCGCATGGTGGCCAATGCCAAGGCCGCGGGTGCGCTGCTCGTCTACGATCCCAACTACCGGCCGGTGCTCTGGGAGGACGCGCAGCAGGCCCGCGCCGCCCTCGAGGAAGCCGCCCACGCAGCCGACCTCCTCAAGCTGGGCACCGAGGAGCTGGCCTTCCTGACCGGCACGACCCACCTGCGGGAAGGCATCCTGAAGGCCTGGGAGCGCTTCGAGCCGGCTCTGCTGGTCGTGACCGACGGGCCCATGGGGTGCTTCTGGAAGAATGCCGCGGGCGAGGGGCATGTCCAGGCCATCCCCGTCCCGGTGGTGGATCCCACAGGAGCCGGGGACGGCTTCGTCGCGGCCTTGCTCGCCGGGATCATGGAGGAGGGAGCGGAGCCCGACACCGTCCGCTGGCTTCCCAGCGAGACGATGGTGCCCCTGCTGCGGCGGGCCAACGGGGTCGGTGCGCTGGTCGCGACCAAGATGGGTGCCATGACGGCGCTGCCGACCCGCGAGGAGCTGGATGCCTGGATGGTGAGCTGCGAAGGCTAGCCCGAAACTCGTCGCTCGCCGGATCGAGCGCGTCGAGGGGGCTGCGCTGCGTTAAAGGAGGATTTGCTTCCGCGCGTTCTGTTAGGCAGGGATGAGCCCATGCGAAAGGGCCATCAAGTCTTTGTAAAACCTCCGTTAACTGGCGCAGAAAGTGAGCGCTCGGAGGGCATAGTGCTCTTGTGAGCGGTTCGGCCCCCTGAACGAGGGAACCGCCAGATGGTAGAGTCCCCGCAAGGGTCATCGACCCGAGGGTCATCGACCCGAGGGTCATAGACCCGAGGGCCACAGGCCCGAGGTCCGAGAGACCGGCGGCAAAGCAATTGAAGGAGGCTGAACATGGCACTGGGTGGAGCTGACGTCGTCAACACTAACGCTTACAACGGCATGGTCAACGCGACGAACGTCGCGGGCAAGCTGATGGACAAGATGGACAATCTGGTCAAGCA
>JAKFCW010000047.1:0-111657 GCA_036676455.1 Candidatus Sericytochromatia bacterium
GCCAGCATGCCAAGTTCTCGGGCAAGGACCTGAGCTACTTCGACGAGGAGACGCGCGAAACCTACGTCCCCTACGTCATCGAGCCCTCGGCGGGCGCCGACCGCGCCACTCTGGCGTTCCTGATCGACGCCTACGACGAGGAGACCGACGAGAAGGGCGAGACCCGCGTGGTCCTGCGCTTCCACCCGAAGCTGGCTCCCGTCAAGGTCGCCGTGCTTCCCCTCTCGAAGAAGCCCGAGCTGCGCGGCCCCGCCAAGGAGATCCACGCCGCGCTGCGCGAGCGCTGGTTCGTCGAGTACGACGAGACCGGCTCCATCGGCAAGCGCTACCGGCGCCAGGACGAGATCGGCACGCCCTTCTGCGTCACGATCGACTTCGAAAGCCTCAATGACAAGGCCGTCACCGTGCGCGAGCGGGACTCCATGAGCCAGGTTCGCCTATCGCTCGAGGAGCTGATCCCCTACCTGAGCGAGCGTCTCGACCCCAAGCTGCCCCGCCTCTCGGCGGACGTGCTGAAGGGCGCCGAGGCCTAGCTACTTCACGGTATCAAAGAGGGCGGGAGCTCGGCTCCCGCCCTCTTTTCCATGCGAATGACCTCACCTTAACCGCATCCGTGCAATGTCTTAACAGTAAGTTAAAATTCAAGCCGCACGTTTGGCGAGAGAACCTCCGATAAGCAGGTAGCCCCCAATGCGTGGGAGCGCTAACTGACAAGGAGAGCCCATGAGACTGCCTATTTACGCCGCCCTCGCCCTGACGCTCCTGACGACCGGTTGTGGTTCGTCGCTGGGTACGGCTGCCTTCCTTGGATCCGAGACCTCGGCAGCGAGCGCGCTTGCGAGCGAGCCGAAGACCAAGGCGGAATTCGTAAAGGAGGTCGCCGCGCGCGGCGTCAAGCTCACCGACGCGCAGCTGGAGCTCATCTCGAAGGGGCGCTCCGTCTTGCCCAACGGCACGTTCGCGGCACGTCCGGCCGCCAACCTCACCAGCGAGCAGAACCTCAAGGTTCACTTCGAGAAGCATGGCCACGAGTTCTCCCCCGCCGTCGCCACGCAGGAAGAGTACCTCCAGCGCGCCATGGACGTCGCGACCGGCAAGCGCGGCGGCATCGTCTACTACTTCGATACCACCAGCTTCAAGAAGGGCTACCAGTCCCAGGTCGTCCGCTGGAACGTCAAGTCGAAGGAGTTCACCGCGCTTCGTCCCGACGGCGCCGTCACGACCTACTACCTCAACTACAAGCTCGCCTCCAATCGCTTCGTGGTGGTTCCCCAGTTCTAATCGCTATCAAACAAGGACGGCGCCCCGCATCCGGGGCGCCGTCCTTGTCTTGAGATCAGTGCGTGAGCGGGGGGATCGGCTGAGGCAGGATGCCGACCTGGTTGCGGCCCGCCTCCTTGGCGCGGTAGAGCGACTCGTCAGCCTGATGAATCAGCTCCTCCATGGTATGGGCGTGCGCGGGGTAGCTCGCCACGCCCAGGCTCGAGGTGATGTTGCGGTGCGGCAGCCGCTCCTGGTCGGTGAACGGGTACTCCTCGATCCAGCAGCGAATCTTCTCGGCGACGTACGCGGCATTGGTAGGCGTCGTCTCCGGCAGGATGATGGCGAATTCCTCGCCGCCGTAGCGGGCGACGATGTCCACCTTGCGCACCTTTTCGCGCAAGAGGGCGGCCAGCTGCTTGAGCACGGTGTCGCCGCCCAGGTGTCCGAGGACGTCGTTGGCGACCTTGAAGAAGTCGATATCCAGGATGATCAGCGAGACCGGATGCGCGAAGCGCTGGGAGCGCTGCAGCTCGGTCTCGAGGCGCGAGTTGAAGTAGCGGCGGTTGTAGACGCCCGTCAGGCCATCGGTGATGGCCAGGCGCTCGACCTGCTCCATCATGGTCGCGTTGTTGATGGAAAGCGCGGTGTGACCGACCAGGGTCTCGACCAGCTCGCGACCGGTGGTGTCCGTGGCCGTCTCGGTGGCCACGATGACCATGCCCAGCAGTTCCTGCTTGGCGCGCAGGGGAAAGACCGTGACGCGCCCGGCCTCGACGAAGGGGGTTCCTTCCAGCAAGTCGTGCGTCAGCTCCAGCGAGGCGGGGTAGCCGTCGTCTTCGATGCGCTGTAGCCAGGACACGGGAGGCGCGCTGAAAACCGGGGTCGAGCCGGCCGCGAAGGCCCAGTGCCCGTCCTTGATCAGGTAGATGGCTTGCCAGTGGGCCACCATGAAGTTGGGCAGGTGAGCCAGCAGCTCCTGGCAAGCGGCCATCATGTTGAGGGTGCCGCCGACGTCCGCCGAGGCCTTGTTGAGGTGCTTGAGCTGCTCGACCATGCGGTCGGCGCGTTTCTTTTCCTGGACCGTGTTGAAGAAGAGCTTACTGGTGACGAAGGCACCAGTGGTCTGCTGGGCGAGATCCGCCAGCAGCTCCTTCTCGCTTTCCGTGAAGACATGCGCTTCCTGCTTGCCGACCAGGATCAGGCCCAGGATCTCGCGCTGAGTGACCAGCGGGGTCGCGAGCACGGAGGCGAGCTGGTGCTCCAAGAGCGACTCGGGACAGCGCTCGGGTTCCGAGAGGAGGTCGGCGATCGCCACCGCCTTGCCCGACCGGATCACCTCTTCCAGGAAACCGGCCCGCTCCAGTGGGAAGATCGGCTTGGACGTCCGGGCATTCGCCTCCTGCAGCATCTTCAACAGGCTGAGCCCTTTGCTCTTGAAGACCGCGAGATCCTCGACCACGCGAAGCATGCCGTCCTCCAGGAGATAGAGGCCGGCGTACTGCGTGCCGATCGTCGCGGTCGCGATCGAGCAAAGCGACGCCGAGAGCTCCTGAAGGTCGTAGGTGTTGTTGATCTGATGGCTGACCTGCTTCAGCGCCCTCAGCTTATGGGTCAGCTGGGACACGAGCGACTCCTGCTCGACCTTGGCCTCGAGCAAGAGCTGAGCGGCGAGGCCTCCGCCGATCATCGGCAACCAAGGCATCGCAGTGGCGAAGGCGGCATCCTCGGGGAGCAGCATGAAGCCCTGCATCCGGGCGGGCATGGGCATCGCGAGCATGCGGAAATTGCCGAGACGCAGCGCCAGAGACTTGCCGTCCGAGACGACGAGGCGCGCCGCCGCCTCGTCGGCCAGGGCCGCATCGGTGGCGAAGACGCTCCAGGACGGGGCGGTCTGGGAGCGGGCCGCGAGCATGCAGCCGGCCAAGCCCTGTTGCTCAAGCGCGGCGAGCACCCCGAGGGCGTACGCCTCGGCGCTCTGCGCGGAGCATGAAAGCTCCCCGAACAGAAGCGTCATGGCTTCCTGCTCACCCGGTTGACTCTCGGATAGGACCATGGCCTCACCTACTTGTTGAACGACTCCATGACCAGCTGGCTGACCGCCCGCAAGGTTTCGTTGACCCCGATGCCCTCACTCGCCACCGCTTCGAAGGAGGGCACATGCCACTTGTTGAGCTCCGCCTCCAGCGCGGCCACGGGAAGCGCTCCCTCCACGTCCCGCTTGTTGTACTGGAGGACCCAGGGAATGGTATTCAGCGAGAGGTCGTACTCGGCAAGGTTGTTGCCGAGATCCAGCAGGCTCTCGGTGTTGGCGAGCCAGCGACTGGGCGTCGAGTCCGCCACGAAGATGATGCCGTCCACGCCGTTCAGGATGGCCTTGCGCGAGTTGACGTACTGGACCTGGCCGGGCACCGTGTAGAGCGAGAACTTGACCTTGAAGCCCTCGATCTCGCCGAGATCCAGGGGCATCATGTCAAAGAAGATCGTGCGCTCGGTCTCGGTGGCTAGCGTCAGCAGCTCGCCACGCACGTCCTCTCCCAGGGTCCGGTGCAGGGTGACGAGGTTGGTCGTCTTCCCGCAGAGCCCCGGCCCGTAGTAGACGATCTTGCAGAGAATCTCGCGCTTACCGAAGTTGATGGTGGTCATGATGCCGGTCTACAGCTTCCCCAGGAACATCGAAATGGAATCCTTGCTGAAGGAGAAGGGCTTGCCTTTGGTGCTCTCGCGAGCCGCCAGGAGAATCGGAGTGAGCTGGGACATGGCCGTTTCGATCTCGCCCTCGACCGCGGACGGGTCCACCTCGGGCGGGACCATGACCGCCAGGATATCCTGCGAGCCCAAGAGGGCAAGCAAGAGGTTGCCGCGGCTTCCCCGGTGCGCGAGCGTCTGGATCTCCCGCTCACCCAGTAGCGCCGTCAGCGCCGTGACGCTCTTGAAGATGCCGGCGATCAGGCTCGAAACCGAGAGGTCGTTGAGCACTTCCTGCCCGTAGGATCCGAGTAGCAGGCCGCTGCGCTCGATCAAAAGGACCGACTTGGCGCCGATCCGCTCCTTCAGACCCAGTAGCGTCGTGTCCAGCTGCTGCTGCTGGGCTTCCGAAATGATCAGCTGGGAAAGCTGCTGTTTGAGGGTCAGCTCGTCGTCCAAACGATCCTCCTGTCACCGGTTGCGGTTCGGGCCGCCGCGCAATCGCCGATTCGATTGAGACAAAGCCACGCATGACGGGCGTTCTGGAGCCCGCCTGGCGGCAGCCGTCCATGGGGTCCATCATACCGCACGGCCGGTCATTTCGCATCGGCGTGCGGCAGGCTTTTGCCCTGATTCATACCCGCACGAGCAAGTGATCAAACGGTAAACACGTGAGGCGCGTTGGCGTCGAGGGAGGTATGATTGAAAGGGAAGGCCCCTCTCTATACCAGGAGCTGCAAACCATGAGTCTCTCCGAAACCCCCCTGACCATCTACACCGTCTCGGACGCGAGCGGAGAGACGGCAGAGCACGTCGCCAAGGCCGCCGCGCTGCAGTTCAAGGGCCAGAACGTCCGCCTGGTCCGCTTGCCTCGGGTGCGCTCCTCGCATCAGCTCACCAACATGATCAAGCTGGCCGCGCAGCATCGCTGCATCATCGCCTACACCATGGTCGAACCCGAGTGGCGCCAGGCGCTGATTCTGGAAGCCCAGCGGGCCTCGATTCCGACCGTCGACATCCTGGGGTCTCTGATCTCCACGCTCGCGGAGGTGCTCAAGGTCGAGCCGGCCCACGAGGCGGGCCTCATGCAGCTCAAGGACGAGACCTACTTCAACCGGATGGAGGCGATCGACTTCGCCATCAAGTACGACGACGGCAAGGACCCGCGCGGCCTGTTGCTTGCCGACATCGTGCTCATCGGGGTCTCGCGCACCTCCAAGACCCCGACCTGCATGTACCTGGCGCAGAACCGAGGCATCAAGGCCTCCAACGTGCCTTTGGTCTACAACGTTCAGCCCCCCAAGGAGCTCTTCGAGCTCCCGCCGGGGCGGATCATCGGGCTGAGCCTCAACGTGGACATCCTCCACGAGATCCGCACGGCCCGCCTCCAGAACCTCGGCCTCACCTCCAAGGCCTCGTACGCCAACCCGGAACACATCCGCCAAGAGATCGAGTACGCGAACAACCTCTTCAAGCGGCTGCGCTGCCCGGTCGTGGACGTCACGAACAAGGCCATCGAGGAGACCGCGGCCGAGATCCTGGAGATCACCCAGCGCAAGGAAACGTACGTGTAACGCGCGACGGTTAGCATGTAACACGTAGTGCCCTGGCCCGTTTGACGAAGGAGACAAACGAATGTCCATGCCGACTCCCCCGGTCTCGACCAAACAAGTCTTTCTCTTCAGCGAAGGCGATGGGTCCATGCGGGACCTGCTCGGCGGAAAGGGTGCTGGTCTCGCCGAGATGACCCGCGCCGGCCTGCCCGTCCCCCCTGGCTTCACCATCGCCACCACCGCTTGCAACCTATACCTCGCCAATGACGAGTCCCTGCCTGCAGGCCTCGACGCCGAGATGCTCTCCCAGCTTCGAGAGATCGAGCGCATGACCGAGAAGCGCTTCGGCGATCCGCAGAACCCCCTGCTGGTCTCCGTGCGCTCCGGCGCCAAGTTCTCGATGCCCGGCATGATGGACACCATCCTGAACCTCGGTCTCAACGACCAGACGGTCGAAGGCGTGATCGCCCAGACGGGTAACGAGCGCTTTGCCTACGACGCCTACCGCCGCTTCGTGGCGATGTTCTCGAACGTCGTTCTGGGCTACAAACTCCATCACTTCGAGGCCGTCCTCGAGCAGTTCAAGCACCGCGCCGGGGTCAAGGAAGACACCGAGCTGGACGCCGCCACCCTCAAGGATCTCGTGAAGGCCTACAAGGCCATGATCCTCAAGGAACTCGGCATCGACTTCCCCGAGGATCCCTTCGTCCAGCTCAAGATGGCCGTGGAAGCCGTCTTCCGCTCCTGGAAGAACCCCCGCGCCATCACCTACCGCAACCACAACAAGATCGCCCACGACCTGGGCACGGCCGTGAACGTCCAGGCCATGGTCTTCGGCAACATGGGCAACGACTCGGGAACGGGCGTCGCCTTCACCCGCAACCCCTCCACCGGCGAGAAGAAGCTCTACGGCGAGTACCTCCTCAACGCCCAGGGCGAGGACGTCGTTGCGGGCATCCGCACGCCTCAGCCCCTTTCGAAGCTGGCTGAAGAGCTGCCCGAGGTCTACCAGCAGTTCGTGGAGATCGCCGAGCGACTGGAGCGTCACTATCGCGACGTCCAGGACATGGAGTTCACGATCGAGCGCGGCAAGCTGTACATGCTGCAGACCCGCAACGGCAAGCGCACGGCGCCGGCGGCCGTCAAGATCGCGGTGGACCTCGCCAACGAGGGGATCATCACCCGCGAGGAGGCCGTCATGCGGGTCGAGCCCGCCTCGCTCGACCAGCTCCTGCACCCGCGGATCGATCCCAACGCCAAGCTGGACGTCATCGCGCGGGGCCTGCCGGCTTCCCCTGGCGCAGCCACCGGCACGCTGGTCTTCGACGCCGACGAGGCCGAGCGGCTGGGCCGCGAGGGCATGAAGGTCATCCTGACCCGCGTCGAGACTTGCCCTGACGACATCCACGGCATGATCCAGGCCCAGGGCGTGCTCACCAGCCGCGGCGGCATGACCAGCCACGCGGCGGTCGTCGCCCGCGGCATGGGCAAGCCCTGTGTCGCCGGTTGCGAGACCCTGCACGTGGATCTCGAGCGCCGGAAGTTCACCGTGGGCGATCGCACCTTCATGGAAGGCGACACCGTGACCCTGAACGGCTCCACCGGCGAGATCATCGCCGGCGCCGTCCCCACCCTCGCCCCCGAGCTGACCGATGAGTTCCGCCAGCTCATGACTTGGGCCGACGCGATCCGCCAGATGGGCGTCCGCACCAACGCCGACACCCCCGAGGACGCCGCCCGCGCCCGCGAGTTCGGCGCCCAGGGCATCGGCCTCTGCCGGACCGAGCACATGTTCATGCAGCCCGAGCGCCTGCCTGTCATCCAGAAGATGATCATGGCCGAAACCGAGCGGGAACGCCGCGAGCAGCTTGCCCGGCTCCTGCCCTTCCAGCGCGAGGACTTCGTGGGCATCTTCCGGGCCATGGAAGGCCTGCCGGTCACCGTCCGCCTGCTGGATCCCCCGCTTCACGAGTTCCTTCCCAACCTCGTCGATCTCGCATGCGAGGTGGCCGTCCTCAAGGCGACCGGCTCGGACGCGAAGCTGCTCCGCGAGAAGGAGGCCCTCCTGCGCAAGGTGCACTCGCTGCACGAATCCAACCCCATGATGGGCCTGCGCGGCTGCCGCCTGGGCCTCACCTACCCCGAGATCAACGAGATGCAGGTCCAGGCCATCATCGAGGCGGCCTGCCAGCTCACCAAGGAAGGCCTGTCGGTCTACCCCGAGATCATGATCCCGCTGATCGGCCACGTAAACGAGCTGTCCACCGTCAAGGAGCACCTCGAGACCGTCGCCAAGCACGTCATGGAGAAGGCCGGCGTCCAGGTAGCCTACCGCTTCGGCACCATGATCGAGATCCCGCGCGCGGCGCTGACCGCCGCTCAGATCGCCGAGCACGCCGAGTTCTTCAGCTTCGGCACTAACGACCTGACCCAGATGACCTTCGGCTACTCCCGTGACGACGCCGAGGGACGCTTCCTGAGCAACTACCTCAACCAGAAGATCCTGCCCGAGAACCCCTTCGAGTCCCTGGACCAGGAGGGCGTCGGCCAGCTCATGAAGTGGGCGGTAGCCGAGGGACGCAAGACCCGGCCGAACCTCAAGCTGGGCATCTGCGGAGAGCACGGCGGCGACCCCGCCTCGGTGGTCTTTGCCCACCACCTCGGCCTCGACTACGTCAGCTGCTCGCCCTTCCGGGTGCCCATCGCCCGGTTGGCGGCAGCCCAGGCCGCCGTCGGAACGACGCAGGTGCGAGACAAGTAACCAAAATCAAGAAGGGGGCCGATGCGCGGGCATCGGCCCCCTTCTTTTCGCGTCGCCGGGCCGAAATATCCCCCGTCTGACGTTTGATTGCGCGTGCTCGCGGAGTCAGAATGCGACAGGAGCGCGGAAGGACGACCTCGATGAACGCGGAGCAAACCACTTCTGATCCCCTGAGCCTGACCGCAACTCAGGTTGATCGCCCGTTCCTGCGGCATATTTCCCGTTTGCTCGATACCCTGCCGGACATCCTTTACGTGCTCGACACCGACGGCAGTTTGGCGGATTGGAACCGGCAGCTGGAGGTGGTTTCGGGTTTCACGTCCGACGAGTTGCGAGGGAAAAGCGCCCTGGAGCTCTTCCCACAGTCCGAAAGGCCCCGAATTCAAGCAGCCATCGAGCAAAAAATCGAAGGCGAACGGGTCATGGTGGAGGGTCACCTCCTCAGCCGAAAGGGGGGGGCGATCCTTTACCAGTGGTATGGCGTCCCGATCTTCGGGGCGTCAGGCGAGGTGATGGGAACCATCGGAATCGGCAGGGACGTCACCGCGCTGCGCCAGGCCGAATCACACCTCAAAGAGCTGACCCGCCAGTTTTCCGAGGCCCAGGCGATCGTCCACCTCGGCAGCTGGGAGTGGGACTTGACCACGAACCGCCTCGAATGGTCGGATGAGCTGTACCGCATCTTTGGACTTGCCCCGCGAAGCCTCGGCCCCTCGATGCAGCGATTTCTCGAGTTCGTTCATCCGGACGACCGAGAGCGCGTCGCGAAGGCCGTAGAGGAAGATCTTCAAGCGCCCCAGAAGGGACTTCGGCAACTCGAATACCGGATCATTCGGGTGGACGGGACCATCCGACACCTTCAAACGCGAGGGGAGCCGATCGCGGATGACAGCGGCGCTTGCCGCCGGATCGTCGGCGTGGCACAAGACGTCACCGAGCGCAAGCTCGCGGAAGAGGCGATTCAGGACCGCGAAACGAAGCTCCGCGCCATCGTCGACCACACGGCCGATGCCATCTACATCAAGGACCTCACCGGAAGGTACGTGATGATGAACCCAGCGGGAGCAGCGCTGCGGAAGGTCCCGCTCGAGTCGATCTTGGGCCGGCGCGACACCGAAACCTTCACCGACGAGAGCGCGCGGGAGATCATGACGCGCGATCAGGAGGTCATGACCTCCGGGGAAGGCGTCACCGTTGAAGAATCCCTGGAATTCCTGGACGGTCGCCATCGGATCTTCTCTTCGACCAAGTTCCCCTACCGTGCCCCCGACGGGAGCATCGTGGGGGTGATCGGCATCAGCCGGGACATCACCCGCCAGAAGGAGCTCGAGACCGCGCTCAAGGAGCAGTACGACCAACTCAAGCAGCTGGATCGTCAGAAGGGCGATTTCGTCAACGCCGTCTCCCATGAGCTTCGCACACCGCTCACGTCCATCATCGGCTACGCGGAGTTCCTGGAAGAAGGTATCGGGGGGACGCTCTCGGCCCAGCAGAACGCCTTCGTGAGCGAGATCCGGGCGAGCGCCGAACGCCTCGACCACCTTGTGAACGACTTGCTCGACTATGCGCGCATCGAGGCGGGAACCTTCCGGATTCGGCTGGCCCCCGGCGATCTCCGCACGGCGGTGGAGGCGGTGTTGAGTGCCCTAGAACCACAGGCCAAGCGCGCCAAGCTATACCTTTCTGCCGAGTTGCCCGCGGATCCCGTGGTCGTTCGGATGGATATCCAGCGCATCGAGCAAGTGCTCAGCAACCTCGTCGGGAATGCCGTCAAGTTCACGGCACGCGGGGGCATCACGGTGAAGGTGGAACGTCGCGGTGCGGAGGTTTACTGTG
Source organism: Candidatus Sericytochromatia bacterium (assembly GCA_036676455.1). Classification (GTDB taxonomy): domain Bacteria; phylum Cyanobacteriota; class Sericytochromatia; order S15B-MN24; family UBA4093; genus UBA4093. The sequence continues at coordinate 10,099 of JAKFCW010000047.1, forward strand.
CGGTGATCGATACCGGGGAGGGCATTGCCGCGAGCGATCTCCCTCAGCTCTTCAACCGCTTCAGCCAGCTGGAGGCCGGCACCCTGAAAGGGGGGACGGGCCTAGGACTGAGTATCGCCAAGTCCATCGTCGAAGCCCATGGGGGAGAGATCGGCGTTCAAAGTGAATCGGGTACGGGGACGACCTTCTGGTTCACGATCCCCGAGAGCGAGTCCTCCCCCGACGCGTAGCTCGACGTGCTGATGGACATCCGATCGACGTCTCGGGTTCAGGAAGCTTACCCGCTCCCCTTCTTCACGGGTTCGAGTTGACTCAAATGCTTCTCGGCGAGCGTAGCCAGTTCCGAACCCGGATCCGCATCGATCGCCTGCTTCAAGAAGCGCTTGGCCTCCGCCGCCTTCCCGTTCGCCTTGGAAAGCAGCCCCAGCTGGTAGTACGGAGGCGCATAGGTGGGGGCGATGCGCGTGGCGAGGAACCATTCCTCGGAGGCCTCCTTTGGCTGCTTCAAGGCCATGAAGGCGTCCCCCATCTGCGCGTGGGCGATCGCATTGGTTCGATACGTGAGCTTGGCGGCCCCGAAGAACTGCTTGCCCTCGTCGAAGCGCTTCTCGGAAAGCGCGAGCTTCCCCATCGCCATCTGCGTCTCAGCCAACAGGGTATTGGCCTTCAGCGCACCCTGGAAACTCGCGAGCGCCTCGGGGACATCCCCTTGAACCTTGAGCGCCTCGCCGAAGGCCATCCGCGACTGCACTAGCTCGGAGAATCCCTTGATGGCCTTAGCGAAGTGCTTGCGCGCCGCCTTGGCGTCCGTCCCAACCTTCATCAGGCCCAGGTTATAGTGGCTGTTCGGGTTGGAAGCGTCCGCCTTGAGCGCGGCCTCGAAGGCCGCAGAGGCTTCGTCCATCTTCCCGGCTGCCTTCAAGGCGAGCCCGAGCTTGTTCTGAAAGACGTGATTCTTGGGTTCCTGTTTCGTCGCCGCCTGAAGTACGTCGATCGCAGCGTCCACATTCCCCTGGGCCATTCTGACATTGCCCAGCTCGGCCAGGTTTCGCGCATCCTGCGGATCGAGCTGAGCGGCCCGCAGCAAGGTCAATTCGGCGTCCGCCAGCTGGCCTGACTTGCGCTGAGCCCGCCCGAGAAGACGGAAGGCAGCCGGATCGTCGGGCTGCTCCTGCGTGGCCAGCCGGAGCGACTCAACGGCTGCTTTGGGCTGCCCCTTGGCCATGAGGCGATCGCCCTCCACCAGGCGTTCGGTAGCACCGGGCTGCCCCATGCCCGCCAGCTGCGTCACATCATCCTCAGCATCCTCATCCGCGACCGGACGTACGAATTCCTTCAGGCGGGGCAACGGAGTCGCCGTGACGGCGGGCTTCGCTGGCGCAGACGGGCTCGACATGCCGGCCGGGCGATCGTCCTTATCCCCGACCGTGCTCGCGGCCATCTTGGTAAGGCTGGGCGGCAAGGGCTGCTGGTAAGCTCCCATGAACTCGGCGCCAAGCGGATTCGGATCCCCCGCCTCCATACGATCCACGACCTGATTGATGTCCACTTCGACCGTGTTGGCTGCATTCAAGGTGGACAAGGCCTTGCCGGCATCCGCGACGCCCAGCTGAGAGCCGCCCTCACCGGAGAGCGCGGTCTGCGGGGAAATCGCCATCGCCTTGAGCATCGGAGGGGCCTCCGGCGGCTCGGGGAAGAGGACCCCCTTGAGGCTGAAGCCGAGCAACCCGATGGCCAGGACACTGCCGGAGATCACGAGCACCCGCGTTGAGGGCAAGGTCAAGGGCTTCGGCTCTCTCACGGCCTCCTCGTCGATCTCGTCGGGCAAGGGAGCACGCTTCAGCTTCGGCTTTGCCGGCGCTTCGGGGTTCTCTTCGGCGAGTCGCGCCTTCTCCAGGGCCTCGGGCAAGCGCTCCTCTACCAGGGCATCCAGCCGACGTTCTTGTTCCGAGAGAGCGGTGATCACTTGCTCGGGCGTGCACGCCTCCATCTCGATCAGCAGCTCTCCCAGGGGGCGTGGGCGGCGGATCTGCTGGACCAGGGCCATGGCGATGGACTTGGTAGTGGCTAACCCCATATCGACCAGGATCGTTCCGAGCCGCACATCACCCTGGAAGCGCGCCGTGCGCTTGATCTCCTGGCGTATCAGCGCCACCGAGAGGGCTTCCGGGGGAACCATGCCCCGCTCGATCAGGATCTTGCCCATCAAGCGGTTTCGCTTCTGCCGCTCTTGCAGCGCATGGGCGAGGTCCGTGCGGCTGAGGGCTCCCATCGCGATCAGCACCTCGCCGAGGCGATCGCGCTCCGGACCCTCTTGAGGAAGCTTCTCCAGCTTGGCCAGAGCCTGCTTCCACTCCTTGGGAGGGACCTGGGTCTTAAGAATCTCAGATAACTGGCGCCCGGTCTTCACCTGGGCGACCAGCGCTCGCTTGAGAGCTTCTTCCTCGAGGGCTCCCGCATCGAGGAGCAGCCGTCCCAGCTGATTGGCCTGATGATGCTTCGGAGCGAAGACGCGCGCGGCCCCCAGAGCACCTACCAGCAGCTCGAATACCGTGCATGCACCGGACCGCACCAAGGCCGTGCCCAGGGAATTCTGACCCTGGGAGGCTTCGACCTGCTGGATGAGATCCGTGGAGATGCCGCCGAACTCGGTCAAGAGCGCACGCAGGCTGCCGTCGGGCGGGGTGCTGGGATCGCCGACGCGCTGGTTGATTTGCTCGAAAAGGTCCTCCCAGGTGAAGAGCTTGCCGACCCCAAGCTCCTGGCCGCGGCGTTCCCGGAAGAGCGCTCGCTCATCGACCTTGGGGATGATGAGATCGAGGTCCTCGCGTGCGATGAAGGGAATGCCCCGCTCCGAGCGGAAAACCAGGCGCGGATCGCTCCTGGTGGCTTGGTCACTCATGTGGCGGATGCGAACGTCACCCGCGACCACGTAGAGGTCGCCGTGCAGCTTGAGCTCGATGGCGGCGCGGCGCGCGCGGCAGTAATTCTGGAGATGGCTCAGGTAAATGACCCGGGAATGTGCGCGCATGCCCCATCCGCAGACACACCACGGGGTCGGTTCACGGTCGGGAGGAATCAGCTCGCCACAGCGGGGGCAGTAGACGTCTGGCGCAGGCACTTCTTCCGGCTCGGCATCGGTTAGCCCAAGGTCTCCGAGATCCGCAAGGGCCTTGCTGGCCAGCTGGACCAGCTGAGGGTCGGACGAGCCGAGTAACGGCGCAAAGACGAGGCGGGCATCCGCCGTCCGCCCGAGCGACTGGTAAGCCTGGCCGAGGAGAAAGGTCAGCCTGTCATTGCCTGCTTGAGCCTGTCGAATTTCCTCGAAAATGGCGACCGCCTCGCCGAAACGTCCCTCGCGAAACGCCTGGATCCCGATGCCGATGGATGATTGCATGTTGTGGCCTTAAAACGAAAAAGCGCAAACCGCCACCCATCATAACCCAGACGCCCCGGGAATTGCGAACCAGCGCCCGCGGCTATCGCCGGCAAAGCGCCGCTGTTCTGACGCTACGGAGAGCGTGCTAAAGACGGTTCGAGCGCTCCTCGTCGTCCATCAGGCGCTTGGCTTCCGACAGGCCAATCTGGGCCTTGGTGAAGTTGGGATCGTTCTGGAGGGCCTGGTGGAAGGCCTCATAGGCGTTGGCGTACTTCTGGTCGCGCATGAACGCGATCCCCTGATCGTAGTTCTGCTCGGCGGCCCGGCGCTTGACCTCGGCCAGGAGGCGACGCGCATCTGCGCTGGCGGGCTGCAGCTCCACGGCCTGGTTGAAGGCATCGATGGCTCCGGCGAAGTTGCCTTCCGCGGCCAGGTCCTTGCCCAGCTTCAGGGTCATCTCGTACTTCTGCTCGCCACTGACCGGGGCAAAGATGGGCGCCTTGTCGAACTCGGCCTGCTCATCCGCCGCCAGCTTCGTGACCTCCTGCAGCTTCTGGCGCGGCAGGGGGTTGCTGTAATTGAGCCGCCAGGCCTGGCTGTAAGCCTCCTTGGCCTTGTCCCATTCCTTGCGCGAGGAGTAGATCGCTCCCCGGATGTTGTAGTAGGTGTCGCGAATCTCTTCGGGAATGGAGGTGGGGGTGAGCGCCGCGACGATCTCCTCTGCGAGGCCATAGGACTTCATCTCGAGCAGCGAGATGCTCAGCAGCAACTTGGCGGAGAGGTCGTTGGGATCTTCCTTGAGCATGCGGTCGTAGACCGTGTCCGACTCGGCCCCCGTCAGCGACCGCAAGACCTGGGTGCGCTCGTTGGTGAGCTGGCGGTAGTTCCGCAAGGCATCCTCGACCTTGGTGACCTGCACGCGGGTCTCGTAGCACTTGGCCAGATAGTAGTACGGGCGGGGGTCCTTGGGAAACTGGTGGGCGTAGCGCTCGAGCAGCTCGGTGGCCCGTCCGAAGTCACGGCGCTCGAAGGCCGCGATCCCGTCCTGCAAGGTGCCTGCCCATGCGGCCTGACTCCAGAAAACTCCCAGAGCAAGGGTAAAGCCCACGGCGGTCCTTCGAACGTTCATGCCTACTCCTGTTGGTGCGACGGGTTGCCACCTCGTCTTGTACCCGGGCGAGGAGGCAGCCAAACGAGTCGTCCTAGGCTGATTCGCCCAGCATGGAGGCCTCCGCCTGGTACTCGACCATGACCTGGGTCACGCGAACGCCGCGCGTGGCCTTGACCGTCAAGAGCACCTCGCCGAGCTGGACCACGTCTCCCACCTTGGCCACCCGCCCCAGGCGGTTGACCACCAGGCCGCCGAGCGTCTGGACTCCCTCGGTGGGCAAGCCGAGCGAGAGGGTCTGGTTGAGCTCGTCGAGGTTGATCATGGTATCCACCAGGGCCACGCCGGGACTGAGCAAGCGAATCCAGGGGACCTCCTCGTCGGTCTCGTCGCGGATCTCGCCGACGATCTGCTCGAGGACGTCCTCCACGGTCACCAGGCCCGCCGTGCCGCCGTACTCGTCGGTGACGATGGCCATCTGCAGCTCCTGCTGCTGCATCTCGCGCAGGAACTCGTCGAGGCGCTTGTTCTCAGGGACATGGTAGGCCGGGAGCATGATGCGCGGCAGGTCCCAGGGCTCGCCCTTGGCGGCCGTCAGCAGGATGTCGCGGGCCTTGACGATACCGAGGATCTCGTCGATGGAGTCGGCGTAGACCGGCATGCGGGAGTAGGCCTCGCGCTCGACGAGGGCGATCGCCGATTCCAGCGACACGTCCAGCGCCAACGCCACGATGTCCACGCGCGGCGTCAGGACCGCGCTCACGGGCGTGTCGTCGAAGGCCAGCGCCGAGGTCAAGAGCAAGGTCTCTTCCTGCTCGATGACGCCTTGCTCCTGACCTATCGCGATCAAGGTCTTCAGCTCCTCTTCGGTATAGCGCGGGGCCGCCGTCGCCTCCTGCGCGCCCAGCAGGCGGATCACAGGCGTGGTGAGAGCCAAGAGGCCGCCCACGATGGGGCGCAGCGCGATCATCAGCAAGCGGACTGGTCTGGCCACCCAGCGGCTCACGGTATCCGGGCGCGAGGCGGCCACGGACTTGGGGATGATCTCGCCGAGGACCAAGACCAGCAGCGACAGGCCCAAGAAGGCGACGAAGAGGCCGCCGGAAGTGTCGGGAAGCCACTTGAGCGCGAGGCTGGTGCCCACGACCACGGCAGCGACGATGGAGAGGGTGTTGCCCAGCAGGACCGTCGAGAGCAGGCGGCGCGGCTGCTGAATCAGGCGGTGGATGCGCCGGGCGAGGCGATCGCCCTCGTCGAGGCGCTGCCTCAGCTTAGCCCGGTTGATGGACATCAGGGCGGTTTCAGCGGCCGAGAAGAGACTGGAGAGTAACAGGGCGGCTATCAAGACCCCCCATTCGGTTTGCGTGGATAAAATACCGTCTCCTCCTCTTGAAGCCGCAGGAGCTCGCGCGCTCGAGACCGCGGGTTCGCACCTGGTGTGACGAATTATAACACGGGCTTTTGGTTAACCTTTGAAAAAGACGGGCAAGTCCACGCGTTAAGAAGGCGACAAGAACCCTAACGCACTCCGCCAAGTACCCGCCCGTTTCTGCCCTCGTGCCGGAGGTTGACCGTGACCCGACGCCTGCGACGCTTCGCTCTTGCCCTCGCCCTGAGCCTCACCGGCATCGGCTGTGGCGCCGCTCCGGGGATCTCCGGCGGCTCCGAGGCGGCGATCGACGCCCAGCGCAGCCGCTCGGCCTCCCTCGAAGGCTGGAAGGACGAGGTGATCTACTTCGTCCTACTGGATCGCTTTGCCAACGGCAACCGCCAGAACGACTTCAACGTCCAGCCCAGCAATCCGACCGGCTACCACGGCGGGGATCTCGACGGCCTGATCTCCAAGCTCGCCTACCTCGACAACCTCGGCGTCACCACCCTCTGGATCTCTCCGGTGGTCGACAACGACGACGACCAGCTCGCCAAGACTGGCCTCTGGGGTTTCCATGGCTACTGGGCCAAGGATTTCGAGAAGGTCGACGAGCACCTCGGAGACGTCGCCAAGGTCAAAGAATTGCTCAACAAGGCGCATGCCCGCGGCATGAAGGTGATGCTGGACATCGTCGCCAACCATGGCGGCTACGAGTACAAGCACCGGGACAATCCCGCTTACAAGTCCTGGTTCAACCAGCACGGCAACATCCAGAACTGGGAAGACCAGTGGTGGCTCGAGAACGGCTCGCTCTACGGCCTTCCGGACTTCAACCAGCAGACTCCCGACGCCCGCAAGTACCTGATCGACGTCTGGGCGAAGTGGGCCGGTCTCGGCTTCGACGGCTTCCGGGTCGACACGGTCAAGCATGTCCCCAAGGACTTCTGGGAGGACTTCAACACCCAGATCGCGAAGCGCACCAAGTCGGACTTCCTGCTGCTCGGCGAGGTGCTGCACGGCGATGTCGGCTACGTCGCCGACTACCAGCGGCGCGGCAAGTTCCATTCGCTCTTCGACTTCCCGCTTTACTACACGCTCAACGACGTGTTCGCCAAGGGTGCCTCGATGCGCAAGCTGGGCGATCGCTTCGCCCAGGACGCGGCCTACCCCAACCCCGAGCTGCTCTCGCCCTTCATCGACAACCACGACGTGCCGCGCTTCCTGTCGCAGGCCGGTGGCGACCTCGCCAAGCTGAAGCTGGCCCTAGCCTGTGTGACCACCGTGCGCGGCATCCCGTCCCTGTATTACGGGACCGAGGTAGGCATGACCGGCCACAAGGAACCCGAGAACCGCGAGGACATGGCGTGGGGGAAGAATCCCGACCTGACGCGCTACGTGCAGCAGCTGCTTAAGATTCGCAAGGACTCGGAAGCACTTCGTCGCGGCAAGCAGCTCGAGATGTGGCAGGACGACGCCGTTTACGCCTACGGGCGGCTGACGGCGCAATCGGAGGCGATCGTCGTGCTCAACAACGATGCGCGCAGCCAGGTACGGGAGATCCCATTGCGCGCCGAGAGCAAGCTCAAGGACGGCACTCGCCTGGTCGATCAGCTGAGCGGCGAGACGGTCGTGGTTTCCCAGCGCAAGATCCGTTTGACGCTTCCGGGCAAGGGAGCTGTGATCCTGAAACCGTAGCAAAAAATATTCGCCCCCCTGCCGGCAAGGCGGGGGGGCGAATATTTTGAGGCTTTAGTCGAGGGCGACGCGTTCGTCGGAGGGGGCGTCGTGCCGGCGGGCGACCAGGTTGGTGGCCATCTGCAGCATGGCGCGGGCTTCGGGCCAGAGCTGCTTGGCGCCGAGGAAGACGAAGGTGACGGGCTGGTCACCCTGGACCACGCCGACGTAGCAGAGCTTGGCGGCGTTGGTGAAGCCGGTCTTGCCGACCACAGGCGTGTCGTACTGGGTGAGGAGCTTGTTCTTGTTGACGAGCGTGCGGGCCTCGTGATGGCCCTTCCACTCCAGCTCGATGCGCTTGGTCCCGGCGATCTGCACGAAGTCGGGGTTGCGCATGGCGGCATTCATGATGAGGGCCAGGTCCTGGGCGGTGGAGACATGGCGCTCGTCGGGAAGGCCGTGCGGGTTGGCGAAGTGGGAATCCGTGGCGCCGAGCATGCGGGCCTGGCGGTTCATGAGGATGGCGAACTTCTCCTCGGAGCCGGCGATGTGCTCGGCGAGGGCCACGCAGGCATCGTTGGCAGAGCGCAGCATGGCCGCGTAGAGCAGCTCGCGCACGGTGTAATACTCGCCGGGCTTGACGCCTAGGGCGGAGGGCGGGGTGTTGGCGGCGTTGCGCGAGATCTTGACCACCTCGTTGAGGTGCGCGTGCTCGAGTGCCGTCAGGACCGTCAGGACCTTGGTGGTGCTCGCCGGGGGCAGCTTGGCGTCGGAATTCTTGGCGTAGAGGACCTTGCCCTGGTGATCCAGCACCAAGGCCGCCCGGGCCGTCAGATCGGCGGCGTTCACGCTCGAGGGCTTCGCCAGGGCCTGCATGGGCATCAAAGCGATCAGTCCGGCTACGATCCAGGCGCCAATTCGCATCGACTGTCTCCTTCCCTGACTCCCCATTCGACCCCCTGCGGCATCCCGTCGGCTTCTAGCGCTCGACGGCTGGGCGCCCAAGGCTGACTATACCCAGATCACCGGCCTCCCTACACCGCCTGAAACGCAAAACCTTTCGTCAAAACTTGACAAAGCAGCCTCCCCGCCGTAGGGTTACGGCACCATGGCCCAAACCCTCGACCTTTCAAGCCTCCCGGCGAAGCGGACGTTCCGCCTCCCCTCGCTCCTCTCGCTTCTCTGCGGGGGCGTCATCCTGCTCGTGATCGCCCTGGCCGTCCTGGCCCCCTGGCTCACGCCCCATGCCCCCACGCTGCCCCTGGCGCAGGGCCTCGACCCCAACGGCCTGCCCCTGGCGCCCAGCACGGCGCACCCCTTCGGCACCGACGACCTCGGCCGCGACGCCTTCGCCCGCTGGCTCTACGGCGGCCGCGTCTCGCTGGCCGTCGGCTTCAGCGCCACCGCCTTGGCCGGACTCATCGGAGTGGGCATGGGTCTGCTCGCCGGCTACCGCGGCGGCTGGGTCGACATGGTCCTCATGCGCGTCACCGAGATCGTCATGGCCTTCCCCACCCTGCTTCTGGCCATGGGCCTCGCCGCCGTCCTGCCGCCGCACCCCGCCATGGTCGTGCTAACGCTCGGCATCGTCGGCTGGACCGCCATCGCCCGCCTCGTGCGCGGCATGACCCTCAGCCTGCGCGAGACCGAGTTCATCGAGGCCTCCCGCGCCATGGGCGGAAACTCCCTCTGGATCCTGACTCGCCACCTCCTGCCCAACCTCTCGGGCGCCATCACCTCGCTTCTCGCCCTCAAGCTCGCCGACATGTTCCTGCTGGAAGCCGCTCTCAGCTTCCTGGGCCTGGGCGTCCGCCCCCCGACGCCCTCCTGGGGCAACATGATCCACGACGGGCAGCTCTACTTCCGCGACGCCCCCTGGCTCTTCATGGCCCCCGGCCTCGCCATCTTTGCCATCGTCCTCGCCTTCAACCTGCTGGGCGATCGCTGGGGCCGCCGCTAACTGCTTTACAAAACTCCATTAACTTGCTAATCTGATTGCAGGCGATCCCTGCTGGCGATCGCCCTCGGGCAACGAGGCCCCGCTCAATCCACCCCGTGTGGACGTCGCGTCCCACGGCTGCCAGGATCGGCGGATCGCTCGTCCCGACCCCGGGACCCGCCTCCGCCGAAGCCGTTTTGGCCCGAGAGGAGGATCCCCATGTCCCAGCGCCCCCTCACCCCCATCCCGTGCTCCGAATGTCACTACAACCACCGCTGCGACTTCGTCGTCTGCTTCATGCGCCAAGAACCCGCTCCGCCCCCTCCCCCCTGGGCCCTGCCCCGCTAGCCCCGGCGCGACGCTTCCTCGTCCGGTTTGACCGATGCCCTCCTCGGGCATGAGGGGGGCATGATCGAACTTGAGGGCTTCACCCAACGCTCCACCGTGCTCGCGGCCTCCCCCGACGAGGTCGCCCGCTATTTCTCCGGCAACGAACTCCTGCTCAAACAGCTCGTCGGCGCCGATCGCGTCGAACGCCTCGCCCACCAGCGCTACCTCGTCTCGGTCGGGCGTTTCGAGGCTCTCGGCCTCGTCATCGACCCCCACTTCGAGGTCGTCTTCGAGGACCTGCCCGGCGTCACCCGCATGGACTCCACCTCCTGCCGCGTCGTCACCTCCGAGCACCTCGACCTCGAGCTCGCCGCCGGCTTCTCCGGCGAAGCCCGCTTCGAACCCCATCCCGACGGCTGCCTGCTCACCTCCTGGAGCGCCGCCCGCGTCCAGCTGATCCGCCTGCCCGGCCTGCTGCGCGGCCTGCCCGCCGGCATGATCCAGAAAGTCGGCAACGCCGTCATCCTCAAGGCGCTCGAAGCCACCAGCTCCCGCTTCGTTCCCCTCATCCGCGACGACTTCGAACGCTGGCGCGCCCAGAGCGTCCCTTGTTGAGCCCCCGATCGCTCTGGTAGGCTGAGGTGCCCCCAACCGGAAGAAGGACCATGCTGAAGAAATCCACCCTCGCGCTCGCCGCCCTCACCCTGGCCGCCACTGCCATCGCCGGCTGCTCCGGCCCCGCCTCCTCCTCGAAGGCCATCCTCAAGCTCGGCCTCCAGGATCCCCCCAGCACCCTGGACCCCGCCACCGCCTACAACATCCCCGCCATCGGCGTCTCGCACCTGATGTTCAACGGCCTCGTCACCTTCGACCCGCAGGCCGCGATCGTCCCCGACCTCGCCGAGTCCTGGACCGTCAGCCCCGATGGCCGCGTCTACCACTTCACCCTGCGCGACGGCGTCAAATTCCATGACGACCAGCCCTTCACCTCCGCCGACGTGAAGTACTCCCTCGAGCGGGTCCTCAAGCCGGCCACCAAGTCCCCGGGCGCCAGCTTCTTCCGCCAGATCGAGGGAGCCCCGGCGATGATCGAAGGCAAGGCCCCCCACGCCGACGGCATCTCCACGCCTTCGCCCCGCGAGGTCGTCATCCGCCTCTCGGCCCCGCAACCCTACTTCCTGCAACTCCTCGCCATGGGCTTCGGCTCGATCGTCCCGGACGGCAAGGCAGACGCCCCCGGCTTCGAGAAGCACCCCATCGGCACCGGCCCCTTCGAATTCGAAGGCATGGTCGCTGGCCAGCGCATCACCCTGGCCAAGAACCCGACCTACTTCAAGCCCGAAGCGCCCAAGCTCGACGGCATCGAGGTGCTCCTCGGCCTCAACGAGCAGGTCGAGACCCTGCGCTTCGAGCGCGGCGAGCTCGATCTCCTGGGCGTCTTCCGCAACATCGGCGCCGCCGACTACGTCCGCCTCACCAAGGATCCCAAGTGGCAGGGCAAGTTCCTCGAGGCGGCCGACAACTCCACGCATTACCTCGGCCTCAACACCGACATGAAGCCCTTCGACAACCCCAAGGTACGCGAGGCCGTCGCCCGCGCCATCGACAAGACCAAGATCGTCACGCTCCTGAACGGCCGGGCCGTCCCCGCCGAGGGCATGCTGCCTCCCGCGCTGCCGGGCTTCGGCCCCGACGACAAGGGCTACCCGTACAGCCCCGAGATCTCCCGCAAGCTGCTCGCCGAGGCCGGCTATCCCAACGGCTTCACCGTTCCCTACTGGACCTCCAACTCGCAGACGGTCCTCAAGGTGGCCCAGCAGATCCAGCAGGATCTCTCGCAAGTGGGCATCAAGGCCGAGCTGAAGCCCGTGACCTTCCCGACGCTGCTTTCGGCCGTCAGCCGGCCCGGCAACGCGCCGATGTTCGGCGGGAACTGGACCCAGGACTACCCGGACCCCTCGAACTTCCTGCCCACGCTCTTCCACTCGCGGCAGATCAAGCCCTCCCATGCGATCAACAGCACCTTCTTCAAGGATGCGCTGACCGATGAGCTGCTCGACAAGGCCGATCGCCTGCCTTCCGAGGCCGAGCGCTTCGCCATGTACCGCAAGGCGCAGGAGCGGATCATCTCTCAGGCTCCGGTGGTGCCCCTCTATCACCCCAAGAACGTCGACCTCGCCCAGCCCTGGGTGAAGGGCTACCGGATCCACCCGGTCTGGCCGCTCGATCCCACGGGCCTTGAAATCGCGAAATGAGCGGGATCCTGAAGCGCCTGCTGGGCGCGCTGGCCGTCTGGCTCGGCGTCGCGACGCTGGCGTTCGCCTTGACCTACGTCATCCCGGCCGATCCCGCCAAGACGCTGGCCGGAGCACAGGCTGACGCCGCGACCGTCGCGAACATCCGACATGAGCTGGGCCTCGACGCCCCGCTGGGCGTCCAGTACGCCCGCTACATGGGCGGCATCGTGCGCGGGGACTTCGGGACCTCCTACGTCACCGGCAGTCCGGTCATGCCGATGATTCTCGAGCGCCTGCCCGCCACGGCCGCGCTGGCGACCGGAGCGGTCGGGGTCTACGTGGTGATCGGCATGGGCCTGGGGCTCTGGGGCGGGCTGAGGCCCCGCGGAGCGGGCGACAAGCTCGGCGTGGTCCTGGCCGCCGGCGGCGTCTCGGTCCCATCTTTTTGGTTCGGCCTCGCGCTGCTTTACGTCTTCGCCTACCAGTTCCCCATCCTGCCACTGGGCGGCTACGGCTCGCCGCTACACCTGATCCTGCCGGCCCTCACCCTGGGAATCGGCGGAGCGGCTTATTACATCCGCCTCTTGCGCCAGAGCATGCAGGAGATCATGCGGCAGGAGTACATTCGCACCGCAAGGGCCAAGGGGTTGCCCGAGGCGCAAGTCGTCACCCGGCATGCCTTGCGCAACGCGAGCCTGCCCATCGTGACGCTGCTGGGCCTGGACGTCGCGCACCTCCTAGGAGGCGCGGTGCTGACCGAGAGCGTCTTCGGCTGGCCGGGAATCGGCAGCCAGGCCATGCAGGCGATCGCCACCATGGACGTCCCCGTCATCATGGGTACCGTGCTCTTCGCCGCCACCGTCATCGTCGCGGTCAACCTGATCGTGGACGTCGTCACCCTCTGGCTGGACCCGCGGGTCGCCAGCCTCTAGCCTCTAAAAAAACCGGTCCCACGAGCGGTCCCGCCGAAGCTGAGCCTTCGGCGGGCCGTTTGTTTGAGGCCCGAGCATTGCCCTGTTCGAGGGGCTAGGCGGCGAGGCGATTCTTGTGCTAGACTGCTAGCCAGGGATTCCCTTGTCAAGCGGAGGGTGCGCGATGACGGAAAAGGGATTGCAGGGCAATCAATCACCTGCGCCGGAGCAATCGATGGAAAACTCGATGGAAGACGCGTCGGAAAACATCACCGAACGCAAGACCGCCAAGAAAGCGTCGAACACGACGCCGGAGCGGACCAAGGCCTTTGCCGGCATCTCTCCTCAGCAAAAGGAGAAGCTGGTCGCGGATCATCTCCCGCTGGTCAAGAAGATCGCGCGCGGTCTGGCCCGACGCAGCACCGATCCGGTCGAGGACCTGATCCAGGTGGGCTCGATCGGTCTGCTCGAGGCCATCGAGCGGTACGAGACCGGCCACAACACCGAATTCAAGACCTATGCCGTCCACTTCATCACCGGCCACATCCGGCACTACCTGCGCGATCGCCAGAACCTCCTGCGCGGCCCCCGGGTGCTGCAGGAGCTCTCCTACCGCCTGAGCCAGGTCACGGCCCGCCTCACGCAGGAGTTCGGCCGCGAACCTACCAACCAGGAGCTGGCGGACATCCTGCAGGTCACCAAGGAGCAGGTCGACGAGGTCAAGGTCTACGATCGCCGCGTCACCGTCCTCTGGCTCGACCAGGAGGGCAACGACTCCGATGACGACGAGCAGCGCTCGTTGCTCGAGAGCCTCTCGGATCCGCGCTTTTCCTCGGAGTCGCGTGAGGAGACCGACGAGAAGCTGGTCCTGACCGAGGCGATGTCCCGACTTCCCGAGGCCCAGCGCCAGCTGCTCGAGATGCGGTACTTCCACGACCTCACGCAGGCCGAGTTGTCCCGCCGATTGGGCATCTCGCAGATGGAGGTCTGCCGGCGCCTCAAGAAGGCCGAGAAGCAGCTCAAAATCGTCCTCACCCCAAATCAGAAATACTAAGAACCGGCCGGGGGAAACCCCGGCCGAATCCTTTGGAGGCTCGATGATTTCCCAGGTCTTGCTTCAACTCACGGAAGGTCAGTCGCTGACCCGCGCGGAGGCCGCCGCGCTCATGAACCGGGTCTTCTCCGGCGAGGCGACTTCCGCCCAGGTGGCAGCCGTTCTGACGGCCCTGAAGCAGAAGGGTGAGACCCCCGAGGAGGTCGCGGGCTTCGCGGATGCCATGCGCGCGCACGCCGTGGCGTTCCCCACGATCGGCGAGGGGATCGACACCTGCGGCACCGGGGGCGATCGCGCTGGGACCTTCAACCTCTCGACCACCGTCTCCTTCGTGGCCGCCGGCGCCGGCCTGAAGGTCGCCAAGCACGGGGGACGCTCCGCCAGCAGCAAGACCGGCGGAGCCGACGTCCTGGAGGCCCTGGGCGTCGACATCGAGATGAGCCCCGAGACCGCCGCACGCTGCCTCGAGCGCGTCGGCATGACCTTCCTCTTCGCCCAGCGCTACCATCCGGCCATGCGCCATGTCGCACCGGTGCGCCGCGAGCTCGGCATCCCCACCGTCTTCAACGTGCTGGGCCCGCTGTGCAACCCCTCGAAGCCCCTCCGGCAGGTGCTGGGCGTCTACCGACCCGAGCTGGTGGATCTCACCATCCGGGCCCTCCAGGAGTTGGGCGCCACCCATGCCATGGTCGTGCACGGCCTTTCCGGCCTCGACGAGCTGACGCTTGACGGCCCCTCCCTGATCGCCGAGCTAAGAGACGGCGAGATCCGACGCTACGAGGTGCATCCGAGCGATGTCGGCCTCAAACAAGCCCCCGTGTCCGCGCTGGCCGGCGGCGACCCCTCCGAGAACGTCCGGATCCTCATGGACGTGCTCTCGGGGGCCGATAAAGGGCCCAAGCGCGACGCTGTGATCCTGAACGCCGCGGCCGTCCTCCAGGTCGGCGGTCTGGCCGCGACCCTGCAGGAGGGAGTGGAGCGCGCACGCGAAAGCATCGACTCCGGAAGGGCGCTTGCGAAGGTGGACCTCCTGGTCAAGGAATCCCGACTTACTTAACCCTGAGGCGATCCGAACTGATACGGGTCAAGCTGAATCGCCCGGCCCAGGATCCCCTCGTAGGCTGGTTAATCCCGATTTAATACGACATAGAACCCCGAAAAATCCCGAGAAAATCGGGCTTTTTTCGCATCAAGGCCTTGCAATTGCAAGCGCTTGTGCATATAATCTCGCTTGTTAGCCAGGCAAGCTGGCTTGTCATGCGGGTTTTCCCCATATGACCAGGATGTAATCCGACCACTGTGCCACTTACGACAGAAGGGAAGACGTGGGATGAACAAAGAGGAACTGATCAAGCAGATTAGCACCAAGGCCAAGGTTTCCCAGAAGGAAGCCGGCGAGTGCCTGAACGCCACCATCGAGGCCATTTCGGCCGCTCTCGCCAAGGGTGACAAGATCACCTTGGTCGGCTTCGGCACCTTCCAGGTCCGCCAGCGCGCCGCTCGCGAGGGCCGCAACCCCCGCACCGGCTCGGTCCTGAAGATCCCCGCCAAGAAGTCCCCCGTTTGGACTGCCGGCAAGACGCTCAAGGAGCGGGTTGAGGGCGGCAGCAAGAAGAAGGCTGCGGCCAAGAAGAAGTAAGCTTCTTACAGCTTGAACGAAGGCCCGGGCGATGCCCGGGCCTTCGTATTCTTTGGGTCGGTCAAAGGAAGAGGCCCCCCAGGCAAGCCTGGGGGGCCTCTTGGTTTACTTGACGACCAGGTTCAGCAGGCGGCCGGGGACCAGGATCTTCTTGACGATCACCTTGCCGGCGATCGCCTCCTGGGTCTCGGGTACCGCGAAGGCGAGCGCCTCGACCTCGGCTTGCTCGGCCTCGGCGGGAACCACCACGCGCGCGCGGATCTTGCCGTTCACCTGGACCGCGATCTCGACCTCGTTCTCCTTGGTCAGCTCCTCGTCCCAGGCCGGCCACTCGGCGTAGGTGATGGTATCGCCGTGGCCCAGGCCCTCCCAAAGTTCCTCGGCGAGGTGGGGCGCGTACGGGGCCAGCAGCTTGACGAAGGCCTCCATGGCTGCCTGGGGCAGTTCGGCCTGCTTGTAGGCCTCGTTGATGAAGATCATCAGCTGCGAGATGGCCGTGTTGAAGCGCAGCGCCTCAGTATCATGGGTGACCTTCTTGATGGTCTTGTGAAGGGTGCGGGTGAACGCGTCGTCCGCCTTCGCATCCGGCCGGATGGCGGGGCTGAGCTTGCCTTCCTCGGTGACGAAGAGGCGGTAGACCCGGTTGAGGAAGCGGTACGCGCCGTCGACGCCGTTGGTGTTCCAGGGCTTGGTCGCTTCGAGGGGCCCCATGAACATCTCGTAGAGGCGCAGGGTGTCGGCGCCGGATTCCTTGACGATGTCGTCCGGGTTGATGACGTTGCCGCGGGACTTCGACATCTTCTCGCCGTTCTCACCGAGGATCATGCCCTGGTTGACCAGCTTGTGGAAGGGCTCCTTGGTGGAGACGACGCCCAGGTCGTAGAGCACCTTGTGCCAGAAGCGGGCGTAGAGTAGGTGCAACACGGCGTGCTCGGCGCCTCCGATGTAGAGGTCGACCGGCATCCAGTACTGCTCCTTCTCCTTGGAGACGAGCTGCTCATCGTTCTTGGGGTCGATGTAGCGCAGGTAGTACCAGCAGCTACCGGCCCACTGGGGCATGGTGTTGGTCTCCCGGCGGGCAGGCTTGCCGGTCTCGGGGTCGACCGTGTTGACCCAGTCGGTGACGTTGGCCAGCGGGGACTCGCCGGTGCCGGAGGGCTTGATCTCCTGGACGTCGGGAAGCAGCAGGGGCAGCTCCGACTCGGGAAGCGCCTTCATGGTGCCGTCCTCGAGGTAGATGATGGGAATGGGCTCGCCCCAGTAGCGCTGGCGGCTGAAAAGCCAGTCGCGCAGGCGGTACGAGATCTTCTTCTCGCCCACGCCCTGGGCTGCAAGCCAGTCGATCATCTTGGCCTTGGCGTCAGGGACGGCGAGGCCGTCGAGGAAGCCCGAGTTCACGAGCTTGCCGTCGCCGGTGTAGGCCTCCTGGGTCACGTCGCCGCCGGAGACCACCTCGAGGATGGGCAGGTCGAACTTCTTCGCGAACTCCCAGTCGCGCTCGTCGTGGCCAGGCACCGCCATGATGGCGCCGGTGCCGTAGGTGGCGAGCACGTAGTCGGCGATCCAGACCGGGACGGGCTTGCCGGTGGCCGGGTTGATGGCGTAGGCGCCGGTGAAGACGCCCGACTTCTCCTTGGAGAGCTCGGTGCGCTCCAGGTCGGACTTGCGGGCGGCGGCGTCCTGGTAAGCCTTGACGGCCTCGCGCTGCTCCGGGGCGGTGATGATGTCGACCAGGTCGTGCTCAGGGGCCAGCACGGCGTAGGTGGCGCCGAAGAGGGTGTCCGGGCGAGTGGTGAAGACCGTCATGGAGTGGTCGGCGTGGCCCTGCAGGGCGAAGCGGACCTCGGCGCCCTCGGAGCGGCCGATCCAGTTGCGCTGCATCTCCTTGAGGCTCTCGGGCCAGTCCAGCTCCTCGAGGTCCGTAAGCAGGCGATCGGCGTAGGCCGTGATCTTGAGGATCCACTGGCGCATGGGCTTGCGGATGACCGGATGGCCGCCACGCTCGGACTTGCCGTCGATGACCTCTTCGTTTGCCAGCACCGTTCCCAGGGCGGGGCACCAGTTGACGGGGACCTCCGCGACGTAGGCGAGGCCCATCTTGTAGAGCTGCAGGAAGATCCACTGGGTCCACTTGTAGTAGTCGGGGTCGGTGGTGCTGAGCTCGCGGTCCCAGTCGTAGGAGAAGCCGAGCATCTTGATCTGGCGGCGGAAGTTGTCGATGTTGCGCTTGGTGATGATCGCCGGGTGCTGGCCGGTCTCGATGGCGAACTGCTCGGCGGGCAGGCCGAAGGCGTCCCATCCCATGGGATGGAGGACGTTGTAGCCGCGCAAGCGCTTGAAGCGGCTCACGATGTCGGTGGCCGTGTAGCCCTCGGGGTGGCCGACATGAAGCCCCGCCCCCGAGGGATAGGGGAACATGTCGAGGGCGTAGAACTTGGGCTTTTCCGAATCGTCGGAGGCCTTGAAGGTCTTATGCTGATCCCAGTACTGCTGCCACTTCGGCTCGATCGTTTGGAAGTTGTACTTGCCGTGCATCTGCTGCTCCTGATAGCGAGGTGAGCGCTTAAAGCGGGATCGGGCCGCGTTTGCGCGGCGCGATCCGCCTCGAATGGGCCATTATACCATCATGGCCAGTTGCGCTCGAGCTTGGTGAGCTGCTCGCGCGACGTCTTGAGGTGCACGCCGTCGTCGTCGACGCCGCTGACCCAGCTGAGCGGGACCGAGACGTCATGCGTGAAGAAGAAGCCCTTGCGGACCACGAAGCCGGTGGCCCGCTCCAGCTCGGGGTCAATGAGCACCTGGTCGATTCGCCCGCACTCGCCATCCGAGCAGAGGACCGGAAGCCCTTCCTTCAGCTCGACCTCGCCGTCGGGGATGTGGTGATGCTCGATGGGCAACGGGCCGGGATTGAAGACCCCGAGATCGGGCAGGGGCATGATTGCGCAGCCCTCGGCGTACGGGTGCGCCACGTCCGTCGTGGGCAGGCAGTAATCCGTGGAGAGGTAGTCGGGAAGCTCTGCGAGCTCGTCGGCGGCGACCTTGAGGTGCAGGCCGTCCGGGGCGATCCGGCCCACCATGCCCATGGGCATGACCACGTCCCGGCCGTCGCCGATCCGGATGATCAGATGGGTGACGCTCCCAGTCTGGGGAGCCAGGACGACCCGGCGCAGACGACCGCAGCGGCCGTCGAGGCAACGCACCTCCGCGTCGAAGCGAAGCGACTCTTCCATCGTCCGGTCCTTCATCCTCTCCTCCTTTCGGGGGCAAGCTCGGGGGCAAGCCGGGATCGGGAACCGTCCCGCCCCCCATCCTAGCAAATCGCGACCTCCCGGGACGCGCGCAATCGGGGCCGGATCCTCTCCAGCCGTGGCCCATCACCTCAGCTCCCCGCTCGGAGCGCGGAGATACCCGTCCCAAACCCGGGTCCGTGGGGGAGGAGGTTCCCGGCCCTCGACGCGGAACCGTGCGTTGACAGGCCAAAACGGCGGGAGATACAGTACGGGCCAAGGTTAATAAAAATTAACTAAAAACCTTGGCGGTTCGGGATAGGCGGAATAAGGAGGGTTACCATGGCGCGGAAGACGACGACGACTCGCGCGGCGGCCCCGAAGTCCAGCGGCGAGCTATCGGTTCGCGAAGCGGGACGACTGGGCGGCAACAAGGTCAAGGAAAAATACGGCCCCGATTTCTACTCCGAGATCGGGACGAAGGGCGGCGAGACGGTTCGGCGAGAAGTCGAGAAGGGCACGCTTCCCAAGGACTTCTACTCGCAGATCGGCCAGAAGGGCGGCAACACCGTCAAGGAAGAGTACGGGGCCGAGTTCTACTCGCAGATCGGCAAGAAGGGCGGCAACAAGGTCAAGGAAGAGTACGGGCCCGAGTTCTACTCGCAGATCGGCACGAAGGGCGGCAACAAGGTCCGCGATCTGATCAACGCCGGCAAGGCGCAGTTGGAAGGGCGCACCAAGCGCTAGTCAAGCGCGCGTGAGGAAAGGGGTGAACGGGGATGGCTGAGAAGCGCGATCGCGAGAAACAGGGTGACATGAGCGTCCGCGAGGCCGGGCACCTGGGCGGCGAGAAGGTCAAGGAGAAATACGGTCCGGACTTCTACTCCGAGATCGGCCACAAGGGCGGCGAGAAGACCGCCGAGACCCATGGGCGCGAGTTCTACCAGGAGATCGGACACAAGGGCGGCGAGACCGTCAAGGAGAAGTACGGTCCCGAGTTCTACTCGGAAATCGGTCATGAAGGCGGCCAGAAGGTCAAGGACCTGATCGAGAAGGGCAAGGAAGCAGAAGGCAACAAGTAGCGCCCTTCCAGGGAGAAAGGAGTTTCCCATGGCGAAACAGCCCTCGAACCAGGGCGGCATGTCCGTCCGCGAAGCCGGCCGCAAGGGCGGCAACACCGTCAAGCAAAAATACGGCCCGGAGTTCTACTCCGAGATCGGCCAAAAGGGAGGCGAGACGGTCCTGCGCGAGCGCGGCCCGGAGTTCTTCTCCGAGATCGGCCACAAGGGCGGTCAGAAGGTCAAGGAGCTCATCGAGGAAGGCAAGCGCCGGACGAAGTAAGCTCTCAACCGAGAGGCCGGGATCCCAACGGATCCCGGCCTCCGGTCTTGCGCGTGGCTGACATGCGGAGCCTGTGGTGTTGGGACCTCAACAGGGGGCGAGAAACGGCGTAGACCTAGGGTTCCAGGGATGTTAAAATCTGGTTAGCAACCCTCATGGCCCCCCGGGCCCCTATCCAAAGGTGCAAACCGCATGTCCACGACCGTCCAGAATCCCGCGGAGGCTGAAGACGCCCCCGAACGTGAGCTGACGCCCCGCGAGCGCGAGCTCCACTGGTTCCACCACGTCTACCAGGGCGACTCCATGCCTCAGCTCACCGTCCGATCCGTGGTGATGGGCGGCATCCTGGGCGGCTTCATGTCGCTGTCGAACCTGTACGTCGGCCTCAAGACCGGCTGGGGACTCGGCGTCGCCATCACCGCGTGCATCCTCTCCTACGCCATCTGGACCACGCTGCGCAAGATCGGCGTCGCGAAGACGGACATGTCCATCCTGGAAAACAACGCCATGCAGTCGACGGCCTCGTCGGCGGGCTACTCGACCGGCGGCACCATGACCTCCGCCATCGCCGCCTACCTGCTGGTCACCCAGACCCACATGGAGTTCTGGACGCTGCTGGGGTGGACCTTCTTCCTGGCGATGCTGGGCGTCATGCTCGCCATCCCCATGAAGCGCCAGATGATCAACGTCGAGCAGCTGCGTTTCCCCTCGGGAACGGCTGCCGCGACCACCCTCAAGAGCCTCCACGCCAAGGGGACCGAGGCCGTGATCCAGGCCAAGCTGCTCTTCTGGTCGATGGGCATCGGCGCCTTCGTGGCATGGTTCCGCGACGGCATGTCCTGGCTCGGTAGCCGCCTCGCCACCCCGGCCACCTTCAGGGACCTCCCCGGCCTGGGAGTTCCCGGCCCCCTCAAGGGCATCGTCGACAAGCTGACGATTCCCGCCCAGTTCGAGATTCCCTTCTTCAGGCTGGCCGGCCAGCCCCTCTCCAAGTGGACCATCTCCTTCGAGGCCTCGCTCATCATGATCGCCGCCGGCGCCATCATGGGCTGGAAGGTCGGCTGGAGCCTGCTGCTGGGCGCCTTCATCAACTTCGGCATCGCCGCGCCTTACGTCTGGGAGCACTTCCCCGGCGCCATCTCGTCGCTGAGCTACCGCGGCATCACGGGCTGGAGCCTCTGGGCGGGCGCCTCGCTGATGGTCACCTCCGGCTTGATGGCCTTCGCCCTGCAGTGGAAGACCATCGCCCGCGCCCTGAAGCCCGCCAAGTCCGCCGACGGCAAGGTGGAGGACGATCCGCTGGCCGCCATCGAGGTGCCCTCCAGCTGGTTCTGGACCGGCACGACCGTCGCCGCGCTGGGCGTCATGGCCATCATGCACTTCGCCTTCCACGTCGCCCCTTGGATGAGCATCATCGCCGTGGTGATGACCTTCTTCCTCTCGCTGGTCGCCTGCCGCGCCACCGGTGAGACGGACACCACCCCCATCGGCGCCATGGGCAAGATCACCCAGCTCACCTACGGCATGCTCGCCCCGGCCAACATGGTCACCAACCTCATGACCGCCTGCGTGACGGCCGGCGCCGCGGGTTCCGCCGCCGACCTCCTCACCGACCTCAAGTCCGGCTACCTGCTGGGCGCCAACCCCCGCAAGCAGTTCCTGGCGCAGTTCGCGGGCATCTTCGTCGGCACCGCCGTCGTCGTGCCGGTCTTCTACGTCCTGGTGCCCACCGCATCGGTGCTCGGCTCGGACAAGTTCCCGGCTCCCTCGGCGCAGGTCTGGGCCAGCGTCGCCCAGTTGCTGAGCAACGGCATCGCGAGCCTGCACCCGGCGGCTCTCGCCGGCCTGGTCATCGGCGCCGTGATCGGCCTCATCCTGCCCCTCCTCGAGAAGTTCGCCCCCAAGCAGGCCAAGCCGTTCATCCCCTCGGCGATGGGCCTCGGCCTCGCGTTCGTCATCCCCGCCTGGAACGCCATCTCGATGTTCCTCGGCGCGCTGATCGCGCTTCTCTGGGAGCGCTTCAGCCCCCGGACCGCGACGCTCGCCCTGATCGCGATCGCCTCGGGCCTCATCGCCGGCGAGAGCCTCATGGGCGTCGCCGTGGCGCTCCTGGGTGTCCTGCCTTAAACGATCCTCGTTGCGGCAACACGGCCTCACCGCCATTCGCAAATGACAGCGCGAGGGCTCCCCGAGGGGAGCCCTCGCGCTTTGCCCGTCCTTCCTGGATTTTGACAATGCCGAGGGGTGGCTTTGCCGCTCAGATGCGGCTATAGCCGCCCCCAAAGGATTGGCTAGATCGGAGTTCGGAATTCCCCTTCGCCCCACTATCATCCCGACACCCCACCACAGACTTGGGGGGATCGTGACGCTGGGTCAGGGCAAGGAGGTACCGATGAGAGGGAAGTCATCCAAGTTTGGTCTGCTGGGCGTGCTCGCCATCAGCATGGTAGGTTGCAGTGCGCCGGCTCCCACCCCTAGCGTGGACGCTCAGCGGCCCGCGAACTCCGCCGTCGACCTGGCTCCCAGCATCGCCATTCCTGAGCGCGTCACGGCCAGCGAGATGGTGAAGGGTGACGAGCCCGAGGTCTTCGAGACGCAGCAGCGGCGGAGACGCCCGTGGGTCCGCTGGCGCCGTGCCTTCTACGGCGGCAACCCCTACTACGTGCCATACAACTACTACTACTGGTATTCGCGCCCGTACTACGAACCGTATTACTCCGGCGTCTACTGGAACTACTACGATCGCCCCGGCTTCCGGTACCGCAGCCGCCGCTTCCGGCGCGTCTACTAGATCGGACCAAGGGAGAAATGCGGAGGGCGGCTCGCCAGACGAGCCGCCCTCCTCTCGGTTGAACCGGGCTGCGCGAACGCTAGCGCTTGAGCTTGGGGTCGAGCGCGTCGCGAAGCCCATCGCCCACGAAGTTGATGCTCGCGACCGTCAGGAAGATCAGCAGGCCCGGGTAGAAGGCCAGCCACGGCGTCGAGATCATGTACTGCTGCGCGTCGGTCAGCATGTTCCCCCAGGACGGCGTGGGAGGCTGGATGCCGAAGCCGAGGAAGGACAGCGCCGACTCCAGCATGATGGCGTCCGCCACGCCCAGGGTGGCCGCCACGAAGATGGGGGCCAGGGCGTTGGGCAGCATGTGGCGGATCATGATCCAGACCGAGGACGCTCCCTGCGCATGAGAGGCCTCGATGAATTCCTGGTTGCGCAGCGACAGGAACTCGCCGCGCACCAGGCGCGCCACGCCCATCCAACTCGTCGCACCCAGGATCAGCACGATGACCGCGAGGTCCTTGCCGAGGAACTTCATCATGACCATCAGGAGCATGAGGATGGGAATCGACAGGAAGACATCGGTCACGCGCATGCCTGCCATGTCCACCCACTTGCCGAAGTAGCCGGCCAGCCCGCCCACGATGGTGCCGATCACGACGCCCAGGAAGGCGACCGAGAGGCCCACCGAAAGCGAGATGCGGCCCGCATGCATCAGGCGGGTGAAGATGTCGCGCCCCAGCTCGTCGGTGCCCAGCCAGTGGGCCACGGAGGGCCATTGCTGGTTGGAGTTGGGCAGGTCGATGCCGTCGAAGGTGTAAGGCGACAGAAGCGGCCCCACGAACGACATGAGGATGAGTAAGATCAGGGTGATGGCGCCCGCCACCGCCATGCGGTGCTTCACGAAGCGGCGCATGACCAGCTTCCAGTAGGGCTGGGCGGGTTCGGCGAACTCCGACTTGGGGCGCTCCGCCGCGGCCGAGGGGGAAAGTTGCGTCGACATCCGTCCTCCTAACTCAGCCGGATCCGCGGATCCAGGAGCGCGTAGATCATGTCCGCCAGCAGGTTGCCGATGACCACCAGGCTCGCGGAGATGGTCAGGATCGCCATCAGGACCGGGTAATCGCTCTTGGTCAGGGCGTCGAAGAAGAGGCGCCCGACCCCGGGCCAGGTGAAGATGGTCTCGGTCATGATGGCGCCCGCGAAGAGCGAGGGCAGTGACAAGGCGACCACGGTGACGACCGGGATCAGGCCGTTGCGCAGGCCGTGCTTGACGATGACCGACCACTCGTCGAGGCCCTTGGCCCGAGCCGTGCGGATGTACTCCTGGCGGACGACCTCGAGCATGGAGCTGCGGGTGTAGCGGCTCCACGAGGCAATCTGGAGGATGCTCAGCATGGCCGCGGGCAGAACCAGGTGGGAGAGCACGTTGAGGGGGTTGCCCTCCTGGCCGTAGTCGGCGAGCCCGCCGGCGGGAAGCCATTGCAAGGTCGAGGCGAAGACGATCATCAGCACGATGCCGAACCAGAACGGAGGCAGCGAGTAGCCGACGAAGGCCAGGGTGGTCACGGTGAAGTCGAACTTCGAGTACTGCTTGATAGCCGATATGACGCCCAGGACGATGCCGACCAGCAGCGAGAAGCCCATGGCCACGGTCATCAGCAGCAGGGTTGCAGGCAGGCGCTCGCCGATCATCTCCATGACCGCGCGGCCCGTGAAGAGCGAGTGCCCGAAGTTGAGCTGGACGACCTCCTTGAGCCAATAGAGGTACTGGATGGCAGGCGGCTTGTCGAGCCCCATGGCCACCTTGATGGCCTCGAGGTCGGCGGCGGTCAGGTGGGGATTCTCACCGTAGACGGCCAAAGGGCCGCCGGGGGCCAGCTGCATGAGCGAGAAGACCATCGCGGTGATGACGAGGAGAAGAGGAATGGCACCCAGGAGGCGCCGGATGACGTAGGCTCCCATTGCTTACTCCGTCAATTGCCATTCGTGGGCGTTCCAGAAGTTGCCGTTGGCCGAGCCGCTCGGTTTGAAGTTGAGCAGCTTGGAGGAGGCGACGTCCAGGTTGGTCCACCAAAGCAGGGGGATCATCGGCACGTCCTCGGCGAGGATGGCCTGCGCGCGCTGGTAGATGCGCCGGCGCTCCTCGCGATCGAGCGCGACGAGGCCCGCTTCGAGCATCGCGTCCATCTCCGGGTTGCGCCAGCGCACGGAGTTCTGCCCGTTGGGCGGAATGGAGCCGGAGTGCCAGAGGTTGAGGTTATTGGGGTCCACGGGGGAGACCCAGGCGTAGAGGGCCATGTCGAACTTGCCGCCACGCAGGTGGCCGTCGGGGTGAGGCCCGAAGAGGATGGCGCCGGGGTAGTTATCGATCGTGACCTCGATGCCGACCTGTTTCAGGTAGTGCTGCACCAGCAGTTCCGTGAGCTCGCGGGGCTTGCGGCCTGCCGTC
Organism: Candidatus Sericytochromatia bacterium; assembly: GCA_036676455.1. Lineage (GTDB taxonomy): Bacteria > Cyanobacteriota > Sericytochromatia > S15B-MN24 > UBA4093 > UBA4093. The sequence goes on from JAKFCW010000047.1 coordinate 35,538, forward strand.
GTGGAGATCTTGACGGAGAAGCGCTGGCCGTCCTTGGCCCGCACGCCGTCGCTGCCAACCTTCCAGCCCGCCTCGTCGAGCAGGCGCTTGGCGAGCTCGATGTCGTACGGGTAGAGGTTTTCGACCGCGGGGTTGTAATGGTAGTTGAGCGGGCTCTTGTCCGACCAGGCCTCCTGCCAGAGCCCCTTGAAGATGTACGTCGAGATCTCCGGCTTGTTGATGGCGTGGGCGATCGCCTTGCGCACCCGCTTGTCCTGGAAGTACGGCTTTTCCAGGTTCATGTCGATGTGCTCGTAGGTCGCGGCCGGAGTCTCGTAGATCGTCACGCCGGGCAAGCGCTTCAGCGCCTTGTACTGCGTGATGGCCGCGTGCTGGTAGACGTGCAGGCCACCCGATTTGAGCTGGACGAAGGCCGAGTTCTCGTCGGGGATGAACTTGTAGATGATGCGGTCGATCTTGGGCTTGCCCCGCCAGTAGTCGGGGTTGGCCACCAGCGTGATCGAATCGCCGGATTTCCAGCTCTCGAACTTGAACGGCCCTGCGCCCACGGGAGCCCGGTTGAAGGGGTCCTTGTTGAGGTCGGGAGAGTTCGCGAGCAGGTGCTTCGGCAGCAGCTTGTCGTACATCTCGACGTACGGGGCGAAGCGCTGGTTGAAGTGAATCCGCACCGTCTGCGGGTCCACGATCTCGACATGACTGACCTTGTTGTAGCCCTCGCGGCTGATGACCTTCACCTTGGGGTTCATGTAGACCGCCTGGGTGAAGGCCACGTCCTCGGCCGTCAGGGGATGCCCGTCGTGCCAGCGCAGCCCCTTGCGGAGCTTGTAGGTGACGATCATCTTATCGCCCGAGACCTTCACGCCACCGTTGGCGAGCGTGGGCACTTCCTCGGCGAGGTCCGGGATGTAGTTGAGCTTGTCATCGTAGGTGACGAGGCCGCCCTGCAGCGCCGTCAGGACGTTGGTGGACGCCATCATGCTGGAGATGGCCTTGTTGAGGGCGTCGGGCTCCTGCTGCTCCTGGACGATGACCGTCCCCCCGTCAATCGGCTTGCCGGGGGCCGATGCGACGCGGGGCTCCCCTTTCGGAGAGCACCCGGTAATCAGAAGCAGAGAGGCGAAGAAGGCGACGAGGTGGTGCTTGGTGGAAGTCTGCATCTACTCGCCTACCTCCTATGCTTTTGGGATGGTGGCGGTGACGGTTCCTTGCGTCGAGGAGGTCGCTTTGAGCTTGTCCACGTGGTGGCAGGCCACGAAGTGCTCGTTTCCGGTGTCGCGCCACTCGGGGGCCTCGGCCTTGCAGAGGTCCGTGGCGAAGGGGCAGCGCGTGTGGAACGTGCAGCCGGAGGGCGGGTTCACGGGGCTGGGGATATCGCCCTGCAGGATGACCCGCTGCTTCTTCTTGGTGGGATCCGGCTCGGGAACCGCCGACAGCAGGGCCTGGGTGTAGGGGTGCTTGGGGTTGGAGTACAGCTCGACGGAAGACGCCAGCTCCACCATGCGGCCCAGGTACATGACCGCCACCCGGTCGGAGATGTGCTCGACCGTGGAGAGGTTGTGGGCGATGAAGAGGTAGGTGAGGCCGTACTCCTTCTGGAGGTCTTCGAGGAGGTTCAGGACCTGCGCCTGGACCGAGACGTCCAGGGCCGAGACCGGCTCGTCGGCCACGATGAACTTGGGCTTGATGGCCAGGGCGCGGGCGATGCCGATGCGCTGGCGCTGACCGCCGGAGAACTCGTGGGGGTAGCGCTCGGAGTACATGGGGTTGAGCCCCACGCGATCGAGCAGCTCGCGGACCCGCTTCTCGCGCTCGGCGCGGGTCTTGTAGACGTTATGCACCAAGAGCGGCTCGGCGATCGAGTCGCCGATGGTCATGCGCGGATCCAGCGAGGCGTAGGGGTTCTGGAAGACGATCTGCATGTCGCGGCGCACCTCGCGCATCTCGGAGGCCGAGAGCTTGGTGACGTCGCGGCCCTCGAACTTGACCTCGCCGGCCGTGGGCTCGATGAGGCGAAGAATCAGGCGCCCGGTGGTGGACTTGCCGCAGCCGGACTCACCGACCAGGCCGAGGGTCTCACCCTGCTTGACCGAGAAGTTGAGCCCATCGACGGCCTTGACTGCCCCGACCTGCTTGTTGAAGAGGATGCCCCGGTGAATGGGGAAGTGCTTGACGAGGCCCTTGACCTCGAGAAGGTTCTGGCTCATTTACTTGGACTCCTTCGTCAACCAGCAGCGCACGAGGTGACCTTGCTCGACGGTGTCGAGCGCGGGGACTTCCCGGCACTTGGCCATGTAGTGCTTGCAGCGGGGGCCGAACGAGCAGCCCTGCGGCAGCTTGGAGAGGTTGGGGGGCTGACCCTCGATGGGCTCCAGCCGCTCCTTGCGCTCGCCGAGTTTGGGAATCGAGTTGAGCAGGCCCTGGGTGTAGGGATGCTTGGGGTTCTTGAAGAGGGTGTGGACGTCGGAGTACTCGACGACCTTGCCGGCGTACATGACGGCCACGTAGTCGCACATCTCGGCGACCACGCCCATGTCATGGGTGATCAGCACGATGGCGGAGTTGCGCTGGTCGCGGATCTCGCGCATCAGGTCGAGGATCTGCGCCTGGATCGTCACGTCCAGGGCCGTGGTCGGCTCGTCGGCGATCAGCAGGTCGGGCTCGCAGGAAAGGGCCATCGCGATGATGGCGCGCTGCCGCATGCCGCCCGAGAACTGGTGGGGATAGTCATCCACCCGCGACTCGGGGCTGGGGATGCCGACGGCCTCGAGCATCTTGATGGCCTTCTGGCGCGCCGCGGCCTTGTCGAGCTTCTGGTGGAGGATGATGGCCTCCATGATCTGCTCGCCGATGGTCAGCACCGGGTTGAGCGAGGTCATGGGGTCCTGCGAGATCAGGGCGATGCGGTTGCCGCGGATCTCACGCATCTCGCTCTCGCTGAGATTGAGGAGGTTCTTGCCCTGGAAGAGGATTTGCCCCCCGACGATCTTGCCCTGGGGCTGGGCCACCAGGCGCATGATGGAGAGCGAGGTGATGCTCTTGCCGCAGCCGGATTCCCCGACGATGCCCAGGATCTGTCCCTTCTGGACTTCGAAGTCGACCCCATCTACCGCTTTGACGATGCCTTCTTCGGTGGTGAAATGGGTCTGCAACCCCGAAACCTTGAGCAACGCTTCTGCCACGGATCCTCCTCAGAACACGCATGATGCGCAGTGCTTCGCGTCTTAGTTGCCGCCTTGCGGCAGCGCCGCGTTTGTCGACAAGCATGTAGCGAAAAAAGGGGGGAGAATTGCTCTTCCCTCCCCGAGACGTTACCATACTGCCCCCTCCCTGTCCAGTGGAGGCGTGGGTTTGCGGGATTCAGCCCCAAAAGCGCCGGGGCGTTATTCTTCCCCCTCGTCGTCGTCGAAGTCGAAGAATTCGTCGAGGGAGAATGCGACGGGACGCGCGAAGCTGGATTCGGTCAAGCTGGCATCCTTGATCCGGTCCACGCGGAAGACGCGCATGTCCTCGCGCAGGTGGCAGTAGGCGACCATCCAGAGCAGGTCCCCGTCCGGCTTGAGGCCGTAGGGATCGACCCGGCGCTTGGTGAACTCCTCGCGGGTCATCGAGAAGTAGTTGATCTCCACCGAGCGCTGCTCGGCGACCGCTTGTTCCAGCACCGGCTTGATGCCGTCGATGGAGTACATCGGCAGCGGGTGCGAGGAATCGGCGGTGATCGCCTGCAGGGGATCCACGGTGGCGAGCACGATGTCGTCGACGATCTCGTCGGTCATGGCCACCAGATCCGGGGGGATGGCGCCGCTGAGCTTGCCCATCAGACCGCCCATGAGCTCCGCCTGCGAATGGCCGTTGAACTCGATGGCCTCGACCATCTCGTCGAGCAGCTTCAATCCCACGAGGAGAAGCACGGCCTCGTCCATGGAAAGTCGAAGCGGAAGTTTGGACGGCTCGGGCATCAGCTTCTCCTCTCGGACGCAAAGCAGCACGGGAACAAGATTTGGGCCTCGTCCTCTCCGGATAGGCTTGATTACCCGGCCATCTTACGGGGACGCTAGTCATCTGTCAAACCCGCAGCTGGCCGCCGCTTCCGATAATCGCCGGCGTCCATCGGGTATGAAAGGCTCGTTCGGAAAGCGGGCAATCCGCCGGGCTGAGGGAAGCAAAGATGAAGCATCGGATGACTTGGGCGGCGGCCCTGGCGAGCGTCACGGTCGGACTCACCGGCTGCCCCATGGCCCTGACCACCCTCGACCAGGACACCTTCCTCGGCCTTCCCACCAGCCAGCGCACCTCGGCCGGCGACAGGCTTCCCGGCACCACGCCGACCAGCTCCGGCGGCGGCACGAGCGGGGGAAGCACATCCGGCGGCTCGGGAGGCACCACCCAGCCCGGCACCGGCGGCACCTTCGGGGAATCCGGCAGCAACCCTTCCCAGGTCTCCCTGGAGAGCGAGTCGTCGCTGCGCGTGGACCCGCTGTACCCGTCCGGCACCCAGGCCATGGTCACGATCTCGAACGCCCCGCGCGGCATGCTCGCGGCAGCCGGCGTCGTCAACCTCTCGGGTTCCCAGCCGGTCCAGCCCAACCTCAGCGTCTCCTGGCCCACGACCTCGAACCTGCTGGCCTTCGGCCCCCGGCTCATGACGGCCGGCAACGAGACGCTCTCCGGCGAGGACGCGTTCAAGCAATCCCTGCGCCAGCGCCTGGGCAGCGATATCCGGCAAAGTTCGCGCAGCGTCCAGAGCGTCCGCGCCCTGATTGACTCTCCGTCGCCCAGCGTGATGATTCTGAGTGGGAGCAGCTCGCAGGAGCGCTCCATCTGGATCTACGAGCCGGTGACGGCGAGCATCGGCGGGCGGACGACCAAGTTCGCGATCGCCGTCGACACCACGGACAAGGCCGCGGTCTTTGACGGCAGCCAGGGGACGGCCCTGAAGTCCACGCTCGAGACGATCATCCGGACGCAGATCCTCCCGGCGCTGCAAGCCACCTACGGCCCCGTCCCGAGCCGGTCCGAGGCCCAGGCAGAGGGCATCCAGTTCCGCGACGACGTCACCTACTTCATCTTCAGCTCGCAACTCCAGGACAACCTGCTCGGGTACTTCAACCCGGGCGACTTCTTCCCGGGCCAGAACTCCAACCAGATCAAGGCCCTTTACCTCTCCGCGGACGCGGCCATCGACGCTCGGAGCGATACGGTCGCGCGCAACGACCTCATGGGCACCATCGCCCATGAGCTCCAGCACCTGCTCTTCGCGTGGAATCGCGTGGAGGCGGTCGGCAGTGACGGCTACCTCGCCGAGGCCCAAGGGGGCGCGGACGTCTGGATCGACGAGGGGCTCGCCATGCTCGCCACCGTGAAAGCCGGGTTCGGCCTCGAAGCCAAGCCCGGCCAAGAGGCCTCCTACATCGGGCCCAGCCTCAACCTCGCGGGGCACGTCAAGCAGTTCCTGGCACGTCCCGGGGATTACTCGATGGTCGCCTTCCACCAGAACGCCACGCTCTCCGGCGAGACCGGATCCGGCAATCCGTCCGCCGCCTATGGCGTCTCGTACCTCTTCAGCCAGTACATGGTGGATCAGCTGGGTGACGCCGTGGTCGGCGACATCCTGAGCAGCACCCAGAACGGCCTGACGATCGGCAGCGGCGGCATCTTGGGCAAGCACGACCCCCTGGGGATCGTCAACGACGCCCTGGGCAAGCGAGGCACCAAGCTCAGCACCCTCCTCGCCAACTTCGCCGCGGCCGTGGCGCTGGACGGCACCAGCGCCCTGTCCAGCAGCGACGCCACCATGAAGCAGCGCTACGACATCCAGAACCTGAACTTGCGGAAATCGCCCTTCGCGGGCCTCTCGCTGACGGGCCCCGCTTTCTCCGGCACGGGGAGCGCCCCTCCGCGTCCCTTCGGGATTCGCCTCATGGATCCGGGCGCGCTCGGCACCTCGTCCACGCTGCAACTCAGCGGAAACTCCAGCGTGGCGACGCGCCTGATCCTGCATCGCTGATCGCTCGCACTTGCATCGAGGCCCTCCCCGGCGTGACTCGCCGGGGAGGGCCTCGATGCTTTCGGCACATGTGGAAAACTACGTAGAAGTCGCGTATCTTAGATCAAGCAATCAATCGTTATGAAGTCGTCGCACGAGGCATCAGAGTAGTTGAGCACCACCCTTCATCGCCAGGACCTCGACGTCGCCCAGGCGCCGATTCGTCCCGTCCCCCTACGCGACCGCCTGTTCTGGCGCGTGTTCTCCCAGCTTCCCATCTTCACCATCCTCTTCGAGGACACCGACGTGGAGGCGCGCTTCTTCCAGGTCGATGAGACCTCGCGGGTCCTTTCGGTCTCGGCCGCCGGTTGCGGTATCGCCAGCCTGCTGGCGCATCGACCTCGGCACATCGACGCGGTGGACGGCAATGCGCATCACCTGGCCTTGACCGCCCTGAAGGTGGCCGCGGCCCAAGGCCTGAGCTCCCATGAAGAGCTGTACGAGCTACTCGGGCATGGCCTCCATGCCCAGCCGGAGCGAGTGCTCAAGGAGCTGACCGCCTCGCTTCCCGGCTGGATACAATCCCACTGGGCCCGCCGGAGCGCCACCTTTCGCCGGGGCCTGTACCGTGATAGTCTGTCGACCCGCGTTTTCGCGGGGCTGCGCGCGATGGGCGGCCTGGACGAGGCATGGATGAGCCGCATGGAGGACTTGCCGGTTGCCGAGCGCATCGCGGAGATCGAGCGGCTATACGAGAGGCTTTCACGGCGCCCCCTCTTCAACCTCGCGGCCCGTTCGCCCCTGCTGATGCTCGCCACCGGCATCAACTACCAGCAGCGCGAGCGCAATCTGGATGGCGTCGGCACCAGCGACATGGTGGCCGTATGCCTGGACACCGGCATGCGCGTGGCTGCCACCGATGTGGAGCGCAACTGGATCTTCTGGCATGTGATGCGGGGCCACTTCAACCATGCCCATGCCGAGGCGCGCCCTCCCTATCTGCGCGCGGCGAACCATGCCCGCTCCCTCGGCGCACCCACGACGACCGCCTACCACCACCGCAGCTTTCTCGAGGTCCTCGCAGACGCCGAAGCCGGGACCTGGACCCATTACAACTTCAGCGACGCCATGGACTGGCTATCCCACGACCTGCAGCGGCGCACGCTCGCGGAAGTCGTGAGAACGAGCCGGCCCGGCGCGTTGTTCATCAACCGGAGCGTCGAGGAGACCTGCATGATCAGCCGGCTCGGCATGGAACGCTGGTTCACGCGCCTGCCATTGGAATCGGACGCAGCCACGGCCATGGAGCGCTCCGGGCTCTACCGCCGCGTCGATCTGTATCGGGTGGCGCACTGATGGCCCTCGAGCAAGCCGAGCACCGGGCGTTTCTCAACCGCTATTACGGCAGCGTCAAGCACGTCTACGATCTGACGCGGAAGTACTACCTCTTCGGGCGTGACACGGCGCTGAGGCAGCTGATCGGCGAGCCGTGGGAAACGCTGCTGGAAATCGGTCCCGGGACGGGACGAAACCTCGCAATTCTACAAAAGGCCCGTCCGGATCGGCGGTACGGGGGCGTCGAGGCGAGTGACGAGATGCTCGGCTATGCCCAGGACCGTTGCCCCTGGGCCGGCCTCGCGCATGGCTACGCGGAATCCGCGGATCTCGCCGCCGTCCTTGGTCGCCAGCCCGATCGCATCCTGTTCTCCTACTCGCTATCGATGGTGCAAGACCCCGAAGCCGCGCTCCGCAACGCACGGCAAGCCCTGGCTCCAGGTGGCGAGGTGGTCGTGGTCGACTTCGGAGATCTGGGAAATCTCTGGGGGCCCCTGAGGTCGCCGCTACGCACCTTCTTGAAGGCCTTTCACGTCGAGCCGCTCGACGAGACCGTGCTTGCCCCCCATGCGCCGCGACTCGCATGGGGTCCCGGCCGCTACTACGTCATCGCGAGGCTGCCCGCCGGGTCGTGACGCCGCAGCCAGTCGAGCGCGTGGGGGAAGACCTCCTCCGGCGCTCGATGGCCGAAGATCAGATCCGCATGCCCGTAATCCGCCGAGAACTCGTTGCTTCGGAGGCACTCGACCCAGTGGAGGTTCGCGGGGCGCGCGCGCATCATCCGTATCCGAGCACGGCCGGCCAGCTCGCTGGCGCCCGTCAAGACCAGCAACGGCACCTGCGTCGTGCTCAGACCCTGGAGGTAATCGGTCGCCCCGTCGCGCGAGCGCAGCCCCTCCTCGCGAATCCAATCCCGGAACTGCAGAACCAAGGGCGTGGGCACGTCGTCGAAGGTGCGATAGACCAGCGCCTTTAGCAGCTTGCGATCGAGATTTTCGGGGTTCATCCAGTACGTGAAGAGAGGCTTTTCGTACCAGAGCGGCAGCAGGTCCATCACGAGGCGGCTCGGCAGGCGGTAAGGAATGGCATGCAGCCAGGGGAAACGCGCCAGAACGTCCAGCACGGCGAGGCTCGTCCGGGATAGCGGGTAGTCGTAAAGGCTGACGGGTGACTCGAGGGTCACGCCCGAGCGAATCACGTCGGCTGATTCCGAGCCGAGCGCCGCATAGAGCAGTAAGCCCCCCAGCGAGAACCCGACCCAGTGAAGCTTGGCGGCTCCCGTGCGCTGCAGCACGTGGGCCATGGCCGTCCGGGCGTCCACCAGGTAATCGTCGAAGGACCCGTCATGGATGCCCGCGCGCCGCGATCGCCCCGAGCCCCGCACCTCGAGCAGCCAGGTGTCGAAGCCTTCGGCCGCGAGGCGCCGAGCCCAGCTGTAGCGCTCGTCGAAGTCGAGGGCGGTTCGGTTCACGCCGAACCCCGTGGTCAGGAAGACGGGCTCCCGCCCGGGGACGAGCTCGGAGGGCGGATAGTGGTAGAGCGCGAGCCGGGCGCCATCCGGGGTCTGGAGCTGCGTCAACTCGGCGGGGCAGGCCGTCTCGGCGAGGCGGAGGCGCATGTGGGCCAGGTAGGCCATGGGCAGGGCGATCGCCGCGCCCGCCAGCCCCAGCATGGGCAGCACTCCGCTCATCGGCTCAGCCCCGCTCAGAACGAGACGCCATACGTGGTGTAGACCTGCGTGCCGCCTCCGGGACTCGTCCCCTGCGCCACTCCCAGCCGGATCTCCGTGGGGATCTGGTTGAGGAAGATCTTGGCGCGGGCCTCCAGGCCAAGACCGTGCTTGATGCGCGCGAGGCTCAGCTCCTCGCGGCTGCCGGCCAGCCCCACGTCGTAGAAGGCCGCGGCATGCAAGGTGTCCAGGTAGAGCGGAAGCGTGCCGATGCCGCGACGCAGCTCGAAGATCGGGAAGCGGTACTCCAGGCTGCCGGCCAGCATGTGGCTGCCCTGCAGGATGCCGTAGCCGTAGCCCCTCAAGGGCACGGCGCTGACGTCTCCGACGTAGCGCAAGTCGGTGTAGATCGACGGCAAGGTCGAGAACGAGCCCCCGAGCGTGTAATCTCCTCCCGGGCGCCCGAGGTTGAGGCCGCCCGCCATGCGCCAGCCCAGCACATGGCGCTTCCAGGGAAGCGAGTGATAGGAGCGATAATCGCCGCTCACGCGGTTGAAGCCCGCTTGCCCCATCAGGCCGGCTGGCGCCAGCTCGTAGGTGAGCGAGCCAAGGTTGCCGCGCTCGGGGCTGATGGCGAGGCTGGGACGGTAGTTGTCGGCGTGGCGCCACTGGGCGTAGAGCGCGTGGGTGGATCCGGCGGGGGTGACCGCCATGGCCCGCTCCAGGCTGGCGCGCTCGTGCGCGTCCAGGCCTGCCGGATCCGTCACGGGCCGGCCGCTGCGGCGTTCGAGCAAGAGCAGGTCCGAGACCGAGCGGTAGCGATACCCCAGCGTCACGCTGTCCCCCATGACCGAAAGATGCCCCAATGCTTGGCTCGGCATGCCCGGAACCGTCACCCCGACGTCGCCTTGCACCATCCGGATCCGGCGCTCCAGCGCCTGCCCCACGCCATAGAGGCTGGGCAGGTCGCTGAGGCTGACGGTGAGACTGGGAGGAAGCTCGTCGTTCTGGTAGAAGATCGACAGGAAAGGCCGCTGGCTCTTGAGCTCGGCCCCGGCCGACAGGTAGAGGTAGTGCTTGAGCAGCACGTCCATCCCGTAGGTCGCTCCGCCCGCCCAGAGGCCATGCGAACCGTAATCGCCGATGGGGCTCCAGACCTTGGGCATCAAGGTCGGCCACGGCGTGTAGGGGTTGGACGGATACGGCGTGGCGTCCGCGGGCATGGTCTCGCCCTGCGGCTTTGGCAATGCCTCCAGGCTCCCATCCGAGGCGTAGGCCAGCGCGGGGCCCTCCACTGGGCGCCAGGACTCGGGCTCGAACGGCATCAGGTGGATGTCGTAGCCGCGCGACGTGTACAGCGAGAAGGCAATTTGCTTGCCGTCCGGCGAGACCGCGGGCTCCAGCGCGCCGCCGATGACGTTGGTCACCTGGAAGGCCTTGCCGTCCGACAGCCTCACGGCATGCAGGTTGAAGACGCCCGTATGATCCGAGCTGAACAAGAGCCACTTGCCGTCGGGGCTCCAGGCCGGAGCGGTCTCCACGGCCAGGTCGCGCCACAGGGGACGCATCGCTCCGGTCGCCGGGTCGATCAGGTAGAGGTCGCGGCTGCCGTCCTTCCAGACCGAGGCCGCCACCTGCGTCCCGTCCGGGGAATAGACGAGGCCCGAGATCTGCTGGCCGTCCGTGCCTTCGGTCAGGCGCTCGACCAGCTTGCCCGACGGGTCGAAGCGCGCCAGGTCGTTGCGAGCCTTGCCGTTCACGACCGCCAGGAGCTGCTTGCCGTCAGGCGAGATAGCCGGGTCCTTGGCGCGCATGCCCTCGGTGAGGCGCTCGACCTTGCGCGAGGCGACGTCCAGCTTGTAGAGGTCGTAGACGGATCGGAAGCGATCGGCGTCGCGGTAGGCCGCGAAGTAGACATCCTTGCCGTCCCGGCTGACATGGTAGCTACCGAACGGGCTCTTGTAGATCATCCGGCGGGCGGGCTTGCCGTCGAGCGCGTCCATGAGCAGGACCGCGTACTCGCCGTGGACGAACTCGGGGTAGAGCAGGCGCCCATCAGGCAGCCAGCGAGGATGGCGGTGGTAGCCTCCCGACGTGGTGACCGCCCGACTTTCGGTGAGCGGCTGGCTGCGGATGCCTTCGAGCTGTTTCTCGGCGCGGCGCTTGAGGTAGGCTTGCAACTCGCTCCAGAGGACGAAGGCGTTCTTGCCCGGCAGCACCTGGTGAATCGCCAGGTTGATGTCGAGGATGGGAAGCGCGGCGTACTGGCGCGCGATCCGCGACGGTACGTCGGCGCCGTAGGTCTCGATCAGGTAGCGGTAGAAGTAGGTGCCGTAGAGATAGGCGCCGTTGCTGCCGGGGCCACCGCCGAGATAAGGGGCTGCGGCCTGGTCGATGGCCGCGAGCTGGTCGTCAAGAGCGAGGCAGCGAAGGATCATGTCGAAGTCTCCCTCGCGCCCGCGGCCGCCGGTGGTGAAGGCAGTCTCCATGTGGACGGCGAGGCCTTCGATGAGGAAGTTGGGCACCGTGAGGTTGGGATAGAGGGCGCGCCCCAGCAGGCGGTTCACCCATTCCGAGATGCCGTCGGTGGTCTCCAGGTGGAGGATGTGGGTGTACTCATGCGTGATCAGGTGCTTCAGCCAGGAGTCGTACTTGCCCCAGAGCATGTCCTGGTCGGGAGGAGTGAGGTAGATCTGGATCTGGTTGTTGGGGTAGGGAAAGGCGAAGCCGTTGGTGGTATCCTGGCTGTCGAGCAAGACGAGTTCGGTGCGCATGGTGGGCTCGCGCTGCATGACGGGAGCGAGCTTGGCATGGGCCTCTTCGGCGAAGTGGGCGGCTTTCTGGGCGATCGCCTCGTAGCCCTCGACGTAGTTGACCCTGAAATGCGGCGTCTCCAGGGTATGCCAGCGCAGCGCCGGATCGATCGTGGTCGCCGCATGGGCACTTAGCGGGGTCACCGACAGCAAGGTCGCGACGAGCAGCGCGGTGATCCGCAAACAGGACTCCCTTCCTCGAAATGACATCATCGGACTATGTTACCCCAAAAGCTCCGGCGCCGGGATCCGGCACGGCGGAAGACTCGCCCTCACGCCCCCTTCGCCGTTTAAGCTGGCGTGGGAGGGGCATATTGGGGAGAGCCCCGTTCGAAGGACATGGGATGCCGGAGCCAGACACGTTGACTAGGGGCATGGAGAGGGAATGAAGCAGCACCTGATCACGCTCGCCATCGCGGGAAGCCTGTTACTCAGCGCCGCGCCGACCATGGCCGCCACCAGCTACGAGCCGGGCATCGACTGGCGCACCATCGAGACCCCGCACTTCCGGGTGAACTACCCCGCCGACCTCGAGGAGATCGGACGCCGGGTCGCCGCCTACGCCGAGGACGCCCACGCCAAGGTGGCTCCCTTCATGAAGGCGAACCCCTACGAGAAGACCGAGATCGTCTGCTTCGACACCTACGACGACACCAACGCCAACGCCAGCAACTACCCTCATAACCGGATCCTGCTGAACCTCCACCCGCCGTCACCGGACGTGGGCCTGCCCGTCGGACGCCATGACGACTGGATCCGCTTCGTCGTGCTGCACGAGTACACCCACATCCTGCATCAGAACCAGACCCACTGGGGCATCAACCAGCTCAACCGGGTGCTCGGCAAGATCTTCTTCCAGTACCTGGCCATCCCCGGCGTCCCCAGCTTCGTCACCGAGTACATCCCCACCCTGCTCTCGGACTCGCCCCGCTTCATCACCGAGGGCTGGGCCGTGCACACCGAGTCCCGCTTCACCCCCGGCGGCCGCGGCAAGGAAGGCTACGGCGACATGCGGCTGCGCATGGCCACGCTCGACCAGAAGCTCCACACCCTCGACCAGGTCAACGGCAGCTACCTGCTGGACTGGCCCGCCGGCGGCAACGAATACGACTACGGCACCGCATTCTTCCAGTACGTCGCCGCCAGCTATGGCGAAGAGGTCCCCACCCGGATCCTCGAGACCTTCGGGCGCATGCCGTGGCTGGGCATCGACTTCGCGGTCTCCCAGGTGATCAAGGGCAAGACCTGCGCCACGCTTTGGGACGAGACCATGGGCTGGCTGAAAGCGCGCTACGCCACGCAGGCCCGCCAGATCAAGCAGCAGCCCCTGACCGCCTCCAAGGCACTCACCACGTCGGGACGCTACCACCACCACCCGCGCTGGCTGGCCGACGGCTCGCTGCTCTTCACCGAGTCCTACAAGGGCAAGGGCTCCAAGCTGGTGAAGCGTAGCCCCGAAAGCGAGACTGCCTCGGTCATGAGCGTGAACCCGCTTGGCCACTACGCAGCGAGCGCGGATGGCCGAAGCCTCTACTACGCCGAGCAGAGCGGCGACGAGACCAGCTTCAAGAGCTACTCGGACCTGTACCGCCTCGACGTGCCCACCGGCAAGAGCCAGCGCCTGACCACGGACATGCGCGCCGCCGAGCCCGCCCTCTCGCCCGACGGCAAGCAGCTCGTCGCCGTCGTCACCCGGGAGGCCACCAACCATCTCGTCCTGCTGGACGCCGAGGGCAAGGTCGTCAAGGCGCTCACTACCCCTACGCCTGAGAAGACCTACGCCAACCCCGCCTGGTCGCCGGACGGCAAGCGGATCGCGGTCTCGCGCTGGGTGGCAGGCGGCTACCAGATCATCCTCATGAACCCCGAGAGCGGTGAAGAGACCGAGCTGACCTCCGTGGGCGCACTCGATTACTACCCGTCCTTCACGCCGGACGGCCAGCATATCCTCTTCACGTCCGACCGCTCGGGCGTCTTCAACCTCCACGCCGTACGGCTCGCCGACAAGGCCCTCTTCCAGGTCACCAACGTCCTGGGCGGCGCCTTCCAGGGCTCGGCCTCACCCGACGGCAAGGCGATCGCGTTCGTCAACTACGGCAGCGCCGGCTTCGACCTCCATGAGATGCCCTTCGAGCCGAGCAGCTGGCGCCGGATCGCCCCGGACGCGGTCCTCGCCAGTAACTTCGAGGGAGCGTTCGTGCCCTACCAGGCCGAAGCGCCCACCCCGGTGGACATGTCCATCGCGCTCTCGGCCACTCCGCGCAAGTACAACCCGTGGCCGTCAATCGCCCCCAACGCCCTCGTTCCCCTGATCGCCCAGGACGAAGGGGGCCTGGCGCTGGGCGTTTCGGCGTTTGGGCAGGACGTGCTGCGGCAGCATACCTACAACGTGCTGGCCGGCGCGGGACTGTCGTCCGGCAAGCCCATCGCCGGCTTCGTGTACCAGAACGACCAGCTCCAGCCCTCGCTGTCGATGCTGGTCTTCCGCGCGCCCGGAGCCACTCCCTTCCCGTTCTCGCTGCTGAACCGGCAGGACTGGAGGCTCTGGCAGGATCAGACGCTCGTGGACATGTCCATGCGGCTTCCCGGCATTCCGTTCCCGCTGCTGGGCGCAAGCTGGGTCACGGGAGAATCGTACGTCCTGGGTTTCCGTGCGCAGCACTCCCAGGACTACGCCCTGGCCACGAGCGATCGGAGCGTGGTGATTCCCCTGAGCGACAGCGATGCCGCGTCGCTGCCGCGCCATGAACTCTCCGGCGCTCCGGGGCAGAGCAACTCCGTCTATGCCATGTACCAGCGGGCCGACAACTTCACCCGCTCCTACGGCGTGAGCCCGGAGGGAGGATCGCTGTCGACGCTGGGCTACGAGAAGGCCTCGCCGATGATGGGCGGGCAGGCGAATTTCGATCGCGTCTGGGGCGACTACCGGCGTTACGTCTCGCTGCCTTGGCAGCATCACGTCCTGGCCCTGAGAGGGACCATGGGGTTGAACTGGGGCAAGAGTGGCGGCTATTTCTACGTCGGCGGCGTCGATTCCCCGCACTTCCTCTCGCAGGTGGATCTCACCGCGGCGACCGACGTCTTCCACTCCAGCATCCCCATGCGCGGCTACAGCGTGGCCGGCATCGGCAACAAGGTGGCCCTGCTGAGCGCGGAGTACCGCTTCCCCCTGCTCGAGGTGAACAAGGGGCTCTGGACGCTTCCCTTCTACATGGATCGGCTTTACGGAGTGGTCGGCTACGACGTCAGCAACACCTGGGACTCGCCCTTCAACCCCAACCGGCAGTTCCAGGCCGCCGAGACCGTCCACGGCGCCTCGCTCGAACTGCGAAGCAAGCTGACGCTCTTCCGCTACCTGCGAACCGACTTCCGGCTGGGCGTGGCCCAGGGGCTGGCGACCACGGCGACTACCCAGCCGTCCAGGCAGCTGATCATGGGGTTCGGCTCCACCTTCTAGAACCATCCGGAAGGCGCTAGCCGCCTCGGAGTCGTAACTAGCGCCGGTTTCCCGACTCGCGGGATTCCGGCGCTTTCGGCTCGGGTTCACTGGCCGCGAAGACGACGTCATGCCGCGGCTCGCGTTTGCTCCCGAGGACCTGCCGGAACGCCATGACCACCGTGTAGAGCGCGAGGGCCGCACCGACGATCAGGAACAGGTAGCTGAACACGCGCAAGAAAGCCAGCGTGAGATCGTTGAACATGGTTCCCTCCTCGTGACCTCTCGCCCTCACCCTACCACCCCAAGGGTCCCGGAGTCGCCAGGGAAGCGTGAGCGCCACGGCGCCCCAAAGCTTAACGGAGGTTTTGTTAGCGCTTAACCGGAAAGGCACAAGCGGCGGCCCAGGGAGGCGGATAATCTCTCAGAACCGCATCCGAGAGGAGGACGCCATGATCGCCGGAGTCCAGAGCCGCCCCTACACCCCCGCCCGTCCCGCCACGGCCGTTCGCGCCGGTGGTGCGCAGACCGCGGCGCCTGTAGCCCAGCCGGCGGTGGTGGCGCAGCCCCAGACGGTCGCGCCCATGAGCTTTGACGTTGCGGGGCTCTTCGACGGAGTCAAGAAGTTCTTCAGCGGGATCCTCAATTTCTTCAAGAACCTCTTCGCCCCCAAGGCTCCCCCCAGCACGCTGGATCCCGATACCCAGGCGATCGCCCAGGCCTACAACCTCCTGCCCACCAAGGAAAACGTCACCGCCTTCCTCAACGAGGCGCGCTCCTACGAGCAGAACGGCACCATCGGGCCCGGTAGCCCCAACGCCGAGGCCATCACCGAGCTGCAGGGCGTCCTGAAGGGCTGGGGCTTCAACGTCACCGTGAACGGCAGCTTCGACAACGCCACCAGCGACGCGGTCAAGGCCTTCAAGGCCGCCAACGGCCTGCACCAGACCTACAAGATGGCCGACGGCAACTGGGCGGTCAACGAGTACCTCGACAACGCCACGCTTGCCAAGATGCAGGAGCTGATCGGCGCGGGCCAGACGCCCCCGACCACTCCCCCGGCTCCCACGACGCAGACTCCCCCGGCCACCAGCACGCCGACGCAGCCCGGGGCCATCAACTTCCAGGCGATCGCCACCCAGTACAAGCTCGAGGCCACCGAAACCAACGTCAACGCCTTCCTCGCCGAGGTCCGCGAGTACGCCAACAACGGCACGCTGGGACCCGACTACCCCAACGCCGAGGACATCGCTGAGCTTCAGGGCGTCCTCCAGGGCTGGGGCTACTCCCTGACCCCCACCGGAACCTGGGACGCGGCCACCAGCCAGGCCATCATGAAGTTCAAGCTGGACAACGGCCTGCACCAGACCTACAAGTCCGCCGACGGAAACTGGGCGGTCAACGAGTACGCCGAGCCCCAGACGCTCGCCAAGATTCGCCAGAAGCTCGGCCTGTAGCGGCCCTACACCTCTGCAAGCGCGAAGCCCGCCGGAAGAAACGGCGGGCTTCGTGCTGGGTATCGCAGTCGTCGCGGCGATTAGAACTTTTCCGGCCGCATCACCGTGACCTGCTGGGTGAACATGATCATCGCGTAGTTGCCATAGTAGCGCTCGCGCAGGGTGCGCGTGATGGTGGCAGCCGTCTGTTCGCTGCAGATCACCTCGACGCGGATGTTGCTCTCGGCGTCGAACTCGGCGTCGCGGACGCCGCGCCTGCCTTTGCCGCGCGCATCGGTGATGGTGTAGCCATGCGCGCCCAACCTCTCAAGTTCGCGCGTCAGCGTCGATTCAAGCGACGCTTCCGTGATGATCGTTAACAGGGTGCGAATGTTTTCAGTCATGAGTCATCCTTAGAAGAACGCGTGGGCCCGAACCGCCAGCTCATAATACAGATAAATCCCGACCAGCACGTTGAACGGGAAGGTGATGCCAAGCGAAGCCGCCAGCGACAGGGTCGGATTCGCCTCGGGGACCGAGATGCGCATCGCCGCGGGAACGGCGATGTAGGACGCGCTGGCCGCCATGGTGGCCAGCATGGCCGTTCCGCCGACCGACAGGCCGAACACGAGGCCCAGGGCCAATCCCACCAGGGAGGCGACCAGGGGCATCACCACGCCGAAGGCCACGAGGAAAAGCCCGTATTGACGTAGCGCGCTCATCCTCGACGCGGCGATCAGGCCCATTTCGAGCAAGAAGAGCGCGAGTATCCCCTTGAAGAGGTCGAAGAACATCGGCTTGATCGGCTCCAGTCCCTCGGGCCCCGCAATCCAGCCGATCACCAGCCCGCCGATCAGCAGGACGATCCCTTTTCCGGCGAAGATCTCGTGGGCCACCGCGCCCCACTGCGTCTCCTTCGAGAGGCCGCGAGCCAGCACGATGCCCACCAGAATGGCGGGAATCTCGAGCACCGCCACCAGAAGCGGCATGTAGCCCTCGAAGGGGACGCCCCGGCGCATCAGGAAGGCTACCGCGATCGCGTAGGTCCCGACGCTCACCGAGCCGTAATGGGCCGCGATCGCCGCCGCGTCCGCACGCTTGAAGCGGCCGATGAAGCGCAGCGCGGGGAAGGCCAGCAAGGGCAGCAGCAGCCCCATGCACAGGACCGCGAGCACCAGCGGCAACAGTTGCAGGAAAGGCTGTTCCGAGAGCTCCATACCGCCCTTCAGGCCGATGGACAACAACAGCAGAATGCTGACGAACTCGTAGACCTGGGGGGGAAGGCGCAACTCCGAGCGTATCAGCCCGGCGACGACGCCCAATAGAAAGAAACAAACGATGGGATCAAGCATGATGGCTAACGTCCTTTTAGGCCTCGAGGCGAGGCGATACCTGGTGGCCGCGAAGCGCGTCACCGTCCCCGATCGGCGGGACCTTCATGAAAAACGCCAACGCGGAAAGCCAAGAGGTCCGGTTGGCGCTGTGACGATCGTCAGGGCGTGTCGGACCTGGCGTTCCTGGCCGACGAGCCGTGGATCACGCGTCTGCATGCCTAGCCAGGAGCTCCTTACGATCACCCGGTGGCGCGGCAAACGCAACAGTCCATTATGTCGTCCCCTTTCCCAGCGGTCAAATACCGACCCATCGAGCTTGCCCTCGCCCTACAGCGCTTTACGGATTACAAGAAAGCGTTATCATGTCACTGCCGGGTTGGGCGCCACCGGTTCGGAGGGTGGGAATGAGCGACAACGAGCACCTGTATGCCCTGGCCCTGATGCGCGTGCCGGGAATCGGCTCGCGCCGCATCGCCCGCCTGCACGAGCGCTTCGGATCGCTGGGCGCCGCCTGGCACGCCCCGTCGTTCGAGCTGCACGGGACGCTGGACCTGGGCCCAAAGACCCTGCGCGCGCTGGACGGGCATCGCGGTTCGCCCGCGTCCCTCGACGCGGCGCGGCGCGAACTCGACGGCATCCAGCGCCGGGGCCTCTCCATGATCCTGCGCGAAGATGCCGCTTACCCACCCTTGCTTCGGGAGATCGCAGATCCCCCGGCAGCCCTCTTCGTGCGCGGAACGCTGGACCTCACGGGCCCGATGGTCGCCCTGGTGGGAACGCGCGCCGCCACGGCCTACGGGCTGCGCACGGCGCGACGGCTGGCCGCGGAGCTGGCCGAGAACGGGGTGAATGTGCTGAGCGGGCTCGCCATCGGGATCGACGCGGCGGCCCACGCGGGTGCCGCGGCCGCCGGCCGCACGGCGGCCGTGCTCGGAGCGGGCCTCGATCACGTGGGCCCGGCCAGTAACCGCCGGCTGGCCGAGCAGATCGTGGAGCAGGGCGGCGCCTTGATCAGCGAGTACCTGCCGGCGACGCCCCCGGTGGCGGGGCAGTTTCCCGCCCGCAATCGGATCGTCAGCGGCATGTGCCATGCCACGGTGGTCATCGAGGCTCCGCTGCGCTCGGGCGCGCTGATCACCGCGGATCTCGCCCTGGAGCAGGGCCGCGAGGTCATGGCGGTGCCGGGCGCCATCGACCAGCCGCAGAGCGCGGGCACGCTCATGTTGCTGAGCCAGGGGGCGAAACTGGTGACGGGAGTCTCGGATATCCTCTCGGAATTGCCACTAGCAGAGGCAAAGCCCCCGGCATGCGGCAGCCGCGGGCGGAATGGGGGGATCCCGGCGGACCTCCCGGAGGACGAGGCGCGCATCCTGAGAGCGCTGGGGCCGGATCCGCGGCATGCGGATCGGATCGCCGCCGAGACGGGGCTTCCGGTGGCGGTAGTCACCGCGCTCCTCCTGGTGCTAGAATTGAAGGCCTTTATCGTAAAGCTCCCCGGAAACTCTTACATCCGTCACTCATGAAGTGGCGCTGCGCCGCGGCGGTCGGGGAGAAGATGCCGCGGGCCTAATTAATGAGGTGCTTATGGCAGCGAAATCGCTGGTAATCGTGGAGAGCCCCGCCAAGGCCAAGACGATCGCAAAGATACTCGGCAAGGACTTCTTCGTGAAGGCCTCGGCCGGCCACGTTCGGGACCTTCCCAAGAAGGGCCTGGGGGTGGACGTGAAGCATAACTTCCAGCCGCAATACGAGGTCCTGGCCGAGAAGGCCAAGGTCGTCAACGAACTGCGCGAAGCTGCCATGGAGGCCCAGGACATCTACCTCGCCCCCGACCCGGACCGGGAAGGAGAAGCGATCGCCTGGCACCTCGCCAACATCCTCGAGGACGTCTCCAAGCCCATGCGCCGGATCGAGTTCAACGAGATCACCAAGGACGCCATCCTGCGCGCCATCCAGCATCCCCGCGACATCGACCAGCCGCGCGTGAACGCCCAGCAGGCTCGCCGCGTGCTCGATCGCCTCGTGGGCTACAAGATCTCACCCCTCCTTTGGCAGAAGGTCCGCCGTGGCCTCTCCGCCGGCCGCGTGCAATCGGTGGCCGTGCGCCTGATCTGCGACCGCGAGGACGAGATCCGCAAGTTCCAGCCCAAGGAATACTGGTCGCTGACCGCCGAGCTGCAGAAGGGCGCCGCCAAGACGGCCTTCCCCTCGGAGCTCGCCCGCTGGAAGGGCAAGAAGCCCGACATCGGCTCGCAGGCCGAGTCCGACGCCATCGTCGCGGCCCTCTCGGGCGTCGACTACGTCGTCTCCAAGGTCACGACCAAGGAGCAGAAGCGCCAGCCGTCGGCTCCCTTCATCACCTCGACCCTGCAGCAGGAGGCCTCGCGGCGCTACGGCTTCACCGTGAAGCGCACCATGACCCTCGCCCAGCAGCTCTACGAAGGCATCGAGCTGGGTTCGGAGGGACCGGTCGGTCTCATCACCTACATGCGTACCGACTCGGTGCGCATCGCCGACGAGGCTTGGGAAGAGGCCAGCCAGTACATCGCGGAGCGCTACGGCAAGCAGTACCTGCCGCCCTCGCGCCGCCAGTACGCCTCCAAGAAGGGCGCGCAGGAGGCCCACGAAGCCATCCGCCCCACAGCCATCGCGCGCACGCCCGAGTCCGTCAAGTCGCACCTCACCCCGGATCAGTTCAAGCTGTACCGGGTGATCTGGGAGCGCTTCGCCGCCAGCCAGATGGCAAACGCCACCCTGGCCGTGACCTCGGTGGACATCACCGCCGGCGACGGCACGTTCCGCGCCTCCGACACCAAGGTGGTCTTCCCCGGCTACCAGGCCGTCTACATGGAGACCCCCGAGGAGGACGACGAGGCCGCCGAGAAGAAGCCGTCCAAGCTGCCTGACCTGGCCGAGGGCGACAAGCTCAAGCTGAAGGCCCTCAACCCCAAGCAGCACTTCACCCAGCCGCCCCCGCGCTTCACCGAAGCGACCCTGGTCCGGACCCTCGAAGAGAAGG
Organism: Candidatus Sericytochromatia bacterium; assembly: GCA_036676455.1. Lineage (GTDB taxonomy): Bacteria > Cyanobacteriota > Sericytochromatia > S15B-MN24 > UBA4093 > UBA4093. The sequence goes on from JAKFCW010000047.1 coordinate 56,563, forward strand.
GCATCGGTCGCCCGTCGACCTACGCCCCGACCATCGCCACGATCCAGGACCGCGGCTACGTCGAGAAGGATGGCCGCGCCCTGACGCCCACCGAGCTGGGCATGCAGGTCAACGAGCAGCTGGTCCAGCACTTCCCCGACATCGTCGACGTGAACTTCACGGCCGACATGGAGGACAAGCTCGACTCCGTCGAGACCGGCGAGCGCGAATGGCAGCTGATCATCTCGAACTTCTACGAGCCGTTCGCGCAGACCCTCAAGACCGCCGCCAAGGAAATGAAGCCGGTGGCCATCCCGTCGGGCGAGAACTGCGAGAACTGCGGCGCCGAGATGCTGATCAAGTCGGGCCGCTTCGGCGAGTTCATGGCCTGCTCCAAGTACCCCGAGTGCAAGACCACCAAGCCCATCATCAAGAAGGTGGGCGTGGGCTGCAAGACCCCGGGCTGCGAGGGCGACGTCATCATCAAGCGCACCCGCACGGGCAAGACCTTCTACGGCTGCTCGAAGTACCCCGAGTGCACCTTCACCTCCTGGGATCAGCCCACCGACACGCATTGCGTGAAGTGCAGCACCTACATGGTGATCAAGCGCTCGAAGGCGGGCCGCAGCTTCCTGCTCTGCACCAACGCGGACTGCAAGAACATCCAGAACCTTCCCAAGAAGTCCGCCAAGGGCGGCTCCGAGGAAGGCGCGGAAGAAACCGCCGGCGCGGATTCCGCGAAGGAGGCCTAGCATGCGCGCAAAGGTCATCGGCGGCGGGCTGGCCGGGTCGGAAGCGGCCTGGCAGCTCGCTCAGCGGGGCATCGACGTGGATCTCTACGAGATGCGCCCCCAGGTTTCCACCAAGGCGCACCACACGGATCGCCTGGCGGAGCTGGTCTGCTCCAACTCCCTCGGGTCCTTCGGGATGGGCAACGCCTCGGGCCTGATCAAGGCCGAGATGCGCAAGCTCGGCTCGTTGATCCTGCAGGCGGCGGATTTCGCCCAGGTGCCGGCTGGCGGCGCGCTGGCGGTCGATCGCGATCGCTTCGCGGGCTTCGTCACCGAGCGCCTCTCCCAGCACCCGCGGATCACGCTCCACCGTGAGGAGCACCACGCCCTCGACGAGGCAGAGCCGACCATCATCGCCACCGGCCCCTTGACCTCGGAAAGCCTCTCCGAGGAGTTGCGCCGGCGCACCGGCGCCGAGCACCTCCACTTCTACGACGCGGCGGCCCCCATCGTGACGCTCGAGAGCCTCGACATGGAGAAGATCTTCCGCCAGGCACGTTACGACAAGGGCGAGGGCGAGTACCTCAACTGCCCCTTTACCAAGGAGGAGTACGAGGCCTTCTGGACCGCGCTGACCCAGGCCGAAGGTGCCGTCCTGCACCTGGGCGCGGAAGAGAAGAACTTCTTCGAGGGCTGCCTGCCTGCGGAAGTCATCGCGCGGCGCGGGATCGACACCCTACGCTTCGGCCCGATGAAGCCGGTCGGCCTCACCGATCCCCGCACCGGACGTCGCCCCTACGCCGTCTTGCAGCTCCGGCAGGACAACGTCGCGGGTGACCTCTACAACATGGTCGGCTTCCAGACCCAGCTCAAGTGGGGCGAGCAGAAGCGGGTCTTCCAGATGATCCCCGGCATGGAGAATGCCGAGTTCGTGCGGCTGGGCGTCATGCACCGCAACACGTACCTGGCCTCCCCGGCCTTCCTCAACGCCTCTTTGCAGTGGCGCGAGCACCCCAACTGGTTCCTTGCGGGCCAGCTCATCGGGGTGGAAGGCTACACCGAGTCCACCGCCGCGGGCCTCATCGCGGGCCTCAACCTCGCCCGGGTCATGCGCGGCCAGGAGCCTCTGGTGCTGCCTCGCACGACCATGCTCGGCTCGTTGCTGCACTACGTCTCGCATGCCGAGGTCAAGCATTTCCAGCCGATGAACTCCAACTGGGGCATCATCGAGCCATGGCCGGTCAAGGTGCGCGACAAGGCCCAGCGGCATCAGCTGCAGGCCGAGCGCGCGCTCGCCGACCTCGAGGCCACCATGGCCGGCGAGCTGGCGACGGTCTAAGCGCGCAGGCATCGACCCTCACCTGAGGAGCGGCCGGGAAGACCGGACCGCTCCTTTTTCTTGCGGACGGCTGCCACGCCCAATCGTGACGGGCATCAGGGTGCATGAGCAATCACGCTTTGTCCCCTGCTCCCGGTGCACGGGCGGCACGAGGCGCGCGAGCGGCCGGACTTCCAGCAGGCTGAGCTGCCGGCCATCGAGCTGGTAGCAGCTCTCGCAGCAAGATCGGGCCACGAAGCGAACCCCGCTCACCGAGCCCTGCAACTCGTACCATCCGACCACCATGTCCCTCAGGGTCGCCAGTTGCAGGGCCACCTGCGGCTCCTGGGCGATCCGGCGATTCATCTCGACGATGAACTGGCGCTTGGCGCCAACGAGCTGGTCGGGCAGGAGCGGATCCGTGGCCAGCGGCTGGGGACGATACACGATCACCCGCCAGACGGCGACCGCGACGGCCAGTAAAAGCGCCAGGGTGAGCCAGGTCTCGAAGGTTCCCATGCGGTTTCCTCCTTTCACGCGACTCGGCAGACATGATACATATACACAAAAGTATATTAATATCACAACCAGACGCAAACGGCGCCGTGGCGGGGATCTTCCCCCTGATGCGTCGGTAAACTTTTGTCGGCCAACTGGTTTCAGGGGGGGAGGGGATGGTATTCTGGCTAGAGAAGAAGCCTCCGAGCGAGGCCTGGTTTTCCCTGTCGGGATCGGTCGCGTGCCGGTGCCGGATCGTCAACCAAGGAAGCTGAGCGTGAGAGCGGGATTCTACGCCTCGACCTCCCACCAGGGCTGGATCGAGATCATCTGTGGGTCGATGTACTGCGGCAAGACCGAGGAGCTGATCCGCCGGATCAAGCGCGCGGAAATCGCCCGCCAGCACGTCCAGGTCTTCAAGCCGATCATCGACATCCGCTATTCGCCCGAGGACGTCAGCAGCCACTCGGGGACCCGCTACCGGGCCGTCCGGGCCAATGGCTCCGAGGAGGTCTGGCGCCTCACCGACGAGGCCACCGAGGTCGTCGCCATCGACGAGGTGCAGTTCTTCGACGACGGCGTGGTCGAGGTCATCCAGGCCCTGGCCAACGCCGGCAAGCGGGTCATCTGCTCGGGCCTCGACATGGACTTCCGGGGCGAGCCTTTCGGCATCATGCCGCGCCTCCTGGCCCTGGCCGAGAGCGTCGAAAAGCTCACGGCCATCTGCGTCCAGTGCAGCGCGCCCGCCACCCGCTCGCAGCGCCTCATCAACGGTCAGCCCGCCGAGTGGGACGACCCGGTGATCCTCGTGGGAGCTCACGACAAGTACGAGCCACGCTGCCGCAGCTGCCACGTCGTTCCGGTGCGCCCCGGGGTCACGCAGCTTTCCTTTCCGAGCGTGGAACGGATCTAGATGCACCCCAAGGAGGCCTTCAGCCTTTACTTGGAGATCGAGCGCAACCTCTCGCCACATTCCATTCGTGCGTACCGCCAGGACCTGGACATGTTCCATGCCTTCCTGGCGGATCAGCCGCTCGAAGAGGTGGACTACCGCACCTTGCGGCGCTTCCTGGGCTTCCTGAAGCAGCAAGGATACGAGCGCTCGACCATTGCCCGGCGCATGGCCGCCCTGCGTACCTACTTTCGCTTTCTCGCCCGAGAGCGCCTGGTGAAGGGGAATCCGGCAGTCGGCCTGCAGAGCCCCAAGCAGGCCCGCAAGCTGCCCCATTTTCTCGACTGGGAGGAGCTGCAGCGCTTGCTTGCCACTCCTGGCGAGAGCGCGCTGGGGCTGCGGGACCGCGCCCTTCTCGAGTTGCTTTACGCCACCGGGATGCGGGTCAGCGAGATCGCCGAGCTTTCCATCCGTCAGCTGAACTGGGAAGAAGCGGAAATCCGGGTCGTCGGCAAGGGAACCAAGGAGCGGATGGTCCTGATGAGCGAGTCGGCCATGCGGCATGTGCGGCGCTACCTGGACACAGCACGCCCCTTGCTGAAGCCTGTCGACACCGACCGCCTCTTCCTCAACCGCCAGGGCAAGCCTCTCTCCTCGCGCTCCATCGACCGCATGCTGAAGCAGCACGCCCGAAACGCAGGCATCACCAAACCCGTCTCGCCTCATACCATGCGGCACACCTTCGCCACCCACCTCCTGGAAGGAGGCGCGGATCTGCGCGTGGTGCAGGAATTGCTCGGACATTCGAGCCTCTCGACCACCCAGATCTACACGCACGTCAGCCAAGATCGCTTAAGACAGGTCTACCAGCAGGCTCACCCCCGCCCTTGAGATTGCGATGCGCTTGGTCGCTATGCTATCCTGAGGGTCGCTCCCCAAGGGTGGCATGTTCAGGTTGTAGCGAGGGTAGTGCGTGGCCAGCAGCGACAAAACACCAACCGTTAAGCCTGCCGACGCCGCCCTCAATCCGTCTCCGCCGCCCTCCCAAAGCCAAGACAAGGCCCTCGACGGCCTGCTTTCCGACTGGCGGGAAACCACCGGCGCGACGCAAGCCCTGGCCGACGACGCCCGCGCCGTCCTGCATGCCCTGGGAGAGCCGCAACCTCCCCTGCAAGCGCTCGCTGCAAACTGGGTCAACGCCTTCCATGACGAAGGCCTGACTCTTCGCTTTGCCCTCAGCCTCTTCATCGAGGCCCAGTTTCGCCTGCAAAAGCCAGACTCCGCCTTGCTCGCGCAGTTCCAGCTCCAGGTCGCCGAGGCCTTCGAACAGCGCTGGAGAGACGTCCAGCAGCAGAACCTCGACGAGTTGAAGCTGACCAACCGCAAGCTCCTGGAGGTGGACAGGAATCGCGCAGAGTTCATCTCGTCGCTCTCGCACGAGCTGCGCACCCCCCTCACGGCCATCTCGGGGGCCTGCGAGCTGCTGCTCGAGGACTTCGCCACCGAACTGAGCGGCCCGCAGGAAGACTACATCACCATGATCTCGCAGGGCGCGCACCTGATCCGCAAGCTCATCGACGATGTGCTCGACCTGGCCAAGCTGGATGCCAAGCGCCTGGAGCTTCACCCCGAGCCCCTCTGCGTCGCCCAGCTGCTTCGCGACACCGAGATGATGGTCGCTCCCCTGCTCACCGAGAAGGGCCTGAACTGGGAAATCGACGTCTCCGACTCCCTGCCCCTGATCCAGGCGGACGCGGTCCGCATCCGGCAGGTGCTGCTGAACCTGGTCTCCAATGCCATCAAGTTCACCCCGCGCGGCGGCTCGGTGAGCATCCGCTCCTGGCTCGAGAAGCCCGTGGGACGCAAGCCGCCCCTCCTGGCCATCAGCGTCAGCGACACCGGCTGCGGCATCTCTCCGGAGCACCAGAAGCTGGTCTTCGAGCGCTTTCGCCAGGTCCGCGACCGCGAGGCACGAGGCACCGGGCTGGGTTTGCCGATTGCCAAGCGCCTCGTCGAGCTTCACGGCGGTCGCCTCGCCCTCACGAGTGCCGTGGATCAAGGCTCTTCCTTCACCTTCACCGTTCCGCTCGCCAGCGACCCATGCTAGGTTAGCGGCGAGGCGGGTATGAAGAACTTAGCAAGTCCTCAATCCAAGGATTAACGGGCATGGCGGAATCGACACAGACCGAGGCGAACCTGACGCAGCTGGCCCTTCTCATGCAGAAGATCGAGGAGGTGCGCCAGCGAACCCTGCTGGTCGACGACCTCTCGCAAGGCATCCTGGAGATCCTCTCGGAGGCATTCGGGCTCGCACGCGCCGTCATCTTCCTCGACACCGAGCTTTACGTGGCCGCCGTGCATCCGCATCGCGAGCTGGAGGCCGTGCCGGAAATCGTGCTGGAGGCCATGGCCGAGCGCGAGGTGCGCGAAGGCGACTGGGACGGCCAGATGGCCTGGTGCGTGCCCTTCTTCCACGAGACGCGCTTCGACGGCGCGCTCGTGATGGCCTCCGACGAACCGCTCCAGTCATGCCAGCGCCAGGTGATCTCGGCGCTGATGCCCTTCGTGACGCTGACGCTCGAGCAGCGCAAGGGCCAGTCCCGCCTCGTCGAGCAGGACCGGAAGCTGACCGAGCTGGGCGCCCTCTACGAGGATGCCCGCCAGCGCGCCGTCACCGACGGCCTCACGGGCCTCTACAACCATGCTCACTTCAAGGAGCTGCTGGCCCTGGAGTTCGCACGCTGCAAGCGATACGGCTCTCCCTTGACCTTGCTGCTGATCGACATCGACCACTTCAAGAAGATCAACGACTCCTACGGGCACCTGACCGGTGACGTGGTCCTGCGCCGGGTCGCCCACGCCCTGCGCGGCCAGGTGCGCGATTGCGACTGGGTCGCCCGCTACGGGGGCGAGGAGATGGCCATCCTCTTGCCCAGCACCGACCTCAAGGGCTCCCTGGTCGTCGCGGAGCGCATTCGCCGCTTCGTGCGCGACATGGTCTTTCTCACCGAGGACAAGGTCCAGGTACCAGCCATCACCGTCTCCATCGGCGTGGCCCAGCAGCGCAAGTCGGACACTCCGACGCTGCTCATCGACCGCGCGGACCAGGCCCTGTACTTCGCGAAGTCCAACGGCCGCAACCAGGTCGGCGCGGAGTTCGGAGAACGGGTCGTGCCGGCTGCTGAGAGCAAGATTCATCACCAGGAGTTCTTGACGGCGATCGCCGAAATCGCCACCGAGGTCGCCCTCACCGACCAGGCCCGCTCCACCTACGCCGAGGAACTGGCCGAGCTCGCCAACCAGCTCGGAGTCTCCATCGGGCTCTCTAGCACCCAGCGCCGGGACATGGTCCTGGCCGCCGCCCTGCTGCACATCGGAAAGATCGCCCTGCCCGCCGAAGCCCTCACCAAGCGCGACGACCTCGACGAAAAAGAACTGGCCCTGGTGAAGGGCCATCCGCAGCTCTCCAAGCAACTGGTCGAGCAGATCGCGGGCATGGGCACCGTCGCCGAGGCCATTCTCTATCACCATGAGCACTGGGACGGAAACGGCTACCCCTACGGCATCCAGGGACCGGCCATCCCGCTGGTCTCACGGGTGCTGGCCGTCATCGACGCCTTTCTGACCGTTCTCAACGACCCGCAGGCCGATCTCGACGTCGCCCGCGATGCCCTCCGGCAAGGCGCCGGGACCCTCTTCGATCCCGACGTCATCCGTCATTTCGATTACTTGATGGATACTCAGTTCAAGGAGTATTCGGCACGCTGACCGGATTGGCCGGCTGCGCCCGGTTGACCGAGCTCACCTTGCCGTCCTGCTTGTCGTGCAGGTAATCCAGGAACCCGAAGACCTTCGAGCGAACCAGGTTGTCGCCCCAGGAGAACCCGACGAAGCCCGCGATGGCTCCCACCACCGTCAGAGGCCAGCCGGCGAGTCCGAGCGCGCCAAAGGCCGCCGCGGTCAGGCCGCTCAGCAGGGCGGCTCCGAGGCCACCCGCAGCGCCTCCGGCCGTGTCGACCGCCACCATCTTGGCGGCGCGGCCCATGGTCTCTTCGCCCTTCATCACCTTGATCCCGTGGTTCAAGGCCGACATGCCCGCCGAGACCAGCGCCGAGATGCCCGACGCTCGCCCCAGGACCGCCCCGAAGGTCTTGATGCCCGTGCCCAGGGCGGCGCGCGCCACGTGGGTATGGGCCGTCGCGTGGTAGACGTGGTTGGCCAGCTTGCCACCGAGGTGCAGCGTGTCACCCGCGAGGCCCTGCGCCGAGACGCTCGACGCCGAAAGGTTCGATACCGCGGGCTTCACCTCGGCCGCATAGCTCGGAAGCGCGTAGCGGGCGAGCGTCGACACGGAGGGCGGCTGAATCGTGCTGGCCATGGCGGGTCTCCTTTCAGCGGGGTCCATCTCCCTTGTCGCTGTTCAGAGGCCGTTAAGCGGTAAAGCCTACGCGAACGCGGAATTAACGTTGCGTTAAAACTTCGCCCACGCGCACGACGTGGTCCGTCCACTGCTCGAAGGTGTCGTCGTGCGAGATGACCACCAGCTGCGTGAAGCCCTTCAGCTCGCTGATGTGGAAGGCGAGGTTCTGGCGCCGGCTCTCGTCCATGTTGGTGGTCGGCTCGTCGAAGAAGGCGATGTCGATGGCCGACATCTCCTTCAAGAGGGCCAGCCGAACCGACAAGGCCGCGGCCATCTGCTCGCCGCCCGAGAGGCTCGCGAACGGCCGTTCGCGGCCGTCCTCCTCGAGCAGGATCTCGTAGTCCGAGTTCCAGCGCAGGTGCACGTGGTGGTTGCCGGTGATGTCCCGGAACAACCGGTCGGCCTCCAGGGAGATGTTGAGGAGGTAGGCCTCGGTGATGAAGGGGCCCGCCTCCTTCAGCGTCAGCCGCGCAAACTCCACGAACGCCGCCAAGCCCGCCAACCGCTCGCGCTCTCTTAGCATGTCTGCCAGCTCGAGCTGGATGCGCTGCAGCTCGGCGATCTCCTTGGCCGTGGTCGCGCTCTGCTGTTCGATGAAGTCGACCCGCTGCTCGTTGCGAACCGCCTCGGCCGCATGCTCCTCGACCCGGCGCCTGAGATCCTGGTGATCCTCCTGGCGATACGCCAGACGGCTCGCTTCCAGCGCCTTGGAAACCTGTCGCAGCTCCTCACTTAGCTCAGCGAGCCGCTTCTGGGCTTCGGTTAAGCTTGCCTGGCGCGCGGGGAGCTCGCTGGCGGTGGTCGAAAGCGCGAGAAAGCGCCGGTAACCCGATTCAGCGGCTTCCTTGGCCAGGGTCACGCTCTTCCAGCGCGCGTCGAGATCCGCATAGGGCGCCAGCTCGCCGGCGAGTTCGCCCAGGCGCTTGAGGGTCGCTTGTTCGCGAGCCAGGCGCTCTGCATGCTCGCGCTCGAGCATGGGGCGGCGTTCCAGGTTCTTGGCGATCGCCCCGTGCCGCGAACGCGGATCACGCAGCTCGCTCAGCTGCCGCTCGCGCTCGGCCAGCGTCGCCGTCACCCCGGCAAGCGCCGCCACGCGCTGGGTGTCCGCGTCCCTCTCGGCCTCGCGCGCGAGCATCTCGGCCGACAGGCTCTCCTGCTGGCTGACGAGCCTGTCCCGGGATTCCAAACGCACGGCCGCCGCGCGCGCATGCGAGAGCGCGTCGCCGAGGCGCTTGACCTCTTGCTGCAAACGCGGAAGCTCGGCAGGATCCAGCGTTTCGCGGCTCAGCGCCTCGACCTCGCGAATCTGCGACTCGCTCGCCGAGAGCGCGGCCGCCAGCGCGTCGCGTTGCCGCTCCAGCTCGCTCAGGCCCGCGACCTCGCGCTCGGCCGCCTTGGCCTCCGCGTAGCGCTTGCGCAGGGCGTCACGCTCGCGCGTGCGCTCGGCAATCTCGCGCTCGCGATCGGCAATCTGCGCGGCGAAGTACTCCGTTGCCGTCTGGCCTTCCAGGACCGGGCAGCCGACCAGCAGGATCGGGCAGCCATTCCCGCCCTTGAAGTCCGCCTGTGCCTTGCGGTCGCGATCGAGAGCCCCTTCCAGCCGGGAAACCTGATCGCTGAGGGACTGGCCCTTTTCGCGAATCGCCGGCTCCTCGGCCGCCAGGGCCTTCAGCTTCTCCTTCTTGGAGATGAGCAGGCAGACCTCGTCGTGCTGCTTGCGATCCTTGGCAAGGCCCTCGCGAAGGTGTTTCAGTCGCTGCTCGGACTCCTTCTGGGCCAGCAACTTCTCCTGCGTCACTGCCTGCTGCTTGGAAGCCGCGTCAAGGGCCGACTCCAGCTCGCTCAGGCGCTCGGCCTCGGGGCGCAGGGCCTCCAGAGCGGCCAATTCTTTGGCCAGAACATCGCGTTGCTCGCGGCGGGTGGCCAGCTCGCGCTCCAGGCGGCTGATCTTGGCTTCCAGCTCCTTGGCTTCCGCGACCTGCCGCTCCAGCTCGCGGATGTCGCGCTCCAGGGTTTCCTGCAGCTGCACCTTGGGGGCGAGTTGCTCGAACTCCTGGCGCTCGCTGTCAAGGGCCTTCAGCTGGCCTTCCAGGGACTGGATCTCGGCCATCAACGCCGACTGCTCGCGCTCGGTTTCGGCCTGGCGCTTGACGATTTCCTCGCGCTTCTGACGATCCTCGGACAGGCGCTTCAAGGTTGCCTCGGCCTCCTGGTAGGCCAGGTGGTCGGGAGCGGCCTTCGCCGCCTCCTCGCAGGCCATCTGGGCCTCCGCCACACGGGCGGCATGCGCGGCTGCTTCCTTGTCGGCCGCTTCGAGCTGGGTCGTCACCAGGCGGAAGCGATGCTCCTCAGCCTGCAGTCGCTCGAAGATCGCATCGGTCTCGGCCAGCCGCGACTTCCAGAGGGCCAGCTCGCGGCGGCTGCCATCCAGCTTCCGGGTCGCGTCGGCGAGCTGCAAGGCCAGCTGCTCGCGCTGGCGCTCCAGCTCAGGCAGTCTCAGCAACTGCCCGTGGAAGCCCGCCAGCTTCATGTCGACCTCGTTCACCTGCCCGTTGAGATGGGCATGCGTGTCCTTGAGGGCGTCGGAGGACTTGCGGTACTCCTCGACCCGCAGCACGCGGTCGAAGACGGCCTTGCGGCGGACGGCCGTCTCGGCGAAGATCGCCGTGAAGGTGCCCTGCGGCACGCCGATGGCGGTCCGGAAGAGCTCTTCGAGGTCGGTGTCGGGCTCGACGCCCAGGTGCGTGCGCAGCCAGGCGAGGACGTCCGCCTTTTGCTCGGCGAGCTTGGTCTTGGTCTGGGGATCGTAGACGTAGTACGAGGCGCGAGTGTTGCGCACGACCGTGTACGAGCGCCCGTCCAGGCCGGACTCGAAGGTGACCCGGACGGTGCCTGTCTTGGCGCCCTTTCGCAGGAAGTCTTCCTTCTTGTACGGAAGCGTGTCGAAGAGCGCGTAGCCGATGGCTTCGAGGATGGTCGACTTGCCCGCGCCGTTGGGACCCGAGATGGCGTTGGTGCCAGTCGTGAAGGTGTAGGAGGCCGACTCGTAGCGCTTGATGTCCTCGAGCTCGACTGAAACGATGTGCATCGACTACCCCTCCCCGGCGACCACGATCGCCTGGCCTGCCTGCGACGGGCCCGCCAGTAGCTCGCCCGCCAGAGCCTGAGGTGAGAGCTCCTGGGCCACGAAGCCCGCGATGTCCGCGGGCGCGTCGCCGGCCAGGGCCCGGTTCTTCAGCGAGATCAGGATCTGCGAGTAGCGGTCGGGCTGCTGGCCGTAGCGGGCATCGCGCGCGACCAGGTCGCGCATGATCTCGCGCTCGAGCTGCTTGCGGTCGGTCCCCACGGAGATGCCCGGGGCCACCGCGTACTCGGCCGGCACGGCGTCATAGCGCAGGCGCACCAGCAGCGGATCGAGATGCTTGTTCACCAGCGCCTCCACCTGGGGGAGCTCGAGCTCATGGCGCTTGAAACCCAAGACTCCGGCGAGGGTGACCTCGACGACCGGACGATCGCGATGCGACATCTTGCTGGCCGCGAGCTCTCCTTCCAGGGCCGCGAGCACCGACTCGGGCGTGGCATGGCCCGAAACGTCGAAGCGGATCCGCTGGAAGGGGCGCTGCTTCTCGAATTGCCGGTGGTCGATGTGGCGAGCCGTGTGCCTTCCGGTCTCGGGGTCGACCTCGACCAGGTAGGCCCCGCGCTCCTCGGCGAACTCGCTCACGTTGCAGGACTCGGTGGAGCCGGGGTTGTAGATCCAGTCGCCTTCCTCGTAGCGCTTGTGGATGTGCCCCAGCGCCAGGTAGGTGACTCCGGCTTCCTTGAGGGGCAGCAGCTGGTGATGGCTCAGGCCTCCCGAGTAGGAGTCGATGTAGCCCTCGAGGCCGGCGTGAAAGAGCAGGATCTGCGCGGGGCAGGGGGGAAGGTCGGCGATCGCCTTTGCCAGAGGGCCGATGACCGAGGCCGTGCTCGAGCCGTACCACTTGGATCCGATGATCCGGACGCCCTGGTGTTCGAGGTAGCCTCCGCGCCGTCCGTCCCAGGGCGAGAGCGTGAGGCTGCCGTCCTCGCCGTGGTCAGGCTCCAGCAGGCTGAACCAGTCCCAGTCCGAGAGGTAGCGCAGCCAGCTCACCCCGTCGTGAGGACCCGAGCGGTCATGGTTGCCCTCGATGGCGTAGACCGGGATGCCGGCGTCCTTCAGCTCCTTGAAGATGAGGGTCGCCTGGGTGAGCACGCGCGGCTCGATGTTCCGGCGGTCGAAGAGGTCTCCGGCCACCACCACGAAGTCCACCCGCTCGTCGATCGCGTACCGGCGGATGACCGCATGCATCGCGTAGAAGAAGTCGCGCATGCGATCGTCATTCTGGTACTGGTTGTTACCGAGGTGGATATCGCCGAGGTGGAGGAACTTGAGCATCTAGCCGAGGGCCTCCTGGATCCGGGAAGGAATCTGCTTGCGGACCCAGAAGATGATGCCGACGCTCAGGGCGATGAGGGCGATGCCCACCCAGAGCAGCGAGCGCCCACCCATCAAGGGCAAGGCGAAGCCGATGAAAGCCGGGATCTCGAAGCACGTGGCCGCCAGGATCACGCGCTTGCGCAGCAGCTGGGCGCGCGGGGTGAGGCCGGGATCGCGCTCCTTGGCGCCGAACTTGCGGCCCGGCACGTCCTTGACGGCCTCGAGGCGGGTCTTCTGCCAGAGGACCCAGCCGCCGGCAAGCCCGACGATCGTCAGGATCAGCGCCCCGATGAGCGAGGGAACGACCAGGACGTCATCGCCGGGGAAGGACTTGGGCCGCATGGTGAGCAAGAGTATCAAGAGCCCCGCATAGAGCACGCCCCAGATCATGAGGGACGAGATCGAGCGCTGAAGGCTCTGGGTGATCAGCTGGGTTTCGGTGGACGACATCACGACTCCCTTGGAAATGACAGGCGAGCACTACCATTCTAGCAGACGGTCACAGGGATGCGGGCGGATAGTGGTGTTGATCGCGGGCATGGAGGCCCGCGCCACAAACAGCTGCTTTAAGCACTCCAGTGGGGCGGGCCTCCGTGCCCGCCATGACCCTCATCACCTAATCACCAAAGATTGGGCTTGCATGGAGGGCGGGAGGTGCTTGCGCCCGAGCCGATCAACGCGTAGCATGAGGCGCGATTGCGCTCAAGGAGGAACTCATGGCCCGTAAACCCCGTCACGCCCCCCATTCCGATCCTGACTTCCTGCCGAAGCGGAAACGCTCGGCCATCGTGGGCGTGGGCGTCGGCATTCTCGCCGCGGGCCTCGTGCTCTCCTCGCTAGGCCCCCTCGCGATGCTCTTCGAAGCTCCGCCGTCCCAGGAGTCGCCGCAAGATCATGCGGCTCACGCGGACGATGCCGCCGACCGCATCAAATCACTGGAAACCGCGGCCCAGGCCAATCCCCAGAACGCGGCGGGGCTCATTGCACTGGGCAACGCCTACTTCGACGCCGGCGAGTACCCGAAGGCCGGCGAGACGTATGCCAAGGCCCTCGCGCTGGCGCCTTCGAACCCGGACGTGCGGGTGGACTTGGGCACCGCACTCTTTTACCAGGGCAAGGCGGACGAGGCGATCGCCGAGTACCACCGCGCGCTGCATGACGCCCCCCAGCATCTCAACGCCCACATGAACCTGGGCGTCGTCTACCGTGCCGCCGGGAACACGGCCGACGCGAAGGCCCACTGGAACCAGGCGATGAGCCTGACGCAGGACCCCGAGGTCCAGAAGCGCCTCAAGGTGCTGCTCCAGTCGGTCGGCGGCTGACGTTCTTCAAAACTCAAACGGTCCCTGCGAGCCGCCGAGGCGGGACTCGCAGGGACCGTTCAGCTTGAAGGCGGGCTCAGGTCCGTTCCTGGGGAAGGACCACCCAGAGCACGAGGTAGAGCACCCACATCGGGCCGGGCAGCAGGCTCAGCAGCAGCCAGAGCACCCGCGCCAGCACCGGCGAGATGCCCATCCTGGCGGCGAGGCCGCCGCAGACTCCGGCGAGGACCTTGTGGTTACTCGATCGGACGAGACGACGCGTCGACGGTTGGCTCATTCGTTTCTCCCGGGGGAAGGATCAGGGGGGCGGCGGGGTCGAGCGGCATGACCACCCAGGCGACCAGATACGCCAGGACAGCGGCGCCCCAGGTGAAGATGACCGCGGCCACCGCGGCCAGGCGGATCAGCGCCGGATCCACCTTGAAGGTCTCGGCGAGGCCGCCGCAGACTCCAGCGACCATGCGATCCGTCGTGGAGCGGTGAAGCCGGCTGACCGGTTTCGCGGCGACTCCGGCTTGGGCCGGGTTTTCGGGCACCAGGACCCACGCGGCCAGGTAGACCAGCACGAAGAGCCCACTGGTCAGGACGGCCAGCGTGACGAAGAGGATGCGAATCCAGACGGCATCCACCTTCAGGTACTCGGCCAGACCGGCGGCGACCCCGGCGATCATGCGATCGTTGATGGAGCGATAGAGACGACGAACGGGAAGGGGGGACGGGTTCATGGCAACCTCCTGGGACGGCCTGCCGGAGCGGGCGAGACTCCCCTCGTGACGCCCCGATTCTAGCCCCGATCGCTTACAAAGACAAGGCGGCCGCGACCCGTTCGCAGGTCGCGGCCGCCGCAGACGGCACGCCTAGAGGATGCCGATGGCGATCGCCATGCCGATGCCCGTTGCCAGGATCGCGAGGAATCGCCAGCCATCCCGGGAGCGCTTCTGGGCGAGAGCGCCACCTTGAAGCTCCAGGGCACAGGCGTGAAGGCTGCGCGCCAGCCCTTCGCGGTCGTCAGGCGCGGCCATCACCGCCCCGATCACGCGGTGCATCTCCTGCGAGTCGCAGCGGCGCGCCAGCGAGACCAGGGCCTCGTTTCGGCCGCTCCCCAGGCGCGTGTCCTGGAGGTAGCGAAACCACTCGTCCTTGAGCTCTTTGCCCGAACGAATCCGGGCGCGGATGGCCATGCCGACCGCCGATTCGAACGGCATGCCGACCCAGAGGTAGCACGAGACCGTATCCACCCAGTCGGGCAATGCGCGGGAGATCCGGTCGCGACGACGCCTCGCCGCCCCTTCCAGGATGCTGCCGCCTAGCAGCCATGCCAGCGACGCGAGCGCCGTGCCGCCGACCATGCCCCAGAGCGCGCCCGAGCGATCGGCGATCCAGCCCGCGTAGGTCACCCCGAATACCCCCGCGCCGAGCACGATGACCACCGACACCGGGCTGGGCCCCTTGGCGGCACCCAGTGCCCTCACGGCGTCGAGCAGCCAGAGCGAGGCGCCGGACCAGCCTCCCGACATCTGCAAGCTCTCCACCTCGCTGAGCATGGATAGCCGCCGGGCCACCGCCCGCCTCTTTCTCAGCGCCCCGACGCGCAGCATCATCAAGAGGACGAGGGTGCCGAGGACTCCCAATCCCAAAAGGACCGCCATCCTAGCCTCCTCCCCATGCGCCGTCCAGGACGCCTATCAAGCGACGCCGTCCATCCAGCAGCTCGGCGATCTGATCCAGGGCCGAAGCCAGGCGCTGGCCCTTTTGTGGATGGTACGCGATGGCCTTCGCCAGCATCTCCGTCTCGAGGATCGGAATCCGCGTCGCGAAGCGCTCCAGGGCTTGCTCCTCGGGAACGCCCCGCGCGACGTCCTGGCGCACGCGGCCGAACTGAGCCGCCACCGGCTGCATGCCGGATCGCTCGACGGCTTCGAGGGCCGTGAAGAACGAGTTGGTCGCTCTCAGCCGCTCGGCGAGAATCCGGACGGCCGCCGGAAGCTGCCTGCGGACCATGCGCATGCTCCAGCCTTTCCAGAGCAGGTCCCCGGTCCCGAGCACGAGCACGAAGCCTGAGACGGCGACGACCGCCGGCAGGAAGCCCCATGCGACCCAGGTCGGAACCAGCAGCAGGGCTCCCATCGTGGCGAGCCGGACGGCCTGCGGAACCCGTAGCTGGCGCTTGCGCGTGCGGGGCTTTCGCGCCCGCTTCTTGGGTTCCTCGACGGGAACCAGCGCTCCGCCGACGGTTTCCAGGCTATCGAGCCGGGACTTGACTCCCGACTTGCCGCGCGCGGGCCAGACGGCCAGGATGCCCAAGGCCACGCCCGTCACGGCGAGAAATAACAGCAAATAGGTCATGGCTAATCCCCGCTAGGCCCCGAAGCCGTTGGGGGCGGGGCCCCGGCGCAGCCAGTTGAGGAAGCCCTGCAAGGGCTGGGGCTGCAGGGTCATCAGAGCCATGGTCTGGCGGGACTCCCCCATGGCAGCCACCATGCGGGAAAGCTCGCGCGCCAGCGGTCCCCGGGGATCGGACTGCAAGATCGGGATGCCCTGGTTGACGGCCGCGCGGACGCGCCCCGGATCGTGAGGCAGGGTGTAGTCGATCGGGCGCTTCAGGGTACGGGCGGCATCCTCGCGTGAGACCTCGGAGCGCTCGGCCCAGGCCACGAACTCGAAGCGCGAGGTGTCGATCCCTTGCTCTCTCAAGGAGGCCAGGTCCCGCTGGATGGCCCGCAGGTGGCTGAGATCCAGGTTGAGGGGAACGAAGACGCGATCGGCCTCGCGCAGCAGCGTCCGGTTGAGCTCGGTTTGCGACGGATGGGTGTCCGCGACGATCCAGGCATCGCGCTGCTGCAGCCAGCCCAGGAGCTGCGCGAGGCGCTCGGGGGTCGTTGGAGCCTCGGAGGGCGTTGGCGCCATGAGCCGCACCCCGGTCGGGTGGGTGGCCAGGCAGGCGTCCAGGCGGTGTGGCGTGGTGACGCTCGAGAAGCCTTGCGGCTGGAGGTTGAGGAAGAGGTCCTGCTCGCCATGGGCCATGGCGGCGTCGAGGACGATCGTCTCGCGGGAGGTGCTGCGGGAGAGGGCGATCGCCAGGTTGGTCGCCAGCTGCGAGCGGCCGGAGCCTCCCTTGGGGCCGTAGACGACGATGAGCTTGCCCGAGCGGGGGCGCTCCGGCGGCTTCCGGGTCATCTCGGCGAGGATCCGCTCGAGCGACGTGTCGAGGTCAGCGAGGCTCGTCACCCCGTCTTTGCCCTCGGGGCCGTCCACCAGGAGCACGCGGGCCTCGGGGCATGCGGCCCGCAGGCCCTCCATCAAGGCGTCGGAACGCGCGCTCCAGGCCACGATCAGGAGATCGGGACGGCTCAGCGAGGCAAAGCCGATGGCCTCCTCGCCGAGGGCCTCACCGATCAGCGAAAAGCCGGAATGAGACCTGAGGCGAGGGCCCACGCTGCTCCAATCAGCCTGGTCGACGGGCGCCTGAGGGGAAGAGACCAGCAAGGTACGTAACATCATGATGCCGACGCTCCTTTTGACGATTTGGCAGGGGCGGCGTCGATGATCTCGACCTTCAGGTCGGGCCCGTCCCATGAGAAGACGATCTGGCCGGGGCGGTCATGCGTGACCACCACGCGGCGCACGCTGCGGGGCGCCCCCGCAGGCAACACCTCCTGGCCCGGCAGGGGGGCCGCGACGGCCGGCAGGATCAGGGTCGCGGGATCCATTGCGGAGGAGGGTGCCGGGGGCTGCTGCTGGGTGGCGTAGAGGGCGCCGGTGGCGAGCAGGCCGCAGCACGCGGCGATCACGATCCGTTGCGGCGTGAGGTTACTGGTGAGGTTTCGCATGGCACTCATGGGGGGACCTCCCTTCGTTGCACGTATCTCCTTTATCCCGCCAGGGGCTTAAGGCGAGCTGTCGCGCATGTTTCGCGCAGATGAATCCGTTGCTTGAGAGCGCGCTTCATACCCGAGTAACACCCGGGCCATTCGACCTCAACACCCCCTGGCTAAGCTGGAGGCGCCCTTTTGTAAAGGAGGACCCATGACCATCCGCAGTCGAGTCGCCCTGGCGTTCGCGCTCCTCACCCCCCTGAGCGGCTGCTTCATGTGGCCCAGCACGAACGTGCAGCCGCCGGACTGGGTCGAGCCCCCGGTCCAGGGCAGCACCTACACTCCGGGGCAACCCTCCCAGAACCCCGAGATCGAGATGTCCCGGCCCGGCTTGCAGGGCGGCACCTTCGCGGGCAGCGGAACCTCCGGCGCGGCCGACGGCGGCGCCACCGAGGCCCAGTTCCGCGAGCCCGAGGGACTCGTCATCGGCCCGGATGGCAGCCTCTACGTCGCGGAGCCCTATGCCTACCGGATTCGCAAGGTCACGCCGGACGGCCGCGTCACCACGCTGGCCGGTGGCACGCTCGGCCGCGGTGACGGCAAGGGCGCCGGAGCCCAGTTCTTCGGGCCCAAGGACCTCGCTGTCGCGGCGAATGGCAACCTCTACGTCGTCGACTTCGATACGATCCGTCAGGTCACCCCGGACGGCACCGTCACGACACTTAGCTTCCAGACCGCCGACGGCCCCTGGGATCCCGTCGAGCTGCTGGGAATCGCCCGCGCCACGGATGGCACCATGTACGTCTCCACGACCACCGGCATCGACCGGATCCAGGGCACCATGGCGAGCCGCTGGGTGGGCGCGGACGCCAAGGGGTTCCGCGACGGCAGCGGCACGGCGGCCTACTTCAACCTTCCGCGCAAGCTGAGCCTCGACAGCCAGAACAACCTCTACGTCGCCGATTTCGGCAACCTGCGCATCCGCAAGGTCACCCCCTCGCGGCAGGTCACCACCGTCGCCGGCAACGGCATCCTGGGCTTCACCGACGGTGTGAGCAGCAAGTCGCGGTTGAACTTCCCGACGGGCCTCACGGTGGATAGCCAGGGCAACGTGCTCGTGGCCGACACCTACAATCACGCGATCCGGATGCTCTCGCCCGATGGCCATGTCACGACGCTGGCCGGCAACAACTACCCCGGCTTCGTGGAGGGTCCCGCGTCCTCGGTGCAGTTCAACCACCCGACCGACGTGGCCGTGGGAGGCGACGGTCGGATCTACGTGGCCGATCTCCAGAACCACCGGATCCGGGTTCTCCGCTAGCAAAGGAGTCGTCATGCCGATCCGCAGCCTTTTCCTGGCCCTGTCGCTGACCCTGGTCGCCTGCAGCTCTCCGCCCTCGACGCCGGCTCCCACCCCGTCGGCCCCGGTGGCGACTCCGCCGGTCGTGAAGCCCGTCACGACGCCTCCGCCCGGCACGACTCCCGTCACCGCGAGCGATCCGTACGTCTGGACGGTCGCGGGCAACGGAACGGCCGGCTTCCTCGATGCCGAGGAAGGCCACCTGGGCATGCTCCATGCGCCGACCGGCATGGTCGTCATTCGGGGCGACACCTACATCGCGGACTCCGCCAACCACAAGATTCGCCGCCTGACCTACGACGGTGTGCTCGAGACCGCGGTGGGCACGGGAGAGCGCGGCAACAACGGGGATGGCACGAACGGTCCCATGCTCAAGCTCGATACGCCGTTCAAGGTGACGGCCGACGAGGCCACCGGCAACGTCTTCTTCAGCGAGCTGGGCGGCAACCTGATCCGCTGCATCGACATCTCCCGGCGGATCATCACGATCGCCGGCGGCGGCGATTACCTGCCCGATGCCGGCACGTCCATGCGTGGCGTCTACGTGCAGCTCTCGGAACCGGCGGGACTTTCCTTCGATTCGGCCGGCGAACTCTACGTCGCCGAGCGAGGCGGCCACCGGATCCTGCGGATTTCCACCGACTGGATGGTGACGGTGGTGGCCGGCAACGGCGTCCCGGGCTTCGCGGGCGACGACGGCCAGGCGCTGGACGCCGAGTTCCGGCAGCCCACGGACGTCTTCGTGGACGATCAGGACAACCTCTACGTGGCCGACACTGGCAACCATCGGATCCGCCGCATCGGCTCGGACGGCACGGTCACGACCGTGGCGGGCACGGGCGTCGCGGGGGGCGAGGGGGATGGGGGGCTCGCCACGGAGGCCCAGCTGAACCACCCGACCGGAGTCACGATCGACGCCTTCGGCAACCTCTACATCGCGGACTCGGGCAACCACCGGATCCGGCAGGTGCAGCCCGACGGGACCATCGTCACGATCGCGGGCTCCATCTTCGGCGGGTACGGCGGAGACGGGGAATTGCCGTCCCAGGCGCAGTTCAACATCCCCTACGGCGTGGCCGTGGCTCCGGGCGGGGTGCTGCTGGTGGCCGATCGCGACAACCACCGCCTGCGGCAGTTCATGCTACCCTAGCCAAGCCCCTCAAGCGAAAGCCCCGCTCGTGATGAGCGGGGCTTTCGCTTGAGGACGAGCGCTGAGGCTCGCTTGGAAGCACCAGGTTAGTTGATGGTGATCTTGTACTCGGTAAGCGGGTCCAGCTCCGTCACGCCGAGATCCGGAAAGACCTGACCATCGTACGAGTTGAAGTCCACGTTCGCCGTGGTGGGACCCGCCAGATCAACCGTGACGTTGCGCACCTGGCCATTGACCAGGGTGATCGCTTGCTCGATACGGTTCGCCGCGGTACCGGCGGCGTCCTTCGTGACGATATGCAGCTTCCAGGTGCCCGCGTGCACGGGGCCGATCGTTTGAACCTGGCCACCAGCCAGGTTGAGCATGAGGGGGGAGGCAGGATCATCCACCCAGGCATCGAACTTGTATCCGGTCGGCAACCCATTGAGCCTCAAGCTCACCCGTCCCCAAGGCTTCACGTAGTTGACGGATTCCGCCGGAATGGCGCCGCCATTCGCCCGCATGTACTGGCCGATCTTGACTCCGTCCACCAAGCTCGGATGCATGGCCAGCGGTCCCGTGACGGTGACGCCCCACAAGATCATGTCGTTCACCAGCTTCTGCACCTGGCTGACATTCGTACTGATGGCCATCGCCGCGTTCCCGTTCTCGAGCATGTTCGTGTACACCTCGGACGTGGCAGTGGTGGTCCACGACAAGTCGACCTCGTTGGCACCGGGCTCGATGGTCTTCACCGCGCCCACCACCGCTCCGGAGACCTCCGAGTCATCGGTCCTCAGGGCAAAGGCCTTGAAAACGCGGTTAGGGCCCATCGGGACGTTGAACTGGACAGAGCCCGTTCCGGCGGCGATGGAAATCGTCTCGGAGAGGGGCGTCACCATCCCGGGGCCCGTGACCTCAACGCGGGCCTTGGTGATTTCATAGGTCGGAACCGTCTGGACGCCGAAGCTGGAACTCGTGATCTTCGGAGTGAAGGCGCCCAAGGAGATCGTGACCGGCGCCGTCTTGGTAGCCACCTGAGGCACCGAGCCCTGGTCGAGAGCCGTTGGAGCGAAAGGCTGGCATGCCGAGACCGACATGGCCGCTGCTGCCGCCAGGCTGAGTATGATGCGCTTCATTGAGTACCCCCTTCCCCGGCTCGACCTGCGGTTCGACTTTGGCCGGGATTTTGCGATGTCGATGCTACGTAGTTATCTAGTTAACCTTACCATTGCTTGCTTCAAACGGCTCCACCATGAGCAAGAAGTCGCTCGGTATCGGCGTAAATTGCCAGGTAATACGGAACCGTCAGCCGCTTTTGATCCTCGCACTCGAGCACCCATCCCAGGGGATGCGATACCAATACCCGTCCGTACAGGTTGCCCAGGCGCAAGCCCTCTCCAGGCCTGACCTTTTTCAAGCCCCTTCCCAAGACGAGGCTGGACAGGAGCAAACCGGTGGGGACAGCGAGGAGCGCCGAGACCCAAGGGGCCCAGGTAGCAAGGACGCTGAGTTCCAGGGTGGCCGCCAGGGTCGAAAGCCCGAATTGCGCGGATAGCAAGGCCGTCGCGATGCAGAGGGGAGGAAGGGCGATCGCCCCTTGCGGAACGATCCGCATCTGGCGCTCCAGCTTCCGTTGCGCCGCGTCCTCGAGCTTGGCGAGCAACTCCGCGAGCACCGCTGCCACCGTTTCGGGATCGTCAGTCTGATCGAGAGTTTGCGTGAGACTTCCCCACGGGTCCCCATCCGATGGCTCAACGGGTTCGATGAGTGGCTTGCCTCTGGTCAGGAAATCGAAGAGGCGAACCCTGGATCGGACGCTGGCATCCGGATCCGAGACAGCATCGGGAAAAACGTAGGGATTCGGACGTGGAGCGAGCTCCGGCGCTTCCACCTTGAAGACGTAGGGACTTCGACGCGGTAGGCCCTTGATCGTGTTCAGGTCGATGACGTTAGCCATGGGACGTGCCGCAGGCGGTAGATCGGAAGTTCGCTGAGGGACGGACATCACGGGGCCTCCTTCGGTTCGACCACGGGAATGGTTGCCGGGCGAGACTCGGGATAGAGCCGGATCACGATCCTGCGGTTGCGCGCCTGATTCTCCGGAATCGGCTTGCCCGCAGCGTCACGGTTGGGAACCTTCGGGTGGATATCCGAGTAGCCTGCGGCCTTGAGGCGCGATTGCTCCACGTCGGCCTCCAGCATGAAGCGGATGACGTTCGTGGCCCGCCGCGCGGAGAGCTCCCAGTTGGAGGGAAATTCGGCGGTGCGAATCGGGTTATCGTCCGTATGCCCCTCCACCTCGATGGTGTAGGAACGGTAGGTTTCGTTCTTCAACTCCTCGGCGATCTCGGTGAAGGTAGGCTTGATCGTCGGCAACAGCTCGGCCTTGCCGCTGTTGAAGAGGATGTTGGACGAGAATTCGACTACCACGCCCTTCTTGTCCTGGCTGACCTCGACCTGCTTTTCAAGGCCCTTGCTCTCGACGATCCGCTCGATCTGCTGCTTGATCTCCGAAATCGGACGTGCCGTTTCCTTACCGGTAAAGTCCTTTTGAAGCTGGGCGGAGACCTGCTCGAAGGCGCTGATGTCGACCGTTGAGACCGCCAGCATCATGATGAAGAGCGCCATCAGGTTGGTGATGGTGTCGGCGTACGTGATCAGCCAGCCCTCGTCCTCCTGAAGTCCGCTGGAGCGGTGGGATCCGAAGGGATTGCGGTTCTGGCCGAAAGGACTTGCCATCAGGTCCTCGCGGGGGTCTTAGCCCCCTTCGATGCCGCGAAGTGGTCGTAGTGGAAGGCGGGATCCATCAGCGCGTTCAAGCGATCCTGGACGTACAGGGGCGCCTTCTTCTGCGCGATGAGGACGATGCCCTCGAGTTGCATGTAGCGGCGGTGGCGCTGGATTTCCAGGATCTGCTGGGTCTTGGAGGCCGCCGGGATGAAGAGCAGGCGGGCCGCCATGACGCCATAGAGGGTGGCCAGGAGCGCCACGGCCATCGCGGGACCGATCTTGGAGGGGTCGGATCCCATGTTGGCCATCATGATGACCAGACCGATCAAGGTCCCCACCATCCCGAAGGCCGGCGCATGGCCACCCATCTGGTGAAGGATGGTGGCGGGAACCATGCGTCGCTGATGCTCCGACTCGATGAAGTCCCCCAGGAACAAGCGCAGGTCGGGCTCCTTGTAGCCGTTCATGAGCAGGGTCAGGGCGTACTTCAAGAAGCCATCGAGCTTCTTTTTGGCGACCTCATCCTCGAGGGGACCGAGGCTCTGCTGGGTCGCGTAAGACCACTCGACCATCTGCTTGATGTCTGAGCGCAGGGTGCTGGGCTGGATCGGCTGCATGACGAAGATGCGGCCGAGCGTGACGAGCGCGCGCCAGACGTAGCGACTCCGCGCCCCGATCATCGCCGCGGCCACGGTGCCGCCGAAGATGATGGCAAACGGCTCCAAGCTCCAGAACATCGCGATGCTGCCGGAGTGCGCGACGATCGCCCAGCCGGTCAGGCCGAAGCCCAGGATGATTCCGAGGACGGTGGAGATCGAGATCATCGGCATTTCAACCTCCTATCGGAACGACATGCCGATGGTGGCATGGTAGCTCATCCCGCCGTACGTCATCGAATTCGCATAGCCGCTGCCGGCTGGGGCCAGGCTGACGTCCTGCTGCGGCACGTAGGTGAGCCCGAGGTTCATGAAGAGGTCCGGCGTGAAGCGGATCAAGAAGCCTCCCTTTGCGGTGGAGGGCTGGCGCAACGCGTCTGCGAGCGAGATCGCGAAGCCCGGCCCTGCGTACAGGTTGACCACGCCGAGGTTGTCCTTGCCCCCGAAGAGCGGGTCGAGACGCATGAACAGCAAGGGGGAGACGTTGACCAGGCCGTGATAGAGCGAGAAGTCGACGCCGCCGCCCTGGATGTACTCGGCATCGATACCGACCGCGAGATTCTCCCAGAAGTAGGTGTTGCGGAGCGCCATCACGCCAGCGCTCAGCGAGAGATCCGCATGACGCGCGGGAACTCCGGCCGTGGACGAGACCCGGTCGGCGGCGAAGCCCGTCACGCCGGAATAAAGGTAGACGCCATTGTCCCGGGTCTTCCGCTCGAGTTCGGCGCGCTTGGCGGCCTCGGCCTTGCGGGCTTCTTCCTCCGCCTTGGCGCGCATGGCGGCGCCCTGCCGAACGGCGTTGAAGTCGTAGGCATAGCGATGCGTCCAGACGATCTCGCCATCCGAGGCGCGCACCAGCTTGAGATGAACCATGACCACCTCGTTGGTCACGAAGGGCGCGTACATGAGCACGGCATCCGCCCCGACGTTTCCGGCCAGATCGCGCAGGCGATCCAGCGACTCGATGGTCGTGCTGACCTGGAGCTCGGTAGGCGTCGAGACGATCTTGCGGACCTTAGACTCGCGCGACTCCACCACCTTGAAGCGACGAAGCGGCAGCAAGAGCTCGTGAAGGCGGTTCTCGACGAGGAGATCCAGCTTGTCGGTCTCGGGGCGGCGGCGCTCATTGAAAAGAAAGATCCGCAATAGCGTGGGATCGATCTTGGTGATCTCCTCGGGAAGCGCCGGGATGATCTGCTCGGCAGCCTGACTGTAGTTCAAGAGATCCGTGACGAGGGGATGCAGGGCAGGCGGCTCGACCTCGGCCATTGCCGGCGACGCGACGCTAGTCAAGGCGAGCGAAAGCGCGATTCCTCCAGATAGTAGCCACTTGGCGCTCACCGATTACCTCCTCCGATTCCGAATCCAGTCAAGCGCTTGCTGCGCGTCCGAGAGCCGTGGGTCCAACTCGAGGGCCCGGACCCACCCTTCCTCCGCCTGGCGCTCCCGACCAAGCTTGAAGCAAATCGATCCCCGCATGGCATGCAGGTGCGCCACCTGGTCGTCCACGCCCAGCGCGGCATCGACGACCTCCAGGGCACTCTGGTAGCGGCCCTGCTGGGCCAGGCGCGGAGCACGGTAGAGCGCGTCGGCGACGATCTGCAGGCGTTCCGAGCCCAGCTCACGCGACGCCGGTATCGCCGGAGCCTTGGCAGCGGCCGGCATCGGCAGCTCCGCATTCTTCGGGGTGGGAGTGGGGGAGGCCTGCGCCTGCAACTCCTCTTCCGCATACTGCAGCCATTCGTAGGGCACATGGCTGGCGCTGGGGGAAGGCATCGGCTCGGGAAGGGCGCTGGTGGCCGACTCCTTGGCGTCGGTGCTCGAGGCTTCAGGGGTCGGCGAGGCCGCGGGAATCGCCCCCGGCGCGGGAGATTTGTCCATCTCGATGCGCAGGAAGAAATCAGGTTGATTGGTATCCAAGAGGGAATCCACGTCAACCGTTTCCAGCCCGCGCTTCAGGTGGATGACTCCCTCGCGCTGGCCGGAAACCGGCGACGTCAGGCCCTGCTGGATGAGGACGAGGGGAAGCGTGGCGACGATGGTCAGGCCGTAGGCGATCGCCCAGACGCGCCGACGGTTCGGCAGATTTGCCATGGTTAGTTTCCTCCGGCTTGCGGAATCACCAGCACGCGGGTGGTCTGGCGAATCCGGCTAAGCAAATCACGGCGCATGGCCTCCCGGGCCTCCGGGTTGGCATCCAGCAGAGACGGGCCCTTGAGGGCCTCCTCGACGACCATGCGGCCGCGCTCGTTGAGCGCACCAACGAGCGCGTTGAGCACGTCGGCCGGCGCATCGCGCAGCACCTCGGCGAGTTGCTCCTTGGGGAAATCGCGGACCGCATCGCGCAGCACGTCCTTGGGGAGCTTCGGCAAGTCGTCGAATGCCACGTAGCTTTGCTTGACCTGCTTGAGCACCTGGGGGTTCTGGGTCGACAGCTCCTGCATGATGCGCCGCTCCATCTCCCGGTCGGAGTGGTCCAACAGGCCCACCAGCACGCCGATGCCGTTGGTGACGCCCGTCGAGAAGCGCGGCGCCTCCGACGCCTTGCTTGCAAGGTGAAGCGCGATGTCGTTGAAGGTCTCGAGGGGAATCTCGGAAAGCGCGCCCATGGCTGCGGTGACGGTTCCCAGCTCCCCGGGACTCAGCAGGTGCATCAGGCCGATCGCCCGCTGGGGAGGCAGCTGGGAGAAGGCCAGCGCCTGGACGCGTGGGGACTCGTCCTGGAGGATGTAAATGATTTGCGAGTCGTCGAGCGTCTGAAGAAAGGCGAAAGGCTCGTTACGGCGCGTGCTCGTCCGAGAACCGGCCGTGTGGCGATCGCGCACGATGGCGCGAATGGCCTCGCTGAGGGCCTGTTGCAACTCCTCGGCGGGAACGTCGGCACGCTCGAACTGCTTGAGCTCGATCGCCCGCCAGATTTCCTCCGAGACGCCTGCGAAGAGGCGACGGCTCACGCCCGCCCCGAGGGTACGGGTCAGCAGCGAGGCCCGCTCCATGCCAAGTTCTTGACCGAGCAGCTGGTGCATGTAGCGCTCGGCAAGCTCGGGCTCGCTCAGGATCAGCATCGTCAACTCGTGGCGCAGCGGCTCGAGGTTGGGCCCCTGAGGCTCGGCCGGCGTGCTCTTGAGAGCCGAAGCCGCGTGTGCGGCCTGCGGTGCGAGGGAAGGCGCATCCGGACGACGGCGCGAACGCGTGAGCAGCCACCCCAAGCCCAGTCCGGCGCCGGCAGCCAGGACGGCCCACGCCCACGGCGGAAGGAGCGGAGAATCAGCCGTGCCGGCGGGAGTCGACGGGAAGTCGCGGCGCGTGATCTCGACGATCAGGTCCCGGGCGTAGGCATGATCCACCTTCTGGGCGACCATGTTGCGAATGAAGTCCTCATCCTGGCTCGTCAGGGAGGTGGGCAGCACGACAGAAACTTTCAAACGATCGATCGACTGGGTTGGAGCCGGATCGTTCGGAGGAGCCACGGGCGCCGGATTCGGCAGATAGGGCATCGCCATGGAGGAAGGCGGCTCGAGCGTCTCATCCTCACGCTGTCCCCCGAAGAGGCCCGGAAGGATCGGCGGCTCGTCGGCGCCACGTGTCGACAGAGCCGAGGGCCGCTGCGTCGGAAGCTGGGGCAGCATCTGAGGCGCTTGCTGAGGGAGCGGCTGTTGCACGTAAGCGGGCCGCGAGCCGCGCTCTCCGCCCTCCTTGAGGATCGCCTTCACCTGCACGATGAAGCGGTCGGCGCCGAGGTAGGCGCTCAGGCCACGATCCAGGCTCTCCTCGAGGTAGCGCTCGTAGCTCAGCACTCCCAGCTCAGACTCCGATCGGGGAACTTCCGGCGGATTGAGCTGCGCGCTGGCGGCCATGGGAACGAGGGTCCCCGCCAGCAGCGCTCCAATAATGACGGCTTTTCGATTCTTCAACGGTACGCAACCTCGCAATTGGTTCAACTCTTTCCCCAGGATAGCGCTCGGCGCGCGATTCAGCGGTGACCCTCGTCATAGCCGGGTGCGGTATGATAACACCAGATAGTTCGGAGGCCATTCTCATGCTTGTCACTCGCCCCCTCTGGGGACTTATCTGCGGTACGCTCTTGCTGAGCGGATTCAACTCTCCGGCCTGGGCCCAGGCGGCTCGGAACGCTGAGCGATCCCCCATCGAGTTCCGTCTTCACCACCCCGAGGCCACGGCATCGACGGACGTGGATATCTGGGCGCCGGCCGATCCCCGCGTGCTTCACGACACCCAGCAGGATCTCGCGGCCATCCAGCAGTCGGTCTCGCCGTCCCGAGACTCGCGCCCATCCTTCACCGACGCGCTCCTCACGGGGATGGCCACGCTCCCGGTCATCGGCCAGTTCGCCAACCACGACTGGATGAAGGGCCTCGTCACCTTGGGCACCGCCGCCGGCCTCACGACCGCCATCGTGATCGGCAACGACCGGAACGACCCGCAGCTCGTGCGGCTGGGAACCCTGGGCCTCTACCCCCTGGCGGTTTTCGGAACCGTGGACGCCCTCGTCACCCGCCAGAAACGGGAAGCCAAGCCTTCGGTTCACCCATAAACCACCGGTCACGACTTAGATCTTCACCTGGGTCAGCACTGCCTCCGCACGCAACCCTGCGACCGTGAACTGGGCCTTGACGAGCCCCACCCCGGGAGCGAACCAGGCCTCGGTCGGTTCGCCATGGTCCTCGACGTAAAGCACCTTCCAGCACCCGGGAAACGTCGCCACCTCCGTCTCGACGCGTTCCAATCCGATCAGACGCGCCTTTCCGTTGATTGACGGCCAGTACATGCCCGGCGTCGCACGTTGCGGCATCATGGGCTTGCCGTCGACCTGGATCCAATCCTCGTCAACGCGGGCCTTCCATGCTTGATTCCCCGAAAGCCACCCCACCGTGAAGCGCGATTCCACCTCCAGCTCGAAACCCTGGTTCTTCGGCTCAAACCTCTGCACTGTCAGCTCCATGCGGCCTTGGGGAAACCAGCCATCGATAGCACTTAGGCGGTAATTCAAGACCGTGTTCGCACTGAAAACCATGGGCCCCTGGACGAACGTCCGTTGCACGGCCTCCGACGTCCCCCCTGCAGCCCCCTCTCCGGGAGTCGAGGGTTCTGCAACGGGAGCGTCTTTGGCTCGGTCGCTGGTGGCCCCGTCTTCTTTCCGCTTTTCCGGCTTGTCTGCCAGGGGATCAACACTCCATTCCGCCGGAGGCTGAAGCATCGTTCCCGTCTCCTGCCATTCGGCAGGCAAGCCTACACCCGAACTTGGGCATCCTGCGAGGGGCCAAGCGATCAGAAAGGCGATGGCAAACCGCGCGACCGTCCAATTCATGGGGTGGATTGGCCATCCGTTGGCACGATGAAAGGAATCAGGGCTGTGCGCCCAAACGCGTTCGCGCCACCATACGACCCGGATCCCTCCCAGTACTTGAGCACGTAGTAACGAGTCCCCGGATGGACCGTTTCGTCGAGCGTGAACGAGACCCGGGTCGTCATGGTCTCGGGGTCATGGGCCGAAGTCTCGTAACGCTGCAAGGGGACCAGACTCGAATTCGACTCCCTGACCGCGGAATCATAGATCTCGATGGCGTACTTCGGATCCGTCAGCCCGGTCTTGGCCGGAAACTCGAAAGTCACCTCCCGGGACTCCAGCACCGAATTCATCGCGGGAGTGGCTGCCGAGAGATCCCAACTCAAATCGAATTCGACCTCCGGGACCTCCGTTTGCGTCGCCGAAACCTGGACGGGCTCGGAGATGGCAAACTGGGGTCGGCGAGGCATGGCCGTGGCCACTGAGATCGTGCCCTCGAAGCCGGAATAGCCGGAGTAAGTGGGATACGAGCTGTGGTATCCCAGGTGGTAGGCCCCATCGCTCAGGTTGAAAAAGTTTGCGGCCCCCGCCGGGGTCACCTGGGTCGATCCGTAACTGTAAAAGTAGAACGGCGTGACACCCTCGCGCCGGAACACGCCCATCGAGAGCTGCTCACCAGTGGCTTCTCCGCCGATCACGCGACCGTAAAGCTGACTGCCCAGGACGTTTTGATCCACCAATGGAGTCAAAGGGCTGTATGGCATCACCGTGCTCTTGCCGGGGGTGTCGAGCAGGATGTGAAGCGAGGCGTAGCTGCGCCGTCCAGGCATGAGCATGGCCATGGTGTAGCCGTACCCAACGACCTCTCCGGATGCGAGCATGGCGCTGACCTTGATCGAGGCTTCCCCGGAAGGCAACCCTGAGAGGTCGATATAGTTGCTCTCAGCTTTCGGCAGGGTGCGCGTCTCCGTCCGACCATCCTCGAGCGTCAACTCGACTTTCAACTCGGCAAGATCCTCGGCGATGACCTGAGCCTTCCTCCCGAAGTCGACGCTCATGCGCAACGATGCGCCCTGGTGCTGGGACGAAACCAATGAAGGCATGGCTGCCGGGGCGCAGCCAGTTAGCCAAAGCGATGCCGCCACTGCGAGGGCGAAGGCCCGGGACGTGTGGTTTATCGTCATGTCAATCATTCGCGACCACCCCTCCCCCTTCAAATACGACCCCTTCCCGCATCAACGTCGAAACCACTCCGTTCTCGTCGCTGATGACTTCCTTGAGAAGGCCTTCCGATGCCCCGTACCAGCGATCCACGGTCACCTCTGTCCATGTCTGCGCGTCGCCGGGATACTGGTTTGTCCAGCGATAATGGCGGACCTTGGTGCTCGGCGCTAGCAACTCGGAGTCCACGTAAACCGCGTGAGTCGGGATGGCGGTCCAGGAATCCGTCGGGTAAGATTCCGACACTCCTGCTCCAATTCGACGATAAACCGTCGAATACTGCACCTGAAAGGTCACCGCGACCCGCTGGGAGTCACGCGTAAGCCAGAAGAGCAATTGCTGCTGGTTCGGATAATACGCGGCAAAATCCGAATCGAATCCGTCTGCATGGCTCAGACGGCGGTAATCAAGCAGGCGTTGCCCAAAGCTGACACCAAGATCGAGTGCCGGCTTACCCCCGTGGAGTAGGCTGAAACTGACAGGTGTCTCCTCGCCCGGCAAGAGGACGACGGCCATTTGCTGCCTATCGTGCATCGCGTGGGTCTCGGCGTCGCGCGCCGTCACGGTTACCGTGACGGGACCGGGCACGAGATTCGCGATTACAGTCGGTTCGTCGAGTTGAAGGACCCGGGGTTCAACCACGACATTGCGATACTCCCAGCCCGAGTACGCAACTTCGAGGAGCACCTCGATGCCTGCGGTGCTCTGGAGCTGGCGAGGCACAGAGACAATCGCTCTCATGCGACTCGTCTCGGCACTGGCGATCTCGGTCGCAGGTTGCAGAGTCGTCCCCGTCGTGGTCACGCCCTCGCAGCCCAGAAGGAACATGGTGGGCAGGGCCAAGAGCAGACCCCATCGATTCATCTTGCGCATTACCCTACCCTTCCTCGGACGGTGCGGCCGGCGTGAAGTCAATCAACTCGTAGGTGGTCACCTGGCGCTGGCGAGGGAGGGGGTCCCGTTTGCCTTCGTGGGAATAGTGGTATCCACCGACGCGAGTCTCCACGGAGCGCACGACGCCCACGCCCTCGACCAGCCAAACCTCACGGGTGACTCCGGATTCGGGGCTGGTGAAATAGTGCTTCGCCAGTCGTTGACCGAGGGCCGGAACGTTGAGCGTCACCTCAGGCAAGGTCTGGATGCCGTTAGTGGAACTCAAGCGAAAGATCGGACTCAGCTCGGAAGCGGACCCGTTCGCCAAGTCGAACGCCCGCAAGGTCGAGTAGCTGTAGGACTCATATTGCCCGCGCCCGTCGTCATCGAGCATCTCCACCCGCATCGTGCGGCTCCAGGACGACGTGCCCCCTCCCTGAGACTGCGGATAAGTGTAAGTTGTGCTCACAAGGTAGTTCCAGCGCGTACCGGCGGCCAGGGGGAGTGCCTCGAAAGGCGGCTTCCAAAGGTCCTGCCCCACCCAGCGAGTGGGGTTCTGGGGTGGGGCATCCGGAACCTCGATGAGTTCCACGTCTAGCGAGGCGGTGGCCTGCGTGGGCATCGAGAAGTCGATACTACGTGACGTGACGCCGTCCACCATGACCATGAACTTCGGCTGGAGCTTGTCGGGCTTGGTGAAGTAATCGGCAAAACCGGAGAGCAGGTCATGGGGGACCGTCAGGGTGAGTTGCGTGTCGGAATCGACGGTGACGGCGGTTTCCGGAAGCGACCTGCGCATCATTCCAAACCCTCCTGATGGCACTGGCATCGGGAAGATGAGGTTTGAATAAGGCAGGTACTGGTAATTCAGCCCCACGTAAGCCAGGGTTTTCCAGTTCTTGGACTTGCCAAAGCCAGAGCCGGCGACGATGATCCGGTCTCCAACCCGCCAGTCGCTCTTGGACAGCGAGGTGATCACCGGCGCGTCAACGGCCACGAGCTCCATGCCGACCGTCGCGAAGAGGCCAGGCACGACGTCGATGCGCTTCTCGTCCGAAGCCACGACCTGATTCTGAGCGTCACGAACTTCTGCCTGAATGAGCAGATCCGCCTGGACCGGAAGGTCCCATCTCAAGGAACCGTAAGTGTTGAACCCGGCGGGGTAAGGGCCGTAGTAATAGGGATCCGCCTGGCGGTAGATCTCCACGGGGGCGATCGCCTTTCCCGACGAATCAATCGCCTGCGATCCATCCGCGCGCGTCAGCGTAACGACCGCCTTGATCGCCCGGTTGGGAATCGCCTGGAGGGAGGAACCGGAATCCGGCCAGCGAATGCCCAGCCCCAGGCCGCCGACTCCAGCCTGTGTGTGCGCCTCCGTTTGCCCCGTGCCGATCGCATTCGAGGTCCACTGAGTGCCAACAGGAACCGTGCAACCCAACAGGGCTGAAACGAGGCCGAAGGCGATCCACGTCTTGAAATCTCGCTGTCTCATGCTTCGTCCCCTAGTAGATGTAGACATTCAAGCCACCACTGGTCCTGTTCGTGAAGAGGCCAGGAGTCAGGTGGATGCGGGTTCCAGGCGTACCGCCCGCGCCGTCCATCAGGACCAGGTAGGGCCACGTCTCGTTCTTGGAAACATTCAGGCCGCCCCGTTCATCGAAGGGAGCGTCGTAATCGATCCGTCCGATCACGGTCCTGCTGGGGATGTCAACGAAGCGTGCCTCGACGACGAGTCGCAGCGGCTCGGAATCCAGCGTCACCGTTCCTTCGAGGCGAAGATTCTCCATTTCGTCATCGAGCACGAAACTCAGGACGCCTCCCGTGATCATCGAGCGCTCGCCCACCTTCTCGATCCGCACCGAGGCGTCGGCTTTGGCGAGGAATACCGAGCGAACTCCCGCCTTGTCGCGAGGCGCGAGGCGAAGCGTGACGCTTCCGCTCGTGAAATCGGGATTCAAAGCAGCGGACAACGCAGCATGTAACGAAGGGAATTCCAGGCTTGCCTCACCCTTGGTGGGAAAGCGGGTCAATGAATTTACTGCGACGCCATAATAAGCGTATGGGAAGTAAACGTACCCGTTCGGATTGGCGTCCCGAATCGCGGCGAGCAGCGGGGACGTCGCTGTTTCCCTAACCTCATTGAGTTCTAGGGCCGCCTTGAAGCGACTCGCCACCTGCCCCTGCGGAACGATTTCACCGCTGAGACGCAGCGCGCTGATGGTTTCAGGAACCGGGCGTTCCCCTCCAAAAAGGTCGAAGGCCCGAGCGCCCGTGGTTTCCGATTGCGGATTGACGCCCGCAAACGAGCCCCGCAGTTGTGGCTCTGCCACCCAGGAGGATGTCACATCCGCCGACAGGGTCGCCCTGGTCTGATCACCACTCGGGGAACTCGGATTCAAGGCGAGATCGAGGCGTCGCTGCAAGGGGCCAGACGTGAAGGCCTGGGAAATCTGATAGCCAGGCCAGAATGCTTTGAGGATCGCGCGATCGCGCAGCTCCAGGCCAAGTATGGATTGGCCCGGCAGGTGCCAGGTCTCAACTGTACCAGGGGCGCCCTCGATGAGCGTGCCGTTCGCGCCAAGGCTCATGGCATGGAAGAGGTGTTGGCCGTTCGAATTAAACGAATCCACCACCTGGCGAACGGCAGCTTCCATGGTCAGCACCTCGGGGAAAGTCCGAGGGTTCACCCAGTTATCGAAACGATCGGCGTAATGATAGAGGTCTTTCAGGAGGGTGATCTGACGAGAGATCCGGATCGTCAGTGAGGCCTCGTTGTCCAGGGTGATGACGACGCCCGTCGACGTGTTGTCACGAATCGGCACGTCCGCTTGCCCGCCTTGGGCTAGGATCTTGCCGCCCCCCCGGACAACGACCTCCACGTTCACCGTTTCGTGAGCGGGCGAGATCTGGAAAGAAAAGGTGGAGACAGGCGATTCCCCGGCAGGGCGATCGATCGTCTTGCTGACCAGGAGCTGATTGGACTTCGAACGGACCGAGACTTCGATGGTTTCGGCTTCGAGCGGAATGGCCTGGGTCGCGAGGGGACGCGCGGGCCACTGGATGCGCATGACCAGGTTGCCTTGGTGGGCAGGTTGCTCCATGGCGTCCAGCCCCGCGTCCCCGGAGGAAACCTTGGGCGTGTCGGCGACGTTGGGCACTCCCACCGTACAACCCACGAGTCCGATGGCGACGACGAGGCCCCAGCGGGCGATGACTTTCGACTTCACGGCTGTTACCTCGGCTACTTGACGTCGATCGCGATCGCCGCGTCCCGGCGAACCGGAATCGGGATCTCGAGCGTGATGGGAGGCTGGGTCTTGGTCGAGAGCTCCACGCTGGCGGTTCCTTCCGCGCTACCGGGTTTGACGCTCACTCGTCCCCAGGCGTCAACCAGGACCATGTGGGGAGTCCCGCTCCGCCATTCCAATAGGCTGGCATCCTCGGGAGAGTGGGTGATCGCCCGATCGTTCCACGTCAGCTCCCAGGCGAGTTGCAAGTCGGTCGGATGGCCCAAGTTATTGTCACCGAGCGAGGAACCATCGGCGGGAACGTAGAGGGCCGGCGTCTGCGAGGGGACCTTCAACTTACCCGAGAGGATGCGGCGCGGAGTCTCGACGATGCGCATGGTCAGATCGGCGTACTTGTCGGCATTCGCGAGCGCGGTGGCTCGGATCGTGACGTCTCCGGGGGCCGCTCCGGAGAGCAGGCTGATACGGCCACCCTCGAGGGAGACTTTGCCGGCCTGGGCCCCGGAGACGATCGACCAATCGGCTATCGGCAGCTCGGTGCCGTCCGTGAGCACCGTGAGTGCCCGGACGAGGTGCGTCTGGGGGTAGGCGGGATCGGTCGCGCCGTTATCGAAGGGAAGGTAGACCTTTTCGGGTGCCGGAAGCAGTTCGAAACGCTGGATGGTGGTCGGGGGCTTGGAAACCACAGGGGCCACCACGGGCGGAGCCGGTGGAGTGGCAGGCGGATTGGCGGAGGGAACACCGCCCTCCTCCAGGCTATTCGTGGGATCGACGCTGCCTTGCGCTTCGGAGAGGGCATCGATGGGATCGGGCAAGGCAGCCAGAGCGGGATCCAGTTGCTTGACGAGCGACAAGGCCTGCATGGCCTTGCCCACCGCCTCGGGATCGGTGGTGTCGGTGTCCATGACCACCGCGGTGAAGGCCTCGGGCTTGGCCTTGAGCACCTCGAGCGTGCTCTTCACGGCCGCCTGGACCTTTGCCATGTCGAGGGTCGGCAGCGAGGCCTGGTCACGGCCCTTGGTGATGGACTCGGCGACCAGGGTGCTGGCGAAATCAAGAGGTTGAGTCGGAGGATTGGCCTTGTCCTTCTCGGTGACCTTGGCGAACGTACGGAACGTGCGGGGCACTCCCGCGGGGTCCTTGAAGGCGGCGACGATCGTGTAGACCTTGTTGATGTCCAGGCGCAGGATCACGCGTCCAGTGGCATCGGTGGTGCCGATGACCGTGAGGCCGCCAGTGGTGGGAATCGCCCGAACCTCGGCTCCAGGAACCGGGGTGTCGAAGGAAATGGCCGGATCGCTGAGCACGTGGAAGCCCGCAATCCGGAAAGCCGAGACCGACTTCAAGGCGGGAGCGAGAACCTGAATCGGAGTATCGAGCTTGAAGGCATCGGTCGGAACCGGCGCCGCCGGCCCCGCAGGCACGAGTTGGTGCCCGGGACACGCGCTCAAAAGCGCGCTCACCGTTCCGAGGCTGGCGACAAGCAGTCCGGCTCTCACGAGGCGGGCGAGCGGTCGCGAGGAGAAAGATGAGTTGAACATGGTGTCGCGCGGTCTCCTGCTACATCGAAATGCGATCAATTGCACGTCTTGCGAGCATAACGCATTGGAAATGACCGATCAATGTGCAAGCGTCTGCAAATCTAGCGAAAATCTGCTTACCTGGAAGATTTCCGCAACAATTCGATGCATTCAGGCGACTTCTCGCCATTCCCGCGAAGGCAGCGACGCCGAAACATCGGAGCCGCTGGCCGGGGACGTATATGCGAAAGACGTTAGAACTTGAAGGTGTTGGAGAGCGTGTAAGAGGCGCCCCGGGCGTTGCCGCCCACGCCATTGAGGGCCGCCATGGCAAAGTCCAGGCGGAAGAGGGGCATGTCCAGCCCCAGGCCGGTGGCGAACGTCAGGCCACGATCTCCCCCCAGGGCGATACCCCCGCGGACCGGGAGCCAGTCGAGCAGGCGCAGCTCGGAGCCGACCCGCAGTTCCGGCGTGCGCGAAACGCCGAAGCCATCGCCGTAGCCGAGTTGCAGCTCGCCGCTCAGCGTGAACGGATCCCAGGGCTTGAAGGCCGCTGCGAGGCGCAGGTAGGGCGGTAGGACGATCTCCGAGGGGCCTTCCTGAGTCCGGGATTCCTTGAGGGCATCGCGGGTGACGGCCCCGAAGTCGGTCACGGAGCCCGAGGCGTCCACGACCGAGAAAGGCTCCACCTTGAGGGTGTAGGTGGTGACGTCGCGCCGGCTCCAGCTCATGACCCCGACGTTGCCAAGGATGGCGCCCCAG
Organism: Candidatus Sericytochromatia bacterium; assembly: GCA_036676455.1. Classification (GTDB taxonomy): domain Bacteria; phylum Cyanobacteriota; class Sericytochromatia; order S15B-MN24; family UBA4093; genus UBA4093. The sequence goes on from JAKFCW010000047.1 coordinate 92,807, forward strand.
CGCAGGCGATCGCCCACCCTCCCGGCAGCTCCGAAGTCGGCCGCGATGCCGTTCCCACCCGTGGCCCATTCGGTCGATAGCCGCGCGTCGGCCGAGTACCGGCCGGACTCATCAACGGCCAGCAGCGTCCCGCGGGCCTCGCGGACACGGCCGTAGGCCAGTCCCCGCAGGTAACGCAGGTTCATGCCCAGGCTCGATGTCTCACCCATCGGAAAGGCGAACGAGGAGCCGAGAGAGGCGACTGCCGTCGCCGTTGCCCCGCCCAGCGCATCGATCCCGACGTTGGGGACGGAGGCGTTGCCGTTGAGCGCAAGGGCGATCAGGTCCCGAGGCAGATCGAGCCCCTTGGTGTCCGCCACCGCATCCAGGAAGACGCCCGTTCGCGCGCTCGGCATGGACAGGGCCATCGAGGTGCCTCCGTCGAACAGGAAGCGCCATCCGGTCGGCGGCAAGGCCTCGAGCACACCGGCGACGTTGGTGGGCTCGATCGCCTGGGTCGAGATCAAGCCGGCAAGCTCGCCGAAGGACAAGACGTTGTTCCCGAGGGCCAGGTTCAGGTTGGGCAGCAGCGTGAGCGAGAGGCGATCGCGACGCGACTCGAGCCCCAGCAGGGCCGGGTTCACGATCATGGCGTCGGCGTCCATGGCGATCGCCGCGTTGGCCCCGGCCATACCCGCACTCCGGGCGTTGCCATAGGCGTACGCAGGGAGCGCGGGAGCAAGGCTCGTCAGCATGGCGGAGATAGCGGCCAGGGTGCCGCGCGACCGGAAACGGGAAAGGCTCACTTCGACTCCTGCCTGGAGGAGACGTTGGCCTTGAACTCGACGGCCAGATTCACCCGGAAGCCGGATCCCCGGAACAAGGTCACGGGAACCGACGAGCCCGGCGAGCGCACCCGTAGGCCGAGCTTGGAGGCCTTTCGGAAGCGATCCAATGCCTCTCCCTCGAGCGTCAGGTGATTGGTCACACGGTAGCCTGCCGCCTGGTTGCCCAGTGAAAGCGTCTGAACGAAGGCCTCGGAATCCGTGAACGGATCACTCGAGGTGGAAAAGAGCAGATCGAGATCGAGCGGAATGCTCCAGCCGTTGTCGATGGTCAGCTTGAGCACGGCACGCTCCACCCGGTTCAGCATGTCTCGATTCTCCGACGTGAAGCTCAACGCCGTCGGCGGACGAACGTCGATGGCCGGCTTCGGCGCGCTTCCCCCGAAGGGTTCGAGCGTGAACGAGAGCGGAATCTCGACGCCGAGGCGGCCTTCCAGGACGTCGGACGCCGAGAGACGAACGGGCTGTCCCTTGGAGTCGATCACGACCTTGCCGCCGACGCTCAGGGAGGTGGGCTTGGCGTTGAGAAGGTCGAGCAAGTTGGAGTTCTGGGCGTTGACCTGCAGCTCATTGACCTGATTGCCCGCGATCGGCAGGCGCAAGGGCTGGCCGCTCTTGTCCCGCAAGGGCACATCCCCCGTTCCGGGAATGCTGGCCCTGACGTCCAGGTCGAGGGTGCCAGCGAGGGCGCTCGCGTTCTGAAGCTCCAGGCGCAGGACGACGTCCTGGAGGTTGATGCCCTGATTGGAAATCAGGTCAGGAAGCTGGATGGGCATGGAGGAGGCCGGGAGGGCGATCTCGCGGGTCACAGGAACTTCGATCGCCCGGAATCGGAGCGGGGCCCGGAGGAGGACCCGTCCCGACATGGACGGCGAGCCGTCCATGGCCAAGAGGGCGCCGGAGGGCCCGGTATCCTTGGTGGTGGCGCGCGCCGTCACCGCGATCTGGCCGTTCTCGGGGCGGATGGTGACGCCGGTGAGCGGAACCTCGATGGTTCGGGACTCGCCTGCCTTCAGCTCGTAGACGGCGGTCATCGGGGCGGTTTGACCGGGCCGGAAAAAGTGCGAGAAGCCCAGGTCCAGGGTAGCCGCAACCGGGAAGCCGTTTCGCAGCGTGAGCTCCAGGGTGCCCTCCTCGACCTCGAGGCTGCGGACGGTTTCGGTCGCGTACGCCGGGTCGTCGAGCCCGAAGTCGAGCGTCTGAGAGGGGATCTGGATGGATTTGGTGGCGATCTCGACGCGAAGGTGGCTGATGGTCTTGGTCACGAGCACGACGTTCGAGAGCGTCACATGGGAGACCGGGGCCTGCGCCAGTTGCCCGCCAGGAATGAAGACGTCGATCTTCAGCGAGAGATCGGGCGTGAGGGTCGCCCCGGCCTGCAGCGGAACGGTCAATCTGCGGGACTGCCCCGGGTCGAGGGGAACCGCGGCCTGGGTACGTCCCACTTCCCGGGTGGCTCCGCCCTGGGTGGCGTAAAGCTTCACCGTCGGTGAGAAGCGGACCCCCAGCTGATTCTCCACCGTGAACTCCAGATGCCCCGACGGCGTCCCGACCCGAGCCTCGGTGAAGTTGGACTCTCCGGCGGGAACCGCGAGCTTCTGATCGACCGTGTAGGTCAAGTTGAAGGGAACGGGCACCCCGGGGGAAAGTCCCCCTCCCACGATCGTGTCCGCGCGCAAGGGGAGATCGGGGAACTGGATGTCCGGCAGTGAGGCGTCGACGCCGGGAAGTGACTGCTGGGGCAAATCGATCGCCAAGGGGTCGTTCAGCGTGAGGTTCTCGGCGAACCGGATGGGCTCGAGTTCCTGTGAAGCCGGCATGAGGTGAAGCCGCTCGTCGTTGCCGGGCTGGACCGCGAGGTCTCCGAAGAGGGATCGCGCCACCCCGGGGTCATCCAGGGAGAGGGAGAGCGAGCCCAGGGGCAAGGCGATATCCACGGGCCATGCGTACTGGATCCCCTCGGAATTGGAAGCCGTCGACAGCTTCTGCAAGGGGCTCAGAAGTTCAAGCCCACAGCCTGCGAGGAGCATGGTGATCAGTAAGACGCCAAAGCGCGGTATCATGGCCTTCATGCGCGGGAAATCTCCGACGTGAACCTGGGGACGGCCTCGGCCGCGTGGGAGCATCATACCAAACAAGCATGTTTTCTAATCTGTGATGAAAGGCAGGAAGCCGTGGAAGAGATGCGGACTTCGACGACGCAACGCCCCAGCCTGGAGGCGATTTACATGCGCCTGGCGGGGATGCTGTCACTGCGCAGCACCTGCTCGCGCCTGCAGGTGGGAGCCGTGGTGGCCTCTCCGGACATGCGCGAGATCTTCGCCGTGGGCTACAACGGGGGGCCGGTGGGCGGCTTCAACGATTGCCTGAGCGAGGAAGCGGGCCGCTGCGGGCATGCCCATGCCGAGGACAACGCCTGCAACTTCGCCCCGGCGCGGGTGCCCAAGATCATGCTGGTGACGCATTTCCCCTGCCCGGCGTGCTGCGTGCGGATCGTCAACAAGCTCGGCTTCGAGCGCGTGTACTACCAGCAGGTCTACCGGGACATGGCGGGCCTGGAGATCCTCGAGCGGGCGGGCATCACCGTCGCGCAGCTCGACCCCAGCCTCGACTGATCAAGCACTCCCGCATGCCGCCTCCGTCACTCCCGCACAAGCGGGAGTCCAGCTGGATTCCCGCCTGCGCGGGAATGACGCTTCCAGGGGCTTCGCGCCCGCCAACACCCGCTTGACGCTTGCCAGGGGAGGTACGATCCCGACTAGGGCTCCCTAGAGCAGGGAGCGAGCAAGAATCGGGAGGAGGGTCAGCGCGTGAAACGAGCAGCCTTGAGCCCCGCCATCAGAATTGCGGCCGGGATCGCGGTGGGCACGGCCTGCCTGGGTCTGGCGCCGCCGGCCGTCGCTCACGCCGCGAGCGGCGCCTGTCCCGACTGCGAGATGCGCATGATGCGCCCCGGCGGCGGCGGGGGCATGGACGACGACGACATGCGCATGATGCAGGCCCATCGCGCCAGCGGCGGGCACAAGCACTTCAACCTGGTGGTTCAGCCCTACTGGAACATGAACCAGGACGCCATCTACACGCTCCTCGGCATGGAGATGCTCAAGCAGGATTCGCTCGGCTGGAAGGGCGGATTTGGCATGTACGGCGGCATGAACTTCGGCGTCACCAGCCAGACCAACACCTTCCATTACGGTGGCGCCATCATGGGCAAGGACTTCTCGGCCGGCCCGCTCACCCTGGGCATCGGCGCCCTGCTGGGCTTCGGCAAGACCGCCAACGTCCTGCCCGCGGTCCTGCCGGCCGGCATCACCAACTACTACATGTTCGGGGTCGGCGCGCCGCGCATCGGCCTCGCATGGACGCTCTACGATCGCATGGAAATCGGCCTCGACGCCTCGTACCTGTTCACGACCAACCCCACTATCGGGAACAGCCCCGCCGTCAGCCTGCGGCTCTCCACCATCTCCTGGGGCAAACACGGGAACTAGCGTGCTCGTGACGAAGCGGGGTCCCGATCGGGACCCCGCTTCGCGCTTGGAGAGGGGTGGTTAGGGAGTCGTCTTGGCGAAGGTGTCGATCACCCGCAGCACGGCCGGCCCCAGCGTCACGACGAACATCGCCGGGAAGATGAAGAAGACCAGCGGGAAGAGCATCTTGATCGGAGCCTTCATCGCGGCTTCCTGCGCCCGCTGCCGGCGGCGGGTCCGCAGGTGCACGCTCTGGGTCCGGAGGACGATGCCGATGCCGACGCCCAGCTGATCCGCCTGGATCAGGGCGGCGACCACGCCTTCGAGGTCCGCGACCCCGCAGCGCATGCTCATCTCGCGCAGGGCCTCCGCGCGGGGGCGGCCCATGCGGATGTCGCTGAGGTAGCGCGCGAACTCCTCGCGCAGCTCGCGCCCCGCGTCGTTATCCTTGCCCGTGATGCGCATCAGCGCCGCGTCGAAGCTGATACCCGCCTCCACGCACGAGGTGATCAGGTCAAGCGCATCCGGCAGCGCCCGCACGATGGCGTCCCGGCGCGCCGCGATCATCTTCGTCAGCAAAATGCCCGGCCCCGCGAGGCCCAAGATGCCGATCAGCGCCGCGGCGATCAAGGCCGCGCCGGGGTTGAACGGTGTCAGCAGCCACCAAACCAGCGGAGCCAGCGCCACGCCCAGGAGGCGCAGGGCCAGCATCCCTTGCAACGCGATGGGAGCGTAGACTCCCGCCTGGTGCAGCCGGTCCGAGAGCACGGTAATCTGGGAGCGCGGAGTCAACCGCTCGCCCATCTTGCCCAGAACGCCGATGGCCGGGGCGATCACCCGCTGGACGAAGGGCTGATCCAGCAGCTGCTGGCGAGGCATGTAGCCGCCGGTGGCTCCCTGAACCGCCACCAGGGAGGCAATCCGACGGTTGACGTCCCGCTCGCGCGAGGTGGACAGGCCGAAGCCCACCATCGTGGCCGACGTGACGGCCACGAAGCAGGCGGCCGCCATCACGACCGGATCTGCCGCCAGAATCATAGGTGCAACAAGCATCATGCTAGTACCTCACGTCCACGATCTTCATGATCAGCATCACGCCCAGGATCTCCGAGACGACGCCCCCGGCCACGAGCATCTGGCCGCGCGGGTCCGTGAAGAGGCCCATGATGTAGCTGGGGCTGATCAGGAAGAAGAGGGCGCCGATGCCCACCGGCAAGCCGGCCAGGACCCATCCCGACAGCCGGCCCTGCGCGGTGAGGGCCTGGACCTCGCCGGAGATGCGGATCCGGTCGCGGATGGTGTCATGGATGTTGCCCAGGATCTCGCTCAGGTTGCCGCCGGTCTCGCGCTGGATGACCATGGCCTGGACCATCAGGTCCACGTCGGTGGTGCCGACCCGGTCGCGCAGGTTGCGCAGTGCCGTCTCAGTGGGCACGCCGAAGTTGATCTCGGCGACGGCGGTGCCGAACTCGGTCGAGATGGGGGCGCTCATCTGGCGGGATACCATCTGGATGGCCTGCAGGAAGGAGTTACCCGCCTTCAAGGCATTGATGACGAGCATGAGCGCGTCAGGAAGCTGCTCGCTGAAGGCCTTGAGGGTCTTGGTGCGACGCTGCCGGAGCTGGAAGGTCGGGCCTAGCGAGCCCACGGCCGCCACGGCCAGAGCGATCAAGGGGTTCTGGAAGAGGAAGAAGGCCATGGCGCCGCAAGCGAGGCCCAGGAGGGCACCGGCCAGCATGAACTCGCCAGGCGTCCATGCCCAACCCACCTGGTAGAGCTGGCGATCGAGGCGTTTGGCGATCGCCAGCCCCTTCACCAGCGGATCCACCATCGCGCCCAGCCGGTTGAAGAGCTTGGGCTTCACCGCCGGCGCGTGCGGCTGCTCCAGCTGGCTGATGCGGCCGTCGATGGCGGCCTCCTGGGGGTTGCCCATCATGCCCCCCAGGGCGAAGACGACCCCCGTGATGCCGATGGCGAGAATCAGGAACGTGATCATGCCCACCCTCCGATCTGGAAGAGGTCGACCGGCAGCGGAATGCCCTTGAGCTTGAGCTGGTCGGCGCACTTGGGACGGATGCCCGTGGGGCGGTGCTCGCCCACGATCCGGCCGTTCTCGTCCACGCCCTGGCGGACGAAGGTGTAGATGTCCTGAAGCTGGAGGATGTCTCCTTCCATGCCGACCACCTCGGTGATCGACGTGACCCGGCGGGCGCCATCGGTCGAGCGCTCGATCTGGAGGATCAGGTTGATGGCCGAGGCCGTCTGCTCGCGGATGGCGCGCAGCGGCAGGTCCATGCCGGCCATCAGGACCATGGTCTCGAGGCGGGCCAGCGCGTCGCGCGTGGTGTTCGCGTGAATGGTCGCCAGGGATCCCTCGTGGCCGGTGTTCATGGCCTGAAGCATCGCCAGGGCCTCGCCGCCGCGGATCTCACCCAGGATGATGCGGTCGGGGCGCATACGCAGCGAGTTCTTGACCAGCTCGGACTGGTCGATGCGGCCGGCCCCTTCGACGTTGGCAGGCCGGGTCTCCAGGCGGATGACGTGATCCTGCTGCAGCTGCAGCTCGGCGGCGTCCTCGATGGTGATCAGGCGCTCGTGCTCCGGGATGAACGAGGAGAGCACGTTCAAGAGCGTCGTCTTACCGGATCCGGTTCCTCCCGAGATGAGGACGTTGAGGCGGGCCTCGACGCAGCCCTTGAGGAACTGGGCCATGGGATCGGTGAGGGACTTGTACTCGACAAGGCTATCGACCTTGAGGGGATCCTTGCGGAACTTACGGATCGTGAGGGCGGCCCCGTCGATGGCCAGGGGGGGGATGATGGCGTTGACGCGCGAGCCGTCCGGCAGACGCGCGTCGCACATCGGGCTCGACTCGTCGATCCGGCGGCCGACCCGGCTCACGATCCGGTCGATCACCCGCAGGAGGTGGGCGCCGTCGCTGAAGGTCACGTCCGTCTTCTCGATGCGGCCGCTGCGCTCGATGTAGACCGAGCGAGGTCCGTTGACCATGACCTCCGAGATCGAGTCGTCGGACAGGAGAGGCTCGATGGGGCCCAGGCCCATCATGTCGTGGAAGAGCTCCTCGGCCATGCGATCGCGCTCGATCCGGCTCACGAGGCGGTTGTCCTCAGCCAGCACCTGATCGATGCCGTGCCGGATGGCCTCCTTGATGGCGTCCGGTTTGCTGGTCTCGTCGAGGTTCTGGGAGCGCATGTTCTCGACGAGCAGGCGATGGACCTTGTTCTTGAGCTCGGTATGCGGATCCACCGGGGGGCGCGGGCGAGCGGCAGCGGGCTTCGGCGCCGCCTTGGCCTCTGCCGGGCGCGTGGAGATCGTCACCGCCTCCGGGTGCTCCGCCATGCTCGGAGCGGCCGGGACCGCGCCGGAGGGAGCTGATTCGGTCGCCGAGGGCGCACCCTTAAGCCGATTGCGTAGGAACATCCAACAACCTCCTGACCGTGCGCCAGATCTGCGACAGCGGGTTCGATGCCACGGGGACGACGGCGACCGTCTCGCGTGACTTGGGCTTGGCATAGGACTGGGCAATTTCCTTGACTGACTTGGCGAATGCTCCGTTGGGCTCGGAGATCAACAACGGCTCACCAGCGTTCACCGCCGACAGGGCCTGCTCGGCTTGCCAGCCGAGCCGATGTGACAAGGGCCGCTGGATCACCCGTTGCGCCGCCTCGGCATTGATCTCGCTCGGCTGCTCGTAGCCGGCCACCTTGACCTTGTCCAGGTCGAGGCCCAGCTCGCCCCAGAGCCTGAGGCTCTGCTGCAGCGCCCGAAGCGCGGCCATGTCCATGGTGAGCGGAACCAGCACGGTATCCGCCAGCTCCATGGCCCGCAGGATGGGCTCGGTCAGCTGCGCACCGGTATCGATGACCGTCCAGGCGGAGCGGGACTTGAGCGTAGTGACGGTCCAGTCGACGGTCTGGGCGGTGACCAGCTCCGCATCCTCCGGGGTGGTCGCGGCGGGAAGGACCCGGACTCCGGACTTGGTATGCGTGAGAAGCGCCTGCTCGAGGGCCTCTCCGTCCGCCTTGGAGCCGAGCCGCGCGACGTCCGAAAGCGAGGGGCCGGGCTTGAGGTTGAAGAAGAGGTCGATCGAGCCGAACTGGGGCTCCAGGTCGACCAGGGTGACCTCGGCGCCGCACGCCTCGCGCAGGGCGACGGCCAGCGAGGCCGAGAGGGTGGACTTGCCGCAGCCGCCGCGCGGCGCGTGCACGACGATGACCTTGCCCTCGGCTGCCGGCATGACCAGCTGGCCCGTCTGAGCGCCGCGCAGGCGCTGCAGGAAGACCTGCGCGCGCCGCAGCGCGCCGGGAACGTCGTGCGGCTGGTGGAGGACCTCGCGAACGCCTGCCTGCATGGCCTGGGTCATGCCGGCGGGATCGAGCGGGGGGCCGACCAGGATGATCGTGCATGCCGGCTGGCTGGCGAGGATGGCTTCCGCCGCCCGGACCGCCGGGTCGAGGACTCCCTCCCAGCCGATCACCGCGACGTCGGGATGCTGCCCCAGCGCCAGGCCGATTCCCTCTGCGGGGCTATGAGCCTCGCCCGCGATGATGGCGAGCGGGACCCCAGCAGCATGGCTGGGGTCCTCCATCACCTTGCGGACCGAGGAGAGCCAGGCCGAGGCCTGCTGGCGATCGCTTCCCGTGGCATTGGGCGCGATCAGTAAGGTGCGCAAAGGCTGCATGGGAACTCCTTAATTGATGGGATAGATGGGGCTCTCGGCATCCACCAGCTTGACTTCGTAGTTCAGGCGGGTGCCCACGATCTCGGTCGTGTTGACGCGGTCCATGAAGCGGCCGTAGACCTCGCCGCGGTTGGTCGTGTAGGTGATGAAGAAGCGGGCAAAGCCGGTGACCTCGACGTTCGAGCGGCCGTTGGCATTGAAGAAGGACTCCTTGTCGAGCAGGACGACGGTGACGACCCGCGGAGTGCGCGAGGGGTTCAGGCGGGCCTGCTCGTAGGAGGTGCGATCGTTGCCGACCAGCTGGTTGACGGCGGTGACGGTGGGGCCGTTCATGTTGCCGGGCTCGGAGGCGATCATGTCCCCGAACTTGACCGTCGTCTTCGAGCCGTTGAGGATGGCCTGGCGGTAGATGTTGGCGCCGCTGCCGTCGAGAGCCAGGGCCTGGAAGTTGCCGCGGGTCGAGCCGCCCGCTCCCTGCTTGAGGATGTACTCCTTGCCGACGCCGAAGTCGGTGTCGGGCACGCCCCACGGGCGAGCGCCGTGCTGCAGCTCGATGCAGTGGAGATCCGCCGAGGCCTGGGCGCCAATGAGGAAGGTGGAAGGCTGGTTGGGGGCTTTCGGCTCGGCCTGCGCCTGGGTCGCCGCCAGCACGCGGCTGACGAGGCTGTCGGTGGGCGAGTCGATTGCGACGGTGACGCGGGAGCCTTTCTTGATGTCGATCTGGCTGGCCGAGATGGGGAAGCCGTTCTGCTTGGCGAGCTCCTGGGCGGCCGCGATGGCCTGCCCCTCGGAGTTGAGGAGGGCCTTGGCTCCGGCAAGCGCCGCGGCGTCGGCCGCGACCTGCATGCGGGTCCGCTGGTACATCATGAGGCCCGCGTCGGCGACGAGGCCCACGAAGACGACGATCGCGGTCGCGAAGAATGCCGTCGTCACGAGGGCGGCGCCTCGCTCGTTCTTCTTACCGTAGCCCATGGATCCTTCCTCCTTGCCCGGTTACTGCCCGACGAACTCGGGGGTCACCAGAATGGCCAGTTCCGTCTCGTTCTTCTGGAAGCGGGTGGACTTGAAGAGCTCCCCGATGATGGGGATGTGGCCCAGGATGGGCACGCGCTCAACTGACTTGCTTTCGATGTTTTGCATGAGGCCGCCGATGGCGATGCCCTGTCCGGGGGTGAGGACCACCTCGGTGGAGGCGCGGCGGGAGCTGATGGCGGGGACCAGGAAGTCGGTGAGGCGCACCGCGTTGTTGTAGTCGAGGGTGCTGACCTCGGGGCTGACCTTCATCGCGATCCGGCCGTCCTCGAGGACCCTGGGTTCGACTGCGAGCTTGATGCCGTAGGGCTTCCACTCGAAGGTCACCGTCTGCATCTGCTGCGCCATGGGAATGGGGATCTCGCCGCCGACCAGGAAGTCGGCCTTGCCGCCCGAGACCGCGACCAGGTTGGGCTTGGCCAGGATCTTGGCGTCGCCGTTCGCTTCCAGGGCCTTGATGCGGGCCGCGATGCGCTCGTAGATGCCGAAGAAAGGCTGGTCGACGCCGGCCGGACGCTTCATGGTCGAGACGATCGACTCGTCGGGGCGCAGCACGTCCTCTCCGGAGGGCAGGCGGTACATCGTGCCCCACTTCACGCCCAGTTCGCTGGAGGCGTTCTTGCTGAGCTCGACCACCTGGACGTTGACCTGTACTTGTTGAACGTTGGTGGCAGTGAGCAGGTTGATGACCTTGCCCGCGAAGCCGGAGGCGATCTGCTCGGCCATCTTGATCTGGCTGGTGGTGTTCACCCGGCCGATCAGGATGACGGCGTCGCCGGTGATCTCGACGGTGAGGTCCTTGGACTTGAGCGCTCGCTCGAGGGTGGTCTTGAGGAGGTTGGCGTCGGCACGTACCAGCACGTCGTAGGAATAACGGCCGTTCTTGGTCCAGACGATCAGCGTCGTGGTACCCGGCTTCAGGCCGTTGATCAGGACGTCTCGCTTGGAGACCACGGCCACGTCGGCGATCGCCGGGTTAGTGATCGACACCTTGGTGATGTCGTTTCCGACCGACATGACCTGGGACTTGCCCACGGTGACCGGCATCTGGTCGTCGGCGGCCGGGGGGCGGATGGACGTGGATCCGGCGGGGGCGGCGGGGGCCGCCAGCGCAGCGGGGGCGGGTACCATCGCGAGCGCCATCGACAGGGCCAGGAGGCAGCGGGCCGGGTAGCGAGGAGTAATCATCAGGGATGCCTTTCTAGCGGTAGACCTGCTCGGTGCTCGTGCCGCGAATGACGAGGATGGCCTCATCCTTCTTGGGAACCGGAACCTTGATGGTGCGGGTGACGGTCTTGCCGGGAGTCGTGCGGACCACGGTACGCGTGACCGGGGCCTTCGGCTTGGAGGTCAAGGATTCGGGAGTGATCCCGGTGGTCTTGACGTCCGCCTCCTCGCTCGCCGAGCGCATGGCCAGGCGAATCTTGCCGCGGTCGGCGGCCAGGATGAGCACCTCGGATTCCTGGGGGGTGACGGCCAGGGTGGCCGACGAGACGACCTTCGCCTCCTGCTCTTCCTTCTTCTCGTAGTCCTGGGCGATCGCCAGGACCTGGATCTTCTGCAAGAGCACCTTGGAGACGGGCCGGTTGTCGATGTCCAGCGTGCCCACGACGTCGACCAGTGAGCCGGGCTGTACGAAGCCGGCCACGCCCACGACCTCGTCGACGGCGACCGTGACGGCGCGCTTTCCCGGAGGCACCGGCAGCACCATGGACGCCTCCTGGCCGGGAGGATAGAACTTGGCGTCGAGCACGGCCTCACCGGGGAAGAGCTCGGCCTTGGAGACCCGGCCCACGATCTCTTCGGGGGTGAGCGCGGCTCCCTGCGGGATGTAGGTGGCCGGCCGGGTTTCGACCTTCACCTGCTCGGGGCTGACCTTGGAATTGGCGGGAATCGGGGCGACCGCCACCAGGACGGTGCCGGTGGGGACGCCGGCGTCGGCCTGCTTGGCCGTTCCGTTGACGTAGTAGAAGAGCGCGCCGCTGGTGGCGAGCCCAAGGGCCGAGGCGACCATAAGGCGCTGGGCTTTCTTCATCATGGTGTTTCAACCCTCATGACAGCGGCCGCGTTGAGCATCACGGGATTCGGCACTCCGGGAACCGTGAAGATCAACTGGACCGGGTAGGTCACGTCGACGTTCAGGGAGTCCCCATCGGCGGATGTCAACTTGGTGATGGCGATCTGCGGTTCCTCTTTGAGCCCCGACTGGGTCAAGTACGCCTTGACCGTGTCGCGGATCCGGGATTCTGGGCGACCGAGGGCGCCCAATCGGGCGCCCTCACGGCTCGCGTTGGTAACGATCAACTGGGTACTGAAGAGGCTCCCGAGGCTGAAGACCCCCAAGATCATCGCGAGGATGACCGGAAGCACCAGGGCGGTTTCGATCACCGCCTGACCCCGTTCTCGGTCTCGCTTCATCTCGACCTCCTCAAGCCGGACTTACTTCTTCAGGGTGCTGGCGATGGAGTTGAGCATCGCCTGGACGTTGGTTCCCATCAGGGTCAGGGCGCCCACGCAGACCACCGCGATCAGGCCCAGGATGAGACCGTACTCGGTCAGCGCCTGTCCCTCTTCCTCGGCCCAAATCTTCTTCAACATGGTCATGGTCGTCTCTCCTTTTCCCTACTTCTTGAGGGTGGTCGCGATCGAGTTGAGCATCGACTGAACGTTAGTTCCCATCAGGGTGAGGGCGCCTACGCAGACCACCGCGATCAGGCCCAGAATGAGACCGTACTCGGTGAGGGCCTGGCCCTCTTCCTCAACCCAAACCTTTTTCAGCATCTCCATCCGAAGCAATCCTTTCGCACGGTTAACAGCGTCGCTCAGGGCCCTCGCCCTTGAGGCTGTTTACATAATAGGCAAGACCATTTGCGCCTAAATCTCTCGCGTGTTAACCGCAGGTGAATCCCTCCGGGCTTGCCTCCTCCCCCTTGAAATGAGATCCAGCGGCTCCATGTGCAATACAAACGCTTGCTTGGGTACATATCTCTTGCTTAGCTGTACAGCCTCAGACCAAACCCCGGGATCCGCGTGCCAGCGCCCCTAGGGTGGTCCGTCGCTTCGAGGAGGATCCATGACCCGTCGAACCCTGTTGATTGCTGCCCTGGCGGGCACCACGTTGCTGGGCGGCTGCGCGATGTTCAAGGCAGCCCAGCGCCCCCCGGCCGACGTGAACGTCGAGCGCACCCCCGAGCGCATCAAGCGCGGCGAGTACCTCGCCAACAAGGTCATGAACTGCATGGAGTGCCACACCGGCGCCGATGCCGTGACCCACGCCCCCAAGCCCGAGCTCTTCGGCATGGGCGGCAAGTACTTCGGCCCCGAGATGGGCCTGCCTGGTAAGATCTACTCCTCCAACCTCACCTCCGATCCCAAGACCGGTCTGGGCAGCTGGACCGACGGCGAGATCCTCCGGGCCATGCGCGAAGGCGTCAGCAAGGACGGCCACGCCCTCTTCCCCCTGATGCCCTACATGAACTACCGCACCATGAGCGACGAGGACGCCTACGCCATCGTCGCCTACCTGCGCACCCTCGAGCCCAAGGAGAGCACGGTTCCCGCCCGGCAGCTCGACTTCCCCCTGAGCGTCATCGTGAACACCATCCCCAAGCCGCTCGACGCCGCGGTCCCCGCGGCCCCCACCGACACGGTCGCCTACGGTCAGTACCTCTTCACCCAGGCGAGCTGCACCGACTGCCACACGCCCTCCGAGAAGGGGCAGCCGATCAAGGAGAAGTTCGCGGCCGGCGGCATGGAGTTCAAGATGGGCGACCACATTCTGCGCGCCCCCAACATCACGCCCGATCCCGAGACCGGCATCGGCAAGTGGACGGACGCCCAGCTCAAGACCGCCCTTCAGACCGGCGTACGGCCCGACGGACGGACGCTGAGCCCCATCATGCCCTGGCAGTACTACAACGGTCTGGAGACCAAGGACGTCGACGCCCTGGTCGCCTACATGAAGACCATCAAGCCGGTTAAAAACGCCATCGCGCGCTAGCCCCGATCACGATGAAGAGGCGCCTCCCTTGACTGGGAGGCGCCTCTTCGGCTTGCTTTCGAATGGTTTTGGTTCTAGCTGACGGGCCTCAGCACGCGCACCCGCCGGTTGCCACGATCCGAGACGTAGATGTTGCCCTGGGCATCGACGTGGAGGCCATAGGGGTAGTCCATCATCGCCTCGAGGGCCGGACCGCCGTCGCCCGAATCCCCGTAGACGGGACCGCCCTGGCCGGCGATGGTCTGGATGATGCCGTCGGCCGTCACCCGGCGCACGCAGTTGTTGTTGGAGTCGGCGATCAGGAGGTTGCCGGCGGGGTCGAAGGCGATCGCCCCCGGTCCGCTCAGCTCGGCCGCCACGGCCGGCCCACCGTCCCCGGCGAAGCCCATGACGCCCGACCCGGCGATCGTCACCAGGGTCCCGTCGGCCTCCACCCGGCGGATCCGGTGGTTGCCCTCGTCCGCGAAGACCAGACGCCCCTGGGGATCGAGCGCCATCCGATGCGGCCCGTTGAGCTGGGCCTCGGCGGCGGGTCCGCCGTCCCCGGCGGTCCCGGGCACGCCGGTGCCGGCGATGACGGTGATCCGGCGGTCCGGATCGATCTTGATGATCCGGTGCGCGCCGTACTCCGCCACGTAGAGGTTGTCCTGCGCGTCGAAGACGATGCCGGTCGGGTTGCTGAGGTCCACGTCGAGCGCGTAGGCCCCATCGATCACCGGCTCGGTGCCGCCGCCGGCAAAGGTGTAGGTGTTACCCAGCGCGTCGACCATGCGGATCTTGCCGGGGATGCCGCCAGGAAAGCCGTACTGGGCGACGTAGAGGCGCCCCTTCGAGTCGAAGGCGAGGCCTTCCGGCTGGGCGACGGGAGCCTCGACGGCCTTGATGCTCTCACTGGCATCCTTGGGCTCGTTGGTGCCGTAGACATGGAAGGCGATCCCCGACGCGAGATCCACCGAGCGAACCATGAAGAGCCCGAAGTCGGAGACGTAGACCCGTCCGTCCGGACCGGGGGCGATGCTGGACGGCTTGTAGATGCGGGCGTCGACGGCAAGTCCACCATCCCCGCTGGAGCCGGCATCGCCGTTCCCGAAGAAGGGCTCGATCCGGAAGGCATGTGCCGTCGCAGGCGTCGGAGCCGGCGTGGGCGATTGCACGTCGCGGTCGACCGGGACCGTTCCCGAAGGCGGTGGCGTCGTCCCCCCATCCGGGGACGTGCCCACGGGCGTCACCCCGGGGCCGCCCGAGTGTTGACAACCGATCAGGGCGAGTGTCACGAGTACCGGCCATAAGGGCCTGAAGCGCTGGCGCATGGCGATCTCCCTCTTTCACCGCGCTCGCGGTGCAGGGTCACGAGCGCCCTCTTAGCTTAGTCCAAGCAAGTGAACGGAAAATCTCGGAGGTTTTACGCGCATGTTGTCAGCCTCGCTCCGACTCCCGGGAGGCCTCAACGCCCCCGCCGTGCCCCTTCACGGGGCACGGCGGGGGCGTTGAGGCGCGACACGGCGTCGCGGCGGCGCGGCGTTAGGAACTGAGCACCGAGAGGCGATCGTAGGCTTTCTTGATCTGCTGCTGGAAGTCGACCACCGGCTCGTCGGAAGCAGGGAGCATCTTCTTGATAAGGCCGCTGATCTGCCGCTGGGAGTAGCCCAGGAGCTGGCACTGGCTCGCGACCTTGTCGGCCAGCTGCGCGAGATCCGGCTTGTCATGCTCGCGCAGGATCTTCTCGAGGTCGTCGCTGCGCTGGGTGAGGGTGCGGACCAGCTGGACCATCATCTCGGCGCTGGGCGTGCCTGCGCCCTGGCGGGCATTGGCGAGGATCTGATCGTAGAACTTGATCTGCGGCGCCAGGCGCGCGATCACGCTCTCCACGTCCGGGTAGTGCAGGACCTCGCGGGGCTCGCGGATGCCCTTGCGGACGTCGTCGATGTGGAAACAGCCGATGTCGATGGTGCCGATGAAGTGCCACTCGTAACCGTAGAGCTCGTTCTGCTTGAGGAAGGCCTTCACGTCCATGTCGCTGAGCCAGAGCATGCGCTCCATGCGGGCCCGGACCTGCTTGACCGAGGTCGAGAACAGCGCCGGATGCGTGTGGAACGCCCCGATCTCCGGCAGCACCAGGTCATTGGGCTTGCAGCGGTAGCGGACTCCGACCACGCGGCGCCGCGAGGAGTGGAAGACTCCCGTGGTGAGGTTCTGGAACTCCTCCAGCCGATCATCATGGCCCCCGAAGACGCCGCCACGCTCGTCGAAGACGAAGATCCGGCGCTTGTGCGCGGTCTCGCGGTTCTCCTTGCTAGTCAGCGTATTCAGCATGTTGATGCCGAATTCCTGGACGAAACGTTCGTGAACCTCGGGCGTGATGTTCAACTGGAATCCCCCTATGACGACCTCGTTACGGGGGTTATGTACCAAGGCGCAGAGGGCGGTAAACGCAACTTTTGTAAACCCCAGGTCGACGCTAAAAGCGCCTAGCCGCGCCATCACAGGCCTCGCGGCCGGGGGAGTTCGGCGCCGCCGCGGACCCGAAATCACTTGCTTGTTTGGATCGATCCGTTGTAAACATAGAAGTAACGATCGGATGATCCATGTGATCATGCGATCACTTGCTTGCATGTGATCGGACGCACTGCGTCCTCCATGTCAGGTTGGAGATGATAGGGGAAGAAAGCGCGCCGGCGTGCGGCGCGCCGAAGACGGCTCGAGAGTTTAGGAGAAGGCACATGCTTCGATCGTTGCAAGCGTCAAACCAGGGGAAGGCTAGCCCGTTCCTGAAGTGGGCCGGGGGAAAAGGCCGCCTGCTGGCTCAGTTCCAGCCGCTCTTCCCGCAACGCTACGGGCGTTACTTCGAGCCGTTCGTGGGGGCCGGCGCCGTCTTCTTTCACCTGAACCCCGAAGAGGCGCATCTCTCCGACGTCAACTTCGAGCTGGTCAATGCCTACCAGGTCATCCGCGACCATGTCGACGCACTGATCGCGACGCTGAGCGATTACCAGCATGACAAGGACTTCTACTACGCCCTGCGCGCCCAGGACCCCGAGACGCTTTCGCCGGTGGAGCGCGCCGCGCGGATCATCTACCTGAACAAGACCTGCTTCAACGGGCTCTACCGCGTGAACCGCCGCGGCCAGTTCAACGTGCCGTTCGGGGACTACAAGAACCCGCGGATCCTGGACGAGGCCGGCCTGCGCGCCGCCCACGCCGCCCTCCAGAACGTGAGCGTCACGCACCAGGGCTTCGACGCGGTGCTCGCAGAAGCCAAGAGCGGCGACTTCGTCTACTTCGATCCCCCGTACCATCCGCTGAGCCCGACGGCGAGCTTCACGTCGTACGCGGCCGACGACTTCGGCCCCGAAGACCAGATCCGCCTCGCGGCTGTCTTCCGCCGCCTGGACGCCAAGGGCGTCAAGCTGATGCTGAGCAACTCGGACACGCCCTTCATCCGCGACCTCTACGAGGGCTTCCACATCCAGCAGGTCTGGGCGCCGCGCGCCATCAACCGGGACGCGTCGAAGCGCAAGGGGGTCCACGAGGTGGTGGTCACCAACTACGCCCCGCTCAAGCTCGCCGCACCGGTCGTCCATCCGCTCGCGGCCGGCGACGGCCAGGGCTAGACCCCACGTAAACCGAGAGGCCCGCAACGCGTCGTTGCGGGCCTCTCGGTTTTTTTCAGGTCCAGGACTTCAGGTGGTACTGCGCGCCGGGGCTCAGCGCCCCGCCCTCGCCCAGTTCGTTGCCGTCCTCATCCGTGATGACGGCCAATCCGTTTCGGATGCGGACCTGCCAGTCCCCGGGAAGGCGATCGATCAGGTGGCGAACCTGGGCTCCCGGGTGGAAGGCGTAATTCTCGCCGTCGAGCGTGACGATCACGGGTGCGGGACCGCGATCGGGATGCGAGGCAAGGCGAGGGTGGCGTCGGGTCCTTCGACGAAGTTGCGACGAGGAGGGGTCACGGCTGGATGCGGTTGCCGAGTCCGACGGATGCTGCGACGAGGGCCTCGAACTGGGTGTGGCTGGGGGCCTCGTAGACCCGTCCCTCGTTGGCGGAAAGTTCGACGGACTTGGCGAGCACGGTGGCGTAGAGGATGCCGCGCTGCACCTTGGCGGCGAGGTCGTCGCCGCGGTACTGGGCGAGGTCGGCCGGACCGTTGATGCCCATGTTGGAGAGGACGTAAGCCGTCTTGGGCTTCATCTCGGGGATGCGCATCAGGTCGGCGCGCTGGCCGTAGCGGGTCAGATCCTGCTGGGAGACGCCGGTGAGGGCGCTGACGAGGAAGCGGCGGAAGGATCCGGCCGTCCAGAAGGAGAGGCGACCTGGCGAGGTCAATCCGATCTTGCCGAGGCGGGCGAGGTGGTCCTGGTTGGGGACCATGTCGACCACCGGGCCGGTGACGGCGGCCGCAGCGGGTGCCGACGCCGCGGGGGCTGGGGCGGCATTGGGCGTGGCGACCGAGAGGACGCGAGGCGCGGGCCGGTAGCTGGACGCGGCGATGGACTGCATAAGGACCTCCATTGCGTGAATCGAACCCTGTTAATCAGGTTTTAGGAGGGAAAGGCCCGGATCTTTCTTAAGCCCTCCCTAAGGAATCGGAAAGTTTGATCAATAGCCGAAATCGGGCATGGAAGCGGCCGCGCCGGCCGGGGGACGGCGGCGCTTGGGCCGAGAGCGTTGACAGGCCAGGGGAAGACGTAGTAGTGTAAAGGTCGCATCGGGACGTAGCGCAGTTTGGTAGCGCGCCTGCTTTGGGAGCAGGGGGTCGCAGGTTCGAATCCTGTCGTCCCGACCAGGTTCTTTTGCGCGGGAGTAACTCAGTTGGTAGAGTTCC
>JAKFCW010000048.1:0-3803 GCA_036676455.1 Candidatus Sericytochromatia bacterium
AACGGCACGTCTGATCCGATTCCCAATCGGTGACGCCTCCCAGCAAGGAGTCCAGCCGATGACCATCGAACTCAAACGCATGCACCCCGGCGACGAACTCGAGTTCACCGACGTCGCCCCCGACGTCTTCGACGAGCCCATCGACCCCGCCCGCCTCGCCGCCTACCTGGCCCAGCCCGGCCACCTCATGGTGCTCGCCGTAACCGCCGGAGAAGTCGTCGGCCAGGCCCGCGGCATGGTCCACCGCCACCCCGACCTCCCCACCGAACTCTACATCGACAATCTCGGCGTCACCCCCGCCCGCAAGCGCGAACGCCTGGCCACGAAGCTCCTGGACGAACTGGTCGCCTGGGGGATCGAACTGGGCTGCGAGGAGGCGTGGGTGGGCACGGAGCCCGACAACGAGGCGGCCCGCGCGCTCTACGCCAAGCGCGGGGCGGAGGCGGAGACGTTCGTGATGTTTGCGTATGAGCGGCTATGGGAGTGAGGGGCGTGCTCGCCGTTAGGTCATTGGCTCGTCGGAGTACGGCTGGAAAATCGGGCCGATGGGCTCCAGGTCTTCTCTCTCATGACCCTTCGGAAGGATGCTTCCATCGGCAAGCCCGGCGAGAAACTCCGCCATGCCGCAATCGAACTCCTCGAAGCACTCGTCTTCGCTCAGGCCGCGATCCCAGAAGACGACCTTCCACTGGTCGGGTGGTCCCTGAGGGAGCCAGAACAGGTAGTCGCCATTCTCCGTCACGCCGAAGTTGATGAGCCCGCCAAGGCGCGGCCACATCGCGTAGGGTTTGTCTGCATGTGAATTGAATGCGTGGCTTACGTCACGCACGTCGGCTTCAAGCGTCTTGTGAGGATCATCAGTGGACGGAACATGGATGATCATAACGCCTAGGAAGAGGCCGTACCCATAGAGCCTCGCAAAGTCCTTGTAGTCTTGCGGCAACTCCGTCCCGAGGTATGCCTCCACGCGTTTCCACGGGCCGCCGAACGGCCGATATGGTTTAGGCGGCGGCGGAACGACCTGTTCGAGCGCTTCGATCCCCCTCCTTGTCTGGGCGCTCGGGCTCTTGGGCCAGGCCAGCCCTGGGGGGCCTTGAGACGGCTCGAACACCGGATTGGGAGGGAGCGTCCTGCCGGAAAATCCTTCCGGGACGATCGTGCCGGCCGCCAGACCCGCGAGGAAATCCGTGAGGCTGCAGTCGAAGCTCTCCAGCTTCTGGAGAGCCCGATCCCAGACGACGATGGTCCAGTCGGAGGGGTCGCCTCGCGGCAGCCAGAAAAGGCGATCGTTGAAGTCCGTCAGTCCGATGTTCAGCAATCCGCCCGGGTCGGGCCATGCCGGATAGGGGATGGGCATGCCGTAGTTGATCATCTCACGCGACATCTGGAGCTCGCCCTCCAGACTCCCGCGCCGGTCGCGGTCGCCCGGCAGATTCACGTGAAGAAGCCCCCTGAAACGCCCGCGGCCATACAGCCGCGCGAAGGCCTTGTAGTCCGGCGGCAGCTTGGTCCCGAGATACGCCTCCACCGACTCCCACGGGCCGATGAAAGGCGCGAACGGTTGTGCCGGCGGTGGGACGACCTGCGTGAGTCGTTCGATGGTCACCTTGGCCGCCCCGCAGGATTCTGGACGAGCTTCGCCATGCGCGTGCCGTTGGATCCGGTAGCGGTCATGAGGATCGCCCCTGGGGGCTTCACCCCCGAAGCGTAGAGCGGCGTGCTTGAGTATTCGATAACCTCACCCGACCGCACCTTCTGAGCGACCACCTCATCGAACCTGGACATGTGAGGGTCGTTCGTCGGCCGTTGGCTGAGGGTCACGAGATTGCGTGGGTCTCTACCTGAGCCGCCCAACTCCCTTGGAAAGAGATGCCCTCTAGCATGGCCGGCAGCCTCTCCCTCGAACCCGGGCGGTCGGATTCTCTGCTTGGCTTTCGTGCCTGTTCCCAGCATCGGAGCGATGGCCGTTGCCTCGACCCGTCCTGCCTGCTTGTCCGCATTGAGTTGACTTGGACGGATGCTGGGCCGTTGCCATCCTGGCGTAGCGACTTGTCCCTGTCTCCCGGGCGTCGGGCGACGAACACCCGCGCCGTGCGGGGTGGCGACCGATAGGCCGGCATCAGCCACCGCGCCCGCCATCATCGCTCGGTCGCGCGCTTGCGGGGATGCGCCCAGCGCTGCGGCGATGCCATAGGCGCCGCCCGCGATCGGGTTCCCAGCCATGAACAGGCTGTTCACCACAGCCTGCCGTTGCTGGGCGATCAGCTCTGGCGGGCGCAGGGGATCGCTGACGGGGACGAGGACGTTCGCGCGGCCATTGTCGACCTGCCGATAGGTCTGGTCGCCGATCCTCACAGTCGGATTGAGGCTGGCTCCCTGATTTTCGAAATCAAAGGTGCGCTTGAAGGGCGAGGCGTAGCCGGTGAGAGGCGGCGAAGGCGATCGCATCGGCGGCGCGCCCTGCGCTGTCGGTCGTGCTTGCGTCGCCGGACCCGAACGCGGCTTTCCCCCAGGCGTCTGCGCCATCGAGCACCTCTTGTTCTGTGTGGTGATTTCGGAGTCGGCGGCTCGCGAGCACCCGACACTCCGATCCTCTCACAAGCTTGGCTTCAAGTCAAGAACAAAAGAAGAACATCACCAATTCGGAGGGCGTGCGGCTAAGGTTTCGCGGCGGGCGTTCGACCGTAGCCCACCACCCTCTCAGCTCGTCATGGCCGGGCTTGACCCGGCCATCCATTCCAGTGCGCCCGCCAGGTTCGCGTCCCACCTGGAACCGCCCATTGGATGGCCGGCTCAAGGCCGGCCATGACGAGCAGGGGGGCGCAAAGGCGTGCCCGAACGCCTAGCCCACCCCCGCCACATACGCGTCGATCTCCGCCAGCCGCGCCGCCACCGCCTCGCGCGGCAAAAACGACCCCGTGAAGCTGTTCTTGGCCAGGGTCACCAGCTCCTCCCGGCTCAGCCCCAGCGCCCGCGCCGTCTGCGTCCAGTTCTCCCCCAGGTACCCCCCGAAATAGGCCGGGTCGTCCGAGTTCAGGGTCGCCTTCAGCCCCAGCCCCAGCATCCGCTTCAGCGGGTGGGCCTTCAGGTCGTCCACCACGCAGAGCTTCAGGTTCGACAGCGGGCAGACGGTCAGGGTCATCCCCTCGGCTGCCAGCCGCTTCACCAGCGCCTCGTCCTCCAGCGCCCGGTTGCCGTGGTCGATGCGGTCCACGTGCAGCAGGTCCAGCGCCTCCCACACATATTCCGGCGGCCCTTCCTCGCCGGCGTGGGCGACCACCTTCAGGCCCTTGGCCTTGGCGGCGGCGAACACCTGGGCGAACTTCGACGGCGGGTGGCCGACCTCGGAGCTGTCGAGCCCGACGCCCACGATCCGGTCCAGGTAGGGCTCGGCGTCCTTCAGCGTTGCGAAGGCGGCCGCCTCATCCAGGTGGCGCAGGAAGCAGAGGATCAGGCTGGAGGTGATCCCGAAGGTCCGCTCCGCCTCGGCCATCCCCGAGAGCAGCCCATCCATCACCGTCGCGAACGCCACGCCGCGGTCGGTGTGGGTCTGCGGATCGAAGAACAGCTCCACGTGCTTGCAGCCGTCGGCCGCGACGCGTCGGAAATAGGCCATGGCCAGGTCGTGGAAGTCCTGGCGGGCGATCAGCACGCCGGCGCCCTGGTAATAGATGTCCAGGAAGTCCTGCAGGTTGGAGAACGCATAGGCCGCCCGCACCGCCTCCACCGTCTTGAACGGCAGGTCGATCCCGTTGCGGCGGGCCAGCTCGAACATCAGCTCGGGCTCCAGGCTGCCCTCGATG
>JAKFCW010000049.1:0-47934 GCA_036676455.1 Candidatus Sericytochromatia bacterium
CTAGAAGTTGATGACCTTCTGCATCGCCTCGACGACCCGCTCCGCGCTGGGCAGGTACTCGAGATCGAGCGTGTAGGGGAACGGGGTGTCCCAGCCGGTGACCCGGACCATGGGAGCTTCGAGGGACATGAGCGCGCGCTCGTTGATGAGGGCCATGATCTCGGCGGCGAAGCCACCGGTCTTGGGGGCCTCCTGGACGATCACGACGCGGCCGGTCTTCTCGACGGACTTGATGATGGTCTCGATATCGAGCGGCACGATCGAGCGCAGGTCGATGACCTCGGGATCCATGCCCATGGCCTCGGCCTTCTTCGCGGCTTCGAGGGCGGTGTAGGTCATCGAGCCGTAGGCGATGACGGTGACCTGCGAGCCGGGGCGGACGATCTTGGCCTTGCCGAGCTCGATGGTGTAATCCCCGGCGGGGACTTCGCCCTTGCCGGCGCGGTACATCCGCTTGGGCTCCATGAAGATGACGGGGTCATCCTGGCGCATGGAGGCCAGCAGCAAGCCCTTGGCATCCTCGGGGGTGGCGGGGATGACGACCTTCAGGCCCGAGGTATGGGCCCAGTAGGCTTCGTTCGACTGCGAGTGGTAGTGGCCACCCTTGATGCCGCCGCCGTAAGGGGTGCGGACGACCACCGGGCAGGTGTACTGACCGCCCGAGCGGTAACGGAACTTCGCCATCTCGTTGACGATCTGATCGAACGCCGGATACATGTAGTCGGCGAACTGGATCTCGGCCACGGGGCGCAGGCCGTTGACGGCCATGCCGATCGCCGTGGCGATGATGCCGGTCTCGGCGAGGGGGGTGTCGATGACCCGCTCCGCCCCGAACTCCTTCTGCAGGCCGGAGGTGGCGCGGAAGACGCCACCGAACTTGCCCACGTCCTCACCGAGGACGACCACCCGGTCGTCCTGGCGCATCTGGATCTGCAGGGCGTCGTTGACCGCCTGGATGATATTCATCGTGGGCATTAGTGCTTCTCCTTCTTGAGGCCTTCGAGGTGGGTCAGCAGCTCTTCGCGCTGTTCCTCGAGGTGCCAGGGGTTCTCGGAGAAGACGTCCTCGAAGATGGTCTCAGGAGCCGGAGCCGGGGTGTTCTCGGCGGCCTCTACGGCGGCCAGGATCTCGGCCTTGAGCTCTTCTTGCAGCTTGTCCTCGAACGACTGGGTCCAGAGACCGGCCTTCGAGAGGTAGCGGCGGAAGCGCTCGATGGGATCCTTCTTCTCCCACTCCCGGACGTCGGCCTCGTCGCGGTAGCCCGAGGGATCGTCGGAGGTGGAGTGCGCGCCGATGCGGTAGGTGACGGCCTCGATCAGGGTCGCGCCACCGCCGTTGCGGGCCTTCTCGGCGGCGCGGCGGGTGACCTCGATGACGGCGAAGATGTCGTTGCCGTCGACGAGTACGCCCTCCAGGCCGTACGCGTTGGCCTTCTGGGCGAAGGTCTCGGAGGCGGTCTGAAGCTCGCGCGGGGTGGAGATGGCCCAGCCGTTGTTGCGGCAGAAGAAGATGACCGGGGTCTTCCAGACGCCCGCGAAGTTCAGGGCGACGTGGAAGTCACCCTCGGAGGTCGCGCCCTCACCGAAGTAGGTGATGAAGACGGTGTCTTCCTTGCGGAGCTTGGCGGCGTAGGCGGCGCCGACGGCCTGGGGGATCTGCGTGGCCAGGGGGCTCGAGATCGAGACGATGTTCTTGTGGCGGAAGGAGTAGTGAACCGGCATCTGGCGGCCCTTGGTGTAGTCCAGGCCGTTGCCGTAGCACTGGTTCGCCATCTCTAGCAGGGTGATGCCCCGCCAGATGTAGGCGCCCTGCTCGCGGTAGCAAGGGAGCATCCAGTCGGAGTCGCGCAGGGCATAGGAGGAGCCCACGGTCGCGGCTTCCTCGCCGGTCGAGCCGAGGTAGAAGCCGAGGCGGCCCTGGCGCTGCAGGGTGATCATGCGCTGATCGAACGCGCGGGTCTTGACCATGGCGCGGTAGAGCTTGAGCAGATCCTCGCGGGGGATGTTGGGCATCCGGTCCACGTTGGCGCTGCCGTCATCATTGAGCACGGAGTAAGGTGCGTCCGTCATTGGCCCGACCTTTCCGATCTTAACATCTACTAAGCTCACTAGGATCTCCTTCCGTAGTGGGTTCGTCATTGCTGGTTGGTTCGCTGGCGTTCAGGCGGCCCTGCTTCTCCAGGACGCCCTTGATGAAGAACTCGCCGGCGCGGTACGACGAGCGAACCAGCGGGCCGCTCGCGACGTACAGGAAGCCCTCGGCCTCGGCGAGCAGCTTGTACTCTTCGAAGACGGAGGGGGGAACGAACTCGACCACCTTGAGGTGGCGCTGCGTGGGCTGGAGGTACTGCCCGAAGGTGACGATGTCGCAGTTGACCGCGCGCAGGTCCTTGAGAGCCTGCATGACCTCCTCGCGGGTCTCGCCCAGGCCGAGCATGATCGACGTCTTGGTGTACGTCTTGGGGCTCATGGCCTTGATGTCGGCGAGGACCTTCAACGACTGGCGGTAGGTGGCGCGGCGATCGCGGACCTTGGGCGTCAGGCTCTCGACGGTCTCGATGTTGTGAGCCACCACCTCGGCGCCGGCATCAACCACGTTGCGCAGCTGGTCGACGTTGCCCTGGAAATCGGGGATCAGGACCTCGACGATCACCTTGGGCGTACGGCGCTTGATCGCGCGGATGGTATCGCCGAAGTGATTGGAGCCGCCGTCCTCGAGGTCGTCGCGGTCCACCGAGGTGAGCACCACGTACTCGAGGTTCATCGTCTCGACCGTGCCGGCGACGTTCTCGGGCTCGTGCGGGTCGAGCGGGTTGGGGTTCTTGGCGGTCTTGATGTGGCAGAAGCGACACCCCCGGGTGCAGGTGTCGCCCATGAGCATCAGGGTGGCGGTGCCGCCTCCCCAGCACTCCCCGATGTTCGGGCAGGAGGCTTCCTGACAAACGGTGTGAAGCTTGAGTTCGGTGACGCGCTCCTTGATGGAGAGATAGGTCTCCCCGGACGGCGGCCGGATCTTCAACCACTCCGGCTTGCGCCGGGAGTCTTGCGGGGGTTGGCTCATGGCTCTCATTCCCGGCCCGTGCGGAGCGCGGGATCCTTATTCTCGAAGGGGAAAAAATCTCCCCTCAAACGGCTCCAGAAGCCTATAAAGGCCCACTTCAGGATACCGGGAACCGCGGCCTTTTGTCAAAGGAACGCTCGCCGTCGCCG
Source organism: Candidatus Sericytochromatia bacterium (assembly GCA_036676455.1). Taxonomy (GTDB): domain Bacteria; phylum Cyanobacteriota; class Sericytochromatia; order S15B-MN24; family UBA4093; genus UBA4093. The sequence continues at coordinate 3,210 of JAKFCW010000049.1, forward strand.
GGCAGTCCGGCGCCCCCGGTGATAGCGGTGATTTGGAGGGTATATGGGACTTGATATCCCGTTTTCGGAGGAGGCCCCATGCCGCTGTTCGATCTTCATCTCAAGTTCCCGGATCAGCTGGCCGAAGCCGAGGGCCTGATCACCGAGTTCCTCGAAGCCGGCCGCGAGATGGCCGCCTCCGAGGGCTTGCCCCAGCTGGTGGTGCTCAAGAAGTTCGTGGACGAATCGAACTTCCACCTGGTCCTGATGGACGATCTCGACCCCGAGCTGGTCAGCTACCAGGGCCGCGGCTACGAGATGAGCTGGATGCGCATGTCCGACGAACCGCCCCCGCCTCCCGACGGCGTCGCGCCGCCGGAAGTCGCTTACGACCGGCCCTCGAGCGTCTCGGACGTCGCCAGTCGTGCCCGCCAGCACAGCACCCGCCTCGGCGAAGCCTGATTCACCCGAAATCCGAAAATCCCCCTGGCCGCGCGCTCAGGGGGATTTTCACTTGCCGGCCGCTCAGCCGAGCATGCCGATCGGCAGGTACGTCGGCATCCACATCAGCAGGATCATGTAGAGCAGCATGAGCAGGTACGGATAGTTCATCAGCACGGGAGTCGCCCCGGACTGGGTGCGGTAGCCTTGCGCGCCGTCGACCGGAGTGCGCAGCAACCGGGAATACAGGAGCGCGAGGGCATGCGGAGTCAGCTGGTCCTTGAGAGTCCCCTCCAGGGCCTGTGACGCGACGGCATCCACGCCCAGGGGAGCCCCGCCGTTCAACGAGAAGGTCTCGTCGCCGGCGAGCGTCACCTCGAGGGCGCCTTCGCCCTCCCCGATGATGAGCTTGGAGGCGTCCGGACTGACCCGGAAGACGAAAGAGCGCGTAGCGGTCCGGTCCGTCACGGTGAAGACGTCGGGCAGGCCGGAGTCGGCCGGGGCGTGCTCCTCGGCGATTTCGACGTCATGCACGCCCTTGTCGCCCAGATCCACCTTGGCCTGGACCTGGTAGTCGAGCGTGCTGCCCCCCTCGCTGTCGGTGCCGCCCGTGACGGTCAGCTGCTGCACCTTGACCCCGTTGTGCGGATCGTCGAAGTACTCGGCGACCTCCAAGGTCTCTCCCGGCTGCGGATTCGCCAGGCGGGGGAAAGGATTGCTCTGCGTGTCGGCCGGCGGCGTGGAGGTCGGCGCCGGCGTGGGTTCAGGTGCGACGGGGGCATTGGCAACCGGGGTACAGGCCGTGACCAGGCAAAAAGACAGCAGGCAGGCGAGAACGGCGACGTGCTTCATGAGCCCTCCCATGACCAGCGCTACGGAGACTCGCCATTGTATCACCTGCTCACGAGGGAGCTGTCGCTAGCACATCCGGGCGCACTGGTCATGCGCCTCCTGGCGGTTCAGCGCACCGATCGGCTCGCCGCGTCGAGGATGACCGGCACCTGGAACTGCTTTTCCAGGCGTTCCAGCTGGCGCCGGTGCTCGCGGTCCACTCGCGCCTCGGTCGGGTTGGTCAGCAAGAGGGCGATCGCCTCCAGGGCGTCGCGCGTCGAGACCGCCGGATCCACCCGCCGGTAGCGATCCACCAGCTCCAGCATGCGGAAGCGCTCCGCGCGCGTCAGCTCCGGGTCCATGGCCAGCTGCACCAGCTGGCCCATCGCCCGCCGGTACTCGGACCCCGCCACGCCCGCGCGCAGAGCCTGCAGCATCAAGATCCGAGCCCGCTTCACGGCCAGCCCCTCCGCTCCGTCCGCCGCGAGGCTTTCGGTTTCGTCGAGGGCATGGCGCCGCTGACGCTCCGCGAGGAACTCCGCCTCCTGCCGGCTGATCAAGAGATCGTCCGACAGGGCCAGGACCTGCAAGCGCTCCGCATCCCCCGCATCGAAGGCCCCGTCGAGCATCAAGTCGCGGTAGCGCGCGTCGAGGCGATCAACCGGCACAGCCCCCGCCACCAGCCCCGGAGCCAGGCTCCCGAGCGCAAGCCCGACGGCGATCCCGATGGCAACAAGCCCACGCATCCCACCCTCCCTGTGAAGCCGTAAACCTTGGTTTAAGCTTACGCAAACTGACGAAAGGCTTCTTAACACCTCTCGATAATCCTAGTGCAAGGCAAGCGAGGTGACCATGATCGAATCGACCAACCTCAACCGAAAGGCCGCCGGAATTCCCGTCTTCTTCTCGGGAACGCGCGTGCTGGGGACGGTCGTCGCCTTGGACGAGCAGCTCTCGACCCAGAAGAAAGCCCGCGAGCAGGAGCGTTCCGCCTACCAGCAGGACGCCTTCGTCCGTTCCCGCGAGCTATCCGCCCTTCTCGCCCGCCGCCAGGCCTAGCCCGCGGCCTGCGCCTGGATTTTTTCCAACTAGACCAGCGCGCCCTGGCGCAAACGCCAGGCCTCCAGGAAGACGTCCACGTCCTTGGTCACCTGTCCATCGGGCATCCGCATGTCGTTATGCTGGCTGGCATCGGCATCGAACGTCCCCAGCGACCCGAAGACCGACCCGCTGGCGCGGCGGCTCGAGATCTCGCCCTCGAAGTCCATGAAATCGCCCTGATCCAGCAGCGTGATCCGGTCTCCCTTCGGAGAGGTCACCGTGATGGAGGGCTTGCTCTCATCCTTCTCGCCCGTCTTGCCCAGGTTGTAGCCGATGCTGAGGCGGGTGCCGTCCGGCAGGGTGAAGGAGTCACCAGGCTTGATGGCGCGGCGCTGGCCGTCGATCGTCAGCACGTTGGTTCCCGCCTCGTAGGTGATCTGGTTGGCACCCACCTTCAGGCCCGCCGCCACGTTGTAGATGCCGGTCTGCTTGTCATTGAGACGCTCCTGGCGCTTCTGCAGCTCGAGGTCCCCCTCCGTGCTCCGGAAAGCCAGGAACGTGCCCGTCTTGTAGTTGTCGAACTTGAGGCCGTCCCCCGTGACCTCGTGCGGATCTCCCCACGACTTGAACGTGCCGCCGCCAATCGTGTCCGACCACTGCTCGGTATAGGTCGGAGCCTCGGGCTCGGGGGCCGGAGGCGCCGGGTCGGGCGTGGGTTCGGGCTCGACCGGAGGCGTGGCCGGCGGCGGCTCCGGAGCGACCTCGGTCGGCTCGGTATAGCCCGGCTGCTCCCAAATCGGAGTCGATACGGGATCGGTCCACAACCCGGAATTCTGCGGCGAAGGAGGAGCTTCGGAGGCTTGCGTCTGGGGGGCTTGCGTCTGGGCCGCCATGGCCCGGGCCACCACGTCCGAGTAAGGGGAGCCGGCCGCCGGGGCCGCCAGTCCCGCGCCCTGGTACGAATCCCCGGTAAGCGCCGGAGCGGCATCCCAAGCAGGAGCGGCCAAGGGTCCGGTCGCCGGGGCGCCCGCGAGCGGCATCGTGCGCGACGTACTCCAGATCGAGGTCGAGTTTCCGATTTCCGCCATCCCAGGCCTCCTCTACGCACGCATCCCAGGAGTACATACCCAAGCAGCCAGCTTGCACCTCGAACGTGCGAGGGGCGGCTCTCAGGGACTGGGAAAGGTTACTTGGCCTTGGCGTCCGCCGACATGCCGAGCTGGAAGAGCGTGACATGGTTACGACCGTTGCGCTTGGAATGGTAGAGCGCGGCGTCAGCCGCCTCGATGAGGTCGGACGTCGTCTTGCCATGCTGAGGAGCGGTGGAGACCCCGATGCTGACCTTTACCTGGAGGATCGTGCCGTCGCTGTGCGGAAGCCCCGCCGACTCGATGGCCGCGCGGACGCGCTCGGCCAGCACCATGGCGCCCTCGACCCCGGTGTCGGGCATCAGGACCAGCATCTCCTCGCCGCCGAAGCGGGCGGGAATGTCGATCTCCTGGCGAATCGTCTTGCGGATGACGTCGGCAACCAGCTTGAGGACCAGGTCGCCCACGGCGTGGCCGTAGGTATCGTTGAACTTCTTGAAGTGGTCGACGTCCAACATCAGGACCGAGACCTGCTCGTCGTAGCGCTGGGCCCGGATCACCTCCTGGGTGAGCCGCTGCTCGAAGAATGAGCGCACGTAGAGGCGCGTGAGACCGTCCACTGTCGCACGCTCGTAGAGCTGCGCGTTGGTGATGGCAATCGACGCCTGGCTGGCGATCGCCGTCAGCAGGTCCAGCTCCTGCGTCCCGAACGCCCCCATGACCTCCTTGGAATCCACGTAAAGGACCCCGATCGACTGGTCGCGGGTCAGCAGCGGCACGCAGAGGATCGTCCGTAGATCCAGCGCCATGATGCTGCGCTGGGCTTGAAGCTCCGCGTTGGCCTGGGTATCCAGGTCGCAGAAGGGCTCTCCGGTCGCAAGCACCTGGTGGCCAACCGTCTGCGAGAAGGAGACGGTCTCGGCATCCAGCGCTCCCGAGCGATCGTAGGCCACCTTGCAGGTGAGGTCCTTCTCGCCACGCATCAGGATCATGGCGCGGTCCGCCCCGGTCAGCTCCAGCGCCGCCCGACCGATCTTGGAAAGCACCTCCGACAGGACCAGCGAGGTCGATACCGAGCGCGCGAGCTGGTTGAGCATCTCCATCTGGCGCGCCTTGGTGCGGGTCTCGGCCAGCAGCCGGGCGTTGTCGAGGCTCTGGGCGGCTTGCAGGGCGATCGCCTCGACCAGCTTCTTGTCCTCTTCGGTGAAGCCGTGGTGCACCGTCTGGCGATCCACGTAGATCACGCCCAGCACCTGGTCGCGCAGGCGCAGGGGCACCGAGAGGGCCGCGCGGATCTGGAGGTCCATGACGCTGCGCTGGGTCGAGAAGTCCGAGCCTCCCAGCGCATCGGCGATGAACGTGGTCGTGCCCGAGCGGAAGCTCGACTCAGCGATCGAACGACTGAAGGCCAGCGCCTTGGAGGGTTCCAGGTTGTAGGTCGAGCGAATCTTCAGCTCGTCGCGATCGTCGGGAAGCAGCAACAAGCCGGAGTCGGCATCCAGCAAGGACGCGATCAGGGCGACCATGCGCTCCAGCAGGAGCTCGTAATCGGTGATGGCCTGGGTCTCGGAGGTGAAGCGGTTGAGGATCTCCAATCGGCGCTTGGAAGCTCCCAGCGACTCCAGCTCGGCCTGCAACTCGCGCTCGCGCTGGAGGGACTCCAGGTAACGGCGCTCGGAGACGCCCTTGCGATTGGTTTCCTCGGCGTGGCGCAGCGCGTCGAAGTCTCCCTGGTGAATTCGCCAGGTCTCCTCCAGCGAGAGCAGGTTCTCTGAAGCCTTGACGCTCAGGGGCTCGAGCAGCTTCTCCATGGCCATGCGCACCTTTTGGAGGATGGCGTAGCCTTCGGGATTGCGGCCCGCGCAGGCGGCGAGCCCGAAGGTCGCGTGACCTTCCAGCAGGATCGCCCCGCACTCGCGGGCCACCTCGCCGGCTTCCTCGTAGTGGATCCGCGCTCCCGAGAGGTCACCGCGCGAGAAGGCCACCTCACCGAGCAGCAGGCGCGACCGGATCAGCATGCGCTCGGCATGACGTTCCGTGGCCTCCAAGAGGGCTTCGGCTCCCAGGCGGTCGGCCTCGTTGAGCCGGCCTTCCTTGAGGGCGATCGCCGCCATCAGGAAGCGGGCCTGCGGTCCCGAGCGTCCCTTCAGGGCGGCGCGGGCGGAGTCGAGCTCGCCGAGGCGCAGCAGGGCCTCTGCCAGGACCAGGGCCGAGCGCTCGTCGAACTCGGTGTTGCCGGTCTTCTTGCCATCCTCCAACGCCATCTCGGCCCAAAGCGAGGCCTGGATGAGGTCGCCGGAGTGCAACTGGACCTCGGCTCCGAAGGCGCGCCACATGGTCTTGAGGTAAGAATTGGGTTCACGTTCGAGCTGACCCTCCACCTCGTCGAGCAGATCGAGGGCCTCGTCCAGCTCGGTGGAAGCCGCCTTGGCCGCCGCCATGGCCACGGTGGCGAGGCCTCGGTAGACGGAGTTCCCGATGGCCTCGGCGACGGCACGCGCCTGCTCGGCCTCCATGAAGGCGGTCTCGGCCCGCCCGCGATCGTGGGCGACCAGGGCCAGGTTGATGTGAGCGGCCGCCAGCTCCCCGCGCGCGCCGGTCTCGCGGCTCAGGGTCAAGGTGCGGGCGAAGGCCGCCTCGGCGCCGAGGATGTCGCCGCAGGCCAGCTTCGCGTTGCCCAAGAGATTCAGGGTGTCGTTCAGCCCGACCTTGTCACCCAGGGGCTCCGAGACCTCCAGGGCCTCGACAAGCAGCTCGACGCCTTCATGTGGACGATCGGCGGCCAGCGCGTAGAGCATGCCCAAAAAGCCAAGGACTCCGCTGAGGCGCTGAGGCTGGGCTGCTGCGCGAGCCCGGGGCAACGCCTCCTCGCAGACCGCGATGGCTTGGTCGGTTTCGCCCTTGAAGTAGTGGTTGCGAGCCTGGAAGGTGACGCAGCGCAGCCACTCGGCGGGCGCTTCCTCCAGGGAGGCGCGGGCTTCGGCCAGGCGCGAGAGGGCCTCGGCGTAGTTGGAGCGGATCTGCGCGCAGACGGCGTAGTTGGTGCGAATCACCCCGGCGGTGACCGGGTCGGGCGAGAGCTCCAGGGCCTCCAGGTAGAAGCGTTCGGCCTCGTCGAGCTCCGATGAGTAGCGGGAGACGTCTCCGAGCATGTGCTTGGCCGCGAGCCGATCGGCGCGCTCGCTCAGGTGGGGCAGGACGGCTTCGAGCAGCTGGCGCGCCTCGGCCAGGGCGAAGAGCGAGAGGTTCTTGCGGGCGGCCGAGAGGGCGGGGGACACGCCGACCTCGGGGTGGGCGCCGCTGAGGGCGTGGCGGGCGAGGTCGTTGAGGTTTGATAGGTCGTCCTCGGCGACGCCCTCGCGCAGGAGGGCCTCGGCGAGGGCGGTGTGCAGGGCGCGGCGGTCGGCTTCCGGAGTCAGGCGGGTGACGACCTCGGCTTGCTGGCCGCTGACGAACCAGAGGCGATCGCCCTTGCGGGCCAGGACCGCGCCGCGTTCGAGTTCGGCGATCGCCCCGAAGATCGCGGCCTCCTCCGCCTCCAGGACCTGAACCAGCTTTGCCAGGCGGAAGGGGCGTCCCATGGCGGCCGCCAGCTCGGCGACGCGGCGCGCCTCGCTTGAAAGCTCGGCGAGTTGCTCCTCGAAGAGGCCGGGGCCGTCTTGCGCGCGCCCGATGAGGTCCGTGGCTTCAGGCAGGATGGCCCAGCGTCCCGCTTCGTAGCGGAGGCCGCCATGGCCGGCCAGGTGGCGGATGGTGCCCTCGATGGCGAGCGGCAATCCGGAGGTGGCCTCGCGGAGCTGCTCCACGAAGTGCTCGTCCAGGGTCACCTCGCCGAGCAGGGCTCCAGCAATCTCTCCGACCTGCGGGGCCTCGAAGGGCGTCAGGAAGAAGGCGTTGGAATCGTCGGCGGGCGCACGGTCGGCTCCCAGCACCAGCAGGGGGAAGTCCGGCGTCAGGCGGGACAGGGCCTTGAGCAGCTCACGGCTGGAGGCGTCCGCCCATTGCCAGTCGTCGAGCAGCAGGACGATGGAGCGCGTTTCCAGCAAGGCGCTGAAGACGTCGACCACGGCGTTTTGCAGGCGGGCCTTCTCCTTCTGGGGATCCAGCGAGAGGTCTCCCTCGCGGTGCCACTCGGGAAGGATGGCGCCCAGAGCCGCGCGCGAGGGCTCCAGACGCTCCGCGCTCAGCATGCCCAATGCCGCGCGCAACGGCTCGAGCATGGGACCAAAAGGAACGCCTTGCTCCGTCGCCACCCCCGACAGCACCTGGGCGCCCTCGAGCTGGGCGCGCAGCCTGAATTCTTCGAGCAGGCGGCTCTTACCGATGCCGGAAGGCCCCGCGACCCAGAGCTGGCCTCCACGGCGCTCCGCGAGCGTGCCAAGGGCCGTGCCGAAGGCGTCGAGTTCGGCACGGCGGCCCACGAAGTGGCTGGCCAGCAAGGCCGGTGGTCCAGAGTCCTCGACCTGCGCCCCCAGGGCGCGCAGCAGGTCGGACGCCGACGAGAAGCGGCCAAGCGGATCCTTGGCCAGCAGCTTCAAGAGGATGCGTTCGAGCTCGGACGCCAGGTCCGGATTGAAGGCGGTCGGGCGCAGCGGCTCGCGGTCGAGTTGCGCGCGCATGACGGCCAGGGCGTCATTCCCCTCGAATACCGGGCGTCCGGTCGCGAGGTGATAGGCCAGGGCGCCTAGCGAGTAGAGGTCGGAGCGCGCGTCGAGGCGCGCTCCCCTTACCGATTCGGGCGCCATGTAGGCGGGGGTTCCGCGCGGCGCGCCCAGGGAGTGTCCCAGCGGGGACATGAGGCCGAAGTCGATCAGCTTCAGGGAGCCGTCCGCGAGGCGTCGCACGTTGGCGGGCCCCACGTCGGCATGCACGTAGCCGCGGGAATGGATGAAGGCCAGCACCTCGGCGAGCTGGATCAGGAGGGCCTTGAGCTCGAGCGAGGAAAGGGGGCCTGCGGGCAGGTCTTCGCCCTCGATGAGCTCCATGGTGTAGAAGGGGATGCCGGCCTCGGACGTGCCGTAGTCGAAGACCTCGACCAGGCGGGGATGACGCAGCTGCGCCATGAGCCGGAACTCTTGCTTGAAGCGCAGGATGCCGTCGGGCTCGCGAAGCGACTCGGCCAGGACCTTCATGGCCAGGCGGCGACCACGAATGGGATCCTCGACCAGGAGGACCTTGCCCCCGCCCCCTTCACCGAGGGTATCCAGGACCTGATACCGGTTCGCCAGGGTCTGCGTCATCGTGCGTCACTCCGCCCAAGTATGCGCCCGCCTAGAGGGGCGGGCGGTCCATCTGCATGATAAGGGCGAGGCGGTGAAAAAGCAAACGTCATGCCGCTTAGAGGCCGAACCGGGTGGACACCTTCCGGACCTTGTGGCTGCGGGCATCCGCGAAGACCAGGTCGCCGTTCCCGTCGACGACAAGATCGTGAGGCTGGCTGAGGTCGAGCATGGGGCCGTCGCCGTCGGTGGCGAGGGAGCCGCCGCCCGCGAGGGTCCGGACGGTGCCGTCGGGCAGGACGGCCCGGACCGTCTCCGAGCCGCGCTCGGCGAAGAAGATCACGCCGTTCTTGCCGATGGTGACGCCGTAGGGCTGCTTGATCTGGGTGGCCGTCGCCTGGGCGCCGTCACCCGCCGTCGCGCCGCCGCCGACCAGGGTCATGAGGGGAGCAGCCAGGTTGCTGCGCAGGGCCGCCAGGTCGAGCATGCGAACCCGGTTGGTCGCATAGGTCGGATCGTTCTGCGGCTCGCTGCCGACCTCGGCGATGTAGAGGCGGTCCTGCGCGTCGATGGCGATCTGCTGCGGGTAGTTCAGGCGGGCCTCCGACGCGGGAGTGCCGTCCGGGCTGAAGCCGGCGCTGACCTGCGTGTCGGTGGTCTCCTGGCCGAGGATGGTCGTGACGTCGCCCGTGGTCGCGTCGATCTTGCGGACGAAGTGCCAGCTGGCCCCCGGGGTCCAGCCGTAGGAATCCGAGAAGTAGAGGTTGCCCAGCGAGTCGAAGGCGAGGCCGCGCGGCCCGGCGAGCTCGGCCTGACGGCCGGGTCCGTCCTTGTGGCCGTTGGGGTAATTGCCGACGCCGATGGCCGCGGCGAGCGTGGGATCGGCCAGACCGGCGATGGTGTAGATGTTTCCGGCCACCGGCATGCTGACGCCGTAGTAGGTTCCGGAGGTCTTGGGAACCACCCGGATGGCCATGTTGAGGGTATCCGCGATGATCAGGTTGCCGCTGGCATCGATGGCCACGGCGCGCGGCGCGTTCAGGTAGGCCTGGGTGGCGGGGCCGCCCTCGCCGGAATAGCCCTTCTGGCCGGTGCCGGCCACGGTCGTGATGGTCCCGTCGGGCGCGATCCGTCGGACGTGGTGACCGCCTTCTTCCACGACGTAGACGTTGCCGGCCTTGTCGGAGGTCAAGCCCTTGGGAAGGTTGAGTGCCGCGCCGATCGCCGCGACCCCGTCCGAGGAGCTTCCCGCCACGCCGGTTCCGGCGATGGTCGAGACCGCCATGACGCGTCGGCCGAGCATTTGAGCCCAGGCGTCCCCGAGTCCGTGGGTGTTGGCGCCGATCACCTTGGCGTAGGTCATGTTCATCGCGGCGATGTCGGCGATCCGCAGCGACGGCGTGGCGAGTGCTTGCGACAGCAGCGCCTGTCTGGTGCGGTCCGTGAGGTCCAAGAGGTTGTCGAGCGGGTAGGCGGCCATCGTCTTGCCGTCCAGCACCGAGCTATGGCGCAGGAACTCGGTGACGTAGTTGGAAGCCAGCGAGACGTTGACGACGTTCTTGCCGGCCTTGGGCACGGTGAAGCCCACCTCGCGGCGGTTCTCGCTGAGCACGAGGTTCACGATGACCGGCTGGTTGATGGGAACCTCGCGCGGCACGACGTAGTGCCCCGTCTCGTCGGTGGTGGCGCTGATGGGCTTGCCATTGGAGCCCTCGAAGAAGCGATCGCGCGCGTCGGTCAGGTAGATGACCGCGCGGGGCAGGGGGACCTCCTGCTCGAGGGAGGCGATCCGGAAGCCGGCGGAGTTGTTGGCGACGAGACCCGCAGAGTTGTTGGCGACGAGGCCGGCGGAGTTGTTGGCGACCAGGGAGGCGGGACCCATGGCGAGGCCTTCGAGGCTCGCCGCGTCTCCGAACGCGCCCGTGTTGCGCATCGGCGCGAGCTGCAGCGGAGCGCAGGCGGTCACTGCAAAGAGACCCGCCACCAGGACCGAAGCTTGCCAACGAACGTTACGCATCTGAGCCACTCCCTCGCGAGGATGCCGGGCCATGGCCGGGAACCCCCAATTGCGGCTACATGGCCGCCTATATACCTTATAGGCAGAAAGGGGGGCGGCCTAGCTTAAAAAGCGATTAAATGTTTGTTTTGCAGCAGATGAGCGATCCGAGAACAAAAACCCGGCCTCCGCGAGGGAGGCCGGGGTGGCGGGAATCAGCCGTTCGTGCGCAGGCGGCAGCGCCCGCGGCTACTCGTCTGAGGTACGAAGACGACTGAGAACCGTGTAGTCCTCGAGGGTGGTGGTGTCCCCGACTGCTTCGCGGCCGGCGGCGACGTCGCGCAGCAGGCGGCGCATGATCTTGCCCGAGCGGGTCTTGGGCAGCGAATCGGTGAAGCGGATGTCGTCAGGCTTGGCGATCGCCCCGATCTCCTTGGCCACGTGCTCCTTCAGCTCGTGCTTCAGGGCCTCGGTGGCGGCGACGCCCTGCTGCAGGGTCACGAAGGCCGCGACCCCCGTGCCCTTGATGGCATCGGGACGGCCGACCACCGCGGCCTCGGCGACCAGCGGATGGCTGACCAGGGCGCTCTCGACCTCCATGGTTCCCAGGCGGTGGCCCGAGACGTTGATGACGTCGTCCACCCGGCCCATGATCCAGAAGTACCCGTCCGCATCCCGGCGCGCGCCATCGCCCGCGAAGTACATCCCCGGGATCTCCGACCAGTAGGTCTTCTTGAAGCGCTCGGGGTCCCCGTAGATGGTGCGCATCATCGCGGGCCAGGGCTTCTTCACCACCAGGTAGCCGCCGGAGTTGGCGGGTACCGTTTGGCCCTGCTTGTCCACGACGTCCACGGCGATGCCCGGGAAGGGCAGGGTGGCCGTGCCCGGCTTGGTGGGGGTCGCTCCCGGCAGCGGGGTGATCATGATGGCGCCGGTCTCGGTCTGCCACCAGGTGTCGACGATGGGGCAGCGGCCCTTGCCGATGATCTGGTGGTACCACATCCAGGCCTCGGGGTTGATGGGCTCTCCCACGGTGCCGAGCAGCCTGAGGCTGTCGAGCTTGTGCTTGAGGGCCCACTGCTCGCCCGCCTTGATGAAGGCCCGGATGGCCGTCGGAGCGGTGTAGAGGATGGTGATCTGGTACTTGTCGATCAGCTGCCAGAAGCGATCGGGCTGCGGGGTCATGGGGGCGCCCTCGTACATGAAGACGGTGGCCCCGGCGGAGAGCGGGCCGTAGACCACGTAGGAATGGCCCGTGACCCAGCCGATGTCGGCGGTGCACCAGTAGACGTCCTCGTCCTTCAGGTCGAAGACCCACTTGCTGGTGAGGGTGGTGCCGAGCATGAAGCCGGCGGTCGTGTGGACGACGCCCTTGGGCTTGCCGGTGGTTCCCGAAGTGTAGAGGATGAACAGGGGGTGTTCCGAGTCCACCGGCACCGCGGGGAAGTCGAGGCAGGCGATCTCGGCGAGCTCGTGCCACCAGTGGTCGCGGCCGGGCTTCATGGAGACCTCGGAGTCGCAGCGGTTGAGGACGACGACGTGCTCGATGGACGGAGTCTGCTCGAGGGCCTGATCCACGTTGGCCTTGAGGGGCACGACCTTGCCCCGTCGCCAGCCGCCGTCCGCCGTCACGACCACCTTGGCCTTGGCGTCGTTGATGCGGTCCTTGAGGGCCTCGGAAGAGAAGCCGCCGAAGATGACCGAGTGGGTGGCGCCGAGGCGCGCGCAGGCGAGCATGGCGATCGCCGCCTCCGGCACCATCGGCATGTAGATGACCACGCGGTCCCCCAGCGTGACGCCGAGGCTCTGCAGCACCGAGGCGAAGCGCGAGACCTCGCAGTGAAGCTGCTGATAGGTCAGGGTGCGCTGATCGCCGGGCTCGCCTTCCCAGATGAGGGCGGCCTTGTTGCGGCGCCAGGTCGTGAGGTGCCGGTCCAGGCACTGGTAGGAGGCGTTGAGCTGGCCGCCCACGAACCACTTGGCGAAGGGCTCCTCCCACTCGAGCACCTTCTCCCACTTCCGGTGCCAGTGCAGCTCCCGGTCGGCATGCCGGGCCCAGAAACCCTCGTAGTCGTTGTCGGCTTCCGCGACCAGGGCCTGGTACTCCTCCATGCTGCGGATCGCAGCTTGGCGCGCGAAGTCCGGCGGAGGCGGAAACGTTCGTTCCTCGTGCAGCAGCGACTCGATCTCCGATGCGACGGGCTCCAACATGCGACCTCCTCCTGAATAACGACGGTTTCGGTTCGGGTTCATTCTACCACCCGGGGAAGACCTTCTCTCAGCAGGCGCTCCACCACCGGGACGTCCGCGTCCGAGAACTCGTAGCGGTCCAGCTCCGCGCGCGCGACCCAGCGCCAATCCCGGCACTGCAGGGGCCGCGGCGAGCCGTCCACGATGCGCGCCAGGTAGCAGGCGAGGCGCACCTCGGGGCCTCCGGGGTAGCGATGCGTCACCGTCTGGAAATGGCGCCCCACGGCGATGCGCAGGTCCAGCTCCTCGGCGATCTCGCGCGCGAGGCTGGCCTCGGGCTTCTCCCCGGGCTCGACCTTGCCGCCCGGGAATTCCCACTTGAGCGCCTGTGACTTCCCCTCGGGCCGCTGGGCGATCAGCAGCTGCTCGTCTTGCAGGATCAGGGCTCCCACCACGTCGATCGTTTTCATCATCTGAGTCTAATATGCTCCTGGAATGGCGCAGCTAGGGGTCGCAAGTGGTAGAATCCTAGCGTGTTTTCGGGCGAATAGCCTACTCTCTGGCGACCCCTATTCGGAAAGGACCTCTAGATTGCGCCGCATCGTCCTGATTCTCGGCTCCCTGAGCATCCTCGGCTGTACCTCGAATATCCGCGGTGCGGAGCCTTCCCGGGTCATGGTGGTCTCCCTCGACGGCGGCGGCGAGCGCCTCATCGAGCGCATGGTGGATCGCGGCGTGATGCCGAACCTGGCGGCCATCAAGGCACAAGGCGTGCAGGCCGACTACGCGCTCACCAACTTCCCGAGCAAGACGGCAGCGGGTCACGCCTCTCTGTGGACGGGCGCCTACGGCAACGTCAACGGCATCACCGCCAACGCCGTGCCCCTGCCAGGCGGAACCTTCCTGCAATCCCGCAGCGGCTTCAGCGCCGAGGCCCTGCAGGCGGAGCCCATCTGGATCACCGCAGCGAAGAACGGCAAGCACGTCATCGCGACCCAGGCCACCCACCTCGAGCCGGTGAGCATCTACCAGGACGGAGGCCGCTTCGGGGGCCCGCACGGCAAGTACCTCACGCTCTTCGACGGCTACTCGGGCGAGCTCGCCTCCGACGCCGTGCTCGTTCCCCAGAGCCCCCCGACGGCGGCCAGCGGCTGGCGCGACGCCCCCGGCGGCCAGGAAGTCTCCTTGCGGATCGGCGAGAGCGCGTTCTGGGCGCTTTGCTTCGACGACCCCCAGGACCCGGTCGTCGGCTATGACACCCTGCTTCTCCGGCCCGACAAGACCCAGACCGCGGGCTCGATTCGCCTCAAGCCGGGACGCTCGACGGCCGGCACCAGCGACAAGTTCAGCCCGCCCGTCCGCGTCAAGGCCACCAAGGACGTCGAGACCGCCGTACACCTGCGGCTCTTCGCGCTGGCCCCCGACCTCTCGCGCATGACCCTCTATCGCACCGCCCTCGTGCAGGACCAGTCCAACCGCCCCGACCTCCTGCCCCGCTGGCTGCAAGAAACCGGCGCCTTCGTTCCAACCGGCGCCGCCTCCCTCTACGGGACCGGCAAGCTGGGTCCCACCCTCCTCGACGGCGGAAACGGCGAGGCCGAGGAGCGTTTCGTCGAGACCGTCCGCCACATGATCGCCAACCGCCTCAACAAGATGCGCTACGCGACCCGGAGCTATCCCTGGGACCTGGCGCTCAGCTACCTGCCCTATCCGGACGGCGCCGAGCACATGTGGTACGGCTTGCTGGACACCGAGAGCCCGGTCTACCGACCGACGCTCGCCCCCAAGCTCTGGCCGTACATGGAAGAGGTCTGCCGGATCGTGGACGGGTACATCGGCGAGGTGCGGGCGATGGCCGGTAGCACGGGCCACGTCGTCGTCGTCTCCGACCACGGCATGGAAGGCGTCGGCTCGGACTTCCTCCCCAACGTCGCCCTGCGCGAGGCCGGCCTCGTGGTCCTCGACGAAAAGGGCGGCATCGACTTGCAGCAGAGCCAGGCCTTCTACTCGCCCAACGACGGCGGCTACGTGGTGATCAACCGCGCCAGCCACGGCGGCATCGTCCTGCCCAACGACGTCCCCTCGGTCAAGGAGCGCGTCATCCAGACTCTCTCGGCCCTGACGGCGCCTGACGGCCGCCGCATGGTCACTGCCGTCTACGACGCGGCCAAGGCCGACCCCAGCCTGGGGATCGGCGGCACCGCCGGCGGCGACCTCTACCTCGACATCCTGCCCGGCTACCTCTTCCACCCGCAGGTGCAAGGAAAGGACGTGATCCGGCCTCGCCACCCGCTCGCCTCGGGCGGTCACGTCTTCAACCCCAGCCGGGCGACCATGCACGCGATCTTCTACGCGGCGGGCCCCGCCTTCAAGCAGGGCGAACTCATCCCGCCCGTCCGGACCATCGACGTCGCCCCGACCGTCAGCCGCCTCCTGGGCATCCCCGCCCCCGCCGACGCCCGCGGCCGCGTGCTCGGCGAAGCCCTGAAGTAGGTAGTTCAGAGTCCCTGCTTGTGGCGCGGGCCCCTGAGCTTGTGGCGCGGGCCTCTGCGCTTGTGGCGCGGGCCTCCGCGCCCGCGAAGGCTCTTATCTAATCCCCCCAGCGCAGCGAGAAGCCCGAGGTGACGGCCCAATCCGGCACCTCGGGACTCAGGCCCCGCAAGACGGCCACATCCCAGATCACGTCCTCCGTCACCAGCACCTGGAGACCGGCATCCGCTCCCCAGCCCGTGCCCTTGCTGGCCGGGTCCTGGTAGCGCGCCACCTCGCCGAAGGCCTGCCAGAGGTTCCCGGAGTCGTAACCCAGAAGCGCCGCCCCGGTCCAGTCCAGGCCGGAGGCACTCCAGACGGGCCCCGCGTTGACGGTCAAGGCGTAGCCCGCAGGCAGCCCCAACGTCGCCAGGAATGCCGCCTGCGGCGAGCTTCCCTGAGGACTGAATTCCACGCTGCCAAGCGCCCCCAGCGAGAGCAGGTACCCCTCCAGGAACTGCGTCTTGGCCCCCAGCGAGACGCTGGAAGCGGTCGTAGAGGATGCCACCGTGACGGGGGTGGTCATGCGGAACTCCCAGCCCGGAATCACGCCGAAACGCTGCGTGACCTCGAAGCCCGCCGACGACATGGCGCCCCCGGTGAAGCGAGAGCCCGCCTCGAGCTGGAAGATGCCCGCATCCAGGACCTCAGGCCCCGTCGAGAGGCTGGGGCGATCGGGGATGATCGAGGCCGCCGCGGCCTCCCGCGCCAAGAGCGGCGAAACCGCCAGCATGGCGATCGACAGTGGGACCAAGTGCTTTTTCATGACGATCCTTTGAAGGCGCCGCAGTTCAGCGCATCTCGAAGTAGTTCAGCAGGCGCCCCATCAGGGACTCCTGGGGTTTCTCGCCCGCATCCGGGACGAGCCCGTCGCGCCAGCGCTCCACCTGCTCCGCCCGGAAGCTGAGCACCCGGCTCAGCTCGGCGACGATGTCGGGATGGCTGGCCAGGATCGTCTTGAAGGCGATCCGATCGATCTCCAGCAGCTCGCACTCCTGAACGGATACCGCCGAGGCGTTTCGCGCCTGGCCGGTCAGTAGACAAGCCTCGCCGAAGTACTGGCCTGCCTGCAGGGTCGCCACCGGCGCCTCGGTCAATTCGCCCGGGTGAATCCGGACCTCCCCCTTCACGAGGATGTACATGCTCGCGGCCTTCTCGCCCTTGCGACAGATCACCGCCCCCGTTCCGACCCGGTGGCTGCGGATCTGCGGCGCCAGTTCCGCGACCTGCTCGATGGGCAAGGGCTTGAGGAAGTCGATCCCCTGCAGGTACTGGAAGAAACGGATGGACTCCTTGGCCTCGTAGAGCTGATCCCGGCTCATCCGGTAGATCTCGCCCTTGCCGGGATCCGCCTTGATGGCCCGCATGAACCATTCCACCGCGGCCTCGCCGTTGCCTACCCGGCGATTCAGCTCGCCGAGCAGGTAGGCGATCTTGGCTTCGCTCATCTCGAGCTTGCGGCCATGATCGAAGGCCTCGGCGAAGTGCGCCATGGCAGCCCCCATGTGCTGGATCTCCCGCTTCCGGTCGTTGCCTAGACGACAGAGCCACGCCAGTCGCAGCTGAAGACCCGCCAGGTGGTCGTAGGCCGTGGGCATGCGCCGCGCATAGCAGCGGTACGCGAGCTTGAAGCTCAAGATGGCGGCGAAGAGGGTCCGCTCGGACTGGGCAAAATCGAATCTCAGACCTTCCTTGGCCTCGCTGCTGAGCTGGCGCATCCCGAGGCGCTCGGTCTCGGAGAGGGGCTTCCAGTGGTCCTTGTAGGATGCGAACGAGCAGCGCGGGCAGACCCAGACCTGGTAGAAGAGCGGGTTGATCCCGTCGTAGTAGGGGCAGTAGTCCGCATCGCGCCGGACGAGCTGGTAGGCCCGGCTCTTCGGCGTGTACAGGTTGAAAATTGACTCGCAGGCGGGACACGTGAGCTCGCGTGCGACCAGCTGGATCTCAGGCATCTAGATTCTCCGCAGGATATTCCAGAGTCGTATACCCACGTTTGCCCGTCTCCGCACTCCCTGCCTGCTTCATCGCTCGCACCAGCCCGGGAGTGAGCGGTGCCCGCCAGTCGCGGTCGATTCTCCGACCGGGGAAGGTGGTTTGAGAATTTTGATGTAGAATTATGAATAAGCGTTTACTTGTACTCCCTTCGAAGCGCCAAGCTCCTGCGACCGTCCTGAAACGTCATGCCTCTCGAGCCAAAGCAGGCGGTACGCTGCCTTGCGCCCGATTGGCCTCATTCAGCGGGAGAGCGCGTTTAGCCCATCCCTGGATTCCACTCGTCCGACTGAAAGGAGGCCCGTCGTGCTAGATATTGTCAGGTCCAACCTCAAGCGTCTCCGGGATGATGCCCAATGCTTGGTGATGGGCTCCCCCACGGCTGAGGGATCCCTGCTGGCAAGCACGCGGCAAGTGCTGCTCTTGCCCGCCGCCGACCCAGGCGGTCTGGGGGACGACGCCATGGTGCACGGCGCCATGGTCGGCGTCGAGAGGGTTCTGGGCGATGCGGCGCTGGCGGTCGGAGCCTATCACGGGGAAGGAGCCGGGGAGTTCGAGCGCCGTCCCTCCCGTGAACACTTCTGGCATGACTGGCGCAGCGTCAATACAGCCACCCCCACGTTCGTCCGCTACTCCGATTTCATGGTGCTGGGCGCCGACGTGATCGACGGCCTCTACTCCTTCACGGATGCCATCCGGCGCCTGCGCTATGCGCGCCTCGCCGCGAACCTCGGTCTGCGCACGAGGCTGCTCGGCTTCAGTTTCAATGCCTCGCCCCACCCGGCCGTGGTGCGCGAGCTCGCCCAGGACATGACGGGCATCACCTTCTGCCTGCGCGATCCCATCTCGCTCGAGCGCTTCGGGCAACTCTGCGATGCCGAGACCCGCCTGGTCGCCGACGTCGCCTTCCTGGTCGAGCCCAGCGGACCGAGCGAGCGAACGGCCGCCGTCAAGGAATTCACCGACGCCCAGCGGCAAGCCGGACGTCGCGTCGTCGGCCTGAACATCCACCCGCTCTTCGACATGACCCACGGCAGCGGAGCGGTCGCATCCCTCGCACGGTCGCTAGGTGAGCTCGTCCGACGTCAGACGGACTGCGCCTTCGTGCTGATCCCCCATGACTACCGCCCCAAGTTCGACGACCGCGTCGCCCTGCGCAAGATCCAGGAAGCCGCCGCAGCCCCGGACCGGGTGCTTCTCGTGAGCGAGCCGCTTTTCGCCAGTCAAATCAAGGAAATCTGCGGCTACCTGGATGGCGTCTTCACGGGGCGCATGCACCTGGCGATCGCCGCCCTCGGACAGGGCGTCCCCATCGCGGGCATCGTCTACCAAGGCAAGTTCGAGGGGCTGCTCGAGCACTTCGAGCTCCCGCAAGGTCTCACGATCGACCCGAAGCGGGCCGCGGACCCGGACACGGTGGTGGCGTTCTTCGCACAGTGGCTGGCGCGAATCGAGACGCTGCAAACGCGCGTGCGGGAACGGTCGCCCTCCGTTCGCCAGCTGGCGCTGGACAACTTCGCGAACTGACCAATACGGAGAAGGCCTGGGTCGCGATGCGACCCAGGCCTTCGGTTCTCGGGACTCTCCGACGGGGGCTACGGACTCGCCGTCGCCTGGGCCGCCAAAGAGGGGCTCGCCGGAGGCAAGGTCGCCTTGAGGGTGTTCCAGCGGGCGATGCCCTGCCGGCCCACGATGTACTGATTCTGGGCGTCCCAGAGCAGCCAGCCTACGCCGCCCGCGTCGTACGAGGCCTTGATCTGGGTGGCCACGTAGTCGGCGTTGAAGCGGCCCTTCACCATGAAGGGGAAGGATTGGAGCCACGGGCGGATGACCGCGCCGGTTCCGGCGGTCTTCT
Organism: Candidatus Sericytochromatia bacterium; assembly: GCA_036676455.1. GTDB lineage: Bacteria > Cyanobacteriota > Sericytochromatia > S15B-MN24 > UBA4093 > UBA4093. The sequence goes on from JAKFCW010000049.1 coordinate 22,371, forward strand.
TGGCCGTCCGAAGAACGCCCTGGTTCACGAAGTAGTAGGGCTCCCATGCGGGGTACTTGAAGCCGTCGAAGGGCGGGTAGAAGTGCGACGGGTAGACCATCGGGCTGATGATGTCGGCGTACTTGCCGAGATCCTCCATGCGCTGGCCGGTGATCTTCACGTCCACGCCCTCGTCCCAGGCCACCACGCCGAAGAGGTCGATCGAGACCAGCACGTCACGGGCCTTGAGCTCCTCATGGGCACGCTTCAGGAAGCCGGTGATGATCTCGTCCTTGCGGATCTTCTCGCGGTCGAAGGAATAGGCGATGTTCTGGGTGTCCCCCATGGCCGGGAAGCGGATGTAGTCGTACTGGATCTCGTCGACTCCCAGCTCCGCGAGTTCGCGGGAGATGGCGAGATTGTACTCCTGGACCTCGGGGTTATTGGGGTCCAGCCAGACGAGGCGGCCCTTCTCACGCCATGGGCCGCCCTTCTTGGACTGCAGGGCGAGGCGGGGCTGCTTCTGAGCCACCCACTTGTCATGGAAGAGCACCTGGCGGGCCACCACGTGGATGCCCTGGTCATGCAGCATGCCGATCAGCTTGCCCATGTCGCGGATCACCTCGCGGCGCGCTCCCGTCGAAATGGCCAGGGGAACATTGGTCTTGTAGGCCACGAGCCCGTCCATGTCCTTCACGTCGAAGACCACGGTGTTGAGGCCCAGGGGCTTCAGCTCCTTGACCAGGGTGAAGACCCGCTCGGTGGCAGCCGAGGTCTGCGTGATGTAGATGCCGCGCGCGTCGAAATTCCGGTCGCGCTTCACGCGCTCGGCTTTCAAAGGCTGCTTGCGCACGCCCGGGATCTGCAGGACCTGCCCGATGGAGAGAACCTCGCTATCCAGCTTGTTATGCTTCACCAGGGCCTTCTTGAGGCCGTTCTTGGTGTAGTAATCGGTGTACTTGAGATAGCGATCCGCCAGGAAGGCCGTCGATTGGCCCTTCTGAATGGTGTGCGCGATCGTTCCCGCCTGGTACGAGCCGCCCTCGGGAAGCTTCTCCCCGAACCCCGGATGGAAATCCGGGGGGTAGGAGGGCGTCGGGGAGGGGGTGGGGGCGAGTTTCGCCTGCTGGACGCCTTGGCCCGAGGCCTTCCCCTCCCTGGGGGAGGGCTGGCAGCCCGCGAGCGTTCCCAGGAGCGTGGCGCTCAGCAGGAGCGCCAGCCACGCGTTGGGTTGCTTCATCCGTTCCTCGTTTCTAATACGCTGATCCCTGCTACTGCGCCGACGCCGCGGGCGCTACCGGATTCGCCTGGGAGGCGAAGGTTGCGGCCAAGCGATCCGCGAACTTCGCGGGGAAGGAGATCTTCTGGGCATCGCCGTCGCTGACGAAGGGGCGGAAGCGCTCCTCGTTGCGGGCCGTGGCTCCGGGTTTCCGGGCGAAGTGGCGGATCCACTCGTCGTCGATGGCCTGGATGCGGGGCACCTTGGCGGAATGGTACTTCTTGTCGAAGGGCGACGGCGCGGGATCCGCCCCGACCAGCATGACCGCCCGGTGATGGTAGCTCTGCTCGCCAGAAGCACCCTTGATGACCGCCTGATAGCCCTCGTCGGACTTCGGGAAGATCCCGAACGGCAGCGCCAGGGTCTGGAACTCGAAGCTGGAGCCCAGTTCCCGGGCCACTTCCGCCTGGGCTTTCGCCAGGTTCTCGCGGATCTGGCCGGGTTGCAGCTTGCTCAGGTTGGCATGGTTGAGGGTATGCGAGCCGATCTCCCGGCCGGTGGCGACCAGGTACTTGAGTTTCTCGGAGGTCTCGGCGGGAGTCTCGAAGGCTCCCGGCAGAATGTAGAAGGTGCCGGCGCGGCCGAAGTCGGGGTGCTTGGCGTAGAAGGCGTCCATGATGGCGATCGCGCAGTTCGGATCCAGCATCGGCTGGCCCTTGGCGTCACGCTTCACGCTGCCGTCGGCGTTGTGCTGATACTTGAACTGCCCCTCGGTCGAGTCGTCGAAGGTCAGGATCGCCGGCTTCTTGCCCGCCGGCACGTTGAGCTTACCCGCAGCCAGGTCCGAGGCGTTCAGCAGCACGTAGTCGTTGTTGTAGAGCCACTCCAGGTCCTTGCGGAAGTTGTCGTAGGTCCGCGTCCAGCGCTCCTCGGTCGGGCCGAAGCGGTGGTACTCGAGGACGGGAACCCGGCCGAGCTCGTTGGCGACCTGGTAATCCACCTTGGTCGACTGCGGGGCCGCCTGAGCCGTTTGCTGAGCCGGGGCCTTCGTGTCGGAGGCCGGCACGGAAGCCGTCTTTTCATCGGCTTTCTGACATCCCGCCAGCAGCGGAAGCAGCATGCCCAGGGCAAAGAAGGAGTTTAAGACAGGGCGAAAGCTAGGCGTCATGGGGGTTCCTTTACTAGCGGGGGAAGGGGTCTGGCGCGAGCACGCAGAGGGCTACCCCTGTATACCCCTGCGGCGGGTCGAATGATGTCGCGGATGCAAACAAACGATTAAATCTTGGTGACCAAAAAGTGACGGGCGAGCCTACCCTTATAGCGCGATATCGCGCGCTTTGCAAAGGCAAGCCGCAAACAAAGACGGCCTGGGCAATTGCCCAGGCCGTCTTCGGGGAGAGACCCGTTAGAGGTAAGGATCCGAGATCGTCACGTCGGTGCCCAGCTCGCCCAGGGCGTTGTTGAGGATAACCAAGGCGGTGAGCAGCTCGGTTGCGGGATCGTAGCGCCAGACGCGATAGCCGCCGGGGGTGAGGATGTTGAAGTAGAGGAAGCCGCCGGCGAAGTACGGGTCGGAGATGGGGTCGACGACCGAGCCGATGTTGCCGAGGTTGGCGTAGGGGGCGGTATCGATGAGGCCGGTCACCCGGTCGAGGATGAGCAGCCGCTCGGAGTAGCCGGCAACGACGGTGAAGGCGATGAGGCGGCCGTCCTCGCTGATGGCCACGTGTCCGATGTTGCCCGGGCCGCCGGCCAGGGAAAGCGCGTCGAGGGGCAGGATCTGGAAGAGCTGCGGGTTGACGACGTCATAGAGATAGAGCTTGCCCTTGATGTTGACCACCACCCAGTTGCCGTCGGCGCTGATCTGGGCGTCGAGCAGGGTCGAGCAGACGTGGAAGTGGGCGAAGTTGTAGACGCCGAGGTACGGGGCGAAGGGCTCGAAGTTGTTGACCTCGATCTCCGCAGCGATCTTGGTGAGGACCCGGCTCTTGGTCAGGAAGGCCCCGTCGATGGGCTTCAGGACGAGGTTGCCGAGCTTGTCCTTGTAGAGCAGCAGTCCGGTCTCCGAGACGGAGGGGCGAGCGCCACCGGGTCCGCACCAGCCGTCGAAGGCAACCTCGACGCGCTCCTCGGCGAGCATGTCGTAGTAGTAGATGTGGCCGAGGAACTCGAAGAGGATCTTGTCATCGTTGAAGAGCTGGGGGTTCAGCTCGGTGAGGAAGATGTTGCCTCCCCAGCCCGCCGGGAAGAGGCCGGCCACGGCTCCGTTGAGGATGTAGACGTCCTTGATCCGATCATCGTAGAGGAAGAGGTTGCCGGTGTAGCAAGAGGCGGCGGTGAAGGCCACCACGTAAGGGTTGCGGGTGATCGGCACCGGGGGCGGCACGGGGATGGGCGGCTGGATCTCGGGCGGCTGCACTTCCGGAACGGGCATCGGGGTGCCGCCAAAGGTGTCGGCCGGAATGGCGGCCGGGGGCTGGGGCTCGGGGGAACCCACGGGCTGGGTGGCGCAGCTGACGCTCAGCGAGGCCGCGAGGCCGGCTCCGAGCAGGGTCTTGATCCAAGTTTTCATGTTCATCGCGATTCCTCTCTCCCAATGAAACGCGGTGCTACAAGGGGCAGAGCCCCCTGCCGGCTGCGGCGTCCGGCGACGTTCCGATGGAACATGCGGGCCTCGGGTCGAGAGGTTGAAGCGGCGTGATTGCTGACGTTCGGGCGCTTTGGTTCGAGGATGGTGGAACCGCGTCCTGGCTGATGAGTCGTTTGTAACACGGGGGCTCGCTGCTCTGTGTGAGGGCTCGCACATCGGAGCTGGGGGCTTGATGGCGCTCGGTCGGTCGCTTTTGCGGCCGTCAGGCGCCTGCTGCGGGCGTTTGAGAGGGACGACCGTGAAGCCGCCGGAGGGCATTGCCAGGCAAGGAAGGGTGTGATAGGTTTATTTATGAAGTTATATGAAGCACCCGACATGCAAACGGCGAAAGGAGGCCTCCATGCCGTCGCCCCAGCAGCCCGACCGTCAACCCGTCTCCGTCAACTTCAACGAGCTACTCAAGCTCGACCCCACGCTGCAGCAGCCCCAGCCCGCCGCGGCTCCGCCCCCCACCGTCATCCTCGCATGTCCTTATTGCAAGGCCTCGGTGGCGAGCGACGCGCCTTTTTGCCCGGCGTGCAGCAAGATGCTCGACAGCGTTCACAAGGGCGGCGAGCTCCTCCATGGCCGCTACCGGATCCTCGAGCTGATGGTGCAGCATGGAGGGTTCGGACGGGTTTACGACGTGGTCGACACCGTCACCTCGACGAGCTATTCCCTCAAGCAGCTGCGCAGCGACATGGGGCTGCGGCCGAAGGACGTCGAGCTGTTCAAGCGCGAGGGGACGATCCTCAGCCTGATCAAGCATCCCCGGGTGCCCCGCTTCCATGACTCCTTCAGCGAGAACGGCTCGCATTACCTCGTCATGGAGCTGATCGAGGGCAATTCCCTCAGCATGCACCAGCGCGACGTCGGGCCCATGAGCGAGGCCGAGGTGCTGGCCTTCCTGCCCCAGGTGCTCGACACCCTCGAGTACCTGCATGGACTGAATCCGCCCGTCATCCACCGGGACATCAAGCCTGCCAACTTGATGCGCACCCGCGAGGGGCGCGTCTACCTGGTGGACTTCGGCAACGCGACCACCTACAACACCACCGCCTCGGGCGGGCGTGGCCTCGATGGCCCACTGCGCGACCGCACGCGCATCTGGACCAAGGGGCTCGCGGCTCCCGAGATCCTGCTCGGCGAGGTCACCTACCCGGCCACCGATCTCTTCAGCCTCGGCCTCAGCCTCATCTACCTGCTGACCAACAGCCACCCCCTGGGGCTCTACGAGGCCCGAAAAGGCCAGTACCTCTTCTCCGACAAGGTCTGCTCGCCCGCGTTCAAGGCCATTCTCGAGCGGATGGTCGCCTTGCCGGTTCAGGAGCGCTACCAGAGCGCCGGTGAGGTCCGCGAGGCCCTGCGCGCTGCCAGCTTGATCTAGAGCGTTTGGATTGATAGGGCGCCGCCAGCGAGTAAAGGGCGCCGCCAGCTTGAAGAAGGAGTCACTCATGCAGAACCCGAGCTCGAACCCCAACCTGGACGAACTGGCCAAGCATATCGAGAACTACGTCAAGGCGAACCCCGACAAGTTCAAGAACGGGATCGATCCCGCGCAGGTGCCCGGCGTCAAGCCGGTGCCCGCCCCGATGGTCTTCCGCTGCGCTTTCTGCCAGAAGCCCGTCCTGAGCGGTTCCGAGAACTGCACCTACTGCGGCAAGCCGACCGAGCAGACCTTCAAGGGCGGCGACATGGTCAACGGCCGCTACCTGATCGAGGACCTGCTGGTGAAGCGCGGCGGGTTCGGCACCATCTACGCCGTCACCGACACCCAGACCCAGAAGCGCCTGGTCATGAAGCAGCTTCAGCACAAGCGCCAGATCAGCCCCAAGAACCGGGAGCTGTTCAAGCGCGAGGGCGAGATCATGAGCGCCCTGCATCACCCCGGCATCCCGGCCTTCCATGACGCCTTCGAGCTGGACGGCGCACTGTACCTCGTGATCGAGCGGATCGACGGCCTGACCGTCTCGACTCTCTTGCGCGAGCGCGGCAAGTTCACCGAGGCGGACGCGCTGGACTTCTTCAGCCAGGCCCTCGACATCTTCGAATACCTGGGCGGCCACACGCCTCCGATCATCCACCGCGACATCAAGCCCGCCAACTTCATGCGCAGCATGGACGGGCGCTACTACCTCCTGGACTTCGGCAACGCCACCCAGTGGCGGACCCGCAAGCTCGACGAGAAGGTGGACATGGGCCCGCAGCGCGAGTTCACGGCCATCTGGACCAAGGGCTTCGCGGCCCCCGAGGTGCTCATGGGCATGGTCGCCTACCCGTCGAGCGATCTCTTCGGGCTGGCGGCCTCGGTCCTGAACCTCCTCAGCAACGCCCATCCGCTGGGATTGTACGAGGCGCGCTCGGGGACCTTCCTCTTCCCCGAGAACACCTGCTCGAGCGCGCTTCAAGCGATCCTGAGCCGGATGCTCGCGCTCAAGGTCGAGGACCGCTACCGCAACGCCTCCGAGGTGCGCGAGGCCCTGCGCGAGGCCAAGCTGCTCAGCTAATCCGCTCCGGGTCTGCCCGCGCGTAATCCTTGGACGAGGGGCTCTCCTCTTGGGGGCCCCTCGTCCTTTTCATACTCCCTTGCGACGAAAGAACTCTCCCGAATCAAACAAGTATCGAAATACTTGCCCGGTTACGATCGAGCAGAACGCATTCATGAAGGAGAATCGCATGTCCTGCCTCATCCTCACAGAGGCCACCGCCATTCGTCAGTTTGCCGAGCAATGGGGCAATCTGACTCCTCCAAGTCCCTTCTCGGGCTGGGGCCTGGTCGCGCGGTGGCTCCGACAAGCCCCATCCGACGCGGAGCCGTTCGTGCTCGCGGTGCTGGGCCCGCACGGCGAGCTGCTCGCGCTGGCCCCATGGCAGCTCAGCAAGCAAGCAAACGGCATGCGCCAACTCAGCGCGATCGGCGCAGAGGATGCCTGGTATCACGATCTCTGGGTGCTTCGCCCCGAACACGCCACGGACGTTGCCACGCAGGTGGTCGATGCCCTGCGTCGAACCCGCCGCGACTGGGACCTGCTCAGCCTGAACTTGCGGCCCGAGATGAGCGCCCCGCTCATCCAAGCGCTGAAGCGTATCGGCTGGTCCTTCGAGGAGCGCATCGACTGGCGGCAGCAGCCGCTCATCGCCTGGACGCAGGACTGGCAAACCTACTGGAACGAGCGCCCCAGCGAGCTTCGCGAGGTCACGCTCCGTCAACGGCGCATGGTGTCCCGGGTGCCGCATCGCTACTACACGGCGCGCGGAAAAGAGGCGCTGGAGCTTCTCGATCCCCTGTGTCGCCATCAGGCGAGCAATTATGCCGGCGCGCGCGAGTGGGACGCGTTCCATGCCTACATGCGCATGGTCGCCGAAGAGGCGATGGCGACCGGGACCGGCTTCCTTCATGTGCTCGAGATCGACGGGCAGTTCGCGGCGGCCCAGCTTCAGAGCCGCCATGGGGATCGGGTCTATGGGCTGCTGCGATCCTACGACGTCGCCTTCAAGCGCTACTCTCCGGGCAGCCTCCTCGCCGCATGGTCCTTCGAGGAGCTGCACAGGGAAGGCGCGCGCTGGGTCGACATGGGTCCCGGCCACTATGCCTGGAAGCACTCGGTTCAAACCGGGGTGACCGAGACGGTCCAGATGCACGTGAGCTCTCCCGGCAGCTTGAGCGCCATGGGGTGGGTTGGCCTCACTGGCTACCTTCAGCCCGCCTTGAAGAACAATCAGCTTATCCGGCGGTTACGCGACGGGCTGTACGCGCTGACGCATCGCCGGCTGGCGGCTGCACAGTCTTAGACGGACGGCCGCTCAATCCTCCCTTGTCCTTCGGCCCCCCCTGGTACCAGGCGAGGGGGCTCCAGGACAAGCCGCGCATCGCCATGTAGAAAGAGGCCCCCCATGCAAACGCATCTCTTGCGCGACCTCGAGGCCGCCCGTCCATGGGAGGAGGCTCTGCGCTCCGTCCCGTCACCGACTCCATTCAACGGCTGGAGCTTCATTCGCGCCTGTCTTGACGCCCCTTCGGACGCCCATCGGCCATTCCTGATCCTGGTGACGGACGAGGCGCGTCGTCCGCTGGCGCTGGCACCCTGGGCCATCATCCGGGGCCCGCATGGCTTACGCGAGCTCACCGGCATCGGTGGAGAGGACGGCTGGTACCATGACCCCTTGATCGCCAGGGGGCCTCTCGATGAGGCCCTCGCGGCCCAGCTGGTCCAGGCTCTGCGGTCATGCCGTTCAGAGTGGGACGTGCTGCAGCTGGAGCTGCGCCAGGAGGGCAACTCCGTGCTGATCCGGGCGCTGCAGGGGCTGGGCGTGAGCGCCTCGGAGCACGTCACGTGGCGGCAAAACCAGACCGTGCATGTCACGGATTGGGCATCCTACTGGAAGGCGCGCCCCAGCCAGTACCGTGGTCTGATTCGCCGGCGTGGTCAGAAACTCGCCGCCCTCCCGCATCGCTTCCTCGAGGCGGATCACGAAAGCCTGCAGCCGTTGCTCGAGACCCTGTTCGCCCTCCATCGCCAGCAGTGGAGGGACGAGCGGGACTGGGATCCCTACTACGCGAAGATCCGGGCGATCGCAGCCGACGCCCTCGACTCCGGGCGCCTCTGCTTCTTTGCGCTCGAGGTCGAAGGTCAGGCGATCGCCCTCGAGCTGCTGATCCGCTGCCAGGACCAAGCCTTCGAGCTGATGCGCATCACCCATCCTCACCCCGACTATGAGCCGCTTTCCGCCGGGAGCCTCCTCACCGCATGGGCGCTCGAGCAAATGGTCGCGCGCGACATTCGAACGCTGAACCTCGGGCCCGGGCATCACCCCTGGAAAGGCTTCCTCGAGACGGGTCAGACTCCGGCGGTTTCGCTGGTGGTCACCCAGCCGTCACGCCTGCCGTCCCTCTTGCTACCGCCCCGGCACGCGTACCTGAAGCCGTACCTGAGAAGTCTCCGCGGCATCCGCGAGGTCGCTCACTTGCTGAAACCGTGGCGCCAAGCCCCGGGCGCGCCCCTTCCTCAGGCTTGAGCGAATCTGCCGATCTTTGTCGTTGACCTGAACGTGAATAAACCCCTGTTCGCCCGATAATATGACCTCACTGTGGTTCCGAATCATCGTGTCACGAATCGCCCTGCGCAACGTCGCGCTGCCTCGCAATGCCGCCCCCCTTTTCGCACCCACTTGTACTAGGAGGCAAGGATGTCCGCTGAATTCACAAACCCCTATGCCGAGACCCTTCAGGCGCCCAGCTTCGGGCCGTCCGGGCTGCACCCGTCGCTATGCGGGCTACCTGGTTCCATGAAGCGTAGCTTCGACCTGACCGTCTCCTTGCTCGGGCTCGTGGCGCTACTTCCAGTCATGCTGGCGATCATGATCCTGATCAAGCTCGACTCCCCGGGCCCCGCTCTCTTCAAGCAACGGCGCGTCGGTCTCAACGGACGTGAATTCTGGATGTACAAGTTCCGCTCGATGGTGGCGGATGCCGAGCAAAAGCACCAGGACCTGCTGGCCTACAACGAAGTGAAGGACGGCGTCATCTTCAAGATGAGCAACGATCCTCGCATCACCCCGATCGGGCGTTTCCTGCGCAAGACCAGCCTCGACGAGTTGCCGCAGCTGATCAACGTGGTCCGCAACGAGATGAGCCTGATTGGGCCCCGGCCGCTTCCGACGTACGAGGTCGCCCAGCAGAATGCCTACCAGATGAGGCGCCTTGAGGTGCTTCCCGGCTGCACGGGGCTTTGGCAAATCAGCGGTCGGAGCCAGATCGACACCTTCAAGCAGATGGTCGAGCTCGACCTGGAGTACATCCGCCAATGGTCCTTCAAGTACGACCTCAAGATCCTGCTCCAGACCGTCGGCACCGTCCTCAAGGCCAAGGGTTCCTACTAACCCCTGGTTCCCGCTAGGAGGCAAAATGACGCCCCACAATACGCTAGTTCCTCCTGCTGAGCAATCGCCCCCCTTCCTGGTGAGGAAGGGGGGAATCGCCACCAGCACCCTGAAGGCCGTGCTCGGGCGTCCGCAGCGCGTGCCCATCCTGATGTACCACCGGATCCAGTCCGAGCGCGCATGGCTGAACGTGACCCCCGAAGCCTTCGCCCAGCAGATGCAGGTCATACGCGAGGTCTACCAGCCGGTCCCGCTGAGCCAGGTGGTGGAATGCCTCCGGCAGTCGCGCCCCCTGCCCCCCCGCGCAATCGTGGTGACCTTCGACGACGGCTACCGCGACAACTACCTCTACGCTTACCCGGTGCTGCGCGCCCTCGGCATCCCCGCGACCTTCTTCATTACCAGCGGGCACGTCGAGACCCAGCGCCCCTTCTGGTGGGATCGGGTTCAACGGGGACTCAAGTCCACGGCCGAGATCCTCGCTGCCTGGCCCGACCTCTGGGACGTCCTTCCAGGTTGCTCGCGCGAGAAGGAAATCGAGATCGTGACTGCAGCCTTCAAGGAGCAGGAGCACCGCGACGCCTTGCAGCTGCTCGACGCGATCTGCCATCCCGTGGAGCAGGACGCGCGTGAAGTCATGAACTGGGAAGAGCTTCGCGACATGGCTGCGCACGGCATGGAGATCGGCAGCCACACGGTAACCCATCCCATCCTGGCTCGGCAATCGCTCTCGGCGGCCATGTGGGAGATCCAGCAATCCAAGGAAACGCTCGAACGCCAGCTCGATCGCGCGGTTCTTCATTTCGCCTACCCCAACGGCCGTCCCTGCGATTACTCGGTGGAACTCCAGCTTGGCCTGGAGGAAGCGGGCTATCTATCTGCCTGTTCGAGCGTAGGCACGTTCGTCACCCCCCACTCGTCGCCCTTTGCCCTCGAGCGCATCGGCATCAGCGGCTTCGACTCGCCCCTACGCTTCGTCGCCAAGCTCGCGGGACTCGCGCAGTAACGTCTCGAGAAAAGAACGAGGGCCGGGGTAATTTCCCGGCCCTCGTTCTTTTCTTGGTTCCTCAGACGGGCTGCAAAGCTCCCGCTCTTGCCATCGTTTCCTCGAAGCAAGCGAGGTACTGCTTGGCAACGATTGGCCAGCCTATCGTTCGTTCGACGATCTCGAGCCCTCCCTCGCCCAGCTGCTTTCGAAGATCCGGGTCTCTCCAGAGGGCCTCGATGGCTCCCGCCAGTGCTACTGGATCATTCGGCGGAATGATGAGGCCCGCCTTGCCATGCTGAACGGCCTCCGGAAGTCCGCCGACCGCCGTGACGACCACGGGCTTGCCGAACGCCAGGGCGATCGCCAGGACTCCCGACTGGGAGGCCTGGGTGTAGGGGAGCACGACCACCCTGGCCCGCTGAAACAGCTGGGCCACCTCGTCATCCGGCAGAAAGCGGTTCACGATCTCGACGCGGCCCGACGATCCCACTTCAGGGAGGTACCGGCTCGCATCCCCCTCCCCGGCGATGAGGACGCGGTAACCGTCGAGCCGCTCGGCCAGGAGGCGCTCGGCCCGGCAAAGGACCTCGATCCCCTTGTACTCCGATATCCGACCGAAGAACAGGATCATGTCCTCCTCGGGCACGTCTGCCCCGTGGCGCTTCAAGAAGCCGTAATCGCCGTGGGGGATGACCGCGATCCGCTCGGGGCTCACTTGCTGCGCCAGCAGCTCGTCGCGCAGCGCCTCCCCGTGGACGACGATCCGGTGGGAGAGGGGCAGCATGCGAGCGATCAGCCAGTCCCGAAAGCGCATGGACTCCCCGGGATGGCCGCTCGGGTCGTGATGGGTGAAGCAAACCTTGATCGGCCCCAGGAAAGGGACCAGCAGGGCATTTGCCGGGTGGGCCGTGACGAAGCAGACGACGTCCGGCTGAACGGCGCGGATGCATCGGGCATTGCGGGCATGGATCCAGGGATTGAGCTGCGCGCCGTAGCTGCGCAGCGGCGCGCCGGGAAAGGTGATGGGGCTCAGGGAGTGTAGCTGGACGGTCGCGTCGAAGTACGTCTCGAGTTCCGGCTTCGAGGGCGTGAAGACGTGGACCTCGGCAAGCCGGCTGAGGGCGTTGGAGAGCTGGGAGGCGTAATGGAGCATCCCGCCGTTGGGACAAAAGAGCGCGACGATGGCGATTCGCATGGTTCCTCCGATCAAGCAGGATGTTGCAGCAAGGACTGGAAAAGGCTCAGGTACGCTCCGATGGTGCGGCTGTACGTGAAGTCCTGGGCCCGCGAGCGACCACCTGCCGCGAGTCTGGCGGCCAGCTCTGGATCGCCAAGGAGGCGTGAGATCGCCGCGGCGAGCGCTTCGGGGTCGCGAGGGGGAACGAGCAGGCCGTTTTCCTCGTGGGAGATGATCTCGCGCGGGCCTTTGGGACAGTCGAAAGCCACCACCGGAGTGCCGACGGCCATGGCTTCGATGAGCGCTGTCGGGAAGGTTTCGATCACCGAGGAGAGCGCCAGGACGTTGGCCCGCCTGAGCCAAGCAAAGACGTTCTCCTGATAACCGAGGAAGTGAACCTGCTCGCGGATGCCCAGCAGCTCGGCATGAGCCTGCAGGTTCTCGCGTTCCGGGCCGTTTCCCAGGAAGGCGAGGCGAGCGAGACGTTCGCGAAGGACCCGCGCAAAGGCCTCGAGGAGCATGTCGCAGCCCTTCTCGGGACTCAGGCGCCCCACGGCAAGTACCAGGGGCTTTCCATCTTGAGGCCATTGCGGAGTCACGGGCATCTCGCAAAGTGCGGAGAGGTTCTCGGGGATGATGGGGTTGTAGAGGAGCTTGAAGCGCCTCGGAGGTAGTTTCAGCAATCGCTGCAACTCCGCGAGCCCGCCTTGAGAAACGCCCACCACCGTGTCCGCTGCCCGGTACAACAAGGGAGAGGAGTGGTAGATGAGGCGGTCGATCAAGCGCTTGGGCATGCGATCGTTCTTCAACCATTCGGAAAGCAAGGTATGCTCCGCCAGGACCAGTTTTGCCCGGTGCCCGCTGAGCATCGTGGCGAGCACGGCGATCGCATTGAGGACCGAGCGCTGGGAAATGATCAGCGCCGGCCGCTCCGCGCGAATCAGGTTCGCGAGCGCCCGCGTGGCGTCGAGAAACCTGGGAGTGCCCAAGGAGCGCACCGGGATCCCCGGGGGCACCGAGGCAAGCAGGGCTCCTTTGGCCTCGTTGAGGACCAACACCGGGGACCAGCCCGCGCTCTGGAGGGCCGCCAGCAGGTTGAGGACGATACGCTCGGGGCCACCGACCTCCATGCAATCCAAGTAGAACCAAAGGCTCGCAGTCGGAACCGCCATCAGGCACCTCCAGGGGAAGCTTGCGTTGTGTTTCCGCCCCACCTGGCCGTGCGGGGCGGAAGGACCACGGTGGAGTACGACCTAGCTGGAAGGTGACGAGACCAGCACGGGGCGAGCCTCGCCTCGCCCGGGGACGAGCGAGCGACAGCAGGCCAGGTAGTCCTGGACGAATCGGCCGAGCGAGAACAGCGCCAGCAGGCGTGAACGGCCTTGCGAGCCCATGCGGCGGCGCAGGCTGGCGTCATCCACCAGGGTCATGATCCGCCTGCCCAAGGTCTCGGCGTCATCGGGATCGACGAGGAATCCCGTCTCTCCCTCGACGACCATCTCGGCCGCGCCTCCGTGGTTGGTGGCGATGACGGGACGTCCCGTGGCCATCGCCTCCAGGACGACGGTGGGGAAGGGATCCGGAAGGGCGGAGGGAAGGACGAAGACGTCGAAGGCGGCGTGAATCTCGGCCACGTTCGATCGGAAGTCCAGGATGCGCACGTGGTCCAGGCCCTCCGCCCGGACCTTATGCTGGAGGCCCTCGAGCATGGCCTCATCCCCGGCAAAGACGCCTCCGACCATCGCGAAGGTGAGGTTCTCCCGTCGGGGGAGGCGTCGGATCGCCTCGAGGAAGAAGTCCTGTCCCTTCATGCGATGGATGCGGCCGAGCATGCCCACGAGCACGTCGTCGGGGCCCAGGCCCAGCTCCGCGCGGAAGGCATGCGAATCGACCTCGGGATGGTGGCTGCGCGGATCGATGCCGTTTCGGATGACCGTGACCTTCGAGGCCAGCGGGGGGTAGTCGCGCACGAGCTGGCGTCGAACGGCGTCCGAGACCGCGATCACCCGCGTGGAGAAGCGGTTGGCGAGCCAGGAGAGAAGCGTTCCCATGCGGCGCGAGCGCGCGACGATCTCATGGACGTGCCAGAGGTGGGGGATCCGGAGCATGCGTGCGGCGATCGCCGCGGGCAGGAGGTACAAGGTGTTGCTATGCACGAGATCCGGTTTGACCCGGGGCAATTCGCGCAGAAGCCAGCGGACCGAGCGCAGCAGGTCCCAGCCGTAGCGCAGCAGGCCGAGAGGACTGAGGTAGCGCCGGCCGAGAACGGGCAGGGGACCGGTCTTGACGACCACGTTGGGGATCGCCCGAAGCTTCTCGGATAGCGGGCCCTCGTAGGGCAAGTAGACATGGGCCGTGTCCCCGGCCTGGGAGACGCCCTCCACGAGGAGAATCAGGATCTTGTCAGCGCCGTAGAGCGCTGCGCCGGGATGAAAAAAGCAAATGTTCACGGAGGTCTCCTTGCAACGAGCAGGTACGCCTGGGCGCTTAGCCGAAGGACTCGATCCGCTCCCGCCCGTCGGGCATGACGGGACTCAAGCGGCGGACGCCAGCGGCTTGCAGGGCGACGTTCCAGAGGTAGAGCGGGTTCAAGACCAAGTAGCGCTGCCAGAGGCGGCGCGGCTCTTGGAAGAGGCGGAAGAGCCATTCCAGGCCGGCATCCTGCATGGCCCTCGGGGCCTGGGGCAGGGTACCCGCATGGAAGTCGAAGGCCGCACCGACCGCCAAGATCGGCATGCCGAGAAGCTCCCGGTACTCGAAGGCCCAGATCTCCTGACGCGGGCAGCCGAGCCCGACGAAGACCGCCTGCGCCCCGGAGTTCCGGATGCGCGCGGCCAGTTCCTGTCGCTCCTGCTCGTCGAGCTTGCGGAACTTGGACGCTTCCATGCCGGCGATGCGCAGGCCGGGATACTTCGCCTGGAGGTTCTTCGCGAAACGTTCGAGGACCTCGGGCTTGCTGCCGTAGAGGTAGAGGCTGATGTCGTTGCGAGCGAAGGCTTCGGCGCAGCGCAAGGTCAGCTCCGGACCGTAGACCCGATCCGGGAGGGCCTGCGCGTGAAGCCAGCGCAAGGCCCAGCGCACGGGTTGACCGTCGGGTACGACGAGATCCAGGCCGTTGAGGCGGCGTGCGTGCATGGGGTCGAGAAACCCCGTCATGACCCCATGCACGGCCAGCGCGCTGACCGCGCAGGGCATGCGGCGCTGGGCGGCCTCGACGATCCGGCTGACGGCGAAGGCGTAGTCGACCGCGTGGATGTTGACCCCCAGGACGGGGAACTTGCCGTGATTTCGCATGGCTAGTTCCACCGCGCGAGGTTGAACTCGTGCATGTCGCGGAGGATCCGGGGGACGTCGTAGGTGATGCCCCAGCTCGGGTAGCGCTCCTTGAACTTGGTGAGGTCGCTGACGTACCAGATGTGGTCGCCAATCCGGTTGTCCTCGACGTAAGTGGTCGCCAGCTCGCGGCCGGTGATCTCCTGGCAGAGTTCGATGGCCTCGAGCATCGAGCAATGGCTCTCGCGGCCACCGCCGATGTTGTAGACCGCCCCGCAGTCGGGGTCCTGGAAGAACGCGTTGAAGGCGGCGATCAGATCTGCCGAGTGGATGTTGTCGCGGACCTGCTTGCCCCGGTAGCCGAAGATCTGGTAGGGCGTGCCGGACATCGTGCACTTCATGAGGTAGGCCAAAAAGCCGTGAAGCCGGGTGCCGGAGTGCTGGGGGCCGGTCAAGCATCCACCCCGGAAGGCGACCGTCTTCATGCCGAAGTAGCGGCCGTATTCCTGGACCATCACGTCTGCGGCGACCTTGGAGCTGCCAAAGAGCGAGTGCTTGCACTGATCGATGCTCATGTCCTCCGCGATGCCCTTGGCGTAGCGGTGCGTGGGCGAGATCTCCCAGCGCTTCTCCAGCTCGATCAGGGGCAGCTGGTTGGGAAGGTCGCCGTAGACCTTGTTGGTGGACGTGAAGATGAAGGGTGCCTCGGGGGCGTAGGCGCGGGTGGCCTCCAGCATGTTGAGCGTGCCGGTGGCGTTCACCGAGAAATCGGCGAAGGGATCCCGGGCCGCCCAATCATGAGACGGCTGGGCCGCCGTGTGGATGACCAGCGAGATGGAGCTCCCGAAGCGCTGGAAGAGGGCCTCGAGCGCGGAGTAGTCGCGAATGTCGATCGCGTGGTGCTCGTAGGAGGGGATCTCCTCTTGAAGGCGACGACGGTTCCAATCCGTCGAGGCCTCGTTGCCGAAGAAGACCCGGCGCATGTCGTTGTCGATACCGACGACGTGCATGCCGAGTCCCGCGAAGAAGCGAACGGCCTCCGAGCCGATGAGACCAGCGGAACCAGTGATGACTGCGACGCTCATAGGACACCTTTCTGCGTGTGGGCAGGGCGAACCTGCCGTGCGTGCCACGGGATTTCGACGTTGGGAGCGCGGGGTAACCATGCAAGCGGGAATCCCGGCATGACATGGTAACGAGCAGCTATCAGATGGCCTAAGGCATGATCGCCAGGCTTTTTCGTCGCTTTCGCCCTGAGCGCGGCGAGCCGCCTAGCCAGCGGATCGCAGGGGCATAGCGCGAGATCGGAGAAGCTTTCCGGTCAGGTTCGACAAACGACCCTCCCGCTCGCTTGCATAGGATCAGTTCCATCGTCAACGAGGCAATCAGCGTCGCCGACTTCCGGTCCCTTGGGCCTGGGAGTACATGTCACACGAAAGGAACACCTGAGATGAAGCTAGCGATCATCGGCACCGGGTACGTCGGCCTGGTCACCGGCACCTGCTTCGCGGAGATGGGGAACGACGTGATCTGCGTCGACGTGGACCGCTGGAAGGTCGATCGGCTCGAGCGCGGCGAGCTCACCATCTTCGAGCCCGGCCTCGAGATCCTCTTCGAGCGCAACCTCCGCGAGGGACGCCTCACCTTCACCACGTGCATGGAATCCGCCGTCCAGCAGAGCGAGGTGATCATGCTCGCCCTCCCCACCCCGCCCGGCAAGGACGGAGCGGCCGATCTCTCGTACGTGCTCAACGTCGCCGCCGAGATCCGCACGATGCTCAACGGCTACAAGGTCATCGTCAACAAGAGCACCGTCCCGGTGGGGACCGCCGACCGGGTCCGGGCAATCCTCGCCGCCGACGGCGCCGTGCCCGGAGTCGACTTCGACGTGGTCTCGAACCCCGAGTTCCTGCGCGAAGGCGTGGCCGTCGACGACTTCATGAAGCCGGAGCGGGTCGTCATCGGCTCGACGAGCGAGCGCGCGACCGCGGTGATGACGTCGCTGTACGAGCCCTTCGTCCGCAGCGGCAACCCCATCCTCGCCATGGACGAGCGCTCGGCCGAGGTCACCAAGTATGCCGCCAACTCCTTCCTCGCCACCAAGATCACCTTCATGAACGAGATCGCGAGCCTCTGCGAGCGGGTCGGCGCCAACGTCGACCAGGTCCGCCGCGGCATGGGCACCGACAGCCGCATCGGCAAGCAGTTCCTCTACGCCGGCATCGGCTACGGCGGCTCCTGCTTCCCCAAGGACGTCCAGGCGCTCGTCAGGACGGCCAACGAGCATGGCTACCCCTTCCAGACCTTGCAAGCCGTCATGGAGGTCAACGAGCAGCAGCGCAGCCGCCTCGTGCCGCGGATCTCCAACTACTACGGCACGCTCGAAGGGCGCCGCCTCGCGCTCTGGGGCCTCTCGTTCAAGGCCAACACCGACGACGTCCGCGAATCTCCCGCCCATGCCGTGATCCGCGCCCTGCTGGCCGAAGGTGCCGAGGTCAGCGCCTTCGACCCCGAGGCCATGCCCGCCACCCGAGCGGTCCTCGGCGATCGCATCCGCTATGCCCCCGACGCCTACGAGGCCCTCCAGGACGCCGACGGCCTGATCATCTGCACCGAATGGAACGAGTTCCGCTATCCCGACTTCGAGCACGTCCTGCGGCGCCTCAAGCGGCCGGTCATCTTCGACGGGCGCAACCTCTACGATCCCAAGCGCCTGGCCGACCTCGGCATCACGTACTTCAGCATCGGACGCCCGTTCCTGGCGCCCCAGGCCTTGCCCGCCACCCAGCAGGTCTAGCACTCGCCGGGCACCACGCCATCCCCCCACGCATGCAGGACCGCCCCCATCGCGGTCCTGCAGGAAGGACGTCAGCACGCATGAGCACGATTCTCATCACCGGCAGCGCAGGCTTCATCGGCTCCCATCTCGTCGAACGCTTCCTCGCCGAAGGGCACGTCGTCATCGGCGTGGACAACTACCTCAGCGGCCAGCACGCCAACACCGAGCTCTTCCTCGAGCACCCCGCCTTCCGGTTCATCGAGCAGGACGTCAGCCTCGCGCTCGACTGCCCCTTCCCGCTCGACTGGGTGCTTCACTTCGCCAGCCCCGCCAGCCCCCCGCATTACCAGCTCCATCCCGTCGCCACCCTGATGGTCGGCGCGCAAGGCACCCAGAACGCCCTGGAACTGGCAAAACGCAAGGGGGCCAGCTTCATGCTCGCCTCCACCAGCGAGGTCTACGGGGATCCGCTCGTGCATCCGCAGCCCGAGACCTACTGGGGGCATTGCAACCCAAACGGCCTACGCAGCTGCTATGACGAGGCGAAGCGCTACGCCGAGGCCATCACCATGGCCTATCACCGCGCCTACGGGCTGGACACCCGGATCATCCGGATCTTCAACACCTACGGCCCCCGCATGCGGGCCGACGACGGCCGGGTCGTCACCAACTTCATCAACCAAGCTCTCAACCATGACCCCATCACCGTCTACGGTGACGGCTCCCAGACCCGCAGCTTCCAGTACGCCAGCGACCTGGTCGAGGGCATCGCCCGCCTGATGAGCGTGACGTGGCACGAGCCGATCAACCTGGGAAACCCCGACGAGTACACCATCCTGCAGTTCGCCGAGCTCATTCGCGACGCCTTGAATCCCGGCGGCCCCATCGAGCACCTCCCGATGCCCGCCGACGACCCGCGCCAACGCCGGCCCGACATCCGACTCGCCAAGGAGCTCCTGGACTGGCAACCGCAGGTCAGCCTGGCCACCGGCCTGGAGGCCACGGTGCAGTACTTCCGAGGCAACCTGGTCCTCGCCTAGCCGCTCATGCGTGAAGGCCCGGTGGATGTTCCACCGGGCCTTCACGCATGAACCAGGCGCGTTCACGCACGTGCCCAGGACTGTCTCGCCTTGGCGAGCGCCACGCGCATGCGCGCGGCTTCGCACGGCTCGAGGGCACTCGCCCGGACCAGGCGCATCTCGCTCGCGACCCGCATCAAGGGCGAACGCTCGAAATCCAGTGGAGTGGTCGGAACCAGCCAAGATTCGAAGGCTCCGTCGTAAGCCAGGTCGATGAACGTCGAGCAGATGCCCCCCCGGCCGTTCGGGGCCACTTTGAACCCCATGAGCTGCAACAGCCGGTGAGGCGCGGGCAAGGAATCGTAGTACCAGGGATTCACCCCGCCCGCCGTGACCTGGGTCTCGAAGAGCTGCTCGGCCTTCCTCGCCGCGGCGAGACCCCGCTCGGGATCCTGGCTACGCAAGACGACAGAGCACGTCAGCTCCTGATCCTCGGAGCGAAAGAAGGTGTCGAGGGACTCGGCTTTCAGGAAGCAGGCCCCGGCCGCGCGCTGCTCGGGCGTCAGCAAGTGCGTGAGCGAGGAGACGTCGTCGGGCCCTCTCAGGTGCACGACGCGCAAGCCTCCCTCGGCGTCGCGCGTGACGATCCCGCAGTGGCAAACGGCCGAGCGCAACCAGCGCCCCTCGCGCAAGCTCGAGACGGCCCCGGTCAGGGCGATGTAGCGCGTCGTCTTCCCCCAGAGCAGCACGTCGCCTGCTTGGATCTCGCCTGGAGGGCGCATGTCGATTGGTTTTCCGGTTTCAAGGTGAAACGACCGCCCGTTGATCTGGACGTAGGGAATGAGGTGCGTCCTCTCGGAGGTCATCTGCCGCATGAGAAGCAGGCGAGGGGCTCCAGTCGGGAGGTTGGCGCCTGGCTGATCGGCGAAGAGAGGAACGAGCATCCGCCATCCCAGATCCTTGAGGTGGCGCTTCCAACCGAACCACGGGCGATCGCCCGCGACTTCAACCCGGGAGGAAAAGGGCAACGTGGAGTCTACGTAAGGCATGAGGACATCCTCCCGTGTAAGGCACATGCGGCGTACCACGAGGCTCCCCGTGCTCGGAGCGAGAGAACCGCTGGTGAGCAAAGGGAGTCTCCCACTGAGGGGAGTACTGGTTGCCAGGTTGGCAGGTCCATCATGCCGAGCAGGGCCGCAAGACGATAGGAAGTCTACAGAGAAAGCTTTCAGCCAACATGACCAGATGGCCCGATCGAGCGTCGCGGTAGCATGATCCCTCTGAGAAGGTCAAAGTGATCCTCAACGTCGCCTCTCCCTTCCCCGATACGCAGGAGGCCCCATGCCCATGCATGCACCCGCCAGTCTCAGGCGCAATACCGTCTTGACCATGACCGGAGCGGGCGTTCCGATTCTCGTCTCGCTGTTCACCATCCCCCCGTACCTCCACCTGATAGGCGACGCTCGCTACGGGGTGCTGATCATGGTCTGGTCGATCTTCGGGCTCTTCGGCCTGCTCGACCTGGGGCTGGGGCAAGCCACGGCGAATCAAGTCGCCAAGATCGGTCCCGACGCCCCGGAACACCGTGCCTCGGTCTTCTGGACGGCCTGCGTCATCAGCCTGGGCATCGGCTTGCTCGGCGGAGCGCTGCTCTGGATCGCCGGCACCCAGGTTGTCGGAGCCCTGTTCAGCGTGCCCCCGGAACTTCGCGTCGAACTGATGGCGGCCTTGCCATGGCTCGCGGCCGCCGTCCCCATGGTCACCATGGCCTCCGTGCTGCAAGGTTTCCTGGAAGGCCTCGAACGCTTCGACTCCATCATCATCCTGGACATCCTCGGAGGCGTCTCGACCCAGCTCTCACCCCTGGTCGCCGCTTACGTGCTCGGAGCCAACTTGACCTGGGTGCTGGCCGCCTTCGTCCTGACCCGCCTCCTCACCGGCATCCTGCTCGCGGCGATCGCTTGCGCCAAGGCCGCGCCAAGCGTGATTCACCCGCGCGTCCGGCTCGCCGACTCCTCCGGACTGCTCAGCTACGGCGGCTGGATCTCCGTCAATCGCTGGATGGGGCCCCTGCAGTTCTTCATCGACCGCGCCATCATCAACGCCATCGGCGGCATCCAGGCGGTCAGCCACTACAACATCCCCTACAACCTGGTCGGCCGCCTCTCCATCCTGCCGGTCAGCTTCTCGCGCGTCCTCTTCCCGCGCTTCTCGGCCCTGGACTCCCATGCCGCCCATGGCATGCAGGGCGAGGTCCTGGCCGTGCTCGCCGCCATCATGACCCCCGTCACCGTCATTGGTTTGGTGCTTCTCGGTCCCTTCCTGAACGTCTGGCTGGGACCCGACATGGCAACCATCGTCACGCCAATCGGCCAGATCCTCCTGATCGGCAGCTGGACCTCGAGCTTCATCCACATCCCCGCCGCCTTGATCGCCGGACAAGGGCGCCCCGATCGCATGGCCAAGCTCAACCTCATCCTCCTGGGGCCCTACCTGCTAGCCCTGTGGCTCGCAACCTCCGCGGCCGGCCTCCTCGGTGCCGCCTCGGTCTGGGTCCTGCGCGGCCTCCTTGGCGCCGCCGTCAGCTACGCGATGGCCGGCTACCTGCGCGAAGCCGCCAAGCTGCTCCTCGCCCCGGCATGCCTGGTTTTTGCCACCCTGGGCACCACCATGCTCCTCTTCCAGCAAGCGTCCTGGCGCCTCGGGCTGGGCGGCCCCCTCATCCTCGCCTCGCTGCTCTGGGCCTGGCTGGCACTTCCCACGCACCTCCGCAAGCAGGCTCAGCGCCTCCTCGTGACCCCCGTTCCCAGCCGCTGAGCGTCTCGATTCACCCCTCTGCCACCGATGGCTGTCCCCTGGAGCGTGACGATCCCCACCCGGAACCCACAACCAGAGACGCTGTTGCCCTCAAAGCGCCATTGCCCCTCGCTCCGCGGAGCGAGGGGCAATGGCGCTTTGAGGGGCAAGTTGACGTGAAGCGCCTACGAGGACGCTTCCTCTTCCAGATGCCGTTGGCGCGCGAGGCCGGCTTGCTGCCGAGCGAGCCGGATCAAGCCCCAGCCCAGTCCGATCACGATCCAGTGGGGAATGGCCACCTGAGGGCTCTCAAGGAAGACATCCGTCGACCCGTTCACCAGGGAGGCCGCCACGTAGACCATGATCGCCACCGCGAAGTCGCCCAGCTCCCGATCGACATGGCCGAAGATCTGCTTTGCCCGCCAGAGCCCCCAGAACAAGCTCGCGTAGAAACAGGCCCAGAGGCCCGCGGCCAGCCAGCCCCCGCGTGCCAGGATACCGAAGAAGGCGTTGTGCGGGTGTCGCAGCGCGTTGAGGTCGCTTTCCGCCCCGGGAGCCATGACCTCGAAGGCCTCGGCGAGGTTCGTTCCCCAGCCGAGCCCCATCACGACCCGCTCGCGGCCCACCGAATCCGCAACGATCTGATCCCACCACTCCGCGCGCCAGCGCTTGTTTCGCGAGGTGGTCGGATCGACCTGGGCGGACTGCTCGTCCAGGTTGAGAATCGAGAGGCTATTAGCGACGAACTGCGCCGCGCTCACCTCGCGGTAACCCAGGTTGAGGCGAAGCCCGCTGACGGCGAGCAAGACGAGCAAGGCCGCCAGCACCCCGAAGAGCTTGACGTAGCGCCTGCTCGGCCGGAGGGTGAGCAGCGACGCGACGAAGAAGCAGATCATCACCGAGCGGCTACGCGCCGAACAGATGAGGATGGGCAGCATCGCCCCGAGCAGGTAAAGCTGAGGCAGGTGCCCGCGGATCGCCAGGGTGAAATAGAGGAAGAAGGGCATGACGGCATCGGTGGGCTTGTAGAAGACGATCGGCACCTGGGTCCCAGGAATCAGCGGGAGCTGCCCATCGAGGAAATTGAAGGCCCACAAGGTGAGCAATGAGCCCCCGAGCAGGTAGGGAAAGAGCCGAGGAATGACCGATCGCACCAGGTTCTGGTAAAACGTACGCCCCATGCCGGGATAGGCGGTGAGCGCGTACACGACGTAGGCGAAGAGGCCGTAATAGACGATGGCGAGGTTGCGGATCACTTCCATCGCCGACTGCTTGAGAAGGAAGACCGAGACGCCTCCCTGAACGAGCGCCAAGCCGAAGAAGAGCCAGTACAGCCAGAATGACGCATGCTTCAGGACGTAGTAGCGACCTCGGTAGGCGATCATGCCAAGCCCCGCGAGGAGCACGGCCTCACCGATGTAAAACGGGTGGATGCCGAGATAGCCAAACGACTTCCCGAAGCTCCAATAGCCCGTCACCAGGACCACCAGAAGCCCCATCACGAGCAGACTGACTCTGAGGTTCTGGCTAGGTTGAATGGACTGCATGGCTGGCGCCTCCTTGACGGGCAATTGCCCTGGTGATGACGTTTCGCCAGGTGAACGTCGCGACCCTGGCGCGTGCGCCCGCACTCAACGCCCGGCGGTAATCGGGATCCCGGGCCAGGAGGTCGAGGGCGCTCGAAAGCGCTTCGACCACCTCCGCCTCCCCTTTCTGAGCCGTGGGAACCACCATGCCGCAGTGCGGGTCCACCACGATTCCTGGCCCTCCCAGGTCCAGGCAAACGACGGGCAGCCCGCTGGCGAGGGCCTCCAGGACGGCCATGCCGCCCGAGTCGTGAAGGCTGGGAAACAGGAAGACATCGTAGTTGGAATAGGCATCCAAGAGCTCCTGGCGGCTCATCCAGTCCACCCACTCGACCGCATGAGCGATCCCGAGGCGGTCGGCCACGCGATGCAGCCAGCGCTCGTCACCGCCGGTGCCGATCACCGTGAAGCGCGCGTCCGGATACGTCTCCAGGTGGCGGGCGAAGGCGCTGAATGCCAGGTGTAAGCCCTTCCAGTAAAGAAGCTTTCCGACGAAGAGCACCCGGAAGCCCTTGGACGAGCGGGATGCAGCAGGAGGGGACGGCGTCCCGTCGAAACCGATGGCCAGCTGGACGCTGGCCTTGGAGCGATACCTCCGGGGGATGAGCGCCTTGCTCTGCTCGGAGGTCACGAGGATCGACGAGGCCGAGGCGAACGTGAGGTTCATCAAGGGGTCCAGGCGAACCCAGGCGTTGGAGGCGTCCCGGAGGAAATCGATCAGCCAGCCTCGCAGGGGGTATCGCCTGCGCAACGGCAACGGAGCGTACTCCCCGCCGGCCACCGGCCCGAAGACGAAGGGAATCCCCAAGAGCCCCATGAAGCTCGGAACCCGGATGCTGACGTACGTGACGTGTTGAACCCAGTCGAAGCGAATCCGGGACGCCAGCGCGCGCGCCCTGCGGTAGGCGGCAAGCTGCCAAAGAAAGTAATAAGGGTAGTCGCTGTGCTCGCGGCGCCACGAGGCGGCCCAGGCCGGCGGCTCGAGGTAGACGACGTGCAGGTTCTGGACGGCATGGTGGCTGAGCCACGTCTCGATCGAGTCCCGGTACTTCTCCCGGGTCAGGACCCAGACCTCATGGCCCTGCTGGGTCAGTTCCATGGCCCAGTTCCAGCCCACGGCATGCTCGGATCCCTTGGCCGGGTCGCATGCGTAAGCGGAAAGCAGAATCGCGTTTGGCATGATCGGTGCTCCCACGAAGGCGGTGAAGGATGGCCATGCCGCGGCGAGGCCATCTCGAGGTGTGCGGCTGAAACCCTGTCAAAAAACGGCATCACATGGCAGTCGGATCCTCAACGAGCCCGAGGCTCAAGGGGCAGACCGGCCTGCTGGAGCACGGTGGTGAGCTCATTCCTGGAAAGCAGCTTCGCGCTCTTGTCCTCGAGGGCCTGGTTGAACCCCAGGAAGGTCCATGGCCTCCCGTCCCAGAGCCAGAGGCCCATGAAGCCGGTGCCCGAATTGAAGTAGCGGTTGTTCGAGGCGCGATTGTTCGCGCTGCTCTCGAAGAGCGTCTTCTTGCTGAGATCCGAGACCCAGCCGAGCAGCGTGCCATTGCGGACGGCAATCACGTTGTCGTGAACATGCGTGTTCCTGACCTCGGTCCAGGGGTCGCGCTGCTGCTGGACCACACCGATGCCGTCGGCGTTCCAGGCCACGACGTTGTTGCGGACCGTGACGCCTGAGGAGTTCTGGACGAGGATGCCCGCGCCCCAGACCCCCTCGTCGAAGCCGTAGCCGTTCTCCCAGACCAGGTTCTTCTCGATGAGGGCGTTGTAGCTCAGCTCGTAGACGATGCCGCGATCCTGGTTATGGTGGACCCGGTTGCCGGAGATGGTGGTGTCGTAGACGTCGATGTCGAACCAGAGGCCCGAGCCTTGGTTGTCATGAACGTGGTTGTCCCGAACCGTCAGCCCCGTGGTGCGCGAGAACTTGGTGCCGCCGGCCTCCCAGCCGGCATTGAAGCCCTCGGTGTTGTTGTTGTGGATCTCGTTGCCCTCGACGATCTGGTTCTGGGGCTTCTGGGAGGTGTCGTAGCTGGTGACGATGCCGATCTGGCCGTTGTGGTGGATCGTGTTGTTGCGCAGCACGGTGTTGTTGCCGTTGATCTGGACGCCGGCTCCGTGCGCGTAGCTCATGTCGTTGCCTTCGATCAGCCAGCCGCTGCCTCCGCCATCCCACATGCCGCCGCGCTGGGCGTAGATCGCCCCGTGGGCCATGGTGAAGCCCTTGACGGTGACGTTG
>JAKFCW010000050.1:0-40222 GCA_036676455.1 Candidatus Sericytochromatia bacterium
TGGCGGACGCCATCATGATCAAGGACAACCACATCGAGATCGCCGGCTCGATCGCCGAAGCGGTGAGGAGAGCCCGTGATGGCGCCCCGATGACGACCCGGATCGAGGTGGAGACCGAATCGCTGGACATGGTGCGCGAGGCGCTCTCGGCCGGCGCCGACATCATCATGCTGGACAACATGGATCCCGACACGATGCGCGAGGCGATCGCCCTCATCGACGGCAAGGCCCTCACGGAAGCCTCCGGAGGCATCACGCTGACCAGCATCCGGCGGGTCGCCGAGACCGGGGTGGACTTCATCTCGGTCGGAGCGCTGACGCATAGCGCCGGCAGCCTGGACATTAGCCTCGACCTCCACACGGCCTGAACCCATCACCCGCACGATGCCCCTTCGCCTCTACTGGGCGAAGGGGCATCGTGGTAAACTGCGCTCAGCCGGGGGCGGCCCGTCCTTACCGAGATGGCCTGCCGCTCGGAATGCTTCATGTCTCGAGGCGACGAGGAAGGCGACAATGAGGATCACCCTGGCCGAGACCTACGCCACCTTCGCTCCTGACGTCGTTCGCCGCTGCATGCGCTGGATCCGGGTTCCCGAACCCTTGAGCGACCCGGCGTTCATGGCGGCGGCGCAGACTTTCGTCTCCGACCTGCTCGAGGTCTGGCTCCATCAGATCCAAGGGGCATCGACGCCGGAAGACCTGCCCCGTCTCAAGCGCCACCTCGAGGAGCTGCAACGAAACGGCTTCGACTACCCCCAGATAGTGACCCTCTGCTTCAGCCTACCCCGGGAAGTACGCGACGCCTACCACGAGGTGGGAGTCCAGGGAGAGGACGACGGCATCTGGGAGCTGGACCGGCTGGTCCACACCCTCATGCAGCAGCGGGCCATCGAAACCTGGAACTGCCTGGGGATCCGCTCCCACGAACTCGAAGACGCCAGCCGGCAATTGAAAGATCTGGACCTGGTCCGCCGCAACCTGCTCGCCAACGTCACCCATGAGCTGCGCACTCCGCTCTCGGGCATCCTGGGCTACGGCGAGATCCTCGAGGAAGAGCTGACGGGCAGGCTCACCATGGAGCAGCATGAGCTCCTGCAGCGGCTGCTGGCCGACGGCTACCGCCTACGCGAGCTGATCAACACCATGCTCGACATGAGCCAGATCACCGCGGGCAAGCTCGCCCTGGATATCCAGCCGCTCGACTTGCGCTTGATCCTCCAGCCGGCTTGCGAGCAGCAACTCGATATCGCCGCCGAGAAACCCCTCAGCATCGAGCTGACCGTCGACGCCGACCTGCCGATGGTGCGCGGCGATCCCAACCACGTCTACAAGATCGTGGCCAACCTGCTCTCCAACGCCGTGAAGTTCACCCCTCCCGGCGGCCGGATCGACATCCGGGCATGCTTCAAGCCGGAGGCGGGCTGGCTCAAGGATCCCGAGCGTCCCGGAGCCATCATCGTCGACGTCGGCGACACCGGGATCGGCCTGGACCCGGACAAGCTGAAGATGCTCTTCACCTCGTTCTACCAGGCCGACCCATCGGCCACCCGCCAGTTCGGGGGAATGGGACTCGGGCTTTCCCTCGTGAAAAGCCTCGTCGACCTGCATGGAGGCCGCGTCTGGGCCGAGAGCCAGCTGGGTACCGGGAGCACGTTCACGTTCTCGCTGCCGGTCTGGTCGAACCAGGACACCATGATTTAAGTGCAGCCTCATCCCGGCTCGAGTGGAGTACAATGGCGGGCATGCGTATACGAAGCCTTCCCTCCTCCGAGGCCGTGAGCCTCGAACTGGCCCGGGCGATCGCCCAGGCCCTGAAGCCGGGCGCGCGCCTGGCCCTTCCCAGCGGCGAGACGCCCCGCCAGGCCTATGCCCTGCTGGGGGACTGGGTTGCCGCCGGCCAGATCTCCTTCAAGGGCACCCAGCTCTTCGCCCTCGACGAGTACGCGGGGCTCGCTCCCGATCATCCCGACTCCTTCGCCCAGTTCTTCGCCGAGGCCCTGCTCTCGCGGATCGACCTGCCCGCAGGCGACTTTCACGCCCCTCGGGGCGATGCCGCCGATGCCGCAGCCGAGTCCGAGCGCTACGAAGCCCTGATCGCCGACGGAGGCCTCGATCTCGCGGTGCTGGGCATCGGCCGCAACGGCCATATCGCCTTCAACGAGCCGGGAGAGCGCCTGGCCGTCCTGACCCACCTCTCCGCGCTCTCGGAATCGACGCGCGCGGGGATGCCCCCCAGCCTCCAGGGAGTCCGCGAGGGACTCACCATGGGCGTGGGCACGATCTCCCGCGCCCGAAAGGTGCTCCTGGCGGCCACCGGCGCATCAAAGGCCGAGGCGATCGCCCAGGCACTGGGCGGCTGGGTAGATCCGCGCTGCCCTGCCTCGATCCTGCAGGTGCACCCCGACGCGGAGGTCCTCCTGGACCCCCAGGCGGCAAGCCAACTGGATTCCCGCGTTCGCGGGAATGACGGGTAATCCGGGAGTAGTCGCTGATTTCGCCTGAATGTTAGAATGATCCTGCACCATCCTGGGTGCCCCTTACCCGTGGGGAGGTTGCCGTGACCCGAGCGCGCACCATGCCGTTGTTTCTCAACGAGACGCAAAATTTGCTGCTGCAGCGGCCGATACGCCGTGAAGATACCCAGTGGGAGCGTCATGAGGACGGCTCCATCACCCTCAAAGTCACCGCTTCCGGATTCACCCGGATCTTCGGCGTCCGCAGCCACCGGCTGGACGCCGTGAGCGGCCGCGTCTGGGAGCTGGCGGACGGCTCCCGGAGCGTGCATGAAATCGGCAAGACCCTCTTCGGAGAGTTCGGCGATCGCGTGGATCCCGCGCAGGACCACGCCGCCTCGGTGATCATGCAGCTTCGCAAGCTCCAGGCGCTGGACTTCCTGAACTAGACCGGAGACCTGATGCCTCGCTTCCACTCGCTGACGGCCGCCCTCGTGGCGGCGGTCCTGACGGCCTCATGTTCCACGGCCCCCAAGCAAGCCGACCGGGCCCCGTCCCGGCTGTCGCGCGATGCGCAAGCGAGCGAGCCGGTTTACGGAGGCACGCTGATCTTCGGCAAGGGGCGGGACGCCACCCGCCTGGACCCCGCCGATACCACTGACGGCGAGTCCTCCATCGTCACCGAGAACATCTTTGACAAGCTGCTGCACTTCCAGGAAGACTCGACGGCCATCGAACCCGGGCTCGCCACCTCCTGGGACGTCTCGCCCGACGGCAAGACCTACACCTTCCATCTGCGGCAAGGCGTCAAATTCCACGACGGGACGCCCTTCGACGCCTCGGCCGTGAAGATCAACTTCGATCGCCAGCGCAAGCCGCTCGAAGGCCAGCAGTTCGAGTTCTGGCAGAGCTTCTTCGAGCCGGTCGTCGATGCCGTCACGGTCGTCGACCCGCATACCGTGAGGATCTCCCTCAGAGAGAACGACGCGACCTTCCTCAGCAACCTCGCGATGTTCTCGATGGGCATCGTCTCTCCGGCATCCCTCGCCACGCACGGCGCCGACGTCGCCCGGCACCCGGTGGGCACCGGGCCCTTCCGCTTCGTGAAGTGGGAGCCCAACCAGAAGATCGTGCTGGAGGCCAACGAGGCCTACTGGGGCGGCCGGCCCTACCTGGACAAGCTGATCTTCAAGCCGGTCCCCGAGAACGCCGTGCGCCTGCTCGAACTCGAAGTGGGGGCCATCCACGGCATGAACGGCCTCAACCCCGACGACACCGCCCGGGTGGAGGACGACCCCGAGCTGAGCTTCCTGCAAGAAGCCGGCATGAACATCGGCTACCTGGCGATGAACAACGATCGCAAGCCGTTCGACCAACTGAAAGTCCGCCAAGCCCTCAACCACGCCATCAACAAGCCCGCGCTCATCAAGGCCTTCTTCGCCGACGGCCGGCTCGGAGAGGCCGCCAAGAACCCCATGCCGCCCACCCTTTGGGGATACAACGACGCCATCCGGGACTACGCCTACGACCCTGCGCGCGCCAGGCAGCTGCTGGCCGAGGCCGGCTATCCCGCCGGCTTCGAGATGGAGCTCTGGGCCCTTCCCGTCGTCCGGCCCTACATGCCGCAGGGCCAGCGGGTGGCCGAGGCCATCCAGTCGGATCTCGCCAAGATCGGCGTCACGGTTCGGATCACCACCTACGAGTGGGGCACCTACCTCGACAAGCTCGGCAAGGGAGATCACCAGGCGGCCCTGATCGGCTGGATCGGCGACAACGGCGACCCCGACAACTTCCTCTACAACCTGCTGGACGCCAGCAATGCCCGCAAGGGCGGCTCGACCAACTACGCCTTCTACCGGGGACAGGCGGCGCACGACCTGCTCGTGAAGGCGCGGCGGGTCTCGGACCTGAGCGCGCGTAGCCGGCTCTACGAGGAGGCGCAGGTGGCCATCCACCGGGACGCCCCGTGGGTGCCCTTGTTCCACGCCAAGCAGATGGCGGCCGTACGCTCCAACGTCCGTGGCTTCAAGCTCCACCCGACGGGCAAGGCCCAGTTCGCCCGGACGTATTTCGCCCCGGCGAATGACGCGCTCGGAGGCTCCCGATGATCGCCATGCTGCTGCGCCGCCTCTTGCTGCTGGTCCCGATTCTCTTCGGGGTGACGCTCATCGTCTTCGGCGCCGTGAGGCTGGTGCCCGGGGATCCGGCCCAGGTGATGCTGGGAGAGCGGGCGAGCCCCGAGGCGATCGCGCGGGTCCGCGAATCGCTCGGACTCGACAAGCCCTTGCCGGTCCAGTTCGCCGTCACGCTCGACCGCTTGGCTCATGGCGACCTCGGCCGCTCCATCGTCACGGGCGCCCCGGTGACCCGGGAGATCGGCCAGCGCTTCCCGGCCACCGTCGAGCTGGGCGCGGCGGCCCTGGCGATCGCCCTGGCCGTCGGCATCCCCCTGGGCATCCTGGCCGCCGCCCGCAAGAACTCCTGGATCGATGTCCTGAGCACCTCGGGCGCCCTGGTCGGCGTCTCGATGCCCATCTTCTGGCTTGGCCTGGTCCTGATGCTCCTGTTCTCGGCCCAGCTGCGCGTGCTGCCGCTATCGGGGCGCCTGGACCTGGCGCTCGACCTCGCGCCGGTCACCGGCTTCTACCTGGTCGACGCCCTCTTGCGCGCCGACCTCGCGGCTTTCCGCTCGGCAGTCCTGCACCTGATCCTGCCGGCGCTGACGCTGGCCACCGTGCCGATGGCCATCATCGCCCGCATGACCCGCGCGGCCATGCTGGAGGTGCTCGGTGCCGACTACGTGCGGACCGCCCGCGCCAAAGGCCTCGGCGAGCGCGCGGTCGTCTGGCGGCATGCGCTCGCGAACGCGGCCATCCCCATCGTCACCGTGGCCGGCCTGCAACTTGGCTACCTGCTCTCGGGAGCGGTCATCACGGAGACCATCTTCAGCTGGCCCGGGATCGGCTCGCTGGCGGTGCAGTCGGTATTCTCGCGGGACTTCCCGGTCCTGCAGGGCTGCGTGCTGGTCTTCGCCACCTGCTTCGTGCTGGTCAACCTGGCCACGGACTTGCTGTACACCCGCCTGGATCCGAGGCTGCGCTAGAAAATGGCGACCAAGATCGTGCCCCAAGCCAAGAACCCTGAACCCCCCGCCGAGGGCTGGAAGCTCTGGAGTCGCCGCTTCCTCCGGAACCGCTCTGCGCTCTGGGGAGCGGCGATCGTCCTGGCGTTCCTGATCGTGGCGATCGCGGGACAGCTCATGCCCTTCGATCCCACCGCCCAGAACCTCGCCGAGCGCCTCTCGCCCCCCAGCCTCGCTCACCCGCTGGGCACCGACGACCTGGGGCGCGACCTCCTGCTGCGCATCGTCGCGGGGGCCTGGATATCCTTGCAGGTGGGGCTGATCTCGGTGGCGATCGCCCTCGTGCTCGGCACCGCCCTGGGCACCCTGGCCGGGTACGCCGGAAAGTGGGTGGACGAGACGATCATGCGGGGCATCGACGTGATGATGGCCTTCCCCGGCATCCTCCTGGCCATCCTGATCGTCGCCGTCATGGGTCCCAGCCTCACCAACGCCATGATCGCCATCGGCCTGGTCAACGTTCCGGTCTACGCCCGCCTCGTCCGGGCCTCGGTCTTGGGGGTCAAGTCCCAGGAGTTCGTCGAGGCCGCCCATGCCTCGGGGGCGTCGCACGTCGCAGTGGTCTTCCGCCACGTGCTGCCCAACTGCCTCACGCCTCTGATGGTCCAGTCCACCCTCGGAATCGCCACGGCCATCCTGGAGACCGCCGGCCTCTCCTTCCTGGGACTCGGCGCCCAGCCGCCCATCCCCGAATGGGGAACCATGCTGAACAACGCCCGGGCCTTCATTCGTTCGGCTCCCTGGACCGTGACCTTCCCCGGCCTCGCCATCATGCTCGTCGTCCTCGGATTCAACCTGCTGGGTGACGGCCTCCGGGACATGCTGGATCCCAAAACCCGGCGACAGCTGTAGGGTTAAGGCATGGCGATTCGCGAAATCCGGTACCAGGGCCTGCGCTGGCTCGACATCCCCCACGCCACTCCCGAGGACATCGACTTCCTCGAGGAGAACTTCCCGTTCCACCCGCTGGACTTCGACGATCTGACCAGCCGCTGGCAGCGCCCGAAGCTGGACGAGTACGACGACTACCTCTTCCTGGTGCTGCAGTTCCCGGTCTACGACAAGCACCAGCGCGTGACGACGCCCTCCGAGGTGGACGTCTTCGTGGGCACGGACTTCCTGATCACCATCCACAAGGGCCCGGTCTGGCCGCTGGACCGCTACTTCGAGGCCTGCGAGGACTCCGAGACGCTGCGCGAGGGGGCCATGAGCATGGGCTCGGGCTACCTGCTGTACATGGCGATCGACCAGCTGGTCGACAACTTCTTCCCGCTCGTCTACAAGATCGAGCGCAACGTCCAGGAGATCGAGGACATGATCTTCACGCACGGCGGCCGCGAGACGGTCGAGGAGATCTCGGTCCTGCGGCGCGACATCATCGCCTACCGCCGGATCGTGAAGCCTCTGATGCCGGTCATCTCGCGCCTCGAGTACATCAAGAGCCGCCTCATCCAATCGGACCTGGAGGTGTACTTTTCGGACCTCGGCGACCACCTCGCGCGGGTCTGGGAGTCCCTGGAGGACCAAAAAGGCATCATCGAGGCCCTCAACGACACGCTCGACTCCTTGATCTCGCACCGCACGAACGAGGTCATCCAGGCCCTGACCGTCATCAACGTGATCATCCTGCCGCTGACCCTGGTCTCGGGCCTGTACGGCATGAACGTCCGGCTGCCGCTGGGAGACTGGGGCTTCGCCTTCGAGGCCATCCTCGCCTTGATGGGGCTCACCGCCTTGTCCATGCTGCTCTTCTTCCGCTACCGCCGCTGGATCTGAGCCCCGAAATTCTGCGGCACCCTCACGCAAGTATGAGATAATGGGACCGGGTTCACCCATGCGACGGGGTGCTAGAAACCGGACGGCTTCATGACTCCAGCACATCAGGCGACCGTGGCGGGCAGCTACGATCCGATGCTCGTGTTCCTCTCCGTGGTGATCGCCATCGGAGCGGGTTTCACGGCGCTGGACATGGCGGGGCGCGTCGCGCACACCCATGGTCAGGCTCGCTGGCTCTGGCTGACGGGCGGCGCCTTCACGATGGGCCTGGGCATCTGGTCGATGCACTTCACGGGCATGCTCGCCTTTCACGTCGCGGGCGCGACGATGAACTACGACCTGACCCTGACCCTGGCCTCGATGCTGGTGGCGTTCGCGGCGTCCTGGTGGGCGCTCTGGGTCGCGAGCCGCACGACGATCGCCTTGCGTAACCTGCTCGCCGGCGGCTTGTTGATGGGGTTCGGCATCGCGGCGATGCACTACGTGGGCATGGCGGCCATGCGAATGCCCACGGTGCAGGGCTACGATCCCGGGCTCGTCACCCTCTCCTTGCTAATCGCCGTCATCGGCTCGATCGCGGCCCTGTGGCTGGCCTTCCGGCTGAAGAACCCCGCTCCGGATCGGTGGAACGCCATGCGGCTCGGCAGCGCCGTCCTGGTGGGAGTGGCCATCGCGGGGATGCACTACGTCGGCATGGCCGCGGCCCGCTTCGAGATGACGTCCCTCGCCACCGGCGCTCCCGTCGTCCATATCGATCAGGTGGGGGGAGCCGCCATCGCCGCGGGAACCCTGATCGTCCTGATGTTCGTGCTCGCGAACTCGTACCGGCAACGCCTCGAGGAGACCATCAACATGCAGGCCTTCGTGGCGCTCCAGACCGCCGAGCGGACCTTCCGCGGCATCCTGGAGGCCTACCCCGAGCCCACCATCCTGGTCAACCAGGACGGCATCATCACGCTGGCCAACCCTCAGACGGAAAAGGTCTTCGGCCACACGCAAGAGGAGCTGGTCGGGCAGCCGGTCGAGATCCTCATGCCCCGGAGGTTTCGCGCCCTCCATGGCCAGCACATGCGAGGGTACTTCATGGCTCCGCGCATGCGCCCGATGGGCTCGGGCCTGGAGCTTGCCGGCGAGCGCAAGGACGGCACGGAATTTCCCATCGAGGTCAGTCTCAGCCCGCTCGAGAGCACCGAGCAAACCTCGGTGCTGGCCGTGATTCGCGACATCAGCGAGCGCAAGCAAAACGAAGCAGCGATCGCCCAGCGGAGCGCCGAGCTGGAGAAGGCCAACGAGGCCCTGCGGACGGCCGATCGCTACAAGGACGAGTTCCTCTCGGTGATCAGCCACGAGCTGCGCACCCCGCTCAACTTCATCACCGGGTTCGCCAGCATCCTCGACGACGAGGTGGCGGGCGACCTGAACGCCACCCAGCATGAGTACCTCGGCAAGATCATGAGCGGCGCCGACCGCATGCTGGAGCTGGTCAACAACTTGCTCGACATGAGCCGGATCCAGGCAGGCAAGCTCCACATCGAGCCGGACCTCACCGTCTACGCCCCCATCGTCGAGGACGCGCTCGCTCCCCTGCGCCCGCTCAGCGATCAAAAGCACCAGACCCTGACGCTGGACATCCAATCGGACCCCGTCCTCATGGTCGACGCGCGGCGCCTGATCCAGGTGCTGACCAACCTGGTGGACAACGCCATCAAGTTCACCCCCGAGGGCGGCCGGATCACCGTGCGGGTGCGCGAAGCCGACGGAGGGCTCCTCACCGAGATCGCCGACACCGGGCCCGGCATCGCGGAGGAGTCCATCCCCAAGCTCTTCAGGCCGTTCTCTCAGGTCGACATGAGCTCCACCCGGCGGGTCGGTGGATCGGGCCTGGGGCTGACCATCAGCAAGGCGCTGGTGGAGGCCCACGGCGGCCATATCGGCGTGCATAGCCAACCCGGCAAGGGCAGCACCTTCTGGTTCACCCTGCCGCTCCCCGAGGATGCCTCCAGGTCGCCCGGAGCGTCCCCGCAGGCCTGATCCTGGCGGTTCGGCTGCGGGTTTATTACGCTCGCTTGAAGCGAGCAAGGAACCTATACTCCAGGTAAATCAAGCTTCCACATCCCTGCCCCTGGAGTCCTCGCCATGACGCCACCCCCCTTCCCTTCCACCTTGCGCTCTCGGGTCTCCAGCATGCTTCCAGCCTGGCTGGTGCTGGTCCTGGCCCTCTGCTGCACGCTGGTCGCATGGCACCTGACCCAGCTGCGCGCGCAAGAGGCTGCCGAGCAGCGCTTCGGCATGCGGGCCGAACAGGTGGAGCGGGCAATTCGCACCCGCATGCTGAGCTACGAAGGGCTGCTGAGCGGCGGAGTCGGGCTCTTCGGGGCGGTCGGCGACGTCGATCGGCGCCAGTGGCGTACCTACGTGGACTCCCTGGAGATCGAGACCCGCTTCCCCGGGATCCTCGGCATCGGGTACACCCAGGTCATCGCCCCCGATGACCTGGACGCGCACCAGCGCGCCGTGCGGGCGACGGGCTATCCCGAGTACGTCGTCACCCCGGTGGGGCCCCGCGCCGAGTACCACACAATCGTCTACCTCGAACCCTTCAGCGGGCGCAACCTCCGCGCCTTTGGCTACGACATGTACACGGAGCCCGTCCGCCGCGAGGCCATGAGCCGGGCCCGCGACACCGGCCTTCCTGCGCTCAGCGGCAAGGTGACCCTCGTTCAAGAGACGGATCGCGACCAGCAGGCAGGCTGCCTGCTCTACATGCCGGTCTACCGGAGCGGCATGCCCATCGCCACCGTCGCACAGCGGCGCGAGGCCTTGAGGGGCTTCGTCTACGCTCCCTTCCGGATGAACGACCTCATGCGGGGCATCATCGGGGATCACTTCAGCGACCTGAAGCTCACCCTCTACGCAGGTAATGCGCGCAACGCCGACGCCCTGCTCTACGCCTCGCATGCCGATTCGCCCGACACCGCCCCGCAGGAGGGCGGCAAGTACACCCGGACCCTGCCCTTCCAGGTCAACCAGTCCACCTGGACCCTGCGCGTGGAGAGCCGGCCGGCCTTCGAGGCGCAGCAGCCGCTCCACCTCCAGGCATGGTTCCTGGTGGGCGGGCTGCTCATCTGCTTCCTGCTCTTCAGCATCACCTGGAGCCTGGCCTCGACCCGAGCGAGAGCCAACGCGCTCGCCCTGAAGATGACCCGGGCCCTGCGCGCGAGCGAGGAGCGCTTCCGGGCCATCCACGACCACGCGGCCTTCGGCATCGTCCAGACGACCCCGGAGGGCACGATCGTGCACAGCAACCCGGCCTTCCAGCAGATGCTCGGCTACACCGAGGAGGATCTGAAGGGCGTGCACTGGGCCCAGTACACCGTGGCCGACGACCAGGAGGAGAACGAGCGCTACCGCCGGGAGCTACTTGGCGGCGAGCGGGATTCCTACCGCATGGAGAAGCGCTACCGCTGCAAGGACGGCCGAATCGTCTGGGGCAACCTGGCCGTGACCGGAGTGCGCCGGGAAGACGGCACGCTCGAGTTCATGGTGGCCCTGATCGAGGACATCACGGCCCGCAAGCACCAGGAGGTGGCGATCACCCACCAGGCCTTCCATGACGCTCTGACCGGCCTGCCAAACCGCATGCTCTTCGCCGATCGGCTGGACGACGCCATGGTGAAAGCCCGGCGCACCAAGTCCCCCCTGGCGCTCATGTTCCTGGACCTGGATCACTTCAAGGACGTGAACGACGCCCTGGGCCACGGGGCTGGCGACACCCTGCTCCAGGAAGTCGCCCAGCGCCTGCGCAGCTGCCTGCGGGCGAGCGATACCGTCGCCCGCATCGGCGGCGACGAGTTCACCGTCCTGCTTCCCAGTGTCGACGGCCAGGCAGGTGCAATCACGGTCGCCCGCAAAATCCTGAAAACCGCCCCCGTCACCGTCATGATCGACGGGAAACCGCTCACGGTCACCCCCAGTATCGGCATCAGCCTTTACCCGGATCACGGGCAGGACGCCGAGACCCTGATCACCCAGGCGGACCAGGCCATGTACGCCTCCAAGCAGGCCGGCAGGAACCGTTTCACCCTCTACTCCCCAGCGCCGGCCGAGGTAAGAAGCCCCGCGCTGGGTTGAGCCCCTTGAGCGACGTCGGGGCACTGGCGTTGCCCTCAAAGCCGCGCGCTGATACCATGTCAGCGGTTCAAACTCGCCCTCATGGGCATGCGGCGCCGCTTTTCAGCCCTGGACCCCGCCCCATGTCACGGCTCATGAGATCCCCAAGGAGGAACGATGACCCCCGCCACCCCCACGTCCCCCCAATCTTTCAGCTCGCCCTTTGCCAAGCTGGAGGCCTTTGGCCCCGCGACGCATGCGATGCTGCGGATTGGCGCCGCGCTTCTGATGATCCCGCACGGCGCGCAGAAGCTCTTCGGCGTGCTGGGCAAGGAGGCCGCGCCCCTCTTCACCCAGTACGGGTTCGCGGGGGTGGTGGAATTCTTCGGCGGCACCCTGATCGCCCTGGGGCTGCTGACGCGCCCCGCCAGCGCTCTCATGGCCCTGCTTATGATCGTGGCGTACTTCGTCGGCCATGCGGGCCAGGGGGCATTGCCGATCCTCAACCGCGGCGAGCCGGCCCTGCTCTACGCGCTGATCTTCGCCTTCATCGCCGCCAGGGGTGCGGGCCCCTTGAGCCTCGACTCCTGGCTGAGCCGTCGGCGCTAGCCCTGGGCAAGGGGGCTTGCTTGGCGACCTCAAGGTTGTTACGCTATGTAACAACCCGAAGCACCCCCTCGAGGCAGCAGGGTCGCACGGGTCACTGAGGAGGACGTCATGACCAAGCACTCCGACTCCTATTCCGCGAGTCCCTCCCCCCTGGAGAGCGCGGGTCCTGCGCTGCACGCGATCCTGCGGATCGGCGCGGGGCTGCTCTTCATGCAGCACGGGGCCCAGAAGCTCTTCGGAGCGCTCGGAGCGGAGGGGCCGGTCCCCCTGTTCTCGCTGATGGGGCTCGCGGGCATCCTGGAGTTCTTCGGGGGCTTGCTCATCGTCCTCGGGCTGCTCACGCGCCCGGTGGCCCTGTTGCTCGCCCTCCAGATGCTCGCCGCGTACTTCATGGCCCACCTTCCCAAGCACCCATGGCCGGTCCTGAACGCCGGGGAACCCGCGCTCCTCTTCATGCTTATCTTCCTCTTCCTCGCCGGAAACGGGTCCGGGCCCTGGAGTCTCGATCACGTGCTCAAGAACCGCTCCCAACGATGACGCCAATCCGTATGCAGGCCGCGCATGGCGCCTGACGCCCCCAAGCGGATCCTGGTCGCCGGCGCCTCCGGGCGACTGGGAAGCCGGATCGTGCGCGAAGCCCTGGCCCAGGGCCATGCCGTGACCGCCCTCTCGCGCTCACCCGAGGCCATGGGCATCAGCCACCCGGCGCTGACGCTCGCGGCCGTCGACGTCCGGGACGAGGTGGCGATCGCGCGGGTCGTGCCCGCGCATGACGCGGTGATCAGCGCGCTGGGCTTCCGACGCGCGGCCGAGACGGCCGACGTGCTGGAAGTGGGCATCCGTCACCTGATGGAAGGCATGCGGCAGGGCGGGGTGGCGCGCCTCATGGCGGTCGCCTCGGCCGGCATCCTGCAACTGGACGACCATCGCCTGCGCTGCGAGCGGCCGGGCTACCCCGAGGCGTTCCGGGCGGGGGCCCAGAGGCATCTGCGGGTCTGGGAGATGCTGGCGGCCTCGACACTGGACTGGACATTGGTTTGTCCACCGGAGCTGGTGGAGGGCGATCGCTTGCAGCCGCTGAGCGTGCGAGCCGACGCCCTACCCGAGGGTCCGCTGCGCGTGAGCATGGAGGCGCTGGCCCGCTGGATGATCGCCTCGCTCGACGACCCGGCCTGGCATGCCCGCCGAGTGGGCGTACTGAGCCCGGGATAGGCCGGGGCACCCAGCGAAGCAGCCAAGCGGGCGAATGCAGGATCACGCTCCAAGAGCGGCCGCAAAGACAGCCCCGCTGGGCAAAGCGTGCGAAGATAAAAACATCGGGAGCGCCTCACACCCGCCCCGATCCCTCTCTGAACGCCAAGCCCGCCGGTCTCACACCCCGGCGGGCTTCCTCGTGTCTGGGTCGTTTAAGAACCTCAGAGCTAGCGCTTGAGTTGCGCCTCGTAGCAGGCGATCCACTGGTCGGGGCCGATCTTGCTGGCGAGCTCGCCGAAGAGGCGGTAGGGGATGTCCTCCGGCTTCGATAGGCGGATGCAACTCTTGCCCATGTCGAGCTTGCGCTTGGACTCGACTGCCCACTGCGCCGTGAACCACTCGAGCAGCTCGGGCATGGCGTAGAGGCCCATGTGGTAGACGGCGATGAAGTTCTTCTGGGATGCGAGGTTGAGGAAGGGCAGCGGCTGCTTGGGGTTGCAGTGGTAGCCCGCGGGGTAGCGGGAATGTGGCACGACGTAGCCGAGCATGCCGTAAGCCATGGTTTCCTCGAAGCCCGGGGGCAGGTTCTCGGTGATGACCGCACGAAGCTTGGCGACGGCCGCCTTCCGATCCTCCGGAAGGCTCTCGAGGTAGGCATCAGGGGTCGAAGCGGTTGATTGCATGGTTTCCCTCCGGCCTCTCATATACCCAGGCAGGCCCTCGCTTCGCGGGTATACTGACCCCAGCGATGGAAGGGAGCGACAGAGCGGATGCAAGAAGCGGTTCAGGACTGGCTCGACGGCCTGCAAGCAGCGTTCATCGAGGCCGCGGACCCGGTGCGGGCTGCGGGAGAGAAGGCCTACCTCAAGAGCGAGCTGGAGTTCATCGGGACGGGCGTACCGTTCATCCGGGCCACGGCCAAGCGCTTTGGCAGCGCCTTCCCGTCGCTTTCCCACGCGGACCTGGTGGAGGTGGCGGAAACGCTCTGGCAGCCGCCGATTCACGAGCTGAGGAGTCTGGCGATCGCCGTCCTCGAGGTCTACCGCACTCGCCTCGAGCCCGCAGACCTCGCCCTCGTCGAAGCGATCCTCCGACAGTGCAAGACCTGGGCGCACGTGGACTGGCTGGCCGTGAAGGTGGCCGGCCCGCTCATCGCATGCAGCCCGGACGGCCCCGCGGTCCTGGAGCGCTGGAGCCGCGATCCTTGGATGTGGCTGCGCCGCTCCGCCTTGCTGGCCCACCTGGAGGAACTGAGAGCAGGCGGCGGGGACTTCGACTCCTTCGAGCGGCTGGCGGTGGGGATGCTTGATGAAAAGGAGTTCTTCATCCGCAAGGCGATCGGCTGGATCCTGCGGGATCTTTCGCGCAAGCGGCCCGAACTGGCGTACGGATTCCTGGATGCGCACCTGGCGGAGGTTTCCGGCCTCACCCTGCGCGAAGGGTCCAGGCATCTCCCCGAGAAGCAGCGCGACGTGCTTCTCGAGCGCTACGCTCGGCGCGGAGCGAACAAGCGGGCGAAAGCATGATCACGCGTCCGGCGAGGTGGTGGCGACCCCGCAACCCGGCCCCTTGTGAGAAACTAAAAGCATCGGGAGCGACACACACCCGCCCCCGATGGCCTCTCTGAACCGAGCCCGCCGGCCTCACACCCCGGCGGGCTTCTTCCATGCCTGCCACGGAGAAACGAGAAGCGGGCTCACGGCGATTGGCCGGAACCCGCTTCTTTCGTAGTGCACCCTCTGGGGCTCGAACCCAGGACCCGCTGATTAAGAGTCAGCTGCTCTACCAACTGAGCTAAAGGTGCGTGTCGCTTGCGTTTCGCTTGCAACAAGGTTGATATTATCACCGGGTAAAGACTGGAGTCAACACCCTTGAAAAAATTCGTTACAAGCGACCTTGAGTGCGATCCGGATCACGGTTTCTTCACGCTGCGATCGGCTAGGATAGTGCCTGACCGCCTGCCGCTTCACGAAGCTTAACCTGTTTTTCACCATCGGCGGATTTCAACAGGACGAGCTGGGGTTATAATCAGGCTATCACATTGTTGACATGGCCCCAGGCTTTCGCTCCCCCCGACGGGATCCCCCGGATCTCGTGGCACCGTGACTTCGGAGGCTGACCTTGGCTTGGAAGATTCCGCTTCTCACGACGGCACTCCTCGTGGCCCTCGCCCCGGGCGCCTCCGCGCTCCCCGAGATTTCAGCCCGTGCGGCCATCGTGATCGACGGGGTCACCGGTCAGGTCCTCTGGGGCCGCAACATCCACACGCGCCTGCCCCAGGCCAGCACCACCAAGATGATGACCGGCATCGTCGCCCTCGAGCGCGGCAACCTCAGTGACACGGTCGTCGTCAGCAAGCGCAGCTCCGACATCGCGGGCTCCAGCATCTACCTCGAGCCCGGCGAGCGCCTCACCTTCGAGCAGCTGCTCTACGGCGTCATGCTCAACTCCGGCAACGACGCCAGCAACGCCGTCGCCGAGTACGTGGGCGGCTCCGCCGATCGCTTCGTGGGCCTCATGAACGACAAGGCCAAGGCGCTCGGCCTGAAGAACACCCACTACACCAACCCTCACGGCCTGCCCTCCGACGACCACTACTCCTCGGTCTACGACATGGCCATGATCGCACGCTACGCCCTCTCCAACCCGGAGTTCGCCAAGATCGCGACCACCAAGTCCTTCGAGGCTCCCGGCAACGGCCGCATCGAGCGCCGCGTGCTCGTCAACCACAACAAGCTCCTGCGCTACTTCCCCGGCGCCTACGGCGGCAAGACCGGCTACACCTCGGTCGCCGGCCGCTGCTTCGTGGGCTCCGCCAAGCGCGACGGTCGCTACGTCATCGAGGCCCTTCTCGACGCTCCCCAGATGTGGGAGGACGCCGAGGCCCTGCTCAACCACGGCATCGACGATTTCAAGTCGCAAACCGTCGCCAAGGCCGGCACCGCCATCGGCAAGGTCGACGTCCTGGGCGGACGCGCCTCCCAGGTCTCGGCCATCCTGCCCCAGGACGTCTCGGTCACGATCGGTCCCGGCATGAAGGGCGCCGTCAGCACCTCCTACGAGCTGGCGTCCGACCTGAAGGCCCCGATCAAGGAAGGCCAGACGATTGGCTCCTTTCACGTGAAGCAGGGCGAAAAGCAGCTCGCCTCCTTCCCCTTGACCGCCGCGTCCGCCGTCTCCGCCGCGCCTCCGCTCGCCACCGAGCTGACCCCGGTCGTGGGGTGGTTCCTCAAGGGTGGCGCCTTCTCCGCGCTGCTCTTCGGCTTTGTCCGCTGGCGAGGCTACCGCCGGCGCATGCGCCAGCTGCGCCGCCGCAACTCACGGCGCGCCCTCCTGGGCTACTCCAACGCCATCCACCTCAACCGCTAACCCCGAAGACGACCAGCGCCTTCGGCGTATAATGAGAGCGCTCCAGGAGGTGCCTCATGTCGCGCGCTCCCCAGGTGGGCCAGATCATCGCCGTACGGCTGGGTGACGACGAGTACGCCGGCGAGGTGGTCGAGGTCACCGAGGAATCCATCACCCTCGCCATCCGGGTCGAGCACGACCCGGCTTCCGTCTTGCCCGCCACCGGCTCGATCACATGGAAAGGCAAGCGCAAGCAAGCCTTCAGCCATGCCGAGATGAGCTGCATCACCACCGTCCGGGTCCGCTTGCCCCGCTCCAAGCCCAAGCCCGCCCGGATCGAGCGCCGCATCGCCGTGGACGTCTGGGAGAAACCCGGCTCCCAGACCCTGATCGCCTCCGGCTACACCCGGGACCTGACCGGCGATCATGCCGAGCTCGATCTCAACCACCCCCTGCCCCCCGGCTCCCTCGTCGAGGTCGCCCTCTACCTGGGCAAGGAGATCCTGAGGGTGCCCGCCCACGTGGAAGCCGCGCCCGAAGGCCAACCAGCGACCGTGCGTTTCGACCCGGCCGCCAGGGCGCGCGGCCAGCTCACGCGCTACATCTTCGCCCATCTCCGCACCGAGACTCCCTGAGCGACACCGCCCCACTCGCAGGATCCGCCCGAGACCCCCGCCTCACTGTCGCAGCGCGACGAAACGCGGAGCTATACTCGCGCAGGAGAACGTCTTTCCTGACATTCCTGCTTCTAGGAAGGGGGGCATCATGAGCCGAGGATTCTCCACGAAGTACCAGCTCGGAAGGGATCCACTGAGGGGCTCTGGCGATCAGAAGCGCCGGGTCATGGACCAGCGCGTCGACATGAGCAAGCCAAGCGAGGACCACCTCCAGGATGCCGCTCCCGACATCAAGGGCAGCGTCGCGGTCTGCGGCCGCTGCCACGCCATCTACCATCCCAAACACTGGCACCTGGACGAAGCCGAGT
Source organism: Candidatus Sericytochromatia bacterium (assembly GCA_036676455.1). Lineage (GTDB taxonomy): Bacteria > Cyanobacteriota > Sericytochromatia > S15B-MN24 > UBA4093 > UBA4093. The sequence continues at coordinate 17,618 of JAKFCW010000050.1, forward strand.
ACCAGCGACTGAAGCTGGATCCCAACGTCGAATCGATCGTCTGTCCCAGCTGCGTCGCCATCGAGCGGCAGGATTTCAGGGGGCAGGTCACCCTCAAGGGCTCGACCCTGGCCCAGCACAAGGAGCAGATCCTCAACACCATCTACAACGAGGAGGCCCATCTGCGGACCACCAACCCGCACTCGCGGATCGGCCTGATCGAAGAGGTGGAAGGGGAGGTTCACGTCTGGACCGTCAACGAGTTCCTGGCCGATCGCATCGCCAAGGAGCTGAAGAAGGCCTTCCATGGCAGCCACGTCGAGATCACCCACCTCCCGCGCGAGAACTTCACGCGGGTCATGTGGTGGAGGGAGGAGTAACCATGGCGCAGTTGGAAGATCTCCGGCAAGCCCTGCTGGACGCCTATGCGCGGGATCCCAAGGTCAGCAGCCCGAACATCAAGGTCACGTTCCTCGAGGATGCCGTCGCTCTCACCGGCGAGGTCGCGACCCTCCAGGCCAAGGAGGAAGTCGAGTTCCTGACCCGCCAGATCGTGCCGGGCCTCACGATCGACAACAGCCTCGTCATCACCAACAACCGTCTCGACGACGACCAGGCCCTGACCCAGCATGCCCAGCAGGCCCTCTTCGACGCGGCGATCGACGTCGGCGTGCACGTCCTCAACGGGATCGCCCACCTGCAAGGAAACGTGCAGAGCCTCGACGTGCGCAACCATGCCCACCAGGTGGTCGCCAAGATCCCCGGCATCCGCGGCGTGCGCGACGAGGAAGCCGGGGTGATGGGCCAGCAGCAAGTCGAGGTCACGCCCGAATACCGCCAGGAAGGCAAGTTCCGGGTGCCCGCGGAGGCCCCCCAGGTCGTCGTCGGCCGGGACGACATCACGATCACCAACGACATCGAAGACTTGCTCGCCAACGCGATGACCACTCCGCGCGCCGACGAGATTCACGTCTGGACCCACAACGGCACGGTCACCCTGGACGGCTGGGTGAAATCCGCCGAAGAAGCGGCCCAGGCGCGGCTGCTGGCCCAGCGGGTTTCGGGCGTCAAATCGGTGCAGAACCGGCTGGTGTCGATCGACGGCTCGACCGGCGGCGACGACGCGCTCAACCAGGAGATCCGGCGCTTGTTCGGAATCAAGCGGGACGAGGTGAGCCCCGTGGACGCACTCTCGGTGGTCGTCCAGCAGGTCGCCTACCTCTGGGGGCAGGTGGACACGCCCGAGCAGCGCATCAAGGCCGAGCAACTGGCGAAGACCGTCCCGGGGATCACCCGGGTGATCAACAACCTCCAGGTGGTCACCCGCCGTTCTCGACCGGGAAGCGGACCGGGATAGCATCCTCCACGTTTCCCGCTTCAGGGGCTAGAAGGCCAAGGGGGTCGGCATGTCGGAGATCCGATGGTTCCAGGAGCTCAGCCGCCAGGACGTCGAGCTGGCCGGAGGAAAAGGAGCCAACCTCGGGGAGACGACCCAGGCCGGCCTCCCGATTCCTCCCGGCTTCGTCGTGACCGCTGACGCCTACCGGAACTTCCTCCGGGAATCCGGACTGTCCGAGCGGCTGGCCCGCGAGCTGGAGGGGCTGGACGTCGAGGACACCGACCAGCTCAACGCCGCGGCCGCCACCATGCAGGAGCGAATCCTGGCGGCCTCCATGTCCGACTCCCTGAAGCAGGAGATCCTGGAGGCCTATCACCGGCTTCCCGAGCGCTTCGTGGCCGTCCGCTCCTCGGCCACCTCCGAGGACACCGAGGCGGCCTCCTTTGCCGGCATGAACCGCAGCTTCCTCAACGTCTTCGGCGACGACGCCCTGATCGCCAAGGTTCGAGAATGCTGGGCCTCGCTTTACGGCGCCCGGGTGATCTACTACCGGGCGCGCCAGCAGTTCACCGAGCCGCCGGCGATCGCCGTGGTGATCCAGACCATGGTCAACGCCGAAAAATCCGGAGTCATGTTCTCGGCGAACCCGGCGACCGGCGATCGCCAGCAGGTCGTCATCGAGGCCGCCTGGGGGCTGGGCGAGGTGGTCGTCGGAGGCGAGGTCACCCCGGACTCCCTGGTCCTCAACAAGGCCACGCGCAAGGTCGTCTCCAAGCAGATCGGCTTCAAGGAGTTCAAGCTCGTGCGCGGCGAGGGCGGCGAGAACGAGCGCGTCGAGCTGGAGGACTGGGAAGCCCAGGCCCCAGTGCTGAGCAGCGAGGAGGTACAGCAGTTGCTCGATCTGGCCTTCCGGGTCGAGGATCACTACGGCGAGCCGCAGGACATGGAATGGGCGATCGCCGAGAACCAGCTCTACCTGGTCCAGACGCGCCCCATCACCACCCGGAAGCGCGAACCGCTCGTTCCCCCGAGCGGCGAGGAAAAAGCCGCCCATGGCTCCAAGCCGTCGCTCGCGTCCTTGGCCGGCGCCTCCGCCAAGGAGCTGCTGCGCGGGATGGGCGCCAGCCCCGGGGTGGCGGTGGGCCGGGTCCGGGTGCTGGAGTCCCCGGCGGACGGCGCCAAGCTGCAACCCGGCGAGATCCTGGTCGCGCACACCACCAGTCCCGACTGGGTGCCCCTGATGAAGCGAGCGGCGGCCACCGTGACCGATACCGGCGGCATGACCAGTCATGCCGCCATCGTCTCGCGCGAGCTGGGCGTCCCCTGCGTGGTGGGCACCCGCGGGGCGACCCAGCTGCTGCACGACGGCGAGGTGGTGACCGTGGACGCCACCCGCGGGATCGTCTTCCAGGGAGCGCAGACCAACGGTCACCTGAAAAAACCGGCAGCCCCCCCGGCCGTCGCCCCGGAGGCGAACGCGACGGCCACCAAGCTGCTGATCAACCTGGCGGATCCCGAGCAAGCCGAGACGGCCGCCGCCATGCCCGTGGAGGGAGTGGGGCTGCTGCGCGCGGAGATGATCCTCATGCATGCGCTCGAGCAGATGCACCCGGCGCGCTACCTGAAGGACTGCCCCGCGGAGATCTTCGTCGCGCGGCTCAAGCAGGACGTGGGACGGATCGCCCAGGCCTTTCACCCGCGGCCGGTGCTGTACCGGACCACGGACTTCCGCAGCAACGAGTTCCGCCACCTGGAAGGCGGCGACGAGGTCGAGCCCATCGAGGAGAACCCGATGATCGGGCTGCGGGGATGCTTCCGCTACCTGAAGGACCCCGCCTTGTTCCAGCTGGAGCTGAGGGCCATCCGGGAACTGCGCGAGGGCGGGCTGCGGAACCTGAACGTGATGCTGCCCTTCGCCCGGACGCTCTGGGAGGTGGAAGCCTGCATGGAGCTGGTGGAGGAAAGCGGGCTATTGCGAGACCGGCGCTTCCAGCTCTGGCTGATGGCCGAGGTGCCCTCGGTGATCTACTACCTCGAGGACTACCACGCGCTGGGGATCAAGGGCGTCTCGATCGGATCCAATGACCTCACCCAGCTGATCCTGGGCGTGGACCGCGACAATGAGCGCCTGGGCGAGCTCTACGACGAGCGCGACCCAGCGGTGATGGGCGCCATCGCGTCGATCCTGATGGCCGCCCATGAGGTGGGCCTGGAGACCAGCCTCTGCGGACAGGCCCCCTCCGTCTACCCGGACTTCGCCGAACAGCTCGTGCGCTGGGGGATCGGCTCGATCTCGGTCAACCTCGACGCCGTGGGGGCCACCCGCCGGCACGTGGCCGCCGCCGAGCGGCGCCTGCTGCTCGACGACGCCATCCGCCGCCAGAGCCCCCGCGACTGAGAAATCTAAAGCACGTCCCAGCTCAAGCGCGCCACCCGATCCGGCCCATGCGACAGGAAGGAGATGGTCCAGCGGTGCGGCCGCGGACCCTCCACCCGGTAGCCCATCGGCCCCTCCTCGCCCTCGGGAGGACAGTGCAAGTAAACCACGGAGCCATCCTCGTAGCGCATCAACGGCTGGCAACGCGCCCCGCAGCAATGCACCTCCGCGACCCCCGCCGCGTCATGCAGCGCCTTCTGGCCCCGGCGCGCCAGGTCGATCTCGACCGCGTCCGCGTCCAGCACGATCGCCACCCCATCTAGACATAACTTCCGCTCGGTTCGCTGCATCTTCACTCCTCCGTACCCGGATCTCGGGACCCACGCTCGAGGCATGCTGAAGCCCGCCTGTGGGCCCAGCCGCTGCCGGCGGATCCCAGACTAGGGAAAAAGCGGGGCGGGGGCACCGTCTAACGAGACGAAAGCATTTGAAGGCGCGTGGCCGCCTCCCTCAGATCGTCGATCGCCTCGCCCAGCCGATGCTCGTACACCTCCCCCTTCTGCCTCAGGAGATAAGCGGGATGCCAGGTCGCCAGCGTCTCCACGCCCAGCAACTGGTCCTGCCGCCAGCGCCCCCGCTCGGCACTCAGCTTGAAGTCCGGACCCAGCAACGCCCGGCCGGCCACCGCACCCAGCCCCACCAGCACGCGCGGCGCGATCAGCTTCAACTCGTCACGCAGGCAGCCACTCCATGCCCGCACCTCCGAGACCTTGGGCGGCCGGTTCCGCATGCGATCCCCCTCGAAAAGCACCGGCCGGCACTTCACCACGTTCGTGATCCAGACCTCGTCACGCCCCAGCCCCGCCTCGCCCAGCATCCGGTCGAGAAGCTGGCCTGCCCGCCCCACAAAAGGCCGGCCATCCCGATCCTCCTGCTCTCCCGGCGCCTCGCCCAGCACCACGATCGCCGCGTACGGATTGCCCTCCCCGGGCACCACCTGGGTGGCCCCGGGGCAGTCCAGGCCTGCCGCACATTCCTGCGCGATCCGCCGCAACTCGTCGCATCTTTGACGCCGGAGAACCTCCTGGAAGGCCCACTCGGGCTGATTACCGGACTCATCGCGCCTTTGGCGCCGGAGAGCCTCTTGGAAGGCCCTTTCGGGCTGATTACCGGACTCATCAATCACGTCCACGCTGCAACTCCCGCACATAGGCCACGATCCGCCAGCGCGCCTCGGGGTCCAGCCGCTTGTAGAAGGCCGGCATCGTCGAGAACCCGTTGGTGATCACCTCGTAGAGCCGACCGTCCGTGGCGGAAACCAGTCGCGGAAGATGCAAGTTGGCGGGGCGCGGCGCGTAGACCTCCCCCACCGGCCCATCCCCCTTGCCCGCCGCCCCGTGACAGAAGGCGCAGTTGTCAGCGTAGAGCTTCTTCCCGTCCGCCAGCACCGCCTGCGTCACGACGACCGGATTGGAGGCCGTGGCCGTCCCGGGAGGCACGCGCATGGCCCACGGCCGCCGCGGCGTCACCGGCACGGAACCGCTCGCCGGCAAGAGGGCGATCTTGCCGGTCTTGTAGGCGGGCTGATCCGCCATCTGGCCCGAGCAAGCCGAAAGCCCGAGAGAAAGCAGCGTCAGCGCCCCGAGGGTCAAGGACCCGAGGCTCAAGGCTCCTCGGGCCAGAGGCCTTAGTCCCATCGCTTCACCTCCATGGCGCCCGCCATGGCCGCCTCGGCGTCACCGGTGCGGCCCGCGTCCGGCACATCGACCACCAGGCCGATCGCCCCCGTCGCGATCCGAGGATCGTAGGGCAGGCGCTTGGAGCGCCAGCCCTTGAACCAGATCAACGCCCCGAAGAAGGCCGTCCAGATGGCAAAGAGCATGGTCGTCTCGTACATGATCACCGCCACCGTCGGCATCGCGATGATCGGCTTGCCGCCCGTGGGTAGCTGGTACAGCCACGCCGTTCCCCCAGCGAGCAGGAAGCCGAAGAGCGTTCCCACGGCCCCCATTCCCGTCGAGAGCCACGCCTGGTTCTGGGTCCGCGTCTCCGGCAGCCCCACGGCATGCGGCGGGTACGGAATCGACGACAGCAGCTCGATGTCACGCGTCTCGAAGCGAGAGGCCTTCAGCGCGTCCACCGCCTTCACCACCTCGTCCAGCTCCCTGAAGAGGCCGAATACCCTAGCCATGACCGCCCTCCTGACCCACGGTCGGCAGAGCCACGGCGTCGTAAGTTTGCTTGCCGACCCGCTTCTTGGTGGTGTAAATCCGCTCCTCGCGCACCTCCCAGATCGAGACGATCGGGATCAGCTTCGAGAAGAGCGTGTAGAGCAGGGTGAAGAAGGCGAACGCCGAGAGGATGATCGTCCATTCGACCCAGCTCGGCCAGTAATGGCCCCAGGAGTACGGGAAGTGCTTGAAGGACACCGGCGGGATCACGATCAGCAGGCGCTCGAAGTACATCCCCACATTGATCAGCAGCGTCAGGACCACCATCGCCGGAACGCTCGAGCGGAACTTCCTGAAGCTGAGGCAGACGATCGGCAGAAGCGCGTTCGTCAGCAGCATGGTCCATGACAAGGGCCAGAACCGCCCGAAGAGGTACTCGTTCCAGGCGAGGCGCTCATGTGGCAGACGACCGTACCAGTTGATCAGAAAGTCTCCCCACCAGAGGTAGAACCAGACCAGGGCCACCGTCAGCAGGATCTTGCCCATCTTGTCGAAGTGCTCGGGCCGAAGATAGGTGTCCAGCTTGTACACCCAGCGCAGGACCGCCATGACCGTGATGACCAGGGCCAGGCCCGAGTAGATGGCGCCCGCCACGAAGTAGGGGCCGTAGATCGTGGTATGCCACATCGGCGGGGCGATCGCCATCGCGAAATCCCACGACACGATCGTATGCACCGAGACCGCCACCGGCAGAATCGTCACCGCCATGATCGACAGCGCCCGCTCCAGGCGCTCCCACTGCTGGGCCGTGCCTCGCCACCCGAAGCTCAGGACGGTGTAGATGCGCTTCTTCCAACCGGTGGAGCGGTCCCGCACGAGCGCGAGATCCGGGATCAGGGGCAGGAAGAAGTACATCGTGCTTCCCGTCAGGTACGTGGTGATGGCCATGAAGTCCCACATCAAGGGCGAGCGGAAGTTAGGCCAGAGCCAGCGCTCGCTCGGATAGGGGATCAGCCAGTAGAAGAGCCAGGAGCGGCCCAGGTGAATGATGGGGAAGATGGCGGCCACCATGATCGAGAAGAGCGTCATGGCCTCGGCCGCGCGCACGACGGGGCGCCGCCACTCGGCCTTGGTCAAGCGCAGGATCGCCGAGATCAGCGTGCCCGAGTGCGATAGGCCGATCCAGAAGACGAAGCTGGCGATCAGGAAGCCCCACATGTTCGGCCGGCTCAGGCCCGTCACCCCCATGCCGACCGCGGCCATGTAGAAGTAGGCCCCGACGCCCAGGGCGAGGATCAGGAGCAGGATGCCAACGAATAGCCAGAAGCGCCAGGTGATCCGCTCCATCGGGGCCAGGATCTCGGCGACGATCTGCTCGTCGGGAGGAAGCGGATGGTGATCGGGTGCGGTCATGACGATTCTCCCGCTTGCTTGAGGTAGATGACCACCGGGTCCGTGCCGAGATCGCCCAGCAGCTGGAAGCGGCGCTCATCCCCCACCAGCTTGCTCGCCTTGCTCTCGGGATCCCGCAAGTCCCCGAAGATCAGCACGCTCGGCGGACATGCCTGGGCGCAGGCCGGCACGACCTCGTCGGTCGCCAGCGATCGCCCGTCGATGGCCGCCTGCTCCTTGGCGGAGTTGATCCGCTGGATGCAGAACGTGCACTTCTCCATGACGCCGCGGCTGCGCACCGTCACGTCCGGGTTGAGCATCATCGGCATCGGCTCCGGCCAGTGCGGGTCGAACCAGTTGAAGAACCTCACGTCGTAGGGGCAATTGTTCGCGCAGTAGCGCGTTCCCACGCAGCGGTTGTACACCTGCGCGTTGAGCCCCTCGGGGTTGTGGTAGGTGGCGTAGACCGGGCAGACCGGCTCACAGGGCGCATTCGTGCAGTGCTGGCAAAGCACCGGTAAAAAGCGCGCCTTGGCCTCGGGGTACTCCCCTTCCCAGTAACGCTCCACCCGGATCCAGTTGAACGCCCGCCCGTTATGGCACTCCTCCTCACCCACGATGGGAAGGTTGTTCTCGGCGTGACACGCCAGGACGCATGCCTCGCAGCCCGTGCAGCGATCCAGGTCCACCACCATGCCCCAGCGAGGCAGCTCAGGGACGCCCGCGGGACCTTGCTCCTCGGGATTTGGCGGGAGGTCGGTCGCGGTGGATTTGGGCATCCCGTTAGAGGCTTGTTCCGGCACCGGTTCCTCCTTGCGTGCTACCATCCCAGGGCCAGCGCTGCTCGATCAGATCCTTCATGCTCACGAAGCCCGGGGCATGGCCCTCCTCCGGGCGGCTGCGCTTGTCGAGGCGGGTGAAGGACGGGGCGTCCGCCGCCTTGGTGAGCATCACCCGGGTGGCGGCCCAGGCGAGGCCACCCGTGCCGGCGACTTCCAGCGGTTCGACGATGCCCAGCGGGTTGGCGCCGCGGCCCTCGGCGTAACGCCCGTAAGCCTCGTGGCCCTGGCCCATGGGCATGGCCACGACTCCCGGGCACACGCCGGGGCTGACGTAGACCCGCGCATACAGCTTGCCGCGCGGCGAGCGGATCTCCACGGCGTCCCGGTCGGCCAGGCCCAGCTGCGCAGCGGTCTGAGGATGAAGCTCGACCCACGAGCTCCAGACCCCGGACGTCATGGTCTCCGGCAACTCCTGCTGCCACGGGAGGTTGGCCGCTCGGCCGTCCCGCAGCGTCATGGAGACGTAGGGGTAGAACCAGTACGGGTAATCCTCGGCGGGGCCCGCGAACTGGGGCTCGGAGACAGCCGGAAGCGCGCCCGTGCGGCGCAGGCCCGCCCCCGAGGACTTCGCTCCGGTCCAGACGCCCAGCTGACGGACCTGGGTCCAGAAGTCGGGCTCGGGGGATAGCGTCTCCCAGGTGGTCTTCACGAGGGCGGTGTAGGAGGGCCACGGGAGGGCGGTGGCCTGGTTGGGGCCGAGCGCCTGGCCGATGGACAGGAGGACGTCGGGAAGCGGCCGGGTCTCGTAGAGGGGGCGCATGACCGGCTGCAGGGAGCTGGCTGCCGGCACCTGGACGTTGGGATCCGGGACCAGCAGGCCCCAGGATTCCAGGAAGGTGTGATCCGGTAGGATCAGGTCGGCGTGGGCGGTGGTGTCGTCGATGAAGGAGCTGAAGCTCGCGATGAAGGGGACCTCGGCGAGGGCCTCGCGGAAGCCCATGGCCTCGGGCAAGAGGTAGACCGGATCGACGTCATGCACGAGGAGGGCCTTGACCTGGCCCTGGCGCATGCGGGCCGTGAGGTCGCGCATGTCCCGGAAGCGCGCCGGAGAAAGGGAGTTCAGGTCGCGCACGGGGGTCACGGCGCTGGCGAGCAAGCCGCCCGACACGCCGACGCTGCCCACCAGCTGGTTGAGGGCATGGACGGCGGCAATGGCCGACACGCCGTTGGTCTGGGCGGTCATGGAGCCGCCGGCGAGGGCGATCGCCGGCTTGCGCGTGCCGAAATCCCGGGCGATCTCGGTGATCCGCTCGGCGGAGATTCCCAGCCGCTCGGCCACCCGCCCCGGTGCGTAGTCCGCCAGGGCCGGAAGCGAGGCCTCGTATCCCGTGACGGCAAGGCCCTGGGTGATCAGGCTGTGGGCGATCGAGAGCGCCAGGATGCCCTCATGCCCCGGAGGCACCGGCACCCAGGCATCGGCGGCGGCGCCCGTGATCGACATGCGGGGCTCGACGTGCACCAGCTTGCCCCGGATGCCGGGCCGCCCCTGCCGGAACTCGCCGAACTGGATGCCGAAGTTGACCGGAGAGACCCAGGAGCCGAAGAGGTCCGCGCCAAAGTTGAGGACGTAGCGGGCGTTGGCGAGGTCGTAGTAAGGAATCCGGTCCGAGCCCAGGGCCGCGGTGAGGGCTGCCTTGAGGGTCTCGCTGCCTTCGATCTCCAGCGTCACGGGACCGCGACCGCTCACAGCCCGGCTGAAGCGGTCGATCACGAGGCCCTTCGTGCCGTTGAGCGGGCGAGCCACGAAGGCGGAGGCGGGGCCGTCCTGGCGCAGGCGGGTGGCGAGGGTGCTCAGGGCCTCATCCCAGGAGACGGGCTCGAAGTCGCCCTGACCGCGCTCGCCCCGGCGCTTCATCGGCTGGCGTACGCGATCCGGGTTGTAGAGAACCTGCATGCCCGACTGGCCAAGCGCGCAGAGCTTGCCCTGGTTGACCGGGTGGCTGGGGTTGCCCTCCAGCTTGACCAAGCGCCCGTCGATGACCCGGGCCATGAGGCCGCAGTTGGCGCTGCACATCGTACATGTCGTGGCGTACCAGTCGGGAACGCCCGGAATGAACTCCTCGGGTTGCTCGACGTAGGTGACGTAGGTTTCCTTGGGCTGCGGCTTGGCGCACGCTCCCAGGACCGCCGTGGAAGCCGTCAGGCTGCTGAGTTTCAAGAATTCTCGCCGCTTCATGCTCGCTCCTTCGTCCTCACTGATGGCAGGTCAGACAATCCGTGGGGGCGCCCTTCTGGTTGTGGCAAGACAGGCAGGTGCCCATGGTCAGAGAATTTGCCTTGTGGACCCGGTCCATGCGCGAGACGTCTCCGTGGCAGCTCATGCAGTCGACCCCGGCCTGGATATGGCGCCGGTGGGTGAAGCGCACGAAGTCCGGCAGGTCGGTGACGCGCACCCATGGAATCGCCTCGCCGGCCTGATAGGCCTCGGCGACCTTCTTGATCTCCGGGGAATCGGGCTTGACCACCCGGTGGCAGTCCATGCAGGTCTCGGTGGAGGGAAGCAGGGCGTTGGCGGTGGTGGCCACGCCCTGATGGCAGTAGGTGCAGGAGATGCCGCGATCGCCCACATGCACCTTGTGGCTGAACGCCACTGGCTGCACGGGGCCCCGCCGAGCCGACGAGATCGCCAGGGCCACGGCGGCCCCTCCGAGGACCAGGACCAGCAGCAAGATGAGGAGCAAGCGACGGTTCAAGGCGCACCACTTTCGAGGCAGGGAACGGCCATCCGACACATTTGTTCATAAAGAATATTTCAGCAAAAGTCTCGCTTGTCAAACGGCATGAAAAACCGGGGGCCATGGCGCCAGGCCATGACCCCCGGGAGCCTCTGTCTATGAGGCGGGAGGGCTCCCTTCCGAGGTCGAGCTGACGGGCGCCTCGGCGGGGCGTTCCCCGCGGAAGAGCGTGAAGCGGCCGTCGGCGTAATCGACCCGGATGACGTCCCCGGGCTGGAACTCCTCCTCGAGGAGCAGCCGGCTGATGGGAGTCTCGATCTCCCGCTGGATGACCCGCCGCAAGGGACGTGCCCCGTAGGTGGGATCGAAGCCGCGATCGGCCACCGCGGCCTTGGCGGCCTCGGTCAGCTCCAGGGCCAGGCCTTGCGCGCGGACCTTCCGCTTGGTGCTCTCGAGCATGAGGTCGACGATCTGGAGGATTTCCTCCCGGGTGAGCGGGTGGAAGACCACGATCTCGTCCAGGCGGTTGATGAACTCCGGGCGGAACTGGGCCTTGAGGGCGTTCATGCTCTCGGTCTTGATCGCGTCCCAGTCGGCGCCTTGCTCTTCGAGGTCGAAGATCCGGTGCGCCCCGACGTTCGAGGTCATGACGATGACCGTGTTCTTGCAATCCACCACCCGGCCCTTGGCGTCGGTGATGCGCCCGTCGTCCATCATCTGCAGGAGGATGTTGAAGACGTCCGGGTGAGCCTTCTCGATCTCGTCGAAGAGAAGGACCGAGTACGGCTTGCGGCGCAGGGCTTCGGTGAGCTGGCCCGCTTCCTCGTAGCCCACGTAGCCGGGAGGCGCTCCGACCAGGCGTGAGACGGTATGCCGCTCCTGGAACTCGCTCATGTCGAAGCGGATCATGGCGTCCTCGTCCGAGAAGAGGTACTCGGCCAGGGCCTTGGCGAGCTCGGTCTTGCCGACGCCGGTCGGCCCCAGGAAGATGAACGAGCCGATCGGGCGGTTGGGATCCTTCATGCCGGTCCGGGCGCGGCGCACCGCCTCGGAAACCGCCTCGATGGCTTCTTGTTGCCCGATTACCCGCTTGTGGAGGTGCTGTTCCATGGCGAGCAGGCGCTTACGCTCCTCGGCGACCAGCTTGTCGGCCGGAATGCCCGTCCACTCGGAGACGACCCGGGCGATATCCGCGACCTCGACGCAGGGTTCGGCCTTGCCGGCCTCGGAGCGCCACTCCTTGCGCAGCGCGGCGAGGTCCGCCTGGGCTTTCTCCTGCTTCTCCTTTAGACTCCGGGCGTCGTCGAAGCGCTCGTTGCGCACGGCGTCGTCCTTCTGGTGCTCGAGGCGTTCGATTTCCGCCTCCAGCTCGCCGACGCGCTTGGGTTCGCGGCGCGAGCCGAGGTGCTTCATGGCGGAGGCCTCGTCCAAGAGGTCGATGGCCTTGTCGGGCATGAAGCGGTCGGGCACGTACTTGTCGCCCAGCTCGGCGGCGGCGGTGAGGGCGTCGTCGGCGATCTTGACGGAGTGGTGGGCCTCGTAGAGATCGCGCAGGCCCTTGAGAATCTCGATGGTCTGATCGACGGTGGGCTCCTCGACGAAGACCGGCTGGAAGCGGCGCTCGAGGGCGGCGTCCTTCTCGATGTGCTTGCGGTACTCGTCGAGGGTGGTGGCGCCCAGGCACTGCAACTCGCCGCGGGCGAGGGCGGGCTTGAGCATGTTGGCGGCGTCCATGGCGCCTTCCGCGGCTCCGGCGCCCAGGATGGTGTGGAGTTCGTCGATGAACAGGACGATCCGGCCGGACTCGGCCTTGATTTCGTCCATCAGGCCTTTGAGTCGCTCCTCGAACTCGCCCCGGTACTTGGTGCCTGCGACCATGCCGCCCAGGTCGAGGGCGAGAACCGACTTGCCCTTGAGCATCTCCGGCACATCTCCCGCCACGATCCGCTGCGCGAGACCTTCGGCGATGGCCGTCTTGCCGACGCCGGGCTCTCCGATGAGGACCGGGTTGTTCTTGGTGCGGCGGGAGAGGATGCGGGTGACGCGCTCGATCTCCTCGTCGCGCCCGATCACCGGGTCGAGCTTGCCGGCTTGCGCGAGGGCGGTGAGGTCGCGGGTGAACTTCTGGAGGTTCTCGCCCTTGACGGCCTGGCCCTGGCCGGCGCCTTGCATCATCGAGCCCCAGGTGGGGTTGTTCTGGAGTTGCTTGCGGACGGGCGGGGGGACGCGGCGGATGGTCTCCTGGAGGATCTGAGAGGCCAGGCCCTCGCCTTCCCGGACGATGCCGGAAAGTAGGTGCTCCGGGCCGATGTAGCTGAGCCCTTGCAGGAGAGCGGCGTCGTGCGCGAGTTGCAAGGCCTTCTTGAGGCGAGGTGAGAGGGTGACACGTTCCGGGCGGGGGCCCTCACGCGCGCCTAGCGACGCCTCGAGGCGCTTGGCGATCGCCTGGACGTCGACCTCCAGCTCGCTGGCGAGGGTCGGGCCCTCGAAGGGATCGGTCAGCATGGCCATGAGCAGGCGCTCCGAGCTGATCTGGTTATCCCCGGCGTCGGCAGCCTTCTCGGCGGCCGCCTCCAGCATGCGCTTGGAGTCGGAGGAAAGCCGATCGAGCAGGTTTCCCCGGCTCCAGCTGCGGACGCGCGGGCCGAAGACGGACTCGATCAGGTTGTCGAGGCCCATCTCGCCCAGTCCGAGGCCCTCCCAGGAGCTCGCAGCGCCCATGGGGCGATCCTCCTTGAAGTGACTGGCGCAGTGCGCGCAAAGGTTCACTTCCTGGCGTTTCCCGTTGATCGTCTGGGTGAGGTGGTACGAGGCGGGACGTTCTCCGCAATTCTCGCAAAGCATGGCAGCCCCCTTCCGAATCGCGTGATGCTTGGGGGGAGTTTAGCGCATTGGGGGAGGGTGAAAAGGCGTGGCGGCTCGCCCCGAATGGCGCGACCGTGGCTTGAGATCCCGCGTCGCGGGAGAGAGGATTCGGGCGGGAGTGGAGGACGTGGCGAAGGAGGCGAGAAGCATGGAACCCATCATCTTCGCGGACCGGCGGGAGGGGGGACGACTGCTCGCCGGGAAGCTTGAAAGTTATCGGGGCAAGGACGTCGTGGTGATCGGGCTGCCGCGCGGGGGGCTGCCGGTGGCCCGGGCGGTAGCGGATCGCTTCGGCTGGCCGCTGGACATCATCGTGGCGCGCAAGATCGGAGCTCCCGGGCACGAGGAGTTCGCGATTGGCGCGGTGACGGCCCGGGGCACCCGGGTGCTCAACGACGAGGCCTTGCGGGGGGTCATGCTGCCGCCGGGCTTCCTGGAGGCGGCCTCCGACGATCAGACGATCAAGGCCAAGGAGCGCGAGGCAATGATGCGGGACGGGCGGCCGGCGCTACCGCTGCAGGGGCGCGTGGTCATCCTGGTCGACGACGGGGTGGCGACGGGAATGACGCTGCGGGCGGCGATCGCCGACGTGGAAGCCCAAGAGCCGGCCCGCATCGTGGTGGCGGCGCCAGTGATGGCGCCCGAGACCTTCGACGCGCTGCAGCACGAGGTGGATGACGTCGTGGCCGTCTCGGTGCCCGCGCTGTTCTTCGCCGTGGGGCAGTTCTACGCGGACTTCAGCCAGGTGACCGACGCGGAGGCGAAGGAGTGCCTGATCCAGACGGCGCGCTGAGCAGCCGGCTCGGAGGGATTTGAGGAGGACGAAGGAGGAGGGGCATGGCCGATCGATTGACCACGACGCTGGCGGACTGGGTCAAGGCGAACGCCACGCCCCTGCTGCGCACGCCGCATGACTTCGACCCCTTGCTGGATCGCATCGGGGACGCCCGGATCGTCATGCTGGGAGAGGCAAGTCACGGCACCGCAGAGTTCTACGCCATCCGCGCGCAGATCACCCAGCGCCTGATCGTCGAGAAGGGCTTCAACATGGTGGCCATCGAGGGGGATTGGCCGGATGCCGCCCGGGTCAACCGCTTCGTGACGGGCGAGTCGAGCGGAGCGGACGGCGCCCCCCGGACGGCCCTGGACGCCCTTTCGGGCTTCGAGCGCTTCCCGACCTGGATGTGGCGCAACACCATCGTCCTGGACTTCGTGGACTGGCTGCGGGAGCACAACGCGCGCCACCCGGAGCGCATGACCCACTTCTACGGGCTGGACGTCTACAGCCTGCACGCCTCGATCGCCGAGGTCTTGCGCTACCTCGATCGGGTCGATCCGCCGGCCGCGGCCAAGGCGCGCGAGCGCTACGGGTGTTTCGAGCCCTTCCAGGACACCCAGACCTACGCCCTGAGCGCGCACTACCTGGCCGAGACCTGCGAGGACCAGGTCGTGAACACCCTGCTGGATCTGCAGCGGCGCCGGGGGGACTACGTTCAGCGCAGCTCCCCCGAGGCGGTGCTCGACGCGGAATTGAACGCCCTGGCGGCCCTGAACGCCGAGCGATACTACCGGCAGATGGTCTACGGCGGATCCGTGACCTGGAACCTGCGCGATCACCACATGGTGGACGTGCTGAACCGCCTGCTGAAGCACATGGGCCCCGACTCCAAGGCCATTCTTTGGGAGCACAACTCGCACATCGGGGACTTCCGAGCCACCTACGAAGGGCGGAGCGGGCACGTCAACGTCGGGCAGCTGGTTCGCGAGCAGTTCGGCGATCGCGCCTTCGCCGTCGGGTTCGGCACGCACCGGGGCACGGTGACGGCCGCCTCCGAGTGGGATGGACCTCACACGTACATGCCCGTTCCCCCGGCCCGCGCGCACTCGTACGAGGCCATCTTCCACGAGGCGGGAATCGAGCGCTTCTTGCTGGACCTCGATGCGCCGCTGCTGGGGCACGGCGGCGAATGGCTGCTCAAGACCCGCGAGGAGCGGGCGATCGGCGTGGTCTACCACCCGGAGCGCGAGCAATGGGGCAACTACGTCCCCTCGCGGCTGGCCAGTCGCTACGATGCGTATCTCTTCTTCGACGAGACGCTGGCGGTCGAGCCACTCGATCCCTGCGAGCCTCCGGGGCTGGAAACCTATCCCGAGGGGCTTTGAGGCGACATGATCAAATCGTGATCTTTCGAGGACGAGAATGGACCGACCCGGAGGGGCGCTCGGGGCTACGCTGAAGGAGTCGTGAATCACCTGCGAGCCAAAGGAGCCCCCGATGCGCAAGTCCCTGATCGCCGCCCTCGTCCTCGTCGCCAGCATGGCCCTCACCGGATGCGGCCTGACGCCGACGGGCACGAGCAACCCGATCGCGACGCGCACCCTGGACGCCCCCGCGGTCGAGTTCCTTTACCTCGCTCCCTTCCGGGGCTCGGTGCTGAAGGCCGGCTCCGAAGTGATCGTCACCGCCCGGGTAGCCTACCAGCTCCCCCAGAGCGGCGGCCGTCTCAATTTCCTCCTGCTGGACGAGCGTCAGCGCCCCTTGCCCCTCACTCAGCGCGAGACCGTGCTGCGTGACGCGCAGGGCGAAGCCGTCGTCACCTTCGCGATGAAGGTCCCCAGCCACGTCCAGCGCCTGACCTTGGTCGCCCCCGTGACGCTGCCTGGCGGAGGCAAGGCCCTCAGCGCCACGTCCGCCACCTTTCGGGTGAGTGCCGACGCCCCCGGCCCTGAGGCCGGCGCCGATTACCGCAGCCACCGCTAAGCCCGAGCCGCCCCGAGATTGCCGCCCCGAATTCGGGAACAAGAGAACGAGCGGAAGCCCGCCCGGAAAGGACCTGCATGCCCCTGAGTCGATTCAAGCCGTCCCCCCGATACCTGATCCGGGCCCTCTGGGTCTGGTGGGCGATCTGCGCCGTGGCGCTGACCATCATCTGGCTCTTGGCCTTCTACAACACGGTGAAGTACGTTTCCAAGGCCCAGGAAGCCGAGGTCTCGCTCAAGACGCAGCAGCTCAGCGAGGCCTTCACCCAGCTGGATCGCAACCTCGTCCGCTCCATTCTGGATCTGACCCCGGACTTCGAGGCAGGCAAGCTGAGCCTTTCGCAACTCGATGAGAAACGCCAAGCGCTGGGGCCGCTCTACCGCCTGCACATGCTCGACGCAAGTGGCGATCGCGCTCACCCCCAGGACTCCGGCCCCGCCTTTCCGGCGTCGTTCTTCGCCAAGTTCCATGACTACGAGCTCATGACCGACTCTTTCCATGCGATCAAGTCCTCGGAGCTGAAGAAGGATGCACCTTACCACTTCGCCGTCGAGCCAAACCGGCATGGACAGTACCTCGTCATCGAGCTGGCGCTCGACCATGTCTACGGCCCGTGGCTGGCCGAGCAGTTCAAGACGCTCGGCTTCGGTCCCGGCGTGAGCTACCGGCTCATCGATCCCAAGGCCGCGAGGCCCGCGCCGCATCCTGACGACGACCTGAACCTGAAACTGGACATCGACCTCTCGGCGAAGCGCTCCGAGGTGAGCGCGAACCCCCACGACTTCGTGGTCAAGGGCATTTCCCCCAGCAATCCCAACTTCCAGCACGTGCTGATCAGCGTGGACAGCGGGGAGATCGTCAAGCCGGTCATCCAAGGGTACAGTGCAGCCCTGCTGGGAGGCATGCTCTTCCTGGCAAGCTTCGCAGTCGCGCTGTACCTGGCTGGGCGGGGCGTGAGAAAGGAGCTGGAGCTGGCGCAAGCCCGGACGAACTTCACGTCGATGGTGTCGCATGAGCTGAAGACGCCCGTCGCCGCCATCCGCATGTACGCAGAGATCCTGGAGAACCAGCTCGTGGACGATCCCGGGAAGGTGAGCGAGTACCATCACATCATCGGGACCGAGGCCGATCGCTTGAAACGCCTCATCGAGAACCTCCTGAGCCTGGGCAACATCGAGCGGGGCACCATGAGCTACCGCGTGACGCCGGAAGACCTGAACCGGGTCGTGGAACGGTCGGCCCAGCAAGCTTCCGTGGCGTTTCCGGAAGGCCCCTCCCTGGAGCTGGAGCTCGCTCCCGATCTTCCGGCGACCATGCTGGATGCCGAGGCCGCTCAGCAGGCGATCGCCAACCTCATCCACAACGCCTACAAGTACGGCGGCGGCGCCGTCATGGTCAGCACCCGGCAAGCCGCGGGCGACGTTCAGGTGGAGGTCGCGGACCGGGGCCCCGGCATTCCGGCGTCGAAGCGAAAGGCCATCTTCGACCCCTACGTGCGCCTGGAGAACGAGGCGACTCGCGATAGCCAGGGGACCGGGTTGGGGCTCGCCCTGGTGAAAGGCTTCGTGGAAGGGCAAGGAGGGCGGATCATGGTGGGCGATCGCCCCGGGGGAGGCGCCGTCTTCACGGTCAGCTTCCCGATCGCGAAAGGAGCCTAGGTTGGGCGCACGATTGCTGGTGGTTGAAGACGAGCCCTCGATGCTCAAGGGTCTGATGGACGTCCTCGCCGTGAAGGGCTATCAGGCCGAGTCGGCGATGCGCGGGGACGACGCGCTGCGCATGGCCATGACCGGGGACTTCGACCTGATCCTCCTCGACGTCATGCTGCCGGGACTCAGCGGCTTCGACGTGCTCCGGCAATTACGGGATGCCGGCAAGCGCACGCCCGTCATGTTGCTGACCGCCAAGAACACGGAAATGGACAAGGTACTCGGCTTCGAGCTCGGCGTCGACGACTACGTGACCAAGCCGTTCAGCTTGCTCGAATTGCTGGGGCGAATCGGAGCCTTGCTGAGGCGCTCCGCACCAGCGCCCACCCCGGAGGCCGAGGAAACGGTCATTCGCTTCGGAGCGGCGACAGTGGACCTCAAGCGCTACCTCCTGACCCGGGACGGGAAACCCCTGGAACTGCCGGCCAAGGCCTTCGAGGTGCTCAAGGTGCTGCACGAAAAGCAGGGGGAAGTGGTCTCCCGCGATACCCTCATGGACGAGGTCTGGGGAGACGAGGCCTTCCTCAACCAGCGCACGGTGAACAACCTGGTCGTGAAGATCCGGCAGGCCATCGAGGTCGACGCCGCCGAGCCGCGCCACCTCAAGACCGTTCACGGGGTCGGCTACCGGCTGGACCTCTAGGCCTCAGGTCAGGCGGGTCTTGAACCAGTCCGCCGCGAGCTGGGCCACCTGCTCCAGGGTGCCCGGCTCCTCGAAGAGATGGGTCGCCCCAGGGACGATCCAGAGGCGCTTCTCGCCCTTGAGCTGATCGAAGGCCTCCTGGTTCATGGCGATCACCGGGGTGTCCTCCCCGCCCACGATGAGCAAGGTGGGGGCCTTCACGTCGGGAAGCACGGGAGCCGCGAGGTCCGGCCGTCCTCCGCGCGAGACCACCGCCTTGACGCGCTCGGGCCGGTCGACGGCGGCCATCAGGGCCGCTCCGCCTCCCGTCGAGGCCCCGAAGAGGCCCACGGACAGGTTCTGGGTCTCAGGCTCTTCGGCCAGCCAGTCGATCACCTCGCTCAGGCGCCTGGCCAGGAAGGGGATGTCGAAGCGCAGTTCGGCGGTCCTAACGTCGATGGCTTCCTCCTGGGGATTCAAGAGGTCGATCAGCAAGGTGCCGAGGCCCGCCTCCTGCAAGGAGCGCGCCACGAAGCGGTTGCGCGGGCTGAAGCGACTTGAGCCCGAGCCATGGGCAAACAAGACGATGCCCGTGGCCCCCTCGGGCAGGGTCAGGTTACCCTCCAGCTGGACCGACCGAAGCGGCCCCGCGGTCTGGGGACCGGACTCCACGGGAACCTGCACCTCGTGCTCGCGAATCGTCGTCCTGGGCATGACATCCTCCCTTCGCCACCGGCGGCGGCTCCAGTTTCCCATGGGTCATCGGGGCTCTCAACGCTCGGAATCCCTCTTACCATGGGAGGATCCGCCGGGGCTGGGTATGGGATCTCCATGACGTCCTCGCGAGGACACGGACTTGCCCGCAAACCACAGCGGAGCGACAATGGAAGCCCCGCAGCGGCTCCATTCCTAGAGAGGAAGCTCCATGGCGACGACGCCCTCCCCCATGAACCTGCCGTTCACCGGCCTCTTCCTGCGCGAGCAGCAAGAGGAGTTCGAAGCCTTGCACCTTTCTCCGAAGGCGGCAAAGAGCGGAGAGAGCCGTGGACGCCTCGTCCCCGAGGAGCCCGACCCGTACCGGACGGCGTTCCAGCGCGACCGGGACCGGATCCTTCACTGCAAGACCTTCCGCCGGCTCAAGGGCAAGACCCAGGTCTTCATCGCCCCTGACGGCGAGCATTACCGCACGCGCATGACCCACACGCTCGAGGTCTCGCAGGTCGCCCGATCCATCGGCCGGGCCCTGCGCCTGAACGAGGACCTCATCGAGGCCATCTGCATGGGCCACGACCTGGGGCACCCTGCGTTCGGACATACCGGCGAACATTCGCTGGCCCGGATGGTGCCGGGTGGCTGGCAGCACAATGCCCATTCGCTGCGGGTGGTGGACGTCCTGGAGGACTTGAACCTCTCGGACGAGGTCCGCAACGGCATCCGCTGGCATACGGGAGTGCAGGATCCCTACACGCTGGAAGGGCAGATCGTGAAGATCTCCGACCGCGTGGCCTACCTGAACCATGACGTCGATGACGCCTTCCGAGCAGGCATCCTGACCTTCGACGAGCTGCCCCGCCGCTACCGCGAGCTGGGCCAGAGCCATGCCCAGCGGCTGGGCGCGATGATCACGGATCTGGTGATGAACTCCCACGGCAAGGACAAGATCTCGATGTCCCCGGAGATGTGGGACATCCAGACCGAGCTGCGGATCTTCATGTTCCAGCGGGTCTACCTTGGCTCGGAGGCCAAGAAGGAAGAGACCAAGGCCCGCAAGCTCATCACCGACCTTTTCACCTACTTCATGGAGCATGCCGAGGAGGTGCGGGAGGCGGCGGGAGAGCGCTACCGCAGCGAGGATCACCAGCAGCACGTGGTCGACTACATCGCCGGCATGACCGATCGCTTCGCCATCCACAAGTACGAAGAGCTCTTCGTTCCGCGCGGCTGGACCATCTACCGCGACTAGCGCATCCGCGCATTAAGGAGACCCCTATGGCGGGACTCGACCCCGTCCAACTCATCCGCGACCGGGCGGACATCGCCGAGATCGTCGGCGAGCACGTCGTGCTCAAACGCTCCGGCCGCAACTTGACGGGCCTGTGCCCGTTCCACTCGGAGCGCACGCCCTCCTTCAACGTCAACCCCGAGCGGGGCATCTTCCGCTGCTTCGGCTGCGGCGAGGGAGGCGACGTCTTCGCCTTCGTGCAGCGGCTCCATAACCTGTCCTTCCCCGAAGCCTTGAAGCTCCTGGCGGAGCGCTACGGCATTCAGCTGGGCGAGCGCGACAAGGAAGCCGACGACGCCCGCAAGCAGCTGCGGGAAGTCAACGACCTGACGGCGAAGTTCTTCCAGTCGTGCCTGCGCCATCCCGAGGCGGGCCGTGAGGCCCGGGAGTACCTGGCCAAGCGAGGCTTGCCAGAAGAGCTCTGGGAGAAGTTCGCGCTGGGGTACGCGCCTGCCGAGTGGGACGCGCTGACGCGGCACCTTCACAAGCACGGGGTGCCGCTGGAGATCCAGGAGGCGGCAGGCCTGGTGCGCCGGCGGAAGGACGGCTCGGGAGCCTACGACATGTTCCGCGGGCGGGTGATCTTCCCGATCACGGCGGCCCTGGGGCAGGTGATTGCCTTCGGGGGCCGGATCCTCAAGGAGGCCGAGCGCGAACCCAAGTACCTGAACTCTCCGGACACCCCCCTCTACCAGAAAGGGCACCATCTCTACGGTCTAGCCCAGGCCAAGGGGCGCATGCAGGACGTGGACCGGGCGATCCTGGTCGAAGGCTACATGGACGTGGTGGCCCTGCACCAGTTCGGCTTCGGCGAGGCGGTGGGCGTGCTGGGCACGGCGCTGACGCGGGAGCAGGCCAAGAGCCTCCTGCGCTATACCAAGCGCGTGGTGGTCAGTTACGACGCGGACCGCGCGGGGCAGATGGCCACCGATCGCGGGGTGGCGACCCTGGAGGAAGTCTCCCAGGGCATGGGGTTGGAGGCGCGGATCATCCGGGTGCCTTCGGGCAAGGATCCCGACGCCTTCCTGCGCGAGAAGGGGCCAGCGGCCTTCGAGGGGCTGATAGGCAGTGCTCCGAGCCTCTGGGACTACCAGATCGCGCGGGCCATCGAGGGGGTGAAGGGGGATCCGGACACGGCGGAGTACCGGCAGCGGGTGGCGGAGGCATGTGCTCCGATCCTGGCGCGGATTCCCTCGGAGATTGTGAAGGCGGAAATCGCCAAGCGGCTGCTGGACGGCTACGGGGTGAACGCGAGCCCCGAGCAGGAGGCGGGGCTGCGACTGGAAATCGGCCGGAGGATGCGGCATAATAAGAAGCCGCGTTTGACGCCCGGCAAGACGGGAGTGACACCGGTCCGGCGGCGCGGGGACGAGAAGGCCGAAGCGGAGCTTCTCGCGTTGATGGTCGAGTCGGCCGAGGTACGGGCCCTGGTGAGCGACAAGCTGTCGGGGGTGCCGTTCGGAATGGAAGCGTACCAAGACCTGCGCGAGCGGCTGGAAGCGTGGCCAGCGGAACAAACATTAACCTGGGAAGCGTTACTTCGAGAGGGCCCCGGGGAACAAGATCCGCGGTTGATTTCCAATCTTGCCTTTAG
This sequence comes from Candidatus Sericytochromatia bacterium, assembly GCA_036676455.1. Classification (GTDB taxonomy): domain Bacteria; phylum Cyanobacteriota; class Sericytochromatia; order S15B-MN24; family UBA4093; genus UBA4093. The sequence goes on from JAKFCW010000050.1 coordinate 39,946, forward strand.
TGCGGACACGGACAAATGGCCGGATCCCACGGGCTATGCCGAGATGTTGATCCATACCCTCTCCCTGAACTTTTGGAGCTTGGAGGCGGAAAACCTCAAGGGGATGGTGGCGGACGCGCAGCAGACGGGGGCAACCCTCGATGAGATCGACGAATTAATGCGTCATTATCACCAAGCCTTCCAGAAGACCCTGGAGTTAAGGTCCCAAAGTGGCCATCTCTTGCCTACCCGGGCAAGGAGACCCATGGGGGGCGCGTAACTCGACGGGGAGAGGATT
>JAKFCW010000051.1:0-15856 GCA_036676455.1 Candidatus Sericytochromatia bacterium
ACGCCGGCCACGCCGCCGATCAGGCCCGCGATGCCCGGGATCTTCGCCGCGAACGGAGTCTTGTTGATCAGCTCCATCGCGCTCAGGACGCCCTGGGTCATCTTGCCCATCTGGCTCATCATGTCGCCGACGAACGAGGCATCCTTCAGCTTGGAGGGATCCGCGGTCGCCTGCTTCGCCAGGTCGAGGAACTTCGCGCCCGCGATCGCGCCCTGCGCGACGTTGAACACCCGCGAGATGACGCCCGCCTTGTTCAGCTCCTGGATCTTGGCGGGCTCGATGCCCTTGTCCTTGAGGATCTGCTTGATGTCCTGGACGTTACCAACCTGGCCCTTGCTGTCGAGTACCAGCTGCAAGACCTCACCGGTGGTCTTGATCGCCGCGTTGTCCGAGCCGGCCATCTCGCTCGCGACATGCCCCAGCATGCCCTCGATGCCCGCCTTGGTGGCATTCTTCGCGGCCGCCTTCTCCTGCTGCTTGCGCTCGGTGCGCGTCTTCGTATTGTTGTCCTGCTGCTTGCTGGACGTGTTCTCGGTTTTCGGTTTCTCCGGAGTCTTCGGCTTCTCCGGGGCCTTCAGCTTCCCAGTGTTGAGTGGGCCGGTGCGCCGACCATTCACGTCAGCTACGGACATAAGCTCCTCCTTGCTAAACGCTTGCTAGGTACTCTATACCGCGCGAAGGAACTTAGCTTCTCGATTTAGCGGAGATCAAACTCAGATTTTGCAAAACCCGCCCCCGGCTTAATGAGGTTTTAACAGGCTAGCCCAGGGGCTTCTGGGTCGGCATGCCGGTCCGGCGCGGGTAGGCCTTGGGAGTGGCCGTCAGCTTCTGCACCGTGATGAGTCGGCGCTCCCCCATGCCCTCGGGAAGCTCCAGGGGCGAGACCGCGATCTCGCCGCCGCCCAGCAAGCGGATGGCCTTCTGGGCCTTCTCCAGCTCGGCTTCCCCCGTGCTGCCCTTCATGGCCACGAAACGCCCGCCGACCTTCACGAACGGAAGGCAAAGCTCACTGAGGGCGCTCATCTCGGCCACGGCTCGCGCGAAGGCCAGGTCGTAGCGGTCCCGGTGCGCCGGATCCCGCGCGACCTCCTCGGCCCGCCCATGCAGCGCCACGCCGTTGAGGCCCAGGGCCGATATGGATTCGGCGAGGAAGGCGACCTTCTTGCCGGTGGCATCCATGAGGGTGCCGTGCCAGTTCGGGCAGACGATCAAGAGCGGAATGCCCGGGAAGCCCCCACCGCTGCCCACGTCGATGAAGCGCAGAGGCGCCTCGCGCAGCTCGGGAGGCAGCACGGAGAGCACCGTCAGCGAGTCGTAGAAGTGCTTGACGACGGCTTCGCGCTCGTCGACGATGCGGGTCAGGTTGGTCTTCTTGTTGCCCTCGATCAGCAGTTCGTAGTAGCGCTTCAGCTTCGCCACCTGATCGGGATCGAGCGTGAGGCCGAACGTGGCGGCCTCGGAAATCATCAATTGCCATGCGTCCATGGGACCCATGCTAACACGCTCAGGCCCGGATCGGCTATAATAGGCGCATGCAGCTGCTTACCCATGCCACCTGGGTCGTGGTCGACCTGGAAACCACCGGCGTTTCGCACGCCAAGGGCGATCGCATCGTCGAGATCGGCGCGGTCCGCCTCGAGGGCGATCGCGTGACCGGCGAGTTCCAGACCCTCATTAACCCCCAGCGCCCCATCCCCTTCTACGCCCAGCGGGTCCACGGGATCAGCGATCGCATGGTGGCCTCGGCGCCGAGCTTCGCCGACGTCCTGCCGGAGTTCCTGGCCTTCTGCGCGGAGGCTCCGCTGATCAGCCACAACGCCCCCTTCGATCGCGGCTTCCTGGACGCCGAGAGCCTGGCAGCAGCCAATCAAAAGCTCTGGCATGCGCACCTCGACACGCTGCGGGTCTCGCGCCAGCTGCTGCCGAAGCTGCCGAAGCACAACCTCGACGCGCTGGTGAACCACTTCGGGATCTCCATGGAGGGCGATCGCCACCGGGCCCTGGCGGACGCCCGCGCCACGGCCCACCTCTGGGTACACCTGCGCCGCATGGCCCAGCAAGTTGACGTCCCGCTGCGCGGTCTACTCAAGAATTGACCCCCCGCCACCACGGAGGTACCCTCTATCCATGACCAGCCAGGTTCCGCTTTATACGGCCTTCTTCGCCGGATTGATCTCTTTCCTTTCGCCCTGCGTCCTCCCCCTGGTCCCGGGTTACCTCTCCTACATCTCCGGGGTCTCCAGCGATCAGATGCGCGCAGGCGCCGACGCCGCCACCCGGCGCCGGGTCATGATCAACGCCGTCGGCTTCGTCCTCGGCTTCTCGCTGATCTTCATCGCCCTGGGAGCCTCGGCCACCGCCCTGGGCCAGCTGCTGCTGACCCAGCTCGACGTGCTCTCCAAGATCGCCGGCGCCATCATCATCGTCTTCGGCCTCCACACCATGGGCGTGCTGCGGATCAAGTGGCTCTACATGGAGAAGCGCGTTCAGCTCTCCGGCAAACCGCTGGGCGCCCTGGGCGCCGTCGTCGTCGGCATGGCCTTCGGCTTCGGCTGGACGCCTTGCATCGGCCCCATCCTCGCCAGCATCCTCGCCGTCGCCGCCACCCAGGAAACCATGGGTCAGGGCATCTCGCTCCTGAGCGTCTACTCGCTCGGCCTGGGCATCCCCTTCCTCCTGGCAGGACTGGCCATCAACCAGTTCTTCTCGGTCTTCGACCGCGTCAAGCGGCACATGCGCCTCATCGAGATCGTCAGCGGCCTCCTGCTGATCGGCGTCGGCCTCCTGATGTTCACCAACAACCTGACCATGCTCGCGGGCTGGATGCAGCAGATCCCCATCTTCCAGAAGCTCGCGATCTAAGATGCTCACGCTCGACATGTTCAGCGGGACCGACCCGCAGCTCAAGGAAGCCCTGGCCATCCGCTGGCGCGTCTTCGTCGAGGAGCAAAACGTCGATCCCGCCCTCGAGATCGACGACTATGACGGCGTCGCCTGGCACGTCCTCGCGCGCCAGGACGGCGAGCCGGTCGGCACCGCGCGCATGGTCATGCTCGACCAGCACCGCGCCAAGATCGGCCGCGTGGCCGTCCTTAGCGAGCAACGAGGCCAGGGAATCGCCACCCGGCTCGTCCAGCTGCTCATGGAGTACGCACGCCGCGAAGGCCGCACCCAGGCCGTCCTGGACTCCCAGCTGAGCGCCATGCCGCTCTACGAGAAGCTCGGCTTCGAGGCGGAGGGCGAGGTTTTCCTCGACGCCGACATCCTGCACCGCCGGATGACCCGCAAGCTCTAGGGCTTTAACCCAACCTTATCGCTGACTTTAACCCCCCTTACGACAGATCCGGACGCCTCGCGTCCATAACCTGTTAAGAGTAGAGATTGATTCGTTTAGGGGGGATCACCGATGAGGACTCGTCAGCTCAAACTGTCCGCGCTGCTGATTGCAGGCACCCTGATCCTCACCCTCGGCTCCGGCTGCGGCAAGCGCGTCGGCTCCGTCGTGGATCCCGCCGAGCAACCCACTGCGGCCCCGACCGAGGCTCCCGCCCCGCTGCCCTCGACTCCCGTCGTCCAGCCGACGCCGGCGCTTCCCGGCACTCCGGGCACTCCGTCGAACCCCAATCTGCCGAGCAACCCCTCGGTCCAGCTTCAGGCCATCGTCGAATCCGTCAAGAACGGCTCTTTCCTCGGGATGGGCACCCTGGTGGCCAAGGTCAAGATCACCAACCCCACGCAGTACTCGCTGAGCGGCGAGGTCACCGTCTCCTTCACCAACGGCGGCCAAGCCACCACCGAGGTCGCCAGCGAGCGCGTCACCCTCATGCCCAACGAGACCATCACCAAGTACTTCGAGAGCAAGAAGTGGACCCTGGACGGAGCGACCGTCACCGTCAAGACGGACGCCCCCCTCGCCAACAGCGCGAACCCTTACGGAAGCGCCTACGGCTACTAACCGCACCCGCTAGTCCCCTTTCGACGCGACCCCCCGCACCGGCCTCCGCGGGGGGTCGCGCTTTGACAAGCGACCCAGAACTGGTAGAGTGGAGGCCGGTTTGAACGTGGGCTCCGAGCGGGCATGACGCCCCTTCGGAGCCTTCATCCCAGGCGGGATCCCCGCCGTCCAACGATTCCAAGGGAGAATAGCTAGCGTGGCTTCCTATCAGTACGTCTATACGATGCACCGCATGACCAAGGTGGTGGGCCCCAACAACCGCGAGGTGCTCAAGGACATCACCCTCGCCTTCCTGCCGGGAGCGAAGATCGGCGTGCTCGGCTACAACGGCGCCGGTAAGTCGACCCTGCTGCGCATCATGGCGGGCGTGGACACCAACTTCCAGGGCGAGGCCCGCCTGGCGGACGGCGCGACCGTCGGCTACCTGCCCCAGGAGCCGCAGCTGGATCCCACCAAGACCGTTCGCGAGAATATCGAGGACGGCATGGGCCGGGCCAAGGAGCTGCTGAAGCGCTTCGAGGAGCTCTCCATGAACTACTCGGACGAGACCGCCGACGAGTTCCAGCGGGTCCAGGACGAGATCGAGGCCATGGACGCCTGGAGCCTCGACACCACCCTCGAGATCGCCATGGACGCCCTGCGCGTACCCCCCGGAGACGCCGACGTCACCAAGCTGTCGGGTGGTGAGCGCCGCCGCGTGGCCCTTTGCCGCCTGCTTCTGTCGGCTCCCGATCTGCTGCTGCTGGACGAGCCCACCAACCACCTGGACGCCGAGTCGGTCGCGTGGCTCGAGCATCACCTCGCCGAGTACAAGGGCACCGTCGTCGCGGTCACGCACGATCGCTACTTCCTCGACAACGTCGCCGGCTGGATCCTCGAGCTGGATCGCGGCCAGGGCATTCCCTGGGAAGGCAACTACTCGTCCTGGCTCGAGCAGAAGGAGCGCCGCCTCGCCCTCGAGGAGAAGCAGGCCTCGGCCCGCCGCCGCACCCTCGAGCGTGAGCTGGAGTGGGTCCGCATGGCTCCGCGCGCCCGTCAGGCCAAGAGCAAGGCCCGGTTGAACAACTACGAGTCGCTGCTCGCTCAGGAAGCGCAGGCCAAGGTCGATACCGTCGAGCTGCACATCCCGGCCGGCAAGCGCCTCGGCAACGTCGTCGTCCAGGGCAAGAACCTCGTCAAGGCTTACGGCGAGAAGCTGCTGTTCGAGAACTTCAACTTCGAGCTGCCCCCCGGCGGCATCGTGGGCGTCATCGGCCCCAACGGCGCCGGCAAGACCACCCTCATGCGGATGATCGTGGGCCAGGAGCAGCCGGATGGCGGCGAGCTGCGCGTCGGCGACACCGTCGAGCTGGGCTACGTCGACCAGTCGCGCGACTCGCTGGACGACGAGAAGACCGTCTGGGACGAGATCTCGAACGGCGAGGAGAAGATCAAGGTCGGCAACCGCGAGGTCGCCTCGCGGGCTTACGTCTCGAACTTCAACTTCCGGGGCTCCGACCAGCAGAAAAAGGTCGGCCTGCTTTCGGGCGGTGAGCGCAACCGCGTCCACATGGCCAAGCTCCTGAAGAAGGGCAGCAACGTCCTGCTGCTGGACGAGCCGACCAACGACCTCGACGTCGACACCCTGCGCTCCCTGGAGGAAGCCCTCCTGGACTTCGCCGGCTGCGCCGTGGTGGTCTCGCACGACCGCTGGTTCCTCGACCGGATCGCCACCCACATCATCGCCTTCGAGGGCGACTCGCAGGTGGTCTTCTTCGAGGGGAACTACCAGGACTACGAGGAGAACCGCAAGAAGCGCCTGGGAGCCGAGGCCGCCCAGCCCAAGCGGATCAAGTACCGCCCGCTCACCCGGGCCTAGACATCCTGATTGGCCGGAGGCAATGCCTCCGGCCCTTTGCTTGGCATCCAATATTGCAACCGTTGTGCTAACATAGGATCGCGCTCGCCAAGGGCAAGCCTGTCGCCCCTCCGGCAGCGGATGAATGGCCCGAACGCTCACCTGATCGGTATCGGAGCCTACGCCCGAGACACCCTGCCCCGAGATTACCTGCCCCAAGATTACCTGCTTGGAACACGCATCCTAGGAGACTATCGCTATGGCATCTGAGAACGCCCAGCCCTATCCCTACGAACCCGTCACGGGCACGATCAAGGTCGCTTCGGATGGCCGTGTTCACCTCTCGCCGACTCTCGTCAAGAAGCTCGAGGGCGTCGCGGGCGAGGTCCTTCACTACATGATCGTCGACGGCGAGATCAACATCCGCAAGGCCCCCTACTAAAAAACCGAAACGGCCCGCCCCATGCGGGGCGGGCCGTTCTGTTCGCTTTGGCCTAGTGACCTGGCACGTGGACCATGAAGTCCTGGGCCAGGCGCTTCGCCATGCCTTCGAGCGTCGCGTCCACCTCCTGGGCGTCCGTCCCCTCGACGAGCACGCTCGCATGGTAGGGCTTGGCCGCCAGGGGCTTCACTCCCGGCTGCGCGTAGTGCCGGAGATCCGGGTGCTCGTAGGGAGCCATGCAGGCCGCCACGCCGGCATAGGCCTTGCGGACCGTCGGCAGGCGATACTCCGTTGCGTGCGCCTGAGCGATCTCCAGGCGAGCCCACTCTGCCCAGAGGTTGAGCCCGGTCTCTGCCTCGACCATGTCCTCGATCATGCCGGCACCGACCCGCGCGCTCGCCTCGAGGAAATAGAGCTTGCCGTCGGCCTGGCTGCGGATGTACTCGATGTGCGTCACGCCGAAGGGCAAGCCCAGGGCCGCTATCACCTGTTCGTTGAACGCGTTCAGCGCCTTGTCGACGGCGTCTCCGCGTTTCAGCGCCCGGGTCGTGTAGACCCCGCCCTGGCGGTGCAGCTGGAGGATGGGCATGCCGTAGCGGTGGGCGCGCGCCATCAGGACCTTGCCCTCGGAGACGACGCCGTCCACGTGGTAGACATCGCCCGGGGTGAAGCGCTCGAGCAGGTAGTTGGACTGCTCGTCCCCGAGGCGCTCCAGCTCGCGCCAGAGCTCGTCAGGATGGCGGATCACCTTGATCCCGTTGGAGGAGGCCTCGGTCCGAGGCTTCAGGACCCACGGGCCCGGCACCTCAGCCATGAAGGTCCCCACGGCCGAGTACGGAAAGAGCGCCGTGAACTCGGGCACCCGGAGGCCGGCCTCGGAAGCGACCCGGCGCATGGCGAGCTTGTCGCGGAAGTTGCGGGCCGTCGTCACCCCGATGCCGCTCAGTTGCAGGTGCTCGCGCAGGGCCGCGCCGATCTCGATGTCGTACTCGCCCAGGGCCACCACCCGGTCGATGGCGTGATGCCGGGCCACGTAGCTCACGGTGTCCCGCACGAGCTTGGGATCGAAGATGTTCACCACGGCGAAGAGCTCGTCGATGAATTCCCGGGGCCAGTCGTAGCCGAGCGCCTCGGCCTGGGTCAGCACGAGCACCCGATGGCCCTGCTGCTTGATCTCCCTGAGGAAGGCCTGGGCGTACAGCCCCTTGGTCGCGGCCATCACACAGAGGAACGTCAACTGTCGCAAACTCTCTCTCCTGTCGTCGATTCCGTCCGGGCTCCATTATACCGCTTGCTGCGTCGGGAGGAAGGCCACGGGCGCCACCCCGACAACCCGCCTACGCGCCCTCGTCAGTCGAGCAAGTTAGCAGGTGTAGCCTCAGCAAGCAAGGGTTGAAGCACAGGGATTGCTCAATCGTCATCAACAGTCCGTTAAATCTTGGATCCTTTCCGCAAGTCCCGTCTGGCCGCCGGGTATGACTGCAATAGCGTATCCGAGCGTTCCGCCGGTCGTCAGGCGGACGGAAAGGGGAGATCCCATGAAGAGAATCGGCATGCCGGCGCAGCTTGCGCGCACGGCGCTCGCCCTCTCGATTGTCTGCGCCGGGAGCGCGATCGCCGCGGAGCGGGTGGAAAAGGGTCCCGTCACCCGGACTCCCGCGGTCGTCAACGGTCAGGAGGGCACCTGGGTCGAGTACACCGAGTACACCTTCCGCGAGGTGGACTGGGAGGCCCGAATCCGCGCCACCTACGAGAAGGTCTTCGGCCGCGTCGCCGTCAATGACGCCCAGGTCACGGCCCTGGCCCAGAAAGCCCGCGCTGGTAATCTTCCTATCGCCACCCTGGAATCCCAACTCACGTCCCTCAAGGCGGTCCTCAACGACTCCTCGTACGAGGCCAACAACGACTACTCCTCCTCGGCGGACCGCAAGGAGCTGATGGCAGCCCGCGCCGCGTTGCAGTCAGAGTTCGGCCTCACTTACTACGGCGACTACAAGGGCCCCAACGAGTCGTCGACCCTGCGGCTGGCAGAGCGTTTCCTGCGGGTCGCGGACGCCATCGAGGCGGGCCTCTACAACTTCTCCGTGACCGGCTTCACCTTCATCGGCGAGCACTCGCTCAACCTCAGCAGCTCGTACCTCGCGTACTTCACCAAGTACCGCACCGACGTCGAGGTGCTCGGCACTCACAGCGGCAATTACTCGGGCGGGTCGCGCAACAAGATCACCGTGAAGAACCTCACCGCCGCCAAGGCCAACGAGATCGCCCGGGACCTCTACCAGCTGGCAAGCCGCACGGCCTCCCCCATCGCCTTCGACCTCAACCACGACGGCAAGATCGGCGTCACGGGCAAGTCCTCGGCGAAGGTTCGCGACTTCAAGAACGCCTTCGTGAGCGAAGGCTCGGTGGTCTTCGACCTCCTGGGCCAGGGGCAATCGGGCCGCTACGAGTGGTTGAACGGCGACGGCGACGGCTTCCTGGTCGACGACCGGGACGGCAAGGTCAGCAAGGCCGCCAAGGGCGACGGCATCATCTCCGGAGTCCAGCTCTTCGGCAACGCGGGCGGCTACGCCCACGGCTTCCACAAGCTCGCCGTGAACTTCGACCGCGACGTGAAGCTGGCTTCCGCCGCCAAGAAGCTGCCTCCTGGTTTCGGCGTGCTGAAGGGCGACGAGTTGAAGGGCCTGAAGGTCTGGATCGATGCCAACCGCGATGCCAGGGTCCAGGCCTCCGAGCTGAAGACCCTGGCCCAGCTGGGCATCACCGAGATCGGCTCGGACTTCGACATGATCAAGAACAAGGACGGCGAGCTGCTGATGCAGTCGCATTACTTCGTCCAGCGCGGCAAGAAGCACCTGAGCGAGGACGTCTGGTTCGCGCAGGACCCCAGCGAGCTGGACCGAGCGGGATTCGAGAAGGAGTAACGCCATGATCGCCCACCGACTCAGCCGACTCCTGGCCGGAACCGTCCTTGCCACGTGCATGCTGCTGCCTGCGCAGGGCGTGCGGGCGGCCGACGTTCCGAACCGGATCGAGCACAAGACCACCGTCACCCCCGGCAGCAACCAGGGTGAGAGCGGCCACTGGATCGACGTCACCGAATCGGTCTTCCGATGGGTGGCCACCCCGCCCCTGGCAAGCATCCTACCGGGCTTCCCGTTATCCGACGCCGAAGCCGAGAAACTCTCCAACGCTGGTATCACGCCCGACCAACTCAAAGCCCTCGCGAGCCCCTACGTTCCCGGTGAAGCCTCCTACCCGGCCGGCTTCTGGGAACGCGATCCCGCCCTCATGCGCCAGCTCTTCCAGAACGGCGCCTTCGGCAACCGCGACGCGCTGGTCAATCGAGCGCTGGGCAACGGCTCTGTCAGCCGGCCCTGGAACTTCGACGGGCTGATGCGCTTCGTCGGCTGGGACACGCCGGGCTGGTGGGTGGCCAACCCCATGACCCGCCTCGCCGAGAGCCTGATGGGCGCCTGGCAGGACGTGGATTCCGGCAGCCGCCAGAAGATCACCCCCACCTTCATGACCGGCCTCAACAGCCGGGTCGAGCGGGCCCTCCTCTGGGGCGGCACCGGCCAGCGGGTGGACCTCGAGTTCCCGGGCGTCTCCGCCAAGACCATCGGCTACTTCATGAGCGAGGCGCAGCGCTACCAGGACCTCAACAAGCTCTTCGCGAGCAAGGGAGCCACCCAGGCGGCGGCCGCGGCCAAGCACCGCGCGGAGACCCTGATGCTGATGCTCGCCTCGTATGTCTCCGATCCGCTGGTCCTCGATCTCAACGGCAACGGCTCGGTGGACGTCACCGGCCGCAGCTCGGCGAAGTTCCGCGCCCCCGGCAACGAGACGTTCGTCAAGGCCGGCTCGGTCATGTTCGACCTGGCCAACTCCGGCGTGCCGCAGCGCACCGAGTGGATCCGGCCGGGTGAGGGCTTCCTCATCGACAACCGGAACGACAAGGCCCGCAAGGCCGTCGCCGCGGGCAAGAACCTGGGAATCGACCATCTCTTCGGAGACACCGAAGGCTTCTCGGGCGGCTTCATGAAGCTGGCCGCCCTGTTCGACGCCGAGGCCAGGGTGGCCAGCGGCGGCGGCAACGTCGTGGCCAAGGGCCTGGGCGTCATCTCCGGGAAAGAGCTCGATGACGTCCTGGTCTGGCTCGACAACGGCGACGGAAAGGCGCAAGCCAGCGAACTCCAAACCCTTGAATCCCTGGGCATCACCGAGATCCGGCTGCCGGCGCGCTTCGTGAGGAACGCGTCGAGCGAGTGGCTGGAGCAGGCGACGTTCGTGCGCCACGGCAAGCCCCAGCTGATGCAAGAGGTCTGGTTTGCACGCGACTAGGCGATCGCGACGCGATTCCGTTTGCGACGTGAGGAGGCATGAGATGAGAACGCAAAACGCCGTGATCGCCGCGCTGCTCGGGCTGGGGCTCTTGGCCCCGACACCCGCCCTGGCGCAGGCACCCGATCTCGGTCCCAACTGGGAGCTGGTCGGCTCCCGTAAGGTCAAGAACTGGGTCCCCCACCCCACCAAGCCCGGCAGCGGCAAGTGGGAGCTGGCGGACTACAACACCTACCGGATCTTCCAGGAGAACCTCGCCAACCCCGCCCCGGCCATGCCTGCGCCCCCGCAGGCGGACATCCAGAAGGGCCCGGTATCGAAGGGAAAGCCCTTCGACGAGGCGAAGGACATCGCACGGGTCCGCAAGGGCCTCCTGGTCCACAAGTTCCAGACTATCGTCAACGTGACGCCCCAGACCCAGACCGAGACCACCATCAACAAGGGCTGGACCCGGTTGGAGTTCACCCAGGTGGAGACCCGCAGCCGGGCCCTGCGCACCAAGTACGGCCTCTACGACATCTCCTTCCAGGTGCCGGTCACGAACTACCGCTGGGATGAGATCGAGATCGGCCGCAGCCAGCGCGAGCTGACCCTGGATCCGATTCGCGTCTCACGGGTCGTCGAGCTGCTACCGCCGGATCGGACCTCGGAGGTTTCGGCGCTGTCCGCGGCGGATGGCGATCGCCCCGGCTCGTTCCGCGGCGACGCGGGCTCGGAGGGCAAGGCCTCGCTCAACGCCTCCAAGCTGCGCCAGCAGATGGGCGCCAACCAGGTGAAGGCCTCCGAGATCGCGCTCACTCCCGAGCAGATCGAGGAAGCGCGCCAGAAGTCCGAGGCCGAGGCGCGCGCCCAGCTCGAAGCCGAAAGCCAGGCCAAGGCGGCCGCCGAGGAGGCGCGCAAGAAGGCCGCAGAGCAGGCTGCCGAGGAGGCCCGCAAGAAGGCCTCCCCGGCGCCCAAGGAAGCGGACGAGGAGGCGGAGGAGGCTCCAGCGGACCTCAGCATCGCGCGGATCGTCGGCAACTGGGTCAGCACCGGCGGGAAGAGCACCATCGAGATCGCCCAGCACGGCAAGTCCAACAACATGAAGGTCGAGGTGAACCTCGTGCTCGGCCGCGACTCCTTCGCGAAGTCCCTCAAGTCGGTCCCCTTCGGCAAGACCTGGCAGGCCGAGATCGGCAAGGACAAGCGCGGCGTCAAGTACTACCTGAAGTCGACCTTCAACGAAAAGGGCGACCAGATGGCCATCGTGATCTGGCGCGACGGCCTGATCGACAGCAAGGTCGCGGAGGGTCAGTTCACCCGGAAGTAAGCCCTGCGTTCATCGCGAAGCGGCCCCCGATTGAATCGGGGGCCGCTTCGCCGTGAGGCTTAGCCGTAAAGGTAGTGAAGGGCGCGATGCAGGCGGCGGCGCCAGGCGCGCTCGTTGTGATCCCCGCGCGGATCGGGGCGCCAGTAGTAGTGATAATTCTTCCAGAAGCCCTTGCGCTCCAGCATCTGGGCCATCCACTCGGCGTGCTCGATGACGATGCCGTTGGCCTCCTTGGCCCCGCAGTCGAGGTAGAGCCGCGGATCCCCCGCGCAGGCAGCCTTGGAGACGTACTCGAAGATCTTGCCCTCGGCGACCCAAAGGGACGGGGACATGCACATGGCCTTGCCGAACGTCTCGTTGTGCCGGAAGAAGCCGTAAAGGGACATCAGGCCGCCCAGCGAGGAGCCGCCGATCAGGGTGTGCTCGGGGCCTTTGAGGACCCGGAGGTCCTTCTCCACCATGGGCATGAGCGTGCCGGTCAGCCAGTCCAGCAGGAGATCCGCCTTGGCCTCTGCGCCCTCGTTGACGGGCCAGGGGACGAGTTCCTCGTCGCGCTTGGGGCCATGGTGGATGCCGACGACGATGGGCACCGTCTTGCGGTGGGTGGCGCGCATGTCGAGGGCCTGGTGGAGGTGCCAGCCTCCGGCGAAGGAGCCATGATCCCCGAAGAGGTTCTGGCCGTCCCACATGTAGGCGACGGGATAGCGATGCTGGGAGGTATCGTAGTCGTGGGGCAGGTAGAGGGTGATGCGGCGATCGCCCTCGAAACCCTCGATCTTCAGCGGCTTGGCGGGATGGAGGCGGCCATGCAGCAGCTTCTTGGTGATGATCATGGTGGCAAGACTCGGCAAGAGGAAGCGACACCCCAGGGTAAAGCGCCCCGGGAGTTTTGACAAGAGAGCCGTCGGGCGTATCACAAACCAACTGCTTGTAGGGCGGGCCTCGCGCCCGCCATGGCTTTGATCGGGCCGTCGGGTGTATCACAGACCAACTGTTTGTGGGGCGGGCCTCCGCGCCCGCCATGGCTTTGATCGGGCCTCCGCCACCCATGGCATGTGATAGACTAGAACGTATGAAGGAACCTATTTTGAAGATCGGATCCCTCGAGCTGGAGAGCCCGGTGATCCTGGCTCCGATGTGCGGGGTCTGCGACATTCCCTACATCAAGCTGATGCGGCGCTACGACCAGGAGAGCCTCGTCTTCCACGAGATGTTCTCGGCCGTTGGCCTGCTGAACTGGGGGCGCCGCAAGGACAACGCCCCCGCCTTCCGCGTGCCCGACGACGTGAAGCCACTGGGCTTGCAACTCTTCGGCCATGAGCCCGAGGCCATGGGCAAGGCTGCGCGCATCCTCGCGGATGCCGGAGCGGCCGTGATCGACGTCAACCTCGGCTGCCCGGTCCCCAAGATCACCAAGGGCTGCGACGGCTCGGCCTTGCTCAAGGACACGCCGTTGCTGCGCGCGATCCTGGAGGCCATGATCCGGGAGGTGCCGGAGAAGCCGGTGACGATCAAGATGCGTCTGGGCTGGGACGACGATCAGCGCAACTACGTGGAAGTGGCCAAGATCGCGGAGGACGCCGGGGTCGCGGCGATCACGGTGCACGGGCGGACCCGCTCGCAGATGTACTCGGGGTCGGCGGACTGGGAGGCGATCGCCGAGGTGGTCCAGGCCGTCTCGGTGCCCGTCATCGGCAACGGCGATCTCTACGATCCCGTCACCGCCGTCAAGCGCCTCAAGGAGTCCGGCTGCAAGGGCGTCATGTTCGGGCGCGGAGCCCAGGGCAACCCCTGGATCATCCCGCGGACGGCCCATTACTTCAAGACGGGCGAACTGCTGCCCGAGCCGACGGACGTCGAGCGCCTGCAGGTCGCTCTCGACCACTGCAAGCTCTTGATCGACGAGAAGGGCGAGCGGACCGGCGTGCCCGAGTGCCGCAAGCACGTGGCCTGGTACACCAAGGGCATGCATGCCTCGGCCGACCTGCGCAACCGGGTCAACCAGACCACGACCCGCGAGGCGCTCGTGGAGGTCATTGAAAGTTTCATTGATACCCTTTCCGGAGAGCCGGCGGTCGCCTAGCGCGCCCCTCAAGCCCCGCGTCCAGGCGCCGTGTGGTAAGATGGCGCCTACGCTCGGCACGGTCGCCAGCCTCCCGCAGAGACGCGGAACATCCGTATTAGCCATAACTGAGGAGTCATCGAGTGAATCTGCTAGGTAGAGTGTCGGTCTTCCCTGTGGTCCCGGCCCGGTTGGAGCGGCTGAGCGAATTGGCACACAACATGTGGTGGTCCTGGAACCCCGAGGCCCAGAAGCTTTTCAGCGGCCTGGACCCCGAGCTCTGGGAGCGCATTTACCACAACCCGGTCAAGTTCCTGGTGGAAATCGACCAGGAGAAGCTGGACGCCGCCGAGCGCGATGCCGAGTACCTCGCCCTTTACGACCAGGTGACCAAGGCCTTCGACGCCTACATGAACCCCAAGGACACCTGGTACTCGCGGACCTTCCCCGAGCATGCCAAGGCCCCCATCGCCTACTTCTCGGCCGAGTTCGGCCTGCATGAGGCCCTGCCCATCTACTCCGGCGGCCTCGGCATCCTCTCGGGCGACCACTGCAAGTCCGCCTCGGACCTCGGCCTCCCCTTCGTGGGCGTCGGCCTGCTTTATAACCAGGGCTACTTCAAGCAGCTCCTCAACTCCGAGGGCTGGCAAGAAGCCACCTACAAGAAGCTCAACTTCGCCGAGCTTCCCATCAAGCCCACCCAGGATGCCGACGGCCAGGACATCGTCATCTCCGTCGAGCTGCCCGGCCGCACGGTCTTCGCCAAGGTCTGGAAGGTCCAGATCGGCCGGATCCCGCTCTACCTGCTCGACACCGACATCGCCCAGAACGCCCCCGAGGACCGCCGCTTCTCGGCGCAGCTCTACGGCGGCGACCAGGACATGCGCATCACCCAGGAGATCCTCCTGGGCATCGGCGGCGTCCGCGCTCTGCGCCAGCTGGGTTACGCCCCCGAGGTCTGGCACATGAACGAGGGCCACTCGGCCTTCCTGAACCTCGAGCGTAGCCGCGAGCTGGTCCAGACCCAGGGCCTGACCTTCTACGAGGCCCTCGAGGCCACCGCCGCCAACTCCATCTTCACCACCCACACCCCGGTGCCGGCCGGCAACGACGCCTTCACCTTCGACATGATGGAGCGCTACTTCCACCGCTTCTGGGGCGCGCTCGGCCTCAACCGCGAGGAGTTCATGGCGCTCGGCCGCCACGACCAGCCCGCAGGCCCCCCGCTCTTCAGCCTCACCGTCCTGGCCCTGCGCCTCTCGCGCCAGGCCAACGGCGTCAGCAAGCTGCACGGCGAGGTCTCCCGCCGCATCTGGCACGACCTCTGGCCCGGCGTCCCCAAGCCCGAGGTGCCCATCACCTCCATCACCAACGGCATCCACACCGAGACCTGGCTCGCCCCCGAGCTCGGCAAGCTCCTCACCGCCTACCTGGGCAACCAGTGGCATGAGCGCGTCGAGGAAGAGGCCACCTGGAAGAAGCTATCGAGCGTGCCCGACGCCGAGCTCTGGGAAGTCCACCGCCAGCTCAAGCACCAGATGGTCGACTTCCTCCGTGAGCGCGTGAAGGTCCAGCGCCTGCGCCACGGAGAACCCTACGCCAAGATCAAGGAAACCGAGACCCTTCTCGATCCCGAGGCCCTAACCCTGGGCTTCGCCCGCCGCTTCGCCACCTACAAGCGCGCGACTCTGATCTTCCGCGACGCCGCCCGCCTGCAGAAGACCCTCCACGCCGAGGGCCGCCCGGTCCAGATCGTCTTCGCCGGCAAGGCCCACCCCGCGGATGAGCCCGGCAAGCGCTTCATCCAGCAGATCCACCAGATCGCCAAGCAGGAAGGCTTCGACGGCAAGGTCGTCATGATCGAAGACTACGACATGAACGTGGCCCGTCACCTGGTCGCCGGCGTC
>JAKFCW010000052.1:0-9511 GCA_036676455.1 Candidatus Sericytochromatia bacterium
CGACGCGTCGGTCGACCCGGTGGGTGCCTGCGTGGGCGCCCGCGGCGGCCGCATCCAGGGGATCGTCTCCGAGCTCAAGAACGAGAAGATCGACATCATCCGCTGGTCGGAAGATCCGGCCACCTTCATCTCCAACTCCCTGTCGCCGGCCAAGGTGGTCACGGTGCAGGTGAACTCGCTGGAGCGGACGGCGCGGGTGATCGTTCCGGATGCGATGCTCAGCCTGGCGATCGGTCGCGAGGGGCAGAACGTCCGACTGGCGGCGCGCCTCACGGGTTACAAGATCGACATCAAGAGCGAGTCGCAGCAGCGCGAGATCACCACGGCCCAGCTCTCGGAGGCCATGGATACGATCTCGATGCCCGAGTCGCGGGTGCCCACGGCGATGGAGCAGGCGTTCGAGGCGGCTTTCGGTCGCCAGGATTCGCCCGAGAGCGCCGACGGCTCGATTGATGGCGCCAGCGGCTCGATTGACGAGGAAGCTATCGCCACCGAGACCGAGGAGCAGCTCGACATGTCGACTGTGGCCCCGGAAGCGATCGAGGCTTCGGAGTCCGGCGAAACCGGTGCAGACGCTGAGCCGCAGGCGACCGAGGCTGAATGAACTCGAGTGCGGGCGAAGCGCCGCAGCGGCGGTGTGTAAGTTGTCGCACGCTAGGATCGAGGCTAGAATTGATCCGGGTCGTCCGAACGCCGGAAGGCGAGGTGACGCTGGATCTCGGAGGAAAGGTCCAGGGGCGGGGGGCCTACGTATGTCGGAAGATGGCGTGCACCGAGAACGCCATCAAACGGCGATTGTTGGACAAGGCCCTGAGGAAGAATCTCCCAGCAGAGCTGGCTAGAAATATCGCCGCTTTGGGTCAGGAGCACGGGTGAGGGTGCCGAACAGGACCGTTCCGTAACGCCGCGGCGACGGCAGCATCGGTCGGATGATTTGGCGCTCTAGGGTTGCGGTCGGGATCACGACGATCTCCCGGCTCGGGCCAGGCGATGGAGGTAGATAAACGGAATGCGGGTACACGAACTGGCTAAGCAGCTGAATATTCCCCCCAAGGAGATGATCACGGTCCTGAACGATCTGGGCTTCTCCGAGATCAAGAGCAACTTCAACGCCGTGAGCGACGACATGGTCAAGGCGGCCACGGCCAAGCACGGCAAGGGTGCCCCGGCGGCAGCGCCCGCGGCCAAGGCTCCGGCAGCGCCCGCGGCCAAGGCCCCGACGCCGGCCCCGGCTCAGGCAGCGCCCAAGGCGCCGGCCCCTGCGCCCCAGGCTCCTGCGGCAGCGCCCGCGGCTAAGGCTCCGACTCCGGCAGCCCCTCAGGCTCCGGCGGCAGCGCCTGCGGCCAAGGCTCCGGCCCCTGCCCCCCAGGCTCCCGCGGCGGCGCCTGCAGCCAAGGCCCCGGCTGCCCCTCAGGCTCCTCAGGCACGTCCTGCTCAGCCCATGGCTCAGCCGCAGCGCCCTGCTCAGCCGATGGGTCAGCCCCAGCGTCCTGCTCAGCCGATGGGTCAGCCCCAGCGTCCTGGGCAGCCGATGGGTCAGCCCCAGCGTCCTGGGCAGCCGATGGGTCAGCCCCAGCGCCCCGCTCAGCCGATGGGTCAGCCCCAGCGTCCTGGGCAGCCCATGGGCCAGCCTCAGCGTCCCGCTCAGCCGATGGGTCAGCCCCAGCGGCCGGCGGCGCAGGCGGCTCCGGGTCCTCGGACGGCGGGACGTCCTGGCGCTCCGGCTTCCAAGAAGCCGGGCAGCGAGCGGCGTGGTGAACGGGATGAGGCCCAGCGCGAAGGCAAAGGCGGCCGGCGCGGTCGTGACCGCGATCGCGGTGGGGAGGCGGCATTGGCAACCATGCCCAAGGTGGTGAAGCTCTCGGGTTCGCTCACGGTCAAGGAACTCGCGGACAAGATGCATATCCGCGAGACCGAGATCATCAAGCGGCTCTTCATGAAGGGCATCATGGCCACCATCAACCAGACTCTGGAGCTCGACGTCGCGGATACCGTGGCGCGTGAGATGGAGTACGAGGTCGAGCTCGTCGATCCCAACGCCGTCGAGATCGCCCCGGTCGAGGCCGAGGAGGTCGAGGAGAACCAGATCACCCGTCCCGCGGTCGTGACCATCATGGGCCACGTCGACCACGGCAAGACGTCGCTGCTGGATGCCATCCGCAAGGCCAACGTGGCGGCGGGCGAGTCCGGCGGCATCACCCAGCACATCGGTGCCTACCAGGTGAAGGTCGGCGAGCAGCTGATCACCTTCCTCGACACCCCGGGCCACGAGGCGTTCACCGCCATGCGTGCCCGTGGCGCCAAGGCCACCGACGTCGCCATCCTCGTGGTGGCCGCCGATGACGGCGTGAAGCCGCAGACCATCGAGGCCATCAACCACGCCAAGGAAGCCGGCGTCCAGATCATCGTCGCCATCAACAAGATCGACAAGGTGGGCGCCAACCCGGACACGGTCAAGCAGCAGCTCACCGAGTACGGCCTGGTGGCCGAGGAGTGGGGCGGCCAGACCGTCATGGTCCCGGTTTCCGCCAAGCAGAAGGTCGGCCTCGAGAACCTGCTGGAGATGATCCTGCTGGTCGCCGAGATCCTCGAGCTGAAGGCCAATCCCAAGCGCGAAGCCAAGGGCCTCATCATCGAAGCCCAGCTCGACAAGGGCATGGGCCCCGTGGCCACCGTCCTGGTTCAGAACGGCACGCTGCGGGTGGGCGATAACTTCGTGGTCGGTTCCATCGCCGGTAAGGTTCGCGCGATGATCAACGATCAGGGCAAGCGCGTCCGCGAGGCTGGCCCCTCGATGCCCGTCGAGATCCTCGGCATGCCCACCGTTCCCCAGGCCGGTGACATCTTCCAGGTCGTCGCCGACGAGAAGACCGCTCGCCAGATCGCCGGCCAGCGCGCCGAGTTCGATCGGACGCAGCGCCTGACCGCCACACGGCATATCTCGCTCAACGACGTCTACTCGAAGATCCAAGAGGGCAAGATCAAGGACCTCAAGATCATCCTCAAGGCGGACGTCAAGGGCTCGGCCGAAGCGCTCGAGGCCAGCCTCTCCAAGATCAGCGCTAAGGACGGCGACGTGCGGGTCCGGGTCATCCACTCGGGCACCGGCGACGTCTCCGAGGCCGACGTGATGCTCGCCGAGGCTTCGGATGCCGTCATCGTGGCGTTCCGGACCAAGATCGACGACCGCGCCCGCGCCAAGGCCTCGCATGACGGGGTCGACATCCGCGAGTACGACGTCATCTACAAGGCGATCGAGGATGCGGAAGCCGCCCTTCACGGCATGCTCGAACCCGAGTACGAAGAGGTCTTCGGCGGCCGCGCTGAGGTCCGTGCCATCTTCAAGGTCGGCAAGACCGGCATCATTGCCGGCTGCATGGTCAAGGAGGGCAAGGTCCAGCGCAACTCGACGGCCCGCGTCTTCCGCGACGGCGAGAAGCTCTACGAAGGCAAGCTCACCAACCTCAAGCGCTTCAAGGACGACGCCAAGGAAGTCGCCTCGGGTTACGAGTGCGGTATCTCCTTCGATGAGTTCAACGACCTGCAGGAAGGCGACGTCATCGAGACCTACACGCGTCAGCCGAAGAAGTAGGGCCTGGAAGGGGGTTCACCATGGGTAGTCAGCGAGCCGGACGGGTCGGAGAGGTGATCAAGGAGATCGCCAGCGAGACCATCCGTCGCCTCAAGGATCCTCGGATCACCGGGCTGGTCTCGGTGACGGACGTGGAAGTCTCCGGGGACATGAGCCACGCCAAGGTCTTCGTCTCCATCTACGGAGACGAGGATCAGCAGCGCGAAACCCTCGAGGGTCTGCAAGCCGCCTCGGGCTACGTTCGCACGCAGGTTGGCCGCGAGGTCAAGCTGCGGGTGACCCCCGAGATCCACTTCCGGCAAGACAAATCGCTCGAGCAGGGCGCCAACATCAACGCCCTTCTCATGCAGATCAAGCGCGAGAAGGAACAGAGCGAGCATGGCGAGTAACCTCCCCACCGCGCTGATTCCCGAACTCGACGTTCTGAAGGGGCCACGATCCTGGATCGTGGCCTCTCACCTCTCCCCCGACGGCGATACGTTGGGCTCGGCGATCGCCATGAAGCACCTGCTTCGCAGCTTCGGCGCCACGGTCATCCACGTCTGTCCGGACGCCGTGCCGGAGCGCTACGCCTTCCTCGAGGGATCGGAGGAGGTCGTCACCCAGCTTCCCGCGGATCTCTCCGAGTGGGGCCTGGTGACCTGCGATGCCGCGGAGCTTTCCCGCTTCGGCGAGTGGGCGGCCCTGTTCGCCGCCGTGCCGCTGCGCGTCAACATCGACCACCACGTCTCCAACCCGGGCTTCGGCAGTGTCAACGTCGTTTTGACGGATGCCGCCGCCACCGGCGAGGTCGTCTATCGCCTCTACGAACACTTCGGCATCCGGCCGTCGCTCGCGGCGGCCCAGGCCATGTACGCGGCCATCGTGACGGATACCGGCGGCTTCGCCTACGAGGCGACCACCGCCGAGACCCATCGCGTCGCGGGTGCGCTGATCGCCGGGGGCGTGAGCCCCGCGGAGATGACCCAGCAGCTCTTCGAGCAGGTTCCCATCTCCGAGCTCCAGATCAAGTCCCAGGCCCTGTCAGCCATGCAAGGCAGCGCGGACGGCCAGGTCGTCTGGACGATCGTCACCCAGGCCATGCTCGACGCGACCGGAGCCGATGAATCTCAGCTCGACGGCCTCGCTGAGCAGATGCGCAGCCTCCGGGGGGTGGACGTGGCCTTCTACCTGCGCGAGGGCGCCCGCGGGATCAAGCTCAGCCTGCGCGGCAAGCACTCCGACGTGAACCGGATCGCGGCCCACTTCGGCGGCGGCGGCCACCGGCGCGCGGCAGGAGCGACCGTGCCTGGTCCGCTTGAGACGGCAGCTGATCGGGTCCTCGAGGTGATCCGCTCCGAGATCGGCTCCGAGGAGTCCCCGCGATGAACGGCTTCCTCAATGTCCTCAAGCCCCCTGGCATGACCGCCCACGACGTCGTCGCTTACATGCGGCGCCGGCTCGGCACCCGCAAGATCGGGCATGCGGGCACCCTGGACCCGCTGGCGGTCGGAGTGCTGCCGCTGGCGGTGGGCAATGCCACGCGCCTGCTTCAATACCTGCGTTCCGGCAAGGAGTACCTGGCCGAGATCCAGTTCGGGATCGAGACCTCGACGGCGGATGCCGAGGGAGAGGTGCTGCGCCGGGCTCCGATGCCGATCACCGAGGAGCAGCTCAAGGAGATCTTGCCGCAGTTCCGCGGGACGATCTCGCAGCGTCCGCCGATGGTCTCGGCAGTCTCGGTGGGCGGCAAGCGCCTCTACCAGCTTGCCCGGGAGGGCATCGAGATCGAGCGTCCCCTGCGGGAAGTGACGATCGACGTGCTGGAGCTCGTGAGGTTCTGGCCCGGAGAGTATCCCCGCGCCCAGGTGCGGGTGAGTTGCTCGGCGGGAACGTACATCCGCTCGCTCGCGGTGGACATGGCCGAGGTGCTGGGCGGCGTGGCCTCGCTGGCGTTCCTGCTGAGGACGCGGGCGGGTGATTTCGCGCTGGAGGAAGCCGCGACGCTCGACGAGGAGCCCCGCTGGGTCAGCCTCGGAGAAGGGGTCGGCCATTTGCCCGTCCACGTGGCGTCGCCCTCGGAGGTCGAGGACATCGGGCACGGGCGCGCCCTTCAGGCCTCCAAGGGCCCGAGCGGTGAGATCGTGAGGGTCGTGGACGAGTCGGGTGAACTCTTGGCGATGGCCGAGCGCCGGGGCGATCGCCTGCAGCCCAAGCTGGTCCTTCCGCGGGGGAACTGATTACAGCTCGAAGGGGCTGGCTAGCGACTTGATCCGGCCGAGGTTTTCGGCCACGGCCTTCTCGCCGGCTTGAAGCGCTTCCCGCCAGGCCCGGAAGTCCATGGGCGTTTGCCCGACCAGATCCGGGGTCACCGTGAAATCCGCCATGCGCCGCTGCTCCCAGAGCAGCGGTTTTGCCATGAGCTGGATTCCCCGCTGCCAAGCGCCCACCCGGCCCACCGAAGGGTTGCTGGGCGCGGAGAGCAGGTCGAGCGCGATGACCGGCGCGCCCTTGCCGAGCATGCGAGCGAAGTCGACCGGCAAGGGGCAGACCAGGCTGCCGTCGGCCAGGAGGCCATCCGGGCTCTCGAAGGGGGCGCGCAGGGGAGGGGTGGCGAGGGAGGCCAGAATCGTCGGCCAGGCCTCACCGCGATCCACTTCCATCAGCCCGCCGGTGTTGAGATCGGTGAGGACGATGCCGACCCGAGGCTCCCAGTCCTCGAGCCGCTCCCCGGTGAAGAAGGGCCCGAAGGTCAGCTCGAGCCAGTCCTCGAAGGGGCCCTCGTCATCCCACTGGAAGGTGGGGACGGAGTCCAGGAGGCCTTCGAGCTCGTGAAGCTCGGCGCCCATGGCCCAGAGCGAGGCCCAGAGCGCGGACCAACCGACGGCTGCCATGGAGCGCGGGTAGTAGCCTTCAGCCTTCAAGGCATCCAGCATGCCCCATGTGGCCAGGGTTCCGGTGAGACCGGAGCCCAGGGCCAGGGAGACGGTGGGAGAGTCGGTTTCGGATGGCCAGGGGGTCACGTCGTTACTTCCGGTAGATGTCGTAGGTGTTGGAGGCCTTGATGTCGTAGGCCGTGGCGACCTTGAGGTCCGCGTCGTTGGCGCGGATGGCGGAGACCACCAGCTTCACGACCTTCTCGGCGGGAATGCCGTCGCCCTTGACCTGGGTGTAATGGGGAACCTTGAGGTCCTCGAAGGGCAGGGTGCCGACGGTGACCTGGGGCTCCTTGGTGAGGGCGGAGTAGAGGGTCTTGTCGGAGGCGTCCGAGATCCGGATGAAGTAGTGGGTGGCCTTGTCGGCGGCGCTCCAGGAGATGGCGGGCTTGCCGGTGCCGATCGAGGTGATGTTCTCGACGGTGGCCGTCTTGCCATCGACCGTGAGGCCGGTGGGAGCGGCGACCTCGGAAGCGAGGACCTGGATGGCGATCGGGGTCGAGGCGATCTTCTCGTTTCCGGACGAGTCGAGGGCGACGATCTTGTAGGTGATGGTGCTGCCGACGCCGACCTGCTCGGAGAAGGTGGTCTTATCGGACTTTTGCACGGTGTCCGAGGACTGGCCGGTGGTCCGGACGACATGGTAAAGCGACGCGTTGGTGACGGGCTGCCACTCGAGGTACGCGTTTGCGGTCGCTCCAGCGCCGGTGTTCTGGGTCACGGCCAGTGCCTTGGGGCTAAGATCCGTGTTGCCGGTGGAGCCCAGCAGGTTGGGGCAGCCTGCGAGCAGGAGCACGAGCGGGAGGGCAGCAATTCGCTTGAGGCGCATGGGGTCTCCTTCCTTGAGCATGGTTTCCGGGCGGGCCGGCAAGCTTTGGTATACCCGTTGGGCGTCTAACAAAACTGTTCCATAGCCGCCCAGGGCGGCCATTCGAGTTAACTTACCTGGTGTTGTTAGATGCTCAAAGCAACGAACCTATACCCATGTCGAGCCGCGTTATCGCGGGAGCCGCGGCCCACGGGCCGGGTGCCTGCCCGGATGCGTTTGAGCCAAGTGTCGCACCCTCCGATCACACGGGGGATCACATGGCTTGGGGTCAGTTGATCAGGTTGCGGAGCTTGGCTTCGTCCTTGAGCACGTACTGGTTGCGGTCGAGGAAGACGAGGCCGCGGTCCTGGTAGTCCATGAGGACGCGGGTGAGGGTTTCGCGGGAGGTGCCGGTGAGGTTGGCCATCTCCTGGCGGGTCATGCGGGATTCGAAGACAAGGCCTTCGGGGGTGCGCTTGCCGTGGTCTTCGGCCAGGTTGAGCAGCAGGCGGGCGACGCGGCCGGGGGCGCTGAGGAAGGCGAGGCTCTCGACGTGGCCGTCGGTGCGCCGCAGGCGGCGGCTGAGGACGCTGAGGAGCTTCATGGGGATGAGAGGCTGGTCGGCGAGCACCTTGAGGAAGTCCTCACGCTGGATGACGACGACGTTGGATTCCTCGACGGCGATCGCCGAGGCCGAGCGGGGCTCGCCGTCGAGCAAGGACATCTCGCCGAAGAGGTCGTGCGGGCCCAGCAGGCCGAGGATATGCTCACGGCCGTCGTCGGCGTTTACGACGATCTTGATCTTGCCGTCTAGCAGCATGTAGCAGGAGTTACCGGGATCCCCGGCGTAAAAGAGGATCGACCCCTTGGGAACCTTGCGCCGGAGGCAAAGGTTGGTAATCAGGGAGAGTTCGGCATCTTCGAGCTCGCTGAAGAGCGACGACTGCTTGAGGGTCGATAGCATGAGGCCTCCTTACACATAGCCGCGGGCGCTACACCTCGCCGTGAACGCTAGACTTAGCCGGGCGTTACCAAGAGCTGCGGGCGCTACCGCGTGGATCGGGGGTCGTAGGGGGTCAACTTGCCGAGGCGATGCCAGAGCGCGAGGGCCTGGTCATCGATCTCGGGGGGGAGGTGGATGGCGACCTTGACGTAGAGGTCGCCGCGGCCTTCGCCCTTGAGGCGGGGCATGCCCTTGCCCTTGAGGCGGAAGGTCCGGCCGCTCTGGGTGCGGGGCGGGATCTTCATCTTGACCGAGCCGTCGAGGGTGGCGACGGGGACTTCTCCCCCGTCGATCGCCTCGAGGAAGGTGATCGGCAGCTCACAGCGCAGGTCGTCACCCTCTCTTTCGAAGCGCGGATCCGGCAGGACGGTGATCCCGAGGGTGAGGTCGCCGGCACGCACGGTGGAGCCGGTTTCGACCCCGGCGGGGATCTTCACGCGGAGGCGGGCTCCGCTGCGGGGGTTCCGGACCTCGCGGGTCGTGCCATGGTAGGCCTCTTCGAGGGAAACCTCGAGCGACGCCGAGATCTCCGCGCCGGGGCCGGGTCGGGTGCCGGGAGCGGGGCGGGGGCCTGCGCCGCCGAAGAAGGCGCCGAAGAGGTCTTCCCAGCCGAGGGGGGATTCGAAGCCGCGATGCGATTCGAAGCCGCGGGCGCTTCCGCCCCAGGAGGGGCCAGCGCCGCCGAACGGCCCACCGCCCATGCCGGGGCCGCCGCCGGCGTGGGAGAAGTAGCTGCGCATCTGGTCGTACTGCTGGCGTTTCTGGGGATCGGAGAGGACGTCGTTGGCGGCGGAGATCTCCTTGAAGCGCGCCTCGGCCTTGGCCTGGTCGGGGCCCTGGTGGCGGTCGGGATGATGCTCGCGGGCGAGCTTGCGGAAGGCGCGCTTGATCTCGTCTTCCGACGCATCGGCCTTCACTCCCAAGATCTTGTAATAGTCCGGAGCGCTCACGGGGGGTCCTCTTCTCATGGCGGGGACGGCCCCCCGCGCAACCATGATAGACAGGGGGCGAGCAAAGGACAAGCATGAAAAAAGACGGGCCGAAGCCCGTCTCAAGCCGCCCTTGCCCCTAGCACTTGCCAGGTGGACCCACAACACCCGTCGGTATCCACTTACCGTTGCTCCCTTCCGGGCCTAGCGGAGTTCGCGGCCCGACGCCGCGTGGAACCCGACAGCCACCAGGGGCAGGTACGA
>JAKFCW010000053.1:0-10702 GCA_036676455.1 Candidatus Sericytochromatia bacterium
GGGATGATCGAGCCCAGGTTCCAGTTGGCGCCGTTCTTGGACTCCTTCTGAGCCCGGGTGGTAGCGGTGGTGGAGGCCTGAAGGTTCTCGGTGACGAGCACGGTGACGAGGGATCCCGGACCGAACTGGCTGCGGCGATCGCCCAGGCGATCGCTCAAGAGGCCCGGATCATCCGCGCGGTAAAGCGAATCTGCTAGCGCCGGAGAGGTCTCCAGCATCGGGGCCGCCAGCATCATGGTGGCGAGCAAACCCGCGAACGCCCACTTCCCCATGATCGTAGAGCTCATCATTCCTCCTCCAGGTGGATCTCGACCCGATTCTCACCGACCACCCGCGCCACGAAATCCTTGCGCGTATCCAGGTTCACGACCCTGACCAGCTGGCCCATGGCCCCGTCGTTGACGGCCTGCCCGCTGGCGATGATGGTGAGGCCACCGCTGACGACCTTGACCGACACCATGCTACCGCCCCGCACCAAGGGCGGCAAGTCGAAGGCACCCTCGACCAGGACCGAGCCCTTCGCGACGTAGCGCTTGGCGACGGCTCCCTTCAGGACCTCGGGCCCTCCCAGGATGGGCGTTCCGGGAAGCGTGTGCAAGGCTCGCTTCGTCAGCTGCACGTCGCCCTCGCCCAGGGCCGCGCCCCGCGCCAAACCGTTCACCGCGACCATGACCTCCCGCAGGACCATGATCTCCAGGCGCGGAAAGATGGTCTTGTAACGCTTCCCGTCCTTCATGAGCTGCAACGGGATGGCGGATTTCCCCCCGATGCGGGTATCCGGGTCCAGGAAGAGCGTGACCTCCGAGCTGTCCAGGTCTCCGCCGGCGAGAGAGGCCAGGCGCGGCCCCTCCCAGGTCACCTTGATGTCCGAGCGCTTGGCCTGAAAGCGCAAGGCGGCCTGCTCGGAGACGTACTCGACCACGTCGCGCTCCCGAAGAGGAGCGGCGTGGGCCGACGTGGACGCGATCGCCCACGCGACGAGAAAGAATCCGAATGCTGCCGCCTTTTGCATGGCCTCCTACCGACTCCATTCACACCTGACGTAACCCTCCGTATTAGAGCCATTGGTCCCTTACGGGACTAGGGCAGGATTACGTCAGGCGCTCATTAACGCTGGAGATTGTTCGCCGTCTCCATCATCTTGTCCGACACGTTGATGGCCTTGGACGAGGTGTCGTAGGCCTTCTGGGTGGCGATCATCATGACCATCTCGCGAACCAGCTCCACGTTCGAGGTTTCGAGCGCACCCTGCTTGATCTGGCCCATGCCTTCCACCTGCGCGGGGCCGATGATCGGCTCGCCGGACGCCGCCGTCTGCAGCACCATGTTGTTACCGATGGCCTGCAGGCCCGCCGGGTTGGCGAAGCGCGCCAGGTTGATCTGGCCGATGGGGGCCTGCTCCGGCTGACCCGGCAGCTGGGCTGCCACCTGGCCGTTCTGGGCGATGTAGATGTTGGTGGTGCCAGCGGGGAACTGGATCTGCGGCTCGAGCTGGAGGCCCGTGCTGGTGATCAGGTTGCCCTCGGCATCCAGCTTGAAAGAGCCGTCCCGGGTGTAGGCCACGGTGCCGTCGGCCCGTCGCACCTGGAAGAAGCCTTCGCCGTCGATCGCCAGATCGAGCGCGTTCTCGGTGATCTGAAGGTTGCCCTGCTCGTAGAGCTTGGTGATGGCCACGGGGCGGACGCCCAGACCCACCTGCACGCCCGCGGTGTCCGCGCCGGGCTGGTTGATGGTCTGGTACAAGAGGTCCTGGAAGTCGACATTCGAGCGCTTGTAGGCGGTCGTGTTGACGTTCGACAGGTTGTTGGCGATGGTGTCGATGCGCATCTGCTGGGCCTGCATGCCCGTGGCGGCGGTCCAAATCGCGTGGATCATTCGGCGTTACCTCCTCGTAAGGGCCTACTGGATGCGGCCAAGGTCGTTGGCGGCCTTCTGAAGCATCTGGTCATGCGCCATGATGACCTTCTGCGAGAAGCCGAACGACCGGTTCGCATGCAGGAGCGATACCATTTCCGTGACGACGTTGACGTTGGAATGT
This sequence comes from Candidatus Sericytochromatia bacterium, assembly GCA_036676455.1. Classification (GTDB taxonomy): domain Bacteria; phylum Cyanobacteriota; class Sericytochromatia; order S15B-MN24; family UBA4093; genus UBA4093. The sequence continues at coordinate 2,039 of JAKFCW010000053.1, forward strand.
TCCAGGAAACCCTGCTTGATGCCGCCGTCGACCAGAGCAAGCTGGCCGGGGGCCACCGGGAACCTGGCCATCTCGGCTTCGGGCGGGTTCACCACCAGCAGCCTGCCGAGAACGTTGTCGCCCTGGGTGAGCTGGCCATCGGGCGTCACCTTGAAAGCGGCGAGGTCTCCGGGAAGCACGACAGGGAAGAGCTGGTTACTGGGCGGGCGCACGGAGAGCACCAGCTCGCCACTCTTGGTGACGAGGCGCCGCTGCTCGTCGAGCGAGAAGTCGCCGTCACGCGTCATGAGGCGCGTGCCGTCCTGGCGCTCGACCACGAAGTAGCCGTCGTTGGCCAGCGCAAAGGTCAGCGGGCTGCCGGTCGCCTTCAGGTTGCCCGGAGTGTCGTAACGGAAGCTGCCTTCCGTGCGGATGCCCTGGCCGACCACGCCTTGCATGCCGGGCGCTCCGCCGGTCATCTCGATCAGCACGTCGTCGAAACTGGCGCCCAGCAGCTCTTTGCGCTTGTAGCCGTTGGTCTCGACGTTGGCGAGGTTATGGGAGATGGTGTTCACGGCCTCGAGCTGGTGCATCATCCCGGTGGCCGCGGTGTAGATTCCCCGTAGCATCCTACCTCCTCCCTCTTCCGTTCTGCGCGCGCTCATCCATCGTGTAGATGTAGCCGAGCATCTCCTCGATCGCCGGCAGCATCTCCCGGGGGATCGCCGCCTGAACCGTCAGACCCTTCATGACTTCCGCCACCGCCTGGGCCGCGGCCGACGTCAGCGCCTGGGTCTGGCGCCTGGCGGGCAAGCGGATGGGCTGCTTCTCTTCGCTCACTACAGCACTCCGATCGCCCGACCCAGCTTCCGCAGATCGCGGCGCTTGGGCAACAGGACGCTCACCGCCTTGGCCTGCCCCACCTCCTGGCAGAGGATGGTGGCCACGTTGTAGGGCGTCCGAGACACCAGCTTGTGACGCAGATCCGGCAGACCCCGCTCCAGGAGCTGCTTGACGCCGGCGTCCGGAACATCCAGCCTGACGCTCAGATGTCCCCGGATGACCGTGAAGTCGAGGTGCATCCGCCCGAGGTTGCGGGTGTCCACCGCCAGCGCCACCTGCGCGTAACCGGCCGCCTGCGCGGCCGGATCCTGATCCGCCTGGACGAGCAACTCGCCGGGCATCGGCTGCTGATCTCGCCACTGAAAGAAAGGCACGTAGACGGTGTTGTTGGGCTGCTTGACGAGGAGTTGCTGGGCTGTGATGAAGTCCCTGATTTGATTCATGCCCTGGGCGACATCCGGCGGAAGCCGCGAGAGGTCGCCTGAAGCCAATTTACCCATTCGAGCGAAGATTTGCTCAAACTGGGCCAGCTCGCCGCCCAGCTTCTCGGGACCGTTGCCCAGCTTCCAGAACTGGGTCATGAGGGTCTGCAGCTCGGATGCTTGAGGGAGGTTGCCGTGGTTGCGCATGACCATGGTCAAGCGGGCAAAGAGATGGCTCATGGGGCCGCCCGACAACAGCTGGGTCATGGCGGCCATGTTCTCGGTGCTGGCTGGGTGGCCGCTGGAGAAGAGGGCCATGAGGGCCTCCAGGTCCACCAGCGAGTTGGCTCCCATGGTCTGCCAGAGATGGCGGAGCTGGGCGAGGGAGTCGCCTCCGAGGGGAATGCCGTAGCGCAGCATCTGCTGGGCGATGCGCAGGTTCAGGGCGTTGGGGGGAACACCCTGCTGAGCCAGGCGGGCCGAGATGGAGGAGTCGTTGTGGTAACCGAAGTAGCTGGGCCCCTGGGGGCGCTGGGAGGCCGACTGCTCGATCGAGGGAGCCGAGGGGCCCACGATCCGAGGGGCCTGGGGCGCGCCGCCGCCAGGCCGGATCTCGTTCGCGCCCAGCTGGTTTCGAATGTTGATGTCGGCCATGTTTGTCCCCTCTGCCCGAGTCGGGCGGGGTCAAGCTCCCCCGTGGATGATGTATACCCATGGTCCGTGAGCGCCCAAACCTCCGGACTCCTGGCCCATCCTAGCCAACGGGGGCCTGGACTTGCTGTGATCGGGGAACCTCATGCAAGTATTGGAGCGAAAACTCGAAGGCGACCGTTTAGACGCTTGCCTTCCAGGGAAAAGATAGGTAGCCCCAAGTGGGAACAGCTTTTACCCGAATCTTTTGGAGGATGGAATGCAAATCAAGAAGAAGGGTCAGGAAGGCTTCACCCTGATCGAGCTGCTGGTAGTCGTCGTCATCATCGGTATCCTTTCGTCGGTGGCGGTTCCCAACTTCATGGGCGCCCAGGACAAGGCCAAGAACTCGGGCGTCCAGGCGAACGTCCACAACGTTCAGATGGCCCTCGAGCAGTTCGCCGTCGACAACTCGGGCTCCTTCCCGACGGCGGCCAACGTGATCACCTCGCTCGGCACCGACTACCTCGGTAACGGCGGCAACTTCCCGGCGACCCCCTGGGGCACCCAGCAGACCACCGCGATCCAGTCGACCGCCAGCGCGGCCGTGAACAAGAACATCGGCAAGGGCGGAAAGGCTAATCCGACGGCTCACACCCACTACGGCGCCCTCGGCTACCTGATCCCCACCTCGGCCACCGCCGACGAGCGCTACGAGCTCTCGGGCTCGGGCAAGAAGGGTGACCAGGCCATCACCGTCATCCACCTCAAGAACTACTAATCCGCCGTCAGGCGACACCCAACACCGGCCGGGGGAAATTTCCCCCGGCTTTGTCTTGAGCGCCCGAAGCGAAACGGCGCCAAGCCAGCGAGGAGACAAACACGATGCTGCCAGGAAAACGGATCCAACTGCGCGCCCTGGAACGGGACGACGTCGACGACCTCCACCGCTGGTGGAACGACCCCGACCTCTGGAGCCACATGGGCTCTCGGCGGCGGGTCAGCAGCCACGAGGACCTCGAGGCATGGCTCGACGGCGAGCTCGACAAGACCTCCGCTCAGGAAGGCAAGACGCTGGGAATCACGGACGGCGAGGGATTGCTGATCGGGACGATCTGGTACGGAGCTTACGACGCGGGCGATCGCCAGACCCTCGTCGGCCTCTACCTGGGCGACCCCGAGCAGCGCGGCCAGGGCTTCGGCCAGGACGCCCTCGACACCCTGCTCGACTACCTCTTCGACGACCTGGGCCTCCACAAGGCCCGGCTGCTGGTGCTCGCGACCAACGCCCGCGCGATCGCCTGCTACAAGCGCTGCGGCTTCCAGGTCGAAGGCACGCTCCGCGATCACCGCTTCTTCGCGGGCCGCTTCCATGACTTCCTGAGCATGGCGGTCCTGGCCTCCGAGCGGCCTAAGAGCATCTAACAAAACAGCGCCTGCGGCTATCGCCAGGCATGTTACGACCGATGGCCGCCGGAGGCGGCTCGAAGGAACAGTTTTGTTAGGCGCTCTAAACGGGACTAGTCGGCCTTCAGCAGCGCAGCCGCCCGATTCCGGTTCACGGCCCAGACCGAGAGGCCCGTGTGGTCGTTGATGAAGACCGGGGTCAAGAGCCCCGGCTGGCGCTCGTTCGCCCAGCGGAGATACTCGCCCCAGGCATCGGAGCCAGTGTAGTTGCGCGAGCCGCCGAAGAGATAGTCGATGTGATGCGTGACGGCCGCCTCGGCCAGGCCACGGGGATCGAAGCTGAGGTTCACCGCGTGGTGTCCCGTGTAGAGGTGGATCATGGGCGCCAGGAACGACCCCAGCACCGCGTCCTGAGGAAGACGGGCCCTGACGAAGGCGAAGGCCTGGGAGTAGGCCCGCCCGCGATCCTGGAAGAGCTCCCGGGCATAACGCTCGGTCGCATAGTTCTGAAGCGCTCCCACGACCCCGATGACGAGCGCCACGCCCGCAGCCACGGGCAAGAGCCGACGGCGCGAGGTGGGCAAGAAATGTCCCAGCCTGGCGGCCATCGTCATGCCGAAGTACAGGTAGAAGGGGAGCAGCCCCAAGGTCAAGCGGACCACTTGCTGGTAGCCGAGATACGTGTAGGCCAGGTTCCAGCCCAGGACCAAGAGCAGGGTCAAGGCGACGTATAGCGCGAGGATCCGCTCCGCGACGTGCCTCGGACGAACGAGGGCGGCTCCCAGGCCGAGCAGGGTCAGGAGGCTCAGCGCATAGCCCAGCAGCACGAGGGCGGGGGGCGCCGAGACGAGGTAAGGGTCGAAGGTCGACGTCGGGCTCAGACCGGGGAAGTAAGCACCGGGGATCCCCTTGACGAAGAGGTAATGCGCGGAGCGCCCGAACTCCCGCACGAAATCCAGCAGGCCCATGCCGCCCGTTTCATGGCTGAAGTGCTGCTGGTAATCGACTGCCTTGTTGGAGAGAACCCAGACGATCCAGGGCACGAGCGGAAGCGCGGAGGCCGCCCCGAGGGCGAAGCCCGCCTTGAAGCGCCTGGCGAGCCAGAGCGCCAGGACCCCGGCGATGGCCAGCATCAGGCCCTGATAGCGCAGCAGGGTTGCTGCGGCGATGAGCACGCCCGCGAGTACCAGGAGGCCCCAGCGGTCGCGATCGCCCTTCACCGCCCTCAGCAGCGCCAGCAGCGCGAGGGTGGCGACGCTGGCAAACGGCACGTCCGACATGATCACGGTTCCCAGGTCCTGCACGATGGGATGCAGGCCCACCAGGCCCGTGATCACCAGCGCCAGCAGTGGCTTGACGTCCAGCCCCCTCACCAGCAGCACGAAACCGCCCGCCAGGAAGAGCATCATGTGCAGCAGGGAGTGCCACTGCATGGCCACCAGTTGCTCCAGCGGATCCGGGACGAGCCCGACCAGAATGGCGAGCATGGCCGGGTAGCCGATCGGATAGCGATTGGCGGGCTCGATGTAGGGAGAGAAATCGTAGATGTAGCCCCTGCCCTCCGCCAGCGCTCGGGCCGAGGAGATGTAGAGGCCGTCGTCATTGAGATGCCCCACCACGCCGGGGACGAGCAAGCCGGCCGTCATGGCGAGCAAGGCCGCCAAGAGTCCCCCCAGCGCGAGCCAGTAGCGCAGGCGAATCTGGGGCGTGGGCGAACTGGGCGGCATGTCGGACATCGGGATCCTCAAGAAAAAGGGGGCAGGCAAATGATAACAACCGTGCCGGTACTTGCCAAGGCACGCCTGGCAAGAGGCCTGGCAGCTCCGGAGCTTCGTGATAACGGTATACTGAAGCCATGACTTCGACTTTGACCTTGCCCGCCGCGATGGAATCGCTCGCCCCGGCCGATCGGCGCGTGGGCGTCTACCTGCACATCCCCTTCTGCGTGAAGAAGTGCTACTACTGCGACTTCGCCTGCTACGCGGGCCAGGAGCAGCACATCGACGAGTACGTGGAGGCCATGACCCGCGAGATCGCGGCCTACGCCGGCCTGGAGGCCGAGACGATCTACTTCGGCGGCGGCACGCCCTCGGTTCTGACGCCTCGCCAGCTCGACACGATCATGAGCGCCCTGCACCGGCACCTGCGGGTGCTGCCCGGGGCGGAGGCGACCATGGAGGTCAACCCCGGCACCGGCGGCCCCGAGCTCTGGAAGACCGCCCATGACTGGGGCATCCGCCGCATGAGCCTCGGCGTCCAGACCTTCGATCCCGAGCTGTTGCAGCGGATCGGGCGCGATCACGCCCCCGAGGACGTGCCGCGCACCCTGGAGGCCATCCGCGAGGCGGGCATCACCAACCTCAGCCTCGACCTCATGTACGCGCTTCCCGGCCAGACCATGGCCGCCTGGGAAGAGAGCATCAGCAGGGCCCTGGCCCTCGCGCCCAAGCACTTCTCGATCTACAGCTTGATCCTCGAGGAGCAGACCGTCTTCGGAGCCTGGCACAAGAAGGGCAAGCTGAAGCTGGTGGACGAGGACCTCGAGATCGCCATGGCCGAGACCCTGGAGGCGCGCATGAAGGACGCCGCTTTCACTCAGTACGAGATCTCGAGCTGGACCCGAGAGGGCTTCGAATCGCGCCACAACACGCGCTACTGGATCAACGCGCCGTTCATCGGGCTGGGGACGGGGGCGCACTCTTACTGGCTGAACCGTCGCTTCGCGCACGGCCGGGCGATCATGGACTACGTCCGCAACCCGCTGCCGGAGATCCCCGCGGAGCCCATGAGCGAGCAGGAGATTCGCGAAGAGACGGTTTTCCTGGGGCTGCGCATGACGCGCGAAGGGTTGCCCAAGTCCCGCTACGAGGAGCGGTTCGGGGAAGCGCTGGACGTGCGTTACGGGCAGGCGATCCGACAGCTGGTGGCGGATGGGCTGCTGGAGGACCGGGGCGATCGCCTGCTCTTGACCCCGCGCGGCATCATGCTCAGCAACGAGGTCTTCGGGGCCTTCATCGAGTAGCGCCCGCGGCTGTTGCGTCAGGCGGCGATCGCTCTAGGGAAGATTACTTGGCGAAGCGGTCGATCAGTTCCTGATAGGCCGCGATCTCGGTCTCCAGGAAGCTTCGCAGCTGGGGGGCCAGCTCATCTCCGCTCTCTTCGAGGCGTTGCTGGTGCTTGGCGATGTAGGTCTTGGCCCAGCCGAGGTTTTCCTTGTCGAAGTAGTCACATTCGATGGGTTCGAAGGTGATCGCAGGCAACGTGGCGGTGGTCATGGTCCCCCTTTCGCCCCTCAGGGGCTCCTTTCCTTCTTGTAACGCAAGGCGTGATATAATTCAACCCTTAACACGGCGTTAATACGGGCCTGGCGGCTCGAAGACGGAAGGAGAGCGGGAGCGTGCGATCCGTACTCATCATCGGAAGCGGCTTGACCGGGCTATGGACAGCCCTCTCGCTCGCCGATCGGGGTCTGGATGTCACCCTGCTCACCAAGCAAACCCTGCTCGAGTCCAACACCCGCTACGCCCAGGGCGGCATCGCCGTGGCGGTCCTGCCCGACGACAACCCCGAGCTGCATGCCCAGGATACGATGGTGGCGGGAGCGGGTCTGTGTGATCCGCACGCCGTCAGGGTCCTGACCGAAGAAGGTCCCGCGCAGCTGCGCGCGCTGATCGAGACGGGAGTTCGCTTCGATCGCCAGCAGGACGGTGACCTGGCCGTCACCCTGGAGGCCGCCCACTCGCGGCGGCGGGTGGTGCATGCGCTGGGCGACGCCACGGGCTACGAGATTGCGCGGGCGCTCGCCGAGAAGGTGAGCCGGCATCCGAAGATCACGATCCATGAGCATGCCTTCGTGCTGGACCTGGTGGTCGACGGGCGTTGCCGCGGAGCCTGGGTGATGGACGCCCAGGACCAGGTGCGCTTCGTGGCGGCGGATGCGACCGTGCTGGCGACCGGGGGCGTGGGGCAAGTCTACCGCCACACGACCAATCCTCCGACGGCCACCGGCGACTCGGCCGCGCTGGCATGGCGCGCAGGAGCGGAGCTTGCCGACATGGAATTCATGCAGTTCCACCCGACGGCGCTGACGCATCCCGGGGTGCCGACCCACCTGATCTCGGAGGCCGTGCGAGGCGAGGGGGCCATTCTTCGCAACGCGCAAGGCGAGGCCTTCATGGAGCGCTACGACGCCCGCAAGGAGCTGGCGCCGCGCGACGTCGTGGCGCGCGCGATCGCCGCGGAGATGGCCCGGGACGGCCGGGGCTTCGTCTGGCTGGATCTGCGCCATCTCAGCCCCGAGCTGGTCCGGACGCGCTTCCCCAACATCGTGGAGTTCTGCCGGGAACACGGCTTCAACTTGCCCCAGGACCTGCTCCCGGTGGCTCCGGCGGCGCATTACTTCATCGGCGGGGCGCGGACCGATCTCTGGGGCCGGACCTCGGTCCCGGGGCTGTATGCCGCCGGAGAGGCCGCCTCGACCGGCCTGCATGGCGCCAATCGCCTGGCGAGCAACTCCCTGATGGAAGCCGCGGTCTTCGGCTGGCGAGTCGCCGAGGCCATCGCGGGCCCCGACGCCCTCCCCGAGGCCGCCGAACCGTCCGAGGCACCGGCGGCCATGCCCACGCGAACGTCATCCGACGGCACGGGAGTCGATCTTGCAAGCCTGCGCACCGACTTGCAGAACGAGATGTGGGAGCACGTCGGGTTGCTGCGCCGGGAAGACGCGCTGCAAGAAGCCCTCTCCAAGATCGTCGCCTGGCAGGAGAAGCTGGAATCAAAGCCCCACGAGGAGTCGCGCCTGTTCTGGGAGCTGCGCAACCTCCTGACGGCCGCCCGTCTGATCACCGAAGCCGCACTCTGGCGCAAAGAGAGCCGCGGCGTCCACGCCCGCACCGATTATCCCGAAATGGACGATTCATGCCGAAAGCACTTCATTCAAGCACGTACCTCGCCCAAGCCGGCCTCCACCCGCTGACGCTCGACCCGATTCTCGAGCATGCGCTGCGGGAAGACTGGGCCTGGGGTGATCTGACCAGCACGCTGATCGTGCCGCCGGACGCCATGGGGCGAGCGGAGTTCCTGTTCAAGCAAGATGGCGTGGCAGCAGGCCTGCCGGTCGTCGCACGGATCTTCGAGCTGGTCGACCCGACGTTGTCCTTCACGATGAAGGTGGCCGACGGCGCGCGCCTGCTCAAGGGCACGATCGCCGCCGAGGCCGAGGGCTCGGCTCGCTCCCTGCTGATGGCCGAGCGGGTGGCCTTGAACCTGCTCCAGCGCATGTCGGCCACGGCGACCATGGCGCGGACCTACTCGGACGCGCTGGAGGGAACCCGCGCGCAGCTGCTGGACACCCGCAAGACGACCCCGGGCCTGCGCCTGCTCG
>JAKFCW010000054.1:0-24640 GCA_036676455.1 Candidatus Sericytochromatia bacterium
CGGACACCTCCGGCGGCTGCGAGCCGGTCTTCGCCCTCGCCTTCAAGCGCTGGCAGGCCGACACCCACATGGTGGACGTGGACAAGGTCTTCCTCGAGACCGCCAAGGCCCGCGGCTTCTACTCGCCCGAGCTGATGGAGGCCGTCGAGGCCAACCACGGCTCCGTGGTGAACCTCGAGGGCTACGACCTGCCCGCCGACATCCTCACCACCTTCGCCACCGCCCACGACATCACCCCCAACGAGCACGTCCTGATCCAGGCCGCGTTCCAGCGCTACAACGACTCGGCCACCTCCAAGACCATCAACTTCTCCAACCACGCCACGGTCGAGGACGTCGAGACCGCCTACCGCCTCGCCTGGGAAACCGGCTGCAAGGGCATCACCATCTACCGGGACGGCTCGCGCCAGTTCCAGCCCCTGTCCACGCCGAAGGCGGAGCCCAAGGCCGAGCCCAAGGTGGAGCTCAAGGCCGAGCCCGTGGCCACCGACGTCCGCGACCTCCGCGTCCGGCCCCGGACCCGTCCCGAGGACCTCTACGGCTTCACCCGCGTCACCACCACCGGCGACGGCAAGCTCTACACCACCGTCAACTACGACGAGCGCGGCATGCGCGAGGTCGTCTCGAACATCGGCCGCTCGGGCGGCACGCTGAACTCCCTGTCGGAGGCCATCGGCCGCCTGATCAGCCTCAGCCTCCAGTACAACGTGCCCGTCGACGAGCTCGCCCAGCAGCTCATCGGCATCCGCTCGGCGAACCCGTACGGCTTCGGCCCCAACCAGGTCCTGTCGATCCCGGACGCCATCGGCAAGGTGCTCAAGGATTCGCCCCGCCAGCTCGGCCAGGTGATGAACCTGCAGCCCCATGACACGGAGCTTCAGCCCCTGACCGTGCTTCAGCCCCAGGCCGTGATCGTCGCGGAAGCCGCCGGCGCCATCAACCGCCACGGCGTCCACGCCGTCGAGGTCTACGGCGAGTCCCCCGAGTGCCCCGAGTGCGGCAACTCGCTGGAGTTCGGCGAAGGCTGCGCGGTCTGCCGCGGCTGCGGCTACTCGCGCTGCTCCTAGAGCAGGCGCTTCCACACGCCGCGCAGGCAAGTCCTATCGAGGGTCCGGCTGGTGCCGGGCCCTCTTTTTGGGCTATGATGGTTAATAACAGGTTGTCGCGAGCGTCAATGCCCGCGATCGGACGCGGAGAAGAGTCGGCCCGAAGGTCGTGAATCGCCGCCTTGAAATGTCCGCCGGCCTTGGCTAGCGTGGTGAGGGCTCCGTGCCCGCGGGACGCAAGCGCCAAACCGGAGAGCCGAACGGAAGGGCCGACATGAAGACGATGGGTAAAGAGACTATGGGTAAAGAGACGAAGGGTAAAGAGGCTGGGGAGTCGCAGACCGTGGACAAGCCCGACGCCAAAGCCAAGAAGACCGCCGAAGACCTCTACACGTTCAGCATCTTCATCGATGCCCCCCACGACCGCGTCTGGATGGCCATCAAGGATCAAGTCGAGCACCCGAAACGCGACCCCAAGCAGATCAAGAGCGTCCAGGTGATCGAGCGCAGCCGCAACACGCTCATCCGCGAACTCAAGCCGAAGCGCGGCCGCGCCATCCGCGAGACCATCACCTTCTTCCCCAACAAGAAGGCGCTGCGCACCGAGATGAACCGCGGCCCCTACGCCAGCATCTCCCAGGAGGTCACCAAGGAGAAGGGACGCACCAAGCTCACCATCTCCTTCCTGCCCCGCCGCGGCACCCGCTGGTTCCTCAAGGTGAAGCAATGGGCCAAGAAGCGCCCGCTCGAGCTCGACGACCTCATGAACCTCGCCAAGATGCCCACCCCGGCCGGCAAGTCCAAGTAAAGCCTCATGCCGGCGGCCCCTCGGAGCCGCCGGCGTTTTTTCACCTGGGGTAACATGAGAAAGAAGGGAACAAGCCTTCTCCCGTGCTCGTCTCATGGGCATCGTCCCCCCGTTCGTAGAAAGGCACCCACCCATGACCAAACCGTTGCTCGCCGCCCTCGCCCTGACCCTCGCCGTCGCCCCGCTGGCCGAGGCCAAGCAGTGGCGCGAACCGGCCAAGCTCGACTTCGACAAGGCCGAGCAGGAGCTCTCGAAGGGCGGCCCCGCCCTCAAGGCCATCTTCACCCCCGGCGGCAACATCGGCTTCGTCTTCGGCGGCCAGGGCGCCGGCTACCTCACCGAGAACGTCTACCTGGGCGGCGCCGGCTTCGGCGGCACCTTCTCCGCGGGCAGCTCGGTCAGCGGAGGCATCGGCTACGGCGGCATGCTGATCGGCATGGAGCACAAGCTCGGAGAAGCCACCGTCCTCGACTGCAGCCTGCTCGCCGGCGGCGGCGGCGGCTCCTCCACCCAGGGCGCCGGCGGCAGCTTCGTCCTCGAGCCCGGCGTCTCGGTGAGCCGCCTCTTCGGTGACGGATTCCGCGGCACCCTCAGCCTCGGCTACCTCTACATGCCCACCGCCAACGCCCTCTCCGGCGCCACCGTCGGCCTGAGCCTCGGCTTCAAGTCCCTGACCTTCACCTTCCCCATCAACGAGTAAGCCCCGAAGCTGGGCAAGACGCGCGGCCCCCGGATTTTCCGGGGGCCGCTTCACGTGGGGATCGAGTCGAAGGCGCTAGCTGACGCGATGCTGCCAGGCCTTGGCGGACTCGAGGTGAGCCTGGATGTCCTTCCAGCCGCCCACGCGCACCACCCGCTGCTCATGCTCGCCGAAATGGCTTTCCCGGTTGTAAGGCCAGGACATGAGGTAGGTCGTGGCGCCGGCCGAAGCCAGGTCCAGGGCGTTCTGAGGGGCATCGTCGATGAAATAGTCGAACCGCCCGGTCTGGGACTTGGGGCCCTTGGTGAAGATGATCCCGTCGTAGCGGATCCCATGGCGCTTCAACCACTCCTTGGTGGTTTCCTCGGCCGCTTCCGCGGGCCGGTGCGTCACGATGGTGACCGTGCCGGGAAGCTCGTTGACGAGATGGTAATCCGCCATGGGGGGCAGCTCCATCGCGCACTCCATGCAGCGCTCGAAGACCCGCTCCATGAGCTCGCGCGAGACCAGGCCCGCAAAGTAATAGTCCGTCACCTGATCGGGAGTCACGGTCATGCCCGTGAGCTCGGTGACGATCTCCAGCATGGCGGGAAGGTGGTGGGCCAGGACTCCGTCGACGTCGACGCCAAAATGGGGCTTCATGCATCACTCCTTGGTTGAGGGATCCATGCTATACCCGCAAAAACGACATGACTATCGGAACAAGGGGGCATCATGGCGACTCGAGGCACTCGCCCTGCGACTCGCAGCGAGGGACGCAGGGTGGTCGCTAGGCCACGCCGAAGAAGAAAGGGCCCTGGGAGATGGGCTTGTGGAGGACCTCGGCCTTCCGCTCGATGGGGAGGGTCTTCCAGTAAGCCTCGAAGCGCTGGATGTAGGCGAGCTTGGCCTTCTGGCCCGCCTCGTGGAAGCCGTGCGCGTGAAGCTCGGCGATCGCCTGCTCCGCCGTCCAGCCGTCCCGGGCGATCCGGATGGCCGCCGCCATGGTCCCCGTGCGATCCACACCGTGGTAGCAATGGAAGAAGACCTTGCCGTTCGCGGGATCCAGTGCCGCCTTCAGGAAGGAAAGGGTCTCGGCATGCGTCGGCGCGCCCAGCGGAGGCAAGGGCAGGTAGAGGGCCTTCATCCCCAGCTTCTCCACCACCTCGGCCTCGCGGTTATCCTCGGGGCGCAGGTTGATCACGGTCTTCACCCCGGCCGCCTTCAGCTGACGGAACCCCTCCTCGGTCGGCTGGGCTCCGCGCAAGAGCTTCTCGCCCACCGGGGCGAGCTTCTCGACGTTCGGGCCGTCCGCCTTGCGGGTCATGAGGCCGTAGATCTGATGGCCGGTCTTGGCGATCGCCGGGTGCAGGTCCCCCAGCCAGATCAGGGCTCCGGCGCCGGCGTCCACCGCCTTGCCGCGAAGCGAATCGAGCGCCCCCTGCCAGTTCTCCGGAACGACGGCCTGAGGCGCCTTGGGAAGCACCCGATCCACCGCCGCGTGCGCGCGGGTCGTGAGCGTATCCCCCGCCATCCGAGCCTTGCGCTCGGTCTCAGGCTTGGGAGCCGCAGGCCCAGGAGCCGCTTCGGGGCGTTGCCGGACGGCCAGCTCCAGCCGGTCCGCGGGGCGTCGTTGAATTGGGGAGGCTGCGCGTGACATCTGCATACCTCCCTTATCCGGCATTCGCCCCGCGAGCTTGACCAAGTTCCGGTTAAATTCGCCTAATTCTTTACACCTCTTGAACGGCCGTCAGGGGGCGAATCGGGCCAAACCCTTTGGTAGCGAGCGTTCATTCCGGGTACAATGGTGCCAGCCGTTGCAAGCAGGTCGTCCTGGCGAGATCGACGGCGCATTTCCCTTCGTTACCGTGAGGACTCCAAGATGATGACCTACCTCGAAGCCGCCCACCTGATCCTCGCCGAGGCCGGATCGGCCCTGAGCGAGGAAGAGATGGTCGCCCGCGCGATCGCCAAGGGGCTCATCAAGCCCTCGGGCAAGTCGCCGGTGAAGTCGATCGGCGTGGTCCTCCGGCGCGCCTCCCAGAACCCCGCCTCCGCCTTCGAGAACGCCGGCCCTCGCCTCTGGCAGCTCAAGCCCTCCTCGGACACCGAGCAGCCCGTCTCCATGCGCGAGGCCGCCCATCAGATCCTCAAGAAGGCCGGCCGGCCCCTCCACTACCGCGAGATCACCCGCCGGGCCATCCGGCTCGGCATGATCCGCCCCGAGGGCCGCACCCCCGCCCTCACCCTGCGCGCCCGCATGGGCGACGACATGAACCGCAACCCCGAGACGCCTTTCGTCCGGGTCGGCGACGGCACCTACGCCCTCAAGGAATGGCCCCTCACCCCCAAGGCGCCCGCCAAGAAGCGCCAGGACTGCGCGTGCTGCGGCTTCAACCCCCGCAAGGCCTACGGAGATCTCGGTGACGACGCGCTCATCAAGCACAAGGAGAGCGGAGCCAAGGATGCCGTGCTGGTCTGCGGCAACTGCCAGATCATGCTCAAGCGCACCAGCCTGACCGAGCTGAAGGCCCTCGTCTCTGACCTGAAAAAAGCGACGGCCCTGAAGCAGGTGCCGCTGCGCAAGGCCCGCACCGCCAAGCCCGCCAAGGCCCGCTGATCCCCCAAGTCAACCGCCCCCGTGCCGTCCATCCAGACGGCACGGGGGCGCTTCGCATGAGGGGTATTGTCGCTCAAGCCTTGGGGGAGAGCGCGAGGAACTCCCGGATGCGAGCCAGGCCGACCGACAGGGTCTCGCGCGGGGCCACCCACGAAATTCGTAGCCAGCCCTCGGCCCCGAAGGCCGCTCCGGGAATCGCGACGACGTTCTTGCGCTCCAGCAGCGCGAAGGCCGCCTTGGTCGAATCCGCCGACCAGGCCCCCGTCAGCCGGATCATCGCGTAGAAGCCGCCCTCGGGGGTGACGGCCCCCAGGCCTTCCCGGTCCAGCCGCTCCAGCAGGAACTCGCGCTGCGCCGCGTAGTGCTCGCGATGCTGGCCCAGCAGGCCTTGCTGGAAGACCGCCAGGGCCACGCGCTGGGAGTAGGTGCTCGCGCACGAGACCGCGAACTGATGCACTTTCAGGAGGGCCGGCATGAGCTCGGCGGGGGCCATGAACCAGCCCAGTCGCAGCCCGGTGAGCGCGTTGCTCTTGGAGAGCGAGTTGACCACCACCGTACGGGGATAGACCTCGGCCATCGAGGTCGGAGGCGCCTCGCCGAAGTGAAGCTCGCGGTACACCTCGTCCGAGATGACCGTGACGGGCTGTTCGCGCTCCATGAGGGCCGAGGCCAGCAACTCCAGCTCTTCGCGCGGCCAGACGCGGCCCGTCGGGTTGCTGGGAGAGGCCAGGACCACGACCCGGGTCCTGGGGCTCAGGCTGGCTATCACTCGCTTGGCGTCGGGGCGAAAGCCCTGGTAAGGATCGAGCATGACCTCGCGGGCCGTCACTCCCTCCATCTGGCAGAGCTTGGGGTAAAGCGGGTAGCTGGGGCCGACGATCAGGGCCTCGTCATGCGCAGGGTCCAGCAGGGCCTTGAGGGCGACGAAGAGCGCTTCCTGCGAGCCGACCGTGACGCAGACGTTGGCGGCCTGATCGAGGCCCGGGTAGGCGTAGTGGCGGGCGATCGCCCCCCGCAGCTCCATGAAGCCCGGATTCGGCGAGTAAGGGCAGCCATGCTCGGCGACCCAGGCCGTCGCCGTCTCGAAGGGCGCCATGTCCGGCCGCAAGGTCGGCTCTCCGAGGCCCAGGTCGACGGAGTCGGGCCGCTTGCGGCTGTTGAGCTCCCGGATGATGGACGGGGCGATGCCCGAAAGCAAGGGGTTCATGCGAAAAGCCTCCTGAGGGCCGCGTACCCGGCTTCCAGGTACGCCACCGGAATCGATTCCCGCGCCTGATGCGCCTGGGCCGTCTCGCCGGGCCCGAAGTTGATCGCCGGGATGCCCCGGGCCGTCAGGCGCGCCACGTCGGTCCACGCCTGCTTCGCTTCCACGTCGAGCGCCGCTCCCCGCTTGGCTTGCTCTTGCTGCCAGGCCGTCACCAGCGGATGATCCAGGCAGACCGCTCCGGAGGGGGCCTCGTCGATCACCGTGACCTCCGCCTCAGGGCCCACGACGTCGCGCAGCTCCTGAGTCGCCACCGCCAGCGGCTTGCCGGGAGCGAAGCGGTAGTTGACGTTGAGGGAGAAGGCGTCGGGGATCACGTTGCGCGAGTTGGCGGTCGAGGCCATGGTGGCGTTCATGACCTCGTAGAAGGTCAGGGGGCCGATCGGGACCTCCCGGCGACCGAAGGCCTTCAGGCGCTCCAGGGTGCCGATGGCCTTGTAGATGGCGTTCTCGCCCTGCCAGGGGCGGGCGCTGTGCGCGCGCCGGCCGTGAAACGTGACCGTGGCGTGCAGGCCGCCCACGCAGCCCGCCTGGATCCGGTTGTCGGTGGGTTCCAGGCAGACGCCCAGGTCCAGGGCGGGGATGGCGCCGGAGGCGAAGAGGGGCTCGAGGCCGTTGTCCACGGCGGGGCCTTCCTCCTTGTCGTAGAAGACGACGACGAGGTTGCGGCCGAGCGCGTCGGCCTCGGCGAGCAGCTCGAGCATGAGGGCGAGGCCGCCCTTCATGTCGCTGGCGCCGCAGCCGAAGACGCGGCCGTCCCGGATCTCCAGGGGCTGGTCGGCGGCGGGCTTCACGGTGTCGCTGTGGCCGAAGAGGCCGATGGTCGCTCGGCCCTCGACCTGCGGCCCCCAGGCCACGACGGAGTTGCCGATCCGCCGGACGCTGGCGGGGCCGACCAGGGTGCGGCAGCGGGCGTCGAGGTCGGCGGCGATCGCCTCCTCATGGCCCGTCTCGCTGTAGATCCGGCAGAGCTCCAGGGTGAGCTCCGCCAAACTTGCCCCCCCTCGGGGCTGTGGGGGGGTGTTAACCGGCGAAGCCATGGGGGTCCTTAAACCTGCACGTTGAAGGTGCGCAGCACGTCGTTGAGCGAGGTCTTCTTATCGGTGGACGCCTTGCGCTGGCCGATGATGAGGGCGCAGGGCACCTGGAAGGTGCCGGCGGGGAAGTCCTTGGGCATGGTGCCGGGAATGACGACCGAGCGCGCGGGCACGCGGCCCTTGGTGATCACGGGCTCGGGGCCGGTGACGTCGACGATGGGGGTGCTGGAGGTCAGGACGACGTTGGCACCCAGGACGGCTTCCTCTTCGACGACGACTCCCTCGACCACGATGCAGCGCGAGCCGATGAAGGCACCGTCCTCGATGATGACGGGGCTGGCCGTGGGGGGCTCGAGGACTCCGCCGATGCCGACCCCGCCCGAGAGGTGGACGCCCTTGCCGATCTGCGCGCACGATCCGACCGTGGCCCAGGTGTCGACCATGGTTCCGGCGCCGACGTGGGCACCGATGTTGACGTAGCCGGGCATCAGGATGGCGCCGGCTTCCAGGAACGAGCCGTAGCGGGCGATTCCAGGCGGCACGACCCGGATGCCGGCCTTGGCGAGGTCGCGCTTGACGGGCACCTTGTCGTGGAACTCGAGGCTGCAGACCTCCATGGTCTCCATGGGGCGGATGGCGAAGTAGAGGAGGATGGCTTCCTTGACCCAGGCGTTGACCTGCCAGGTGCCGTCGATTTTCTCGGCGACGCGCAGCTCGCCGCGATCGAGGCGGGCGATGGTTTCCTCGACGGCCTCGCGCACGGCGGGCTCGGAGAGGCGATCGCGGTTCTGGAAAGCCGACTGGATGAGGGATTGCAGGTCTTGGGCAGTGGTGGTCATCGTTCCTCCAGGGAGCAAGGGGACAAAGTCATTATAGCGAAACTTCGAGGGAGTCCGGCGCTTGCGGGTGCGTTCAGGAAGCATGGGCCTGAATGACTAGTCCGACGCCCGGGGGAACTTCTATACTGCTGTCGAAAGCGAGGGGGAGGCATGGGTAGCGCGTACTGGGAATGGCAGGCACCGCCGGGTTGTCCCCACCGGCTCCTGGTCAGCCGGGAGGCCTGGGAGGCGCTGGAAGCGCTCTTTCGGGTCTCGGGGGCGAGTCAGGAGCCGGTGGGCGGACTCTTGCTGGGAAGTACCAGCCCGGCCGGCAACGGGATGATGATCGTGGTGGAGGCGATCGTCTCGGACACCGGGGCGCCTTCGGCGGAGCCCGACTACGCGCCGAGCGAGGAGCTTCTCGAGGCGTCCCGCGGTTTGGTGGGGCGGAACTGCGTGGGGTGGTATCACACGCATCCGGGCGAGGGGCTTTTCTTCTCGGAGAGTGATCAAGAGGTCCAGCGAGAGCGGTTTCCCGGGCTGGGTCAGGTGGCCCTGGTCTGCGATCCGCTGCGCGAGGAAGCGACGTTCTTCTACTGGGCGGGGCTGGGGCGGCTAGGGCCGGTGACTCGCGGGGAGGTCCAGGGAACGTTCCATCCCTGGAAGCGGAAAAACCCGAAGCTGCCGCGCCGTCCCGTCGAGAGCCGTCCTATCGCGCTTCTGGTCGGGATCCTGCTGGTACTCGGCGGGCTCGCCCTGGGGGGCTATGCGCTTTACCCGAGACTTACCACGGTGCTGGAGCGGCGAGCGCCAGCGCAAGTGGCGGTTGAGAACCAGGCCTTCCTGGTGACCTTTCCGGAGGACAGCCCGTACTACCAGATCACTCGGGCGGGAGGGCGTGTCCAGCGACCCTTGAGCGATCAAGCGACTGGAAGCGTGCTACGGATTCCATTCTCCGAGCTGGCGCAGCGCGGCCTGGCGGGGCCGACGAGCCTTTGGTACGGCGCGCGCCCGACGGCCGTGACACTCGAGCGCGTGGACTTGCCTGAGGTTCGTACGAGCGGGAGCGTGGCGCGTCCGGGCGAGTGGATCTTCCGGGCCGACGGCCTCACGCTCGCGCCGGACGCGCTCACTCCGGGCGCGTACTGGATCGTCGAGGAGGCCCGGCTGGAAGCCTGGAGCCGCCGCCCGAACGAGGGCTTACCGGCCCGCAGGCTGGAGGTGCGTGCACCATGAGAGGGACCTACTTCCGCTCGACGGCCAAGGGAAGGACGCTCATCTACTGCTATCTTCCACCCGGCGCCCCTGTTGCAAAGCAGGCCTTGAAGCGCCTATCCGCCGACAGCTCCACGGCGAAGCTTCCCGTGTACTACCTCTTGCCGGCTGGCCCCGAGGAGGAAGGGCCCTACCAGCTCGTTCAAGAGAAGCATGGCTTGCGGCTACAGGGCCCCGAGGTCTACTACCAGGAAATCGAGCCGCTCAGACGACGCGGAATCCTTTGGCATCCCTGGGTCTGGCTGGGCATCCTGTTTTTCGGCCTTGGGCTCGCCTTGCTGATCGGGCGCTACGCCCCCCCGCAAGCCGCATCAGCCGTCTACCTTCAGGACGGCCGGGCCGGAAGGCTCGAGGCCGCCACCCAGGCCAGCGAACGGACGCGCGCCATCTTCCTGAAGAAGGCCGGGGGATGGGAGCTTTACCTGCCGGCCCCGAAATCGGGCCACGTTCCCCCAGCCCCGTAGAGCGACCTTAGGCTCTCGCGGGTCCCTTGTTCGGACGCGGAGTCGATGATGCAATTTCTTTGAATTGCCCCTACATCAACCCCGGAAAGAGACGAACGGCGCTTCGAGGCTGGCCTTGCGCCTCGAAGCGCGCTAAAATGCCCTAAACACGTGTTTAAGAGGCATTTTTCCATGTACAAGCTCACCAAGCGGCTCAAGTTCGAGGCGGCGCACCGGATCCCCGGGCACCCCGGGAAGTGCAACAACCTCCACGGCCATACCTACCTGGTCGACGTGGAGGTGGCCGGCGCATCCCTGGACGAACTGGGCATTTTGATCGACTTCAACCGGCTCAAGGAGCTGGAGCGGTTGCTGCCGGATCATACCTATCTCAACGAATCCCTGCCCGAAGGGACCACGACCACGGCCGAAGGCCTCAGCGCCTACTTCTACAAGACCTTCAAGGCGCAGGTGCCGCAGTTGGTGTCGGTGACGGTCCACGAAGGGCCCAACTCCTGGTGCCGCTTCGAGGAGGCCTAACGTGGCGACTTTGGCGGCCCCGGCGACCTACGAGGTCACGGAGATCTTCACCTCCTTGCAGGGCGAGGGTACGCGGATCGGCATGCTCTCGACCTTCGTGCGCCTGAGCCGTTGCAACCTTTCATGCAACTGGTGTGATACCACCTACTCCTGGAAGGCCGGCGAGATGGTCGAGCCGAAGGTGATGACGCCCTCGCAGATCCTCGCCGAGGTGCATGCCCCCGACGTGGTGCTGACGGGCGGCGAGCCCATGCTGCAGAAGCTGGAGCCGTTGCTCGACCTGCTGGATGGGCGCTTCGTCACGGTGGAGACCAACGGGACGATGTTCCGGCCGGATCCGCGGGTGGGGCTGTGGAGCGTGAGCCCCAAGCTCGGCAGCTCCCAGCAGAAGCCCAACAAGCGGGTGCTGGGAGAGTACGTCGCGCAGGTGCCCGATCGGCTTCAGCTGAAGTTCGTCGTGGGCGGACGGGACGACCTGGACGCGGTCAAGACCCTCTTGAGCGAGTTGCCGGGTGCCGAGCAGGTGCCGATCATTCTCCAGCCGGTGGGCGTCCCCGGCGAGAGCCGGGACGCGTACTGCCAGAAGCTGGCGCGGCTCTTCGAGGAGGAGATCCTGCCCGACGCGTTCTGGAAGCCTTACGCGCTGCGGGTCCTGCCGCAGTATCACAAGCTGCTATGGGGGGAGAAGCGAGGCATATGAAGAAGGCCGTTGTACTCTTGAGCGGGGGGTTGGATTCGACCACCTGCGCCTACGTCGCCAGGTCTCAGGGCTACGAGGTCTACGCCTTGTCCTTCGATTACGGCCAGCGCCTGAAGCGCGAGCTCGACTCCGCGCGCGCGGTCGCCAAGGCGGTCGGAGCCAAGGAGCACGTGGTGATGAAATTCGACCTGACGCGCTGGGGCGGGTCGGCCTTGACCGATGACTCGCTCGAGGTGCCGACGGGACGCGAGGCCTCCGAGATGGAGGAGTCGATCCCGGTGACGTACGTGCCGGGGCGCAACACGCTCTTTCTCAGCTTCGGGCTCTCCTACGCGGAGGCGCTCGGAGCGGAGGCCATCTTCATCGGGGTGAACGCCTACGATTACTCGGGCTACCCGGATTGCCGGCCGGAGTTCATCGCCGCCTACCAGGAGATGGCCCGCCTCGGCACCAAGGCCGGCGTCGAGGGGAATCCCATCCGCATCGAGACGCCCCTGCTGCACCTGAACAAGGCCGGCATCGTGAAGCTGGGCCAGAGCGTGGGCACGGATTACGGCCCGACGTGGTCCTGCTACCAGGGCGGCGAGAAGCCTTGCGGCGACTGTGACGCCTGCGTCCTCAGGGCCAAGGGCTTCGCCGAGGCCGAGAGCATCGACCCGGCGCTGAGCCGCTAGCCCGGTGCGTCACTCCCGCTTCCGCGGGAGTCCAGTGAGGCTCACACGGCACCGTGGGCCTGGATTCCCGCCTGCGCGGGAATGACGGGTGGGCGACATGCCCCTTGAAGCTCCCCATCCGGGGAGCTTTTTCAATGCGACGGCAGGATGAAGAAGAGGACGATCTCGAGGGCGATCAGGATGATGATGGTCCACTCGAGGAAGACCGAGCGACCGATATCCTGGCTGTCGGTGAGGACCTCGTAGATGGAGCGTGCGCTACGCAGCTTGCCCTCGATGGAGGCCTCCCAGTCCTTGAGGCGGAGACGCTCGGAGATGGCGCGGTAGACGCGGGCCGAGTAGAGGTCGCCGATGATCTTGAGGGAGTTCTCGATCTGGTCCTTGAGTTCGACGACGTCGACCATGAGGGTGAGGAGGCGATGCGAGGTGGGACGGTAGCGATTGCGCAGCCAGTAGCGCCAGCCCGTGGCGGGGCCGGCCTCGACCTCGTGGTAGATGTTATCGAGCTCACGGTCGAGCAGGGCGTCGTAGTAGCGCAGTTCGAGCAGCTCGCAATTGGCGAACTCCAGGATGTCGACGTGCTCCGAGGAGCCTTCGTGGTCGTAGACCAGAGCAGCGTTCCAGTCAATGACCACCAGGTCGTCATCGAAGTAGGAGATCTGCTGGCGCAGGGTCTCGGCTTGCTCGGCGGGCGACATCGCCTTGGGCTCGCCGCGGACCAGCTGGGCGATATCAGCACCGTAGCCGGCCAGGAGGTCGCGTGCGGAGAGGGGTTCGCCCCCACCGAAGGCCTCGACGTAGAAGATGGTGTAGTCCTCCTCGAGGATCTCGGAGTAGGGGTTCTTTAAGCCGGGCGCGAGCTTGGGGCGGATCTCCTCGAGCAGCTGGCGGGAAAGCAGCTCGATGGCGGCGTTGTCGACGAAGCAGGGGGCCTGCTGGACGAGGTCGATCCAGGTGGCAGGGAGGTCGATTTCCCAGCGAATGGAGACGACGCCAAAGTCGAAGACCTTGGCGGTCGCGCGCCCCAGGAGGTGATCGTCGGGGCGGGGGTAGAGGGGGCGATCGCCCAGCGCGAGGGTGACCGGCGGGTTGACGAACTGGATGTAGGCGGGGGCTGCTCGGCGCGAGATGAGGCGGGTGGTCTTGGACTGGCCTTCCCAGAGCTTGCGCACGTGGTCGAGATCGATCGTGTCCGCCACCGCGAAGAGGTGGTAGACGAGGATCCGACCTCGGTTGAGAAGCAACGGCGTGGCCATGGCCTTAGCATATCCGAGAGGGCGTCAACTTGTCGATCGATTGGTAGCAAGATGCCCTGGCCAGCTTAGCCAGCACTCATTTGCCAGCCTCAGTCTCGAGCGCCTATAATGACGCAACCCTGAACGCTAGAAAGGTCCGTACCATGACCGAAAACCGGAACGTCCGCGAGACGGAACTCATAACCGCCCCGTCGCCCCTACGATGGAGGCGGACGCTTCCTCTCGCGGCGGCCGCTTTGGCATGGGGCCTGCTGGCGCCGGACGCCGCCCTCGCGCAGGCGCCGAAACCCACGCCGAATCAGGCGCCCAAGCAAGCCCAGCAGGCGCCGGGCGTACCGGCGGCGACGGGTTCGGTCACTCCGGGCGCAACGGGCTCGATCCTGCCTGCGCCGCCGGTGGACCAGGGGCCCAAGATCCGGGTGCGCGACATCGAGATCCGGGGCAACCGGACGGTCTCCGACGAGACCATCCTCCTGACGCTGCCGATTCACCGCGGCGAGGAGGTCACCCGCCAGCAGGTGCTCGAATCGCTGCAGCGGATCTACGGGCTGGGGTACTTCCTGGACGTGAAGGCGTCGACCGAGCCGGTGCCCGGCGGCGAGCGCCTGGTCTTCCACGTGGTCGAGAACCCGGTCTTCAAGGGCGTCAACATCGTCGGCGAGACGGTCTTCCCCGAGGCCGAGCTGGCGGCTCCCTTCGCGGACATGAAGGGCAAGGTCATCAACTTCCGCGACGTCCAGCAGATCATCAAGGACATCGAGAAGAAGTACGCCGACAAGGGCTACGTCCTGGCGCGGGTGATCGACCTGAACGCCAGTCCTGACGGGACCTTGACCATCAAGCTGGCCGAGGGCACGATTTCGGCCATCCGGATCGAGGGCAACGAGGAGACCCAGGACTACGTCATCCGCCGCGAGCTGACCCAGAAGCCGGGCGAGCTCTTTAACTGGAAGGTGATGGAGGAGGACCTGCGCCGGGTCTTCAACCTCAACTTCTTCGAGGACATCGGGATCCGCTACGAGCCGGGCGCGACGCCCGATCAGGTCACGGTCGTGGTCAACGTCAAGGAGAAGCAGACCGGCAGCTTCAACCTGTCGGCCGGCTGGTCCAACCGCGACGGCCTGCTGGGCATCGTGGGGCTGCGCAAGGAGAACTTCCTGGGGCGCGCCCAGTCGATTTCGACGGATCTCACGCTCTCGCAGCGCAACTGGGCCGCCGAGATCAGCTACTTCAACCCCTGGATCGACAACCAGAAGACCTCCTTCGGGACCAACCTCTACGCCCGGCGGTTCTGGAACTTCTTCGGACAGGTGCCGAACCCGGACCCGGCGGCGGGTGGCGCGATGCTCAACGGCTTCCTCGAGGAGCGGCGGGGTGGCGTGGTCTCGTTCGGTCGGCCGTTGTTCGGAGACCCGGTCACGGCTCAGTGGCGCGGCGCCCTGCGGTTGCGCGCCGAGAGCATCGGGCTCTTGACCACCGACCAAGCGAAGAGTCTTTCGGGGCCGCAGATCTTCGCGTCGGGGGGCAGCTCGGACTTCGCGACCACCGCGGGCTTCACGGCGACCTTCGACTCGCGCGACTACGTGATCAACCCCACCCGGGGCTGGTTCAACACCTACGCGGTGGAGCAGTACATCCCGGGGCTGAGCACGCTCAACCTCTCGCGCCTGCAGCTGGACGTGAACCATTACTTCCCGCTCTGGGCCAATCACACCTTGGCCGCAGGCTGGAAGCTGGGCACGCTGTTCTCGGCGACGGGCGGGTTCGTGCCGCCCTACGAGCGGTTCTTCTCGACGGGCAGCAACCTCATCCGGGGCTGGCCCGAGAACCCGGTGGGAGCAGGCGCGCTGGGCCAGTTCCCCTACGGCAGCTTCTCAGGGGACTCGTTCACGCTGGCCAGCGTCGAGTACCGCTTCCCGATCGTGAACATCCTGTCGGGCGTGGTCTTCGGGGACACGGGCATCTTCTGGGACCAGAGCCGCAGCAACTTCGGCCTGGACCGGACGCGCTCGGGCTACGGCGCGGGCATCCGGATCAACACGCCGCTGGGGCCGCTGCGCCTCGACTACGGCCTGCGGGAGTGGAGCCTCAACACGGGCGTGATCCACTTCTCGATCGGGCAGAAATTCTAGACATCGGAGGCGACGGAACCCCACGCGGGGGGAAGGCGTCTCCTCAAGTGAAAACCTCCGCCGTGAGCGGAGCGGGATAGAGGAAAAAGAGGAGAATCATGAAGAAGCTGATGGCTTTGGCGCTGGCTGCCCTGACGGCCGGGATCGTGTCCACCCAGGCGGCCCAGGCCGCGGCGCCGAGCCTGGGATTCGTGGACACCGCGCAGGTGTTCAATTCGTACCCCGAGGCGAAGCGCGCCCAGGACCAGTTCCGCAAGAAGGCGGAGAACTACCAGGAAGAACTCGCCAAGCGTCAGAAGCAGATCGAGGATGCCCGCAAGGCCGGCAAGTCCGACTCCGAGATCCAGAAGATGATGAAGGACGCCGAGCAGGACCTCATGCCTCAGAAGAAGGCCGTCGAGGAGCTCGACCGCAAGCTCTCGACCCAGATCAAGGGGAAGATCGAGAAGGCGATCGCTGCGTCCGCCAAGGCCAAGGGCATCTCGGCCGTGGTCGACAAGCAGGTCATCCTGTACGGCGGCACGGACCTGACCAGCGACGTCGTGAAGCGCCTGAAGTAACATGCGTTCCTACAGCCTCCTCGAGATCGCCCAGCACGTGGGCGGACAGGTCGTGGACGCCCACGACGCCACGGGCGCGAGCGCCGCAGCCATGAGGATCGCAGGCCCCGCCAACCCCGAGTGGGCGGGCCCCGAGCACCTGGTCTTCCTGGTCGAGGACAAGTACCGCGACCAGGTGCTGGCCTCGAAGGCAGGCGCGGCGATCGCCAAGGAGCCCCTTGGCGATCGTCCGACCATCACGGTCGCGAACCCCCGGGTCGCCATGGCCATGGCCCTGGCCCTGTGGGCACCCTCGGCGCCGCCTGCGGGAGTCCATCCCACGGCCTGGGTCGATCCCACGGCCGAGCTGGGAGAGGGCGTCTCGATCGGGCCGCATTGCGCCATCGGGGCGCATGCGACGATCGGCGATCGCACCGTGCTGCATGCCGGCGTGGTGATCGGCGACGCCTCCGCGATCGGTCCGGACAGCCTGCTGCATGCCCGTTCAGTGGTTCGCGAGGGCTGCATCCTGGGCGCGCGGGTGGTCGTGCAGCCAGGGGCCGTGATCGGCTCGGACGGGTACGGGTTCGTACCCTCGGGCGGCAAGCACCTCAAGGTGCCGCAGATCGGCAACGTGGTCGTCGGAGACGACGTGGAGATCGGGGCGAACGTCACGATCGACCGGGCGACCATCGGCCAGACGCAGATCGGGCAAGGAACCAAAATTGACAACCTCGTCCATGTCGGACATAATGTCGTTATCGGGGAAAACGTCCTCTTGGTCAGTCAGGTCGGCATCTCGGGGTCGTCGCGCATCGGCGATCGCAGCACGCTTGCCGGGCAGGTCGGGGTCGCGGGGCACCTGGAGATCGGCTCGGACAGCCTGGTCTTGGCGCGCACCGGGGTCACCAAGGACGTTCCGAACCGTGCGGTGGTCTCGGGCTTTCCGGCTCGTCCCCACCGCGAGGAGCTGCGCCGGTTGGCCGCCGTCGACAAGCTTCCGCAACTCGCCCGCGAGCTGCGCGAGCTGACGGAACGCGTGGAATCCTTGTCCCAGGGGGGCACGGAAACCGAGCGGACGCAGGTCTAGGGGCCAGAGGGGGAGTCGGCATGCGGCGGACGCTGGCGGGAATCCTGATTCTTGGTGTTCTTGCAGGCGCTCCGGTTTGGGCGGCGCCTCCAAGCGTCAAGACCCTGCCGTACGGCGAGATTCGCTGGGGCGAGACCGTTCGCGTCTCCGCCATCGGCTTGCCTCCTTTCGGAGCGCCCGGCACCCTGAAGGCCCGCGAGGTCGCCCGCCAGAACGCCCTGGGCCTGGCCCAGAAGCGCCTACTGGCCACGATCATGGAGATTCCGGTCGGGAAGTCCACGGTTCAGCAACGGACCGCGTCGAACCCCGAGATCCGGAACCGCCTGCGCGCGCTCATCATGGGGGCCAAGGTCACCGGGAAGGAACTGGCCGACGGATCGGTCGAGATCACCCTGGAAGTGCCATTCGCCGGTGCGAACGGCCTGCAAGCCCTCTTGAACGAGCTCGGTAACTAGCCTGGACTCTAGCCTGGACTGAGGAACGCATGAGCCTGGACCCCGCTTCCCAATGGACGCTTGCCCGCTCTTTCGAGCTCGAAGGAGTCGGGCTCCACTCCGGCAAGACCGTCCACCTCACCGTTCACCCAGCCCCCGCTGACACGGGCATCCGCTTCGTCCGCTCCGATCTTCCCGGCCAGCCGGAGATTCCCGCGCTGGCCGAATTCGTGGTCGAGACCACCCTCTCGACCACGCTGGGCATCGGCAACGCCAAGGTCCAGACCGTCGAGCACCTCATGGCCGCCCTCTACTGCCTCGGCATCGCCAACGCCTACGTCGTGGTGGACGGCGCCGAGATGCCCGCGCTCGACGGCTCGGCCCGCGTCTACGTCGACAGCATCCACCAGGCCGGCCGCCGCACCCAGGACAGCCCGCGTTCGATCCTCGAGTTCGATGCCAAGATCGAGCTCGACTGGGGCGAGAAATCCATCTTCGTCCAGCCCTCCGAGCGCCCCGAGGTCACCTACGTGGTCGACTACGGCCACCCCCTCGCCGGCCCCCAGCTCTTCGAGGGCCCCATCACCGAAGCCGTCTTCGAGCAAGAGATCGCCGACGCCCGCACCTTCTGCCTCCTCTCCGAGGTCGAGGCCATGCGCAAGATGGGCCTCGCCAAGGGCGGGACCACCGAGAATGCCGTGGTCATCGCCGATTACCGTTACCTCACCCCGCTGCGTTTCCCCGACGAGTTCGTGCGCCACAAGGTGCTCGACCTGCTCGGAGACCTGGCCCTCACCGGGAGCTGGTGGGTCGGTCAGGTGGTGGCTGCCAAGGCAGGCCATGCGCTGCACGTCGCGCTCGCCCGAAAGCTGAGAGAGCGTGCGCTCTCGCGCAAGGAGAATGTCCATGCCCCATCTCGAGTCCGGTAGCGCGATCGCCGAGCCTCCTACCCACGAGGTCCCCATGACTCAATCGCTGAACATCCAGCAGATCCTCAAGATCCTGCCCCATCGCTTCCCCTTCCTCCTGGTGGACCGCATCCTCGAGGTCGAGCCGGGCAAGCGAGTCGTCGGCATCAAGAACGTCTCGGTCAACGAGCCCCAGTTCACCGGCCACTTCCCCGAGCGGCCCATCATGCCCGGCGTCCTCATGCTCGAGGCCATGGCCCAGGTGAGCGCCATCATCCTGCTGCACTACGAGCACCATCACGGCAAGCTCGCGGTACTGACGGGCGTCGACGGCGTGCGCTTCCGCCGGATCGTCGAACCCGGCGACCAGCTCATCATGACCTCGGAGCTCATCAAGGTGCGCGGCGCCTTCGGCCGGGTCAAGGCCGAGTGCAGGGTCAAGGATCAACTCGTCGCCGAAGGCGAGCTGATGTTCAGCTTGGTGGATTAAGCCCGATGATCGAGATTCACGCGACGGCCGTCGTCCACCCCAGCGCCAAGCTGGGAGAAGGGGTGCAGGTCGGTCCCTACGCCGTCATCGGCGCCCATACCCAGATCGGAGACGGCACGAGCATCGGGTCGCATGCCGTGATCGAGTCCTTCACCTCGATCGGCCGCGACTGCCAGATCTTCCCGCACGCCGTGGTCGGCGGCGTCCCCCAGGACCTCAAGTACGCCGGCGAGGAGTCCCTGACGCTGATCGGCGATCGCAACGTCATCCGCGAGTTCGCCACCATCAACCGCGCCACCGGCGAGGGAGAGGTCACCCGGATCGGCGACGACAACCTGATCATGGCCTACGTCCACGTCGCGCATAACTGCATCGTGGGCTCGGGCATCGTGCTCGCCAACAACGTCACGCTGGCCGGACACGTCGAAGTCGAGGACTTCGTCACCATCGGCGGCCTCGTCGGCATCCACCAGTTCTGCCGGATCGGCTCCATGGCCATGGTCGGCGCCATGAGCCGGATCACCCAGGACGTGCCTCCCTACATGACCACCGAGGGCAACCCGCCCAAGGTCTTCGGCCCCAACACGATCGGCCTGCGCCGCCGGGGCGTCTCCGCCGAAAGCCGCACCGCCATCAAGCGCGCCTACCGCCTCCTTTACCGCTCGGGCCTCAACGCCACCCAGGCCGTCGCCGAGATGGAAGCCATGGCCGAGGTCCCCGAGGTGAAGCACCTCATGGACTTCGTGCGCACCAACACCCGGGGCCTGGTCGGTCGCACCGCCAAGAGCGGTTCAGACGCCAGTGGCTCTTCCAAGGAGGAGGCTGAGGCGTGAGTCCACGCCTCTTCCTCTCGGCCGGCGAAGTCTCAGGGGATATCCACGGCTCCAACCTGGCCCGCGAACTGCTCGCACGGCGCCCTGACCTTGAGCTGGTCGGCTGGGGCTCTCATCGCATGCAAGCGGCGGGAGTCAAGCTGCTCGCCGATCTCACGCCCTACTCCGCGGTCGGCCTCACCGAGCACCTGCCGGGCCTGAAACCCATCTCCAAGGCCACCAAGGAGGCGCAAGCCTACTTCGCGGCCGAGCGCCCCGACGCGGTCATCTGCATCGACTACCAGGGCGCCAACATGGTGCTCGCTCAGACCGCCAAGTCGCTCGGCATCCCCACGGCCTACTACATCGCCCCCCAGGAATGGATCTGGGGCCTGCGCGGAGGCACCCGCAAGGTCGCCCAGGCGCTGGACATCATCCTCTGCATCTTCGAGAAGGAAGCGAAGGCCTACCGCGAAGCCGGCGGAAACGTTCGCTTCATCGGGCATCCCCTGCTCGACATGGTGCCGGGCCCCGATGTGAAGGCAGCTGTCGCCGCCAAGGCCGGCATTCAGCCCGACAAGCCCGTGATCGCACTCTTCCCGGGCTCGCGCCCCATGGAAGTCGATCGTCTGCTCGAGCCCATGCTTCAAGCCTGCCTGCGGGTTCGCCAGCAACTGCCGGACGCCCAGGTGGTCATGCCGGTGGCCACGCCGGACCTGGCCGCGCGGCTGCAGGCCGTGCTCGCGCGGGTGCCGCAGCCGGTCACCGTGATCTCCGACGCCCCGGGAATGGCGGTCATGCAGCTGGCGGACGTCGTGCTCGCCGCCTCGGGGACCACCATCCTGGAGGCCGCGGTGGTCGGCACCCCGGTGATCGCGACCTACCGGATCTCGGCACTGGCAGGCTTCGTGGCCAAGCGCCTCTTGAAGATTCCCTACGTCACGCTTCCCAACATCGTGGCCGGCGAGCCGATCGTGCCGGAGTTGCTCCAGCAGGACGCCAGCCCCGAGCGCATGGCAGATGAGCTGCTGGCCATGCTGGGCGATTCCGCCCGCCGCGAGCAGCAACTCGCGGGCCTCGCACGCGTGCGCGCCCAGCTGGGAGAATCCGGAGCGGTGGCGCGCGGAGCCGAGGCGATCCTGGAGCTGGCGAAACTCAAACCCGAAAGCATGGTTCTCGCTTGAACGTCTTCATCACCGGCATCAGCGGCTGCGTCGGCCACTACGTCTTCGACGCCCTCGCGGACATGCCCGACCTGCACATGTACCTCCTGGTGCGCGACCCCGCGAAGCTGCGCTTCGACGCCAACCGCCCCAACGTGACCCTGGTGCGGGGCGATGCCCGGGACATGAGCCCGCACGCCGACCTCTTCAAGACCATGGATGCGATCATCCACATCGCGGCGGGCTGGGGAGAAGAAGCCGCTTACCAGGTCAACCGGGATGCCACCTTCGCCATGCTCGACATGGCCGATCCCGCCCGCCTGCAGAAGATGCTGCTGTTCTCGACGGCGAGCGTGCTCGACCGTGAGAACCAGCTGCTGGACGCGGCGGGCACGGACGGCACGGATTACATCAAGAGCAAGTACCTCTGCCTGCGCGACCTGCCTGCTCATCCGCTCGCCGAGAAGGTGATCACGCTCTTCCCGACCCTGGTCTTCGGCGGGGACGACGCGCACCCGTCGTCGCACCTCAACGGCGGCCTGCCCGACGCCTTGAAGTGGGTGGGTCTTGCCCGCTGGCTGTCGCTGGACGCGACGTTCCACTTCGTGCACGGGCGCGACATCGCCCAGGTGGTGAAGCACGTCCTCTTGAACGAGGTTTCCGAGCGCCGGCTGGTGCTGGGAGGGCGCGAGACGACCATTCGCGAGATGCTGGAGACGCTCTCGACGCATGCCGGGAAGCGTTACCGGGGGTGGGTCAACCTGGATCCGCTGCTCGAGCTGGTGGCGATCGCCTTCCGCAACAAGATGAACGCCTGGGACCGCTTCTGCATGCGCTACCGGCACTTCAAGTACCGGGTGGTGAGCCCGGAGACCTTCGGGATGAACTCGGCTTACCCGACCCTGAAGGACGTCCTGCAAGGCAACCGGGGCTAGATGCGCATCATCGGGCTGACCGGGGGCATCGCCAGCGGCAAGACGACGGTGGCGAACCTGCTGGCCGCGCACGGGGGCGCGATCATCGACGCCGACGTCGCCGCGCGCGAGGTGGTGATGCCCGGTGAGCCCGCGCTCGCCGAGATCGCCGAGGCCTTCGGCCCCGAGGTGCTGACTCCCGACGGCCACCTGAACCGGCCGGTCCTGGCCGGGATCGTCTTCAACGACGAGGCCGCCCGACAAAAGCTCAACTCCATCGTTCATCCCCGGGTGCGCGAGCGCATGTTCGCTCAGCTCGACGCCCTGCGCCGGCAGGCGGAGCCGCCGCGCTTCGCGGTCCTGGTGGTGCCCCTCTTGCTCGAGTCGGGCCATGACTGGGCGATCGACCAGATCTGGGTGGTGGCCGTGCCCGAGGACGTCCAGCTCGAACGCCTGATGCTCCGCGACCGGCTCGACGCGGAGGCCGCGCAGGCCCGCATCCGTGCGCAGATGCCGCTTACCGAGAAGCTGAAGCGCGCCGACCGGGTGATTGAGAACACGGGGGACCCGGCGGACGTCGAGAAGACCGTCGTGGAGCTGCTCCGCGCCGAACGCCTGATCTAGTTCGTGCTAGCATAGAGGCATGGTGAAGCCCCCCTCCGCGCGCGAGCGCGTTCCACGCAAGCGCCGCAGGCGCGGCCGGCCCTGGCTGGTTTTTCTCGCGATCGCCGTCATCCTCGCGATCTTCCATCGCCCGATCCTCGTGGGGTTCGGGCGCCTGGTGTACCCGTTCCCCTACCGCGACACCGTCGAGCAGCATGCCGAGCGTCATGGCCTGGATCCCTTGCTGGTGGCCGCGGTGATTCGCGAGGAGTCGGGCTTCGACCCCCGCGCCCGCTCGGGCGTGGGCGCCCGCGGCCTGATGCAGATCATGCCGCGCACGGCCAGGTGGGCCGCCCCCAAGGCGGGAGTGAGCGGCTTCGCCGTGGAGGATCTCGAAGACCCCGAGACCAACATCCGCCTGGGCTGCTGGTACCTCGCCTACCTCTCGCGGCAGTTCGAGGGAGACCTTTCCTTGATGCTCGCGGCGTACAATGGAGGCGAGGGGAACGTCGCCCGCTGGCGCCGGGCGCGCGGGCATGACCCCGAGGAGATGCTGATGGCGGCCTTTCCCGAGACCCGCCGCTACGTGAAGAAGGGGCTCACCACCTACCGCAACTACCAGTTCCTTTACCGGGACTGGACGCATGGGTACTGGGGAGCGCCGCTGCTGGGGGACCTGTGGAACGACTGAAGTTCTTCCTGGAGAAAAGCCTCAAGGGCCTGAACCTGGAGGGCACCTATCAGGTGAGCAAGGTCTTCGGGATCTGGAGCGAGATCGTGGGACCGCTGATCGCCCAGAACACCAAGCCGCGCTTCTTCCGGCAGGGCATCCTGATCGTCGAGGTGGCCTCGGCGGCCTGGGCCAACGAGCTGAACATGCTGAAGCCGGGGATCATGAAGGCCCTGGAGAAGCGGCTCGGGAAGGGCCTGATCCGGGACATTCGCTGGCAGGTGGCGCCTCCGTACCGTCCGGGGACCCCGTACGCGGGGCCGGACATGCCGACCGATCTGCTGCGCAAGGGCATCAAGCTGCCGGAGCTGGCAGAGGCCGAGCGCGAGGCGATCGCCGAGGACGTGACCCGCAAGGTGAAGGATCCCGAGCTGGCAGAGACGATATCGGGCTTTCTGGAGACGCTGGCGCGCCGCAAGAAGGCCCGCGAGAAGGGAGGGGCCAAGGCCTGCCGGGAATGTGGCTGCATGCATCGGGGCGAGGGCGATCGCTGCCCCATCTGCCGCCTGAAGAACTAGCGCCCGCAGCTGTTGCGTAGCGCCCGCGGCTAAGCCGTAGGAAAGCGAGCGTTAGCCGTGAGCCAGGTGGTTTGGGGCTGAGCCCCCTAGCTCGCTGTCCTGCAGCAACGAAGATCGATCTAGGCGAGGGCCTCGCGGAAGAGGCGCGACATCTGGTCGGTGAAGTAGGTCAGCTTCTGCTCCATGAGGGCGTCGCCGGTGGCCTTGACGATGCCGCGGGGGGCGAAGCGCAGGATGGAGGGGATGGGAAGCTGGACCGTGACGTCCATGGCGTGCTCGAGGGCCGTGCCTTCCGCGTGCGACAGGAGGAGGGTCTCGGAGTAGTACTTGGCGAGCAGGATGCCGTCGCCGATCCAGGCGTCCTCGGGGTCGAAGGGAAGCGACTGGGCGACGAGGCGGCGATGGGGCTCGAGCGTGAGTTGCACGTCGTAGGCGAGGTGGACGCCGTAGCCCATGGCGCCGATACGCTTGAGGATGACGCGGACGACGTCTCCGGGGTAGCGTTCGACGGTCTCGACGTCCGGCAGCGCGGCGAAGAGGTCGATGAAGTTCTCCACCACTCCCCAGGCATGGTCAGGGCCGACGGGAACGTGGGTGGTGCGGGACGAGGATCCGGAGAGCACGAGCATCGCGTGACCTTTCTGCATGGGCCCCTTCCATCGGAGGCTAGCAAATTCTACCCCAAATGCGCCGGATAAACCGCAGGATTCCCGAGTTGCGGAGGGGGGGATTCGGAGGTATACTTCGAGATACAACACTACTATCACGGGGATGTCACGGTTTCGACCAGGAGCGTGGTGGTAGAGGTTGCGAGCCGGGAGTGTCGTCCGATCCCGTAAAATCCGATGGCAAATGATAAGTGCGAAAACCTTTGCACTTCCCTCGGTTGGTGGCCGTCAGGCCGCTGCCCTTGCTGCCTAACCTCAGCAAGTGAAGGGACACTCACGTACCCCCGTCGGTCGGGTTCGTGGGTCACTTTGACCGGCTGCTCGTGGCTGATCGCTAACTAAGCCACGCTAAGACTAGTTGGATAGTTTTCTGGGAGCTGCGCCGAGGAGGGTCCCAGAGAGCGAAATCGATTCCCAGGCTACGCTCGTAGAAGCCTCTATGGCTGCCTTTTGGGACGTGGGTTCAATTCCCACCATCT
>JAKFCW010000055.1:0-6231 GCA_036676455.1 Candidatus Sericytochromatia bacterium
CATGTCGTTGCCTTCGATCAGCCAGCCGCTGCCTCCGCCATCCCACATGCCGCCGCGCTGGGCGTAGATCGCCCCGTGGGCCATGGTGAAGCCCTTGACGGTGACGTTGCTGGCGCCGTTCTGACCCATGACCCAGCGCTCGCGGGTCGTCACCTCGACGGTCTTGCCAGTGGGATCCGTGCCGATGTAGAGCTTGCCGTTGCCGATGTAGAACTTGCCGGCGCTGACGGCGCCTTGGCTCGTTTCCTGGTACTGGGCCTGGCCGTTGATGAAGACCTGGTCGGCGAGCCGCGCCCGGGCGCTGCCTTCACCGTGTTGGAACCACGAGAGGGAGTAGGGCTTGGTCCAGTAGTTGCCCTCCTTGGTCCAGCCGGTCCAGACGTCGGAGCCCTTGATGACGGCGCCAGGCTCACCGAGCAGCTTGATCGACTTGCCGATCTTGACGGTTTCGCGGTAGGTGCCGGGACGGACGACGATGGTCTGGCCTGCCGAGGCGCGGGAGACGGCCTCCGCGATGGTCTTGTAGGGAGAGCTGCTGGAGCCGCTGCCGGTCCGGCTGACGTTGGCATCCACGTAGAAGTCGCCCGTGAGGGAGCCACCCGACGAAGGGGGCTGGGTCGGCTCCGGCGTGGGGGTGGGAGCCGGGGTGGGGCTCGGGAGAGGAGTGGTGATGATGTCGCCATCCTCGATGATGATGCCGACGCCCACGTTTCCGTTGCCGCTGTCGACCGGGGTGGGGGCGAGCTTCAGGGTGACCGAGACGTTCGTGACCTGACCGGCCAGAATCTCGATGCCGCTCTTGTTGACGCTGCCGATCACCTGGCCCGCTGCGTCGAGGGCCTCCACGGCGAGAGTGACGTCTCCGGCCTTCAGGTTGATGAAGGAAACGCTACCAGTGGGGGGGTAGGTGACGGTGCGGGTCTGGGGGGTCCCCAGCGACGACCCGCTGAGGGTGATTTTCAGCTGCTTGATGTCTGCCTTCGTGGCGAGGGACTGGAACTCGCTATGGAAGCTCAGGGAGAACGCGCCCAGCTCGCGATTCAGCTCGACGGAGTCACCGATGCCGGGAAGCTGGCCGCCGGTGAGGGCGGGGGTGCCGCATGCCGCGACTCCCAGGCTGAGGGTGAGCGCGAGGGCGATGCCGGTGCCGCGGGTGACACGCTTTGATTGAGGGGAAGTAAAGCTCAACGTGGCAATCCTTTCTGTGGTTACGCCGGATTCCGCTTCATAAATGAACGCGGTGCTGCTCGTTCAGATGATCGCCGGCGATAGAACGCTGGAAAACAGCGTGTTTACAGGCTTTAGTGTTGCAATTCTGCCGCGTCGGCCTTGCGGCTGTGTTTGCTGAGCTTTATGGCTGTGTTAAGGAACCCTCGCCAGAGGGCTTAGGACCGTCCGCTGTGGCGAGGCGGGGCGCGCCGGCGGGGTGATTCGCCCCTCTGACGAGGCTTCCGGGGCTTGTTCTCGAGGCGAGACGGGTTCGTCGCAGGGGTGGTTTGTTTTTATTTACAAAGTTTTGTGAATGGCCTATGATGCGAGCAGCCAATCGCTAGGACGGCTCGTTACCAAGGCAAGTTCGGGCATTTGCAGGCGTGCGTCCTGACCCCCTGATTCAGGCCGGATGGCCGTTTCAGGGAGCGGCGGGGTGCCGTGTGCGCGATGAGCCGCATAGCGCCCGCGGCGGTGGCGTAGCGCCTGCGGCAAAGCCGAGGCAAAGCAAGCGCTGGCCGAGAGCCGCATGGATGGGGGCTGACTGCCGAAGCTCGCTGTCCTGCAGCAACAAAGATTGCACTAGGAGGAACAGACCGTATGCGAAAACGACTGGTTTGCGCGTTGCTACTCACGATGAGCCTCAGCGGGGTTCCCCAGGCCTCGGCTGAGGTTTTCTCCCTGAAAGAGGGAAGTCGACCGGCCTCGGACGTTCGGATCGCACCTGAGGTCCTGCGCAGCCTCAGCCCCGAGCAGCAACGGATCGTCCAGGATCGTCTTCAGCCCGAGGCGCCGCTCGCCCAGCCCGGGGTGGCGAGTGCTTCTGCTGACCTTGCTGCAGCGGCTCCGGCGGTGCCGCCAGTGACAGGGTCTTACCACGAGAAGCTCTTTGCCCAGCGTATGAGCGACCCGAAGGCCGCGCCCCTCAAGCAGTATGGGTACGAACTCTTCGAGGAGCAGGCATCGACCTTCGCGCCGGCGGATGACATCGCGGTGCCGGGTGATTACGTCGTGGGGCCTGGCGACGAGCTGGTGATCAGCGTTCAGAGCCCGCGCCGGAGCGGCGATTACACCCTGAGCATCAATCGCGACGGCACGCTGGTCTTCCCCAACATCGGGGCGCTCTCCGTCGCGGGGATGACTTTCGACGAGTTGAATCAGCTGCTGAAGCGCAAAATCAAAGGGAATGCGGCCGACATGTACCTGTCGGTCCGCTTGGGAAAGCTCCGTAGCATCAAGGTCTTCGTGGTGGGACAGGTGAAGAAGCCCGGGGCCTATACCCTGAGCTCCCTTTCCCACCTTTCCAACGCCGTCATGGCCAGCGGGGGGCCCAGTAAGTCGGGAAGCCTTCGCGACATCCAGGTGAAGCGCCGAGGGAAACTCGTGGGCCGCTTCGACTACTACGACCTGCTCATGCGCGGAGATAGCTCCAAGGACCTGCGACTCCAGTCGGGCGACATCGTCTACTTCCCCTCCACCGGCCCGATGGTCGGGATCGCGGGCAACGTCAAGGCTCCGGGGATCTACGAGCTGAAGGGCAAGACCACCTTGGCCGAGGCGTTGACGCTCGCGGGCGACATCGCGCCAATGGGGTACTCCCAGCGGGTCCAGATCGAGCGCCTGCAAGGCAACCAGGCGCGCAAGATCCTGGACGTGGATGCCAGCAAGCTCAAGGACAACGAGGCGTTGAGCCTTCAGGACGGCGACCTGGTGACGATCTTCCCGATCAGCTCCAAGCTGACCAACGCCGTTTACCTGGATGGGAACGTCGAGCGGC
This sequence comes from Candidatus Sericytochromatia bacterium, assembly GCA_036676455.1. Taxonomy (GTDB): domain Bacteria; phylum Cyanobacteriota; class Sericytochromatia; order S15B-MN24; family UBA4093; genus UBA4093. The sequence continues at coordinate 2,987 of JAKFCW010000055.1, forward strand.
CCGGGCGTTACGAGTTCCGTCAAGACCTTCGCATCCGGGATCTGATCCGGCGGACGGACGATCTCAAGCCCGAGTCCTACATGGAGTTCGCGCTCATCGAGCGGACGACTCCTCCGGATTTCCACGTCGAGCTGATCCCCTTTCACCTCGGCAAGGCGCTGAGCGGCGATCCGAGTGAGAACAAGCTGCTGGCTCCGGAGGACAAGATCCGGATCTACTACCGCTGGGATATCCAGGAACTGCCCAAGGTGAAGATCTCCGGGGCCATCAACCAGGCAGGCGAGTTCCGGCTGCGCCCCAACATGACCGCCCTCGAGCTGATTCACCTGGCCGGTGGGCTTCAGGAGCAGGCCGATCGCGTGAACGCGGAGTTGACCCGCGTGAAGGTCGAGGACAACCGCATCGTCAGCAAGCGGCTCGCGATCAACCTGTCGAAGGTGCTCCAGGGGGATCCGAGCGCGAACGTCAAGCTGGAGAAGGATGATTACCTGCTCATCAAGCCGGTTCCCGACTATCGCCGCTACCGGACCGTCACCCTGATGGGCGAGTTCGCCCAGCCTGGCACCTACACCTTCCGGGACGGCGAGACGCTTTCCGACGTCATCGAGCGGGCGGGCGGGGTGACCCCGCGGGGCTACCTCAAGGGCGCCATCTTCACCCGGGAGTCCGTGAAGCGCCAGCAGGAGGCGCGCCTTCAGGAGTTCGTGCAGCGGCTCGAGGAGAATCTGTACCGTCGTTCGGCCCAGGCGGCAGCCAATTCGTTGTCGCGGGATTCCTTCAACGCGAGCCAGGAGGTCTTGGCCGCCAAGAAGGCGCTCCTGGAGAGCCTGAAGGAGACCAAGGCCTCGGGACGCATGATCGTCTCGCTGCAGCAGGTCCGAGAGAAACCGCACTCGGGGATGGACGTCCAGCTCGAGGAGGGGGACGTGCTCGTCGTTCCGTCGCTCATCAACTCGGTATCCGTGCTGGGGCAGGTCTACAACCCGACGGCGATCACCTATGACCGCGGACGGAGCGTGGGGCATTATCTCTCCCGGACCGGTGGGCCGACCGAGAGCGCGGATCAGAACGGCATCTACGTGGTCAAGGCCGATGGGTCCGTGCTCACGAACCAGAACTTCCAGACGGGCTGGGGTCCTTGGCGCCGAGGCATCCATGCGGCCGTCCTCGAGCCGGGCGACACCATCATGGTGCCCGAGCGGCTGGCGGAGGACACCAACCTCCGCGATATCCGCGACATCACCCAGATCCTCTTCCAGGTCGTCAGCACGGCTGCCATCACCTGGGGCCTGATGAGATAGGGGGCCAAGATGACTGATGCAACCATGCCGTATCTAGCGGCCAAGGACTACGAGGACGACCTGATCGACGTCCGAGCCATCCGGCGCACCTTGTGGCGCCGGCGGGGCCTGATCGCGATGACGGGGGTGCTGGGGATGGCGATCGCCGGAGCCGTCACCCTTACCCAGCCAAAGATCTACATGGCCAGGACGACCCTCATGCCGGTGGATGCTTCGAGCGATCGCCTGTCGCGCGGGCTCGCCTCGGTCTCTCCGATCCTGGCGGACATTCCGGCCGCCGCGTCTCCGGAGCGCGCGGCCCTTGTTCCCAACCGCCTCGTGGCGCTCCTGGAATCCCAGGCGCTCGCCAAGCGCCTCCTGGAGAGCCATCCTGGCCTCGTCGAGCACCTCCGCCTTCCGGCAAAGGAGGGTGCCGAGCCCTCCTTCAACGAGGCCTACCGGGCGCTGAGCAGTATTCTCAGCGCCTCGGTCGAGCCCACGACCGGGATCATCGAGGTGGCCGTCAAGCTTCCGGATCCGGTGGCGGCGGCCGACACGGCCAATCTCTACGTCGCGGCGCTGGAGGCGTACCTGCAGGCGAACTCCTTCACTGCCGCCAAGCGTTACCGCGGCTTCCTGGAGGCACAGCTCAAGGTGGCCGCAGCCGAGCTGGCCCAAACGGAAGCGAACCTGCGGGCGTTCCAGGAGACGAACATGCTCGTCTCGCTGGACGGGCAGACCCAGGCGACCGTCCAGGCGTATGCCAACCTCAAGTCTCAGCTCATCACCAAGGAAGTGGAGCTGAGGCTGCAGCAACGCTCCGTTTCCCAGGACGACATCCAATTCATCGGCTTGCAGCAGGAGGTCACCCAGCTGCGAAGCAGCCTCGGCGAGCTCGAACGTGGGGCGTCGGGCGGCATGCTCGCCTTCAAGGACGTTCCCCGGCTCGGCGTCCAGCTGGCTCAGCTGCAGCGCAACCTGGCACTCAAGCAGAAATCCTACGAGACGCTGACCCAGCAGCTCGATCTGGCCAGGATGCAGGAGGCCCAGCAAGCGATGGCCTTCGAGGTGATCGACGAGGCCCTCCCACCTGATCGACCGGCTGCGTCGAAACAAGGCGTCGTCTTGCTCCTGGCGATGATGGGCTCTCTGCTGCTCGGCGTCCTCCTGGCACTTGGACTCGAGCGCTGGAAGACCCGCCACGCCTAGGCAAGGCCTTTCACCCGTCTGGATTGCACGGGGTCTCTTTCGGGAGGCCCCGTATGCTGCTGATGATCGAGAGCTGAAACCATGAATACCTCCATCCGACTCGCCGCTTCCGCCGGGATCCTGCTGGTTGGCGCATGCGCGGTGATGGCTCAGAAGAACGACCTCGGGCTGCCGGACCTCTACGTGGATGCCAAGGTCAGCCGGAGCGGCAACGGCTCGAGTTCCGCTCCTTACAAGACCCTCTCGGAGGCCGTATCCCGGGCCTCGGCGGGTCAGACCCTCATCGTCCGACCCGGCACCTATCGTGAAACCGTCGCGATCGGCAAGGCGATCACGCTGCTGGCTGAGCCCGGCGCGATCATCAAGGGCTCCGACGTCTGGACCGGCTGGTTCAAGGAAGGCGATACCTGGAGCCGCCCATACGCCTACGCGTGGAACCGGCATGGCGAGGGCAGCCCGCGCTCGAAACTCGCCGACCAGGTCTTCATCAACGGCCAGCCCCAGTACCAGGAGACGAGCCTAGGCGCCGTCAGCGCCGGCAAGTTCTACGTCGGCAACGGCAAGCTCTACATCGGCACGGATCCCAGCGGCAAGACCGTCGAGGTGACGACCCGCGAGCGCTGGGTCATGGGGCAGAACGGCGCCAGCAACGTCACCGTCAAGGGCTTCACCATGGCCCACGGGGCGATCTACGCCCAGCGCGGCGGCATGTGGGATGGCGGAGGCAGCGGCTGGCTGATCGAAGGCAACGACATG
>JAKFCW010000056.1:0-13384 GCA_036676455.1 Candidatus Sericytochromatia bacterium
CTCGGGGATCTCGAGCTCGAACAGCTCCCGGACCAGGCCGGGATGCGCCCGCGAACAGAGAAGCTGCATGCCCCGGGTCGTCTCGCGCACCTCGATCAGGAAGACCTTGATGCGATCGCCCACCCGGTAGTGCTCGCCCGGCACCTGCTCGGAGCCCGGCACGATCCCCTCGGCCTTGCCGAAGCTCACGATGATGTTCCGGCCCTCCAGGCGGCCGACGGTCCCGATGATGGTCTCGCCTTCCTTGCCCTTGAACTGGTCCATGACGATCTTGCGATCCGCCTCGCGCAGCCGCTGGTTGAGCACCTGCTTGGCCATCTGGGCAGCCAAGCGGCCCATCTCGGCCGGCGGAGGCGTCACGTCGATCGTGATCTCCTCGCCAGGCTGGATCGTGGACTCGTGCTCCTGGGCCTCTGATAGCGCGATCTGGGTCAGCGGATCCTCGATCTCGCCCTCGACCACCGTCCGGATGTCGAGGATCTTGAGGGTCCCCTCTTCGACGTCGAGCTGGGCGATCGCGTTCTCGCGGGCGTTCGGGGTCTTCTTGTAGGCCGAGGCCATGGCGGCCTCGAGTGCCTCGTGGAGCACTTCCGGAGCGATGCCGCGCTCCCGCTGGAGGGCCTTGAAGAGCTCCTTGATGTTCACTTGCATGTCAAAACTCCCGTTAAATGTCGATCGTCAGACGGATCAGCGACACCTGATCCCGCGAAAACGTGATTTCACCCTTGGGGCCCTGGATCCGGATCGCTCCGTCCGTCGCCCCCAGGAGCTCGCCCTTCCATTCTTTCTTGCCGTTGACCGGCGCGAAGGTCTTCACCAGCACCTGCTGGCCCTGGAAGCGCTCGAAGTCCCGATCGCTCCGCAAGGGACGCTCCGCCCCGGGTGAAGAGACCTCCAAGTTGTACATCCCGGCGATCAGATCCCGCTTGTCGAGCTCCTCATCCAGCCGGCGACTCATCGCCTCGCAGTCCTCGTGGGTGATCGGGCGATCCTCGCGGTCGATGTAGACCCGCAAGATCATCTGCCCGCCCTCTTTGACGTACTCCACGTCCCAGACGTCGAGGCCCAGATCCTGGGCCAGAGGCGCTGCCATGCCGGCAACCTCTTCGGCGATCTTGGCCATGTCTCTCTCCTCATTCAGGCCGTCCGCTCCGCTACCCCCGGAGCCCACGGCAACCATACCTAGAAAAGAGAGAGCGGGTGCGACACCCACTCTCCCGAAACCTCTCGATTTTGGGCAGAAGGCCGGTTTCCCGACCTCGACCAGCCCCTACGGGCGGCATCCGTTACCCAGTATATCACAGATCGTTAACCCACGATCATCCCACCCCGTGACGCGGGACGCGCAGCCCGGGTCCGCGGCACATGGAGGGTCGTCATTCCCGCGGACACGGGAATCCAGCCCCCGGGCCGGTGACACTCACTGGACTCTCGCTTCCGCGGGAGTGACCGGGGTCTGCTACTTGCTGTAGACCTCGGGCTTGAGGATGCCGACGAAAGGAAGGTTGCGGAACTTCTGATCGTAGTCGAGCCCGTAGCCCACCACGAACTGATCCGGAATCGTGAAGCCCACGTACTTGACCGGAACCTCGACCAGACGGCGGGCCGGCTTGTCGAGCATGGTGCAGATCTCCAGCGACGCCGGACGACGCTCCATGAGGGTCCGAATCAAATAGGAGAGCGTGAGGCCGGTATCGATGATGTCCTCGACGATCAGCACGTGCCGCCCCGTGATCGACTCGTCGAGATCCTTGAGGATTCGCACGACACCCGAGCTGCGCGTGGAGGCGCCATAGGAGGAGACCGCCATGAAGTCGATCTCGAGCGGCAGGTCGATCGCCCGCATCATGTCGCCGAAGAAGAGCGCCACGCCCTTGAGGACGCCGATCAGCACCACGTCCTTGCCGGCGTAGTCCCGGGCGATCTGATCGCCGAGCTCCCGAATGCGGTCCCGGATCTGCTCCTCAGAGAAAAGGACGGATTCGATGGCGTCGACGAGGCGAGGATAGGCAAAGCTCACGGGAGACTCCTTCAGGGTCGATTCAGGGGCGGTCATCGGTTCTCCAAATCTTCGGCACTACCACTCGAAGTGGTACTTCGCCGTCATTTGCATGAGGTCACGGTGGCAAAGCAACTTCACCCGGACGTCGGGGTAGAGCTCACGCATCCTCCGGATCTTCCGGTTCTTGCGGGTGACCAGGCGCTGGCGCATGGCCGTGAGCTCGATGTAGATCCCCTCCACCGGGAGAAAGAAGTCAGGAGTGAACTGCTCGACGATGTGCCCGTCCTCCGCCCAGCGCAAAGGAAAGCTCCGAGGCTCGTATTCCCATGCGATCTGATAGAAGTCGAGAAGCCTTGCGAACTCACGCTCCGCAGGATGAGCGAAGCGAGTGGAGTCGAGCTTGTTACCACTCTCTCCCGATGCGTCCACGACCCGTCTCCCTGGAGGCCCCACCCGGCCCGCCTGCCGCGAAGCGACGGCTGGGATCAGATGCTCTAGCAGCCCTGCCACCCTTCGAATCCTAGCAAATTTGCCGGGAGGCTGCCAGGGGGAAAAGCCCCTGCGCTCAAAACCCCAGATCGAATGGCCTGTGGACCCGTAAAGTGGTTAGCATTTTCGGGGCAACGTGGTATAAGGATGAAGCCTGGCAGCCCTGCGACCGCCGGGGGCCCAAACCATCCGCCCGCACCGACTTCACAAGGAGCTCCACCGTGCTCAAGAAGACCATTGTCCTGGCTGTAGGACTCAGCCTGCTCACCGGCTGCATCGCCAGCAGGGAATTCGGAAACCTCAGCTCCACCCTTTCCAAGGGCACCCTCCTGGTCCGCTCGCTGACCGTGAGCAACCCCGCCAACGGCGGCACCGAGGTCACGAACTTCCTCGGCTGGATCTCGCTGAGCGGAGCCTCCCCCAGCAAGCTCGAGCGCAACGACGGCAACGCCACCAAGGACATCACCCCCGCCGAGGGACTCAGCGGCAACGCCTACACCGACAAGGACGACAACAACCCCGCCGGCAACGACCTGAACCCCGGTCAGACCTACGCCTACGCGCTGACGTTCTCGGAGTCGGTCGCCACCCAGAGCATCACCCCGGCCCTGCTGCCCGACACGCGCCTGACCTCGACCTACCCCTCCTTCGCGGACACGGTCGCCGCCGGCACCAACCCCGTCCTCACCTGGACCCGGCAGGGGGTGCTTCCCAAGGGCTTCGTCGTCACGGTCGCCAAGATGCCTGATGACTTCGCTGGCAGCTCGCTCTCGGCAGGTACCCCGACCTACATCGCCTTCCTCGACGCCGCGTCGCACTCGGCCTCGGTGACCTACGGCACCCCGTCGGACCTGAGCGCGATCGCCGGAGACAAGCTCCTCAGCGAAACCCTGTCCAAGATGGAAGGCGGCTTCTTCGCCCAGAAGAACGAGCCCCTCACCGCAGGCCGCTACGCGTGGACCATCGTCTCGCTGGACCACGACGACGCCAAGACCGCGTTCGCCATCGACAAGCCCGACTCCATCGGCATCTTCACCGTTCAGTAAGCTCGAGAATAAGGAGACTAACCCGCCATGAAACGCGTCCTTGCCCTCGGGCTTGCGCTCAGCCTTCCCCTCGCCGCCCTGCCGGCCCAGGCCAACGTCACGAGCATGTCCTACGATGCTCGCGCCCTCTCGCTGGGCGGCTCCTTCTCGGCGTGGGGCAACCAGGACATCAACTCGCCCCTGGGGAACCCGGCCCTCCTGTCCCGCCAGCGCGGCACCTTCTTCCTCGGGCCCAACCTCGGCCTCAGCCTCGGCAACAACGCCGTCGGCGCCACTGAGATCCAGGGCCTGATCGACTACGGCCAGTACCTCTCGGCCTACCAGGCCGCAGCCAACGGCGGTGAGGTCCCCGCCCCCGTCGAGTTCCCCAAGATCCTCCCGGATGACGGCCTGAAGCTCTTCGCCGGCACCCAGGTCGGTCTGATCGGCCTCAAGATCGGCAACCTCGGCATCCGCTCCTACGCCCGCGGCGGCGTCGAAGCCCAGATCTCCGCCCCCGAGATCTTCACGGTCCTCCAGAACTTCGACACGACCGACCGGACCATCGCGACCGAGCTGCAGCAACTGAACGCCAACCTCAGCTCCAATTCGCCCGACTTCAACGCGGCCGTCACGGCGGTCACCAACATCAAGACCCACCTCAACAGCGAAAAGGGCTTCGGCCCCCTGATGAAGGACCCCAACGACGCCTCGGACAACGGCGAGCGAAAGGTCACCCTCGCGGTCAACGAGCAGGCCTACGTGACCACCGGCGTCACCTACGCCCAGCAGATCGGCAACTTCGGCCTTCCCGGCAAGCTGACCGCCGGCGCCACCGTGAAGCTGTTCAACGGCATCGGCACCATGGGCCTGCCTGGCAACACCATCCAGACCTCCAACAACCAGCCCGTCCCCCTGGGGGTGCCCGGCCGGCTGGAGATGACCACCAAGATGAAGATTGCCGACCCCCTCGGCAAGATGAACAAGGCCCTGGACGAGTTCGCCGCGGACCCCATCAACAACGCCTCGGCACTCTCGTCCACCGCTGACGAGTTCTCGGCGGCCATGAAGGACCCCTCGATGATCACCACCGAGTACACGTCCTACGCGGCCGGCTCGATGGGCACCGGCCTCGACCTCGGCCTGACCCTGGCTGTCAATGACGCCCTGACCGTCGGCGGCGCCGTCACCAACGCCGTCGTCGTCTGGCCCGGCACCAAGACGGTCTACTCCGGCGGCTACACCGGCTCGGGCTTCCAGCTCAACCAGCAGGGCGGAACGGAGAACATCAACTTCACCGACACCGAGCCGATGGGCCTGCAGGTGGGCGCAGCCTACGCCACCCCCATCCCCGGCCTGATGCTCGCCGCCGATGTGCAGCAGCACTTCGACGGCTACGGCCCCAGCCTCCAGGTCGGCGCCGAGGAGAGCATCTTCAACATCCTGATGCTGCGGGCAGGTGGACGCTTCGGCGGCCGCTACAGCTTCGTCGGCGGCGGCGTGGGCCTCAACCTCTGGCTCACCCGCGTGGACCTCGCCGCGGCGGTCGACACCGCGGGACGAGGCGCCAACGTCGCCGCCTCCTGGACCCTCGGGTTCTAGTTTCACGACCCAAGACGGCGGGGGCCTCGCGCCCCCGCCGCCCCCTTTTCAATTGTGGTTTCCATGCCCTTGCCTCGAAAGCCCTCTGACACCCGCATCCCGGACCTCCCGACCTTCGCCGGCGCCTGCCGCGACGTCACCGTCCTCTTCTCCGACCTCGAAGGCTTCACCGCCCTGACCGAGCAGATCCCTCCCGAGGAGGTCGTCGGCTTCCTCAATCGCTACTTCACCGCCATGGCCGATCCCGTCGCAGCCCACGGCGGGCGGATCGACGCCTACATGGGAGACGCCATGCTGGTGGTCTGGGACGGCCCCGATGCGGTCCAAGACGCCTGCCGGGCGGCGCAGGCCGCCCTCGCCATGCTCACGCGCATGGAGGCCCTCCAGCTGGAGCGGCTCGCCGAGGGCAAACGCCCCGTCAAGGTCCGCATCGGCCTCTCGTCCGGCATGGCCATCGTCGGCGAGATCGGCTCACCGCAGTTCCGCCAGTGGACCGTCATCGGCGACGTCGTGAACACCGCGAGCCGGCTGGAAGCCCTGAACAAGCAGTTCCACACCGACGTCCTGCTCTCGGATTCCACCTACCAGCTCATCCGCCCCTGGGCGAAAGTCCGGGCCCTCGGTCCCGTCACGCTGAAGGGGCGCCGAGAACCGCTGGATTGCTTTGCCTTGCTGGATTGGAGCGCGTCATGACCTGGGCCGACTGGGCCGAATTCCTGCGCGACCTCACGGTCGTGGGCAGCGTGGCGGCCGTCCTCGTCCTCAGCGCCAAGCTGATCCGACCCGGACACGCCCACGACCGCCTCGCCGCCATCGCGCTGGGCTTGGCCACCTTCGGCGCGGCCGTCGCGCTCTTCGTCGCGCCCTTCGCGGGAGCGCGCATCGAGGCGTGGGCGCTCTTCTGCGCTCCGGTGCTGATGCTCTACTGGTGGCTCGAGGTGGAGCTGGGCACCCGGATCCTCGGGCTCGCCGCCGGCGTGGCCGCCCTTCCGGCGCTCTTCGCCGTGCCGCGCGGACATGTGATCGCGCTGTCCGACCTGCGGGAATGGCCCGCCCTGGCCGAGGCCGGGGGATTGGTCGCCGGGGGGATGATGGCGTTCGCCGCCGCCAACCTGATCCTGGCGTTCGCCTACCGGCAGACCGGAGCCATGAACGCCCGCAAGACGGGACGGTACTTCGCGATCAACGCGGAGACCATCTCCGAGGTGATCTACCGCCTGGTCGCCTATGGCTTGCCGTTCGCGGTCTTCACGGCGATCGCCAGCCTCGCGGGGGTCATGGCAGGGGCCATGCCATGGGCGTCCCCGCTGCCGTGGCTGCTCACGGCGCTGCTCGGAGGCTTCTACGCCTGGACATGCCGCCGACAGGGCTACGAGGTGGGCCTGCGGCCATGGCTGCTGCTGCTCGCGACGGCGACCACGCTCGCGGGGCTGGGATCGCTCGGAACACTTGGTTCCGTGTTTTAAGCCCGCCCCAACCGTGCTAGAATCGGACATCCAAGGAGGAGAATCCGGATGCTCAAATCCCTTTCCCAGGCGTTCAAGCGCGAGCGGAAACCCAAATCCAAGACCCGCGAGACCGTCGAGACCTTCGTGGTGGCCATCGTTCTGGCCCTCGGCGTCCGCGCGACGGTGGCCGAAGCCCGCTTCATCCCGTCGGAATCCATGCTCCCCACGCTCGAGGTGGGCGATCGCCTGATCGTCGAGAAGGTTTCCTATCGCCTTCATGCGCCGGAACGCGGCGACATCGTCGTCTTCGATCCTCCTCCGCGCAGCGGCTTCGAGCGGGGCAACGCCTTCATCAAGCGCGTCGTCGGCCTGCCGGGCGAGACCATCGCGGTCAGCGAGGGCAAGGTCACCATCAACGGCAAGGTCCTCGACGAGGCTTACGTCATGGAGCCCCCTACCTACGAGATGGATCCCCTCACCATTCCCGCCGGGAACGTCTTCGTGATGGGCGACAACCGCAACAACTCCGCCGACTCGCACGTCTGGGGCGCGCTTCCCATCGACAACATCATCGGTCGCTCCGCCGTCCGCTTCTGGCCCCCGGTCCGCATCGGGCTGACCGACTAAGCGCGGATGCGGTCCCGGGCTCGCAACGTCCTCCACGCTTGCCTGCTGGCGGCCGGACTCGCCAGCCTCTGGATCCTGCCCGCCGACGCCAGCGAGATGCGCGTCCGGATCGGCATCGCGGACGGCGTCGAGTCCGTGCGCTTCGCCGCCTCGACGCCTGCGCGCATCCTCGACGCCCAGGGCCGCCACGTGGCCTCCATGACCGCCATGGAGGCCTGGAGCGCCACCGCGAGCGGCCATCTGCAGCTGATCGGGCCCACGGGCAAGGCCCTTGCTCTCCCCAGCCCCTGCCGGATCGTTCCGGCCGACGCGACCGGCATCCCCCTGGTCTTCATCGGCGATCGCTGGTACCGCGGGGACCTCGAGCTGCGCGTCATGGAAGGCCGGATCGTCGGCGTCAACCACGTCCCCCTGGAGGAGTACCTCTACGGCGTCGTCCCCGCCGAAATGCCCTCCAACTGGCCTCTCGAAAGCCTCAAGGCCCAGGCCGTCGCCGCCCGGACCTATGCGGTCGCCAACCGGGGGCGCTTCGGCAGCCGCGGCTACGACCTCAAGCCGACGGTCGCCAGCCAGGTCTACAAGGGAGCCGCGGCCGAGACCTCCCTCTCGAACACCGCGGTGAACGCCACCCGGGGCCAGGTCGTCACCTACAACGGCAAGGTGATCCGCGCCTACTTCCACGCCTCGGCCGGCGGCTACACCGAGAGCGCGGACGCCGTCTGGGGCGAGAGCCTGCCCTACCTGCGGCCCGTGCCGGACTTCGACCAGAACTCCCCCAAGTACGCCTGGCATCGCTCGTTCTCGGCCACCGAGATCGAGCAAGCGCTCTCCAAGATCGGTCACGACGTCGGAGACGTGCTGCGGATCGAACCGGTCCAGCGTGCCTACTCGGGACGGGTCACCAAGGTCCGCGTCACCGGCACCCGGGGAAGCCAAGAAATCGCCGGTGAGCCCTTCCGCCACGCCATCGGGCTCTTCTCGACCCTCTGGAACGTCCTGGGCTTGCCCCAGGCCTCCACGTCGCCCTCCAGCTTTGCCTTCGCCGGCCGCGGCCACGGCCATGGGCTCGGCATGTCCCAGTGGGGCGCCAAGGGCCTCGCCGAGAAGGGCTACCCCTACGCCCAGATCCTCCTGCACTACTACCCCTCGGCGCAGCTCAGCATGCTGCCGAGTGACGGGCGGTAGCGACTCCTGGTATGGTGGAATCCGACTGGAGCCGCTGGCTGCTCTACGGAGCGGGCTGGTTCCTGCTTCTTCTCGGGGGCCGCGCCTGGTCTCGCCAGCAGGGCAAGCCCATCCCCTTGGCCTACCTGCTGATCATCGGCATCCTGATCGTCCTCCAACTTTATTCCGAACTCGGGTTCAAATGAGCACCATTCTTAGCGACTACGACTTCGATCTGCCCGAATCCTGTATTGCCCAGCTTCCCGCCGAGCGGCGGGACATGAGTCGGCTCCTGGTGCTCGATAGGGCCTCCGGAAGCCTGGAGCACCGCCGCTTCCGGGATCTTCGGGAGTACCTGAAGCCAGGCGACCTGCTGGTCCTCAACGACACGAAGGTGATCCCCGCCCGCCTTTACGGCCACCGATCGACCGGCGGCAAGGTCGAGGTGCTGCTGCTCCAGGAAAAGGAGCGCGATGTCTGGGTGGCGCTCGCCCGTCCCGGCAAGAAACTTCCGGTGGGCACCGTGGTGGCCTTCGGCAACGCGGAACCCGCAGAGAGGGGAGCCCCGGAGGGGCGAACCCCGGAGCTCACGGCCGAGGTGCTCGACATCCTGCCGGGTGGCGAGCGGATGATCCGGCTCGTCAGCCATACCGGGGAGCCCACGATGGCCCTGGTGGCCCGGCTCGGCGAGTTGCCCTTGCCTCCTTACATCTCGGGCCGCCCCGAGGATCCGGATCGCTATCAGACCGTCTACGCGCGGCACGAGGGCGCGGTGGCGGCTCCCACCGCGGGCCTTCACTTCACGCCCGAGCTGATGGCCGAGCTGGAGCAGCAAGGCATCCGGATCGCCCGGATTACCTTGCACACGGGCCTGGGCACCTTCAAGCCGGTGACGGCCGAGGACATCCGCGAGCACCCCATGCACGCGGAGTGGTACTCGCTGCCGGAAGAGACCGCCCAGGCGATCCGCGAGACGCATGCGCGGGGAGGTCGGGTCGTGGCGGTGGGCACGACCGTTGCCCGGACGCTCGAGCATGCCGCCAAGGAGCAGGGCGGGCCGGATCTGGAGGCCAGCTCCGGGGAGACGCAGCTCTTCATCTATCCGGGGTACCGCTTCCAGGTGGTGAATGCGCTGGTCACCAACTTCCACCTGCCGAAGTCGACTCTGCTGATGCTGGTGAGCGCGTTTATTGAACAGGGAGCGCCCGAGGGGCGCAGCGGCCGGGAAGCGTTGCTGGACGCCTACCGGGTGGCGATCGCCGACGGGTATCGCTTCTACTCCTTTGGCGACGCGATGTTCTTGTACTAGGTGCTAAGAACACAGGCCTGGAGTAGCCGCGGGCACTTGGCGACGCGAAGTTCTTGTACTAGATGCTAAGGACACAGGCCTGGAGTAGCCGCGGGCGCTTGGCGACGCGATGTTCTTGTACTAGATGCTAAGGACACAGGCCTGGAGTAGCCGCGGGCGCTTGGCGACGCGATGTTCCTGTACTAGCCCCCGTTCACATGAATCGCCCCCCGGATAGCATCCGGGGGGCGATTCGAATCGGTGTCAGCGTTGTCTCATTCGATGAAAGGCTTTAGCCTCCGAAGGCTCCCTTGATCATGCTGAAGAGGCTGTTCAGGGCGGGACCGAGCACGGTATCCCAGAGGTTGGTCAGGAAGCTCTGGGCCTTCTGAGTGAAGGCGCCCAGTTGCTTCGAGAAGGCCTGGTAGGCCTCGGAGGCCTGGGCCGACGCGGTCGGAGCCGCGCCTGCGGCCGGAGTGGATGCTGATGGGGCGGCCGTGGTCTGGGCGGGTTGCGCCGTGGGAGTGGCCACCGAACGAACCATCGGGTAACGGGGCTGGGAAGCGATCTGCATGACGACTCCTCCTTGAGACTGAAGCTGACGAGAGGGTTATCGGCTGTTCAGAGGCCGTTAAGAGTAAACCTACGGTTAAGTCGCTGTTAATTTTCAGCCATCACATGGCGGTGCTCCGCGGGGATGGTCGCTTCTCGTGATGGACAAGAGCCTTCTGGCGTTTCGGGTAGCTCCCGGCCCTCGTCCCCGCTATGATGGGAGCCTAGAGGAGGGCGACGGATGAAGCGCCAGGCAAGGGTTGCGCGGCTCATGGCGGGGACGCTGGCCGTCCTGCTGGGGACGCAGCTGACATGTCCCGGTGAAGTCCGGGCGGGGACGCCGGCGGGCGCCCTGGTGGCGGCCGCAGTGCCGCAAGTGGATCTCCCGACGGTCATCAAGGGGATCGACGTCGTGGGCTTGCCGGCGGCGCAGGTCGCGGACTTGCTCCGGCTCTTGGGGTTGCACGAGGGGATGCAGGTCTCCTACGCCAAGCTCAAAGAGACGGTCGTGACTCCCGCCGAAACGGCGCTCGAGCGGACGGGACGCTTCCGGGAGGTCTCGGTGCGTCCGACGACGTTCATCGGGGGCCAGGACGACGGCGCGACCTACCTGACCATCAGCGTGGTCGATCGCGCCAAGCGGCTGCCGCTCAAGCCGGCTCCCACGGGCCAGGTGGAGCTGCCGGATCCGGTGCAGGCCTTCTTCGCGGAGCGGGTGCGCGGCCTGGGGGCCTTCCGGGACACCTTGCTCCCGAGTGATCAGGACCGGCTGGAAGCGTTGGCCGAGACCCACGCCCAGGCGCTAGCGGCGGCCATGCGGGAGGCCTCCGATGCGCGCCTGCGCAGCCGGGCAGCTCAGGCGATCGCTTTTCTTCCTGACGCGCGCCGGGCGCGCCACCTCCTCGAGGATTCCCTGCGCGATCCGGATGCCGAGGTCCGCCGTGACGTCGCCCGCGCCTTGCTGCCCCTGGTGGAGCGCCAGGTCGGCCGCGAGACCATCTCGCTCACGCCCTACCTCGCGCTGATCCGCTTTCCCGAGACCGCCGATCGCATGAATGCCGCGAGCCTGCTGCTACGGCTCGCGAGGCTTCCCGAAAGCCGCGAGCCCATCCTCCGCACCGCAGGCGCCCCCCTGCTGGCCATGGCCAAGATGAAGCATCCCGGCGAGCGCACGCTCGCCCTCGAGGCCCTGCAGCTGCTCAAGCAGGCCCCGGCGCCCGAATCCTGGGAAACCTACCGCGACTATTGGGAGAAAACGACCGCCCAGCGTTTCGCCGAGTGAGACTCGGCAAGCCGGGCGGTCGCCAGAACTAAATACGGGAAGTCGTGGGGCGCTAAACGGCGTCCCGGGGGCTGCGAGGCAGGACGAACTCGAAGGTCGTTCCCTCGCCCTCGGTCGATTCCACCGAGATCCGCCCATGATGAGCGTCGACCGCCTGCTTGACGATGGTCAGCCCCAGCCCCGAACCGCCCTGCAGGCGCGAGCGGCCCCGGGTCACCCGGAAGAAGCGATCGAAGATATGCGGCAGGTCCTTCGCGGGGATCCCGATGCCCGTATCCACCACCCGGAAGACCACGCCCTCCGCGCCTTCCTCCGCCTGCAGCCTCACCTGGCCGCCGGTCGGGGTGAACTTCACCGCGTTGGCCAGGAGATTCACCAATATCTGCCGCAGCCGCACCTGATCGGCCTCGACCGAGAGGGCGGCCGGGAGGGTGAGGTCCAGGACCACGTCCCGCTGCTTGGCCTGCGGCACGACGGTCGCCACGGCCTCCTCGATCACCTTCCGGGCGTCGACGGGCGTGAGCTTGAGGGTGTTGCGCCCGGACTCGATGGCCGCCAGGTCCAGGAGATCGTTCACCAGCGCATGCAGGCGCTCGAGCTCCCGGTAGACGTCCTCGAGGAAACTCTGCCGCAGCTCGGGATCGTCCTGCGCTCCGTCCAGCAGGCTCTCGACCAGGACCTTGAGGGAAGCCACCGGCGTACGAAGCTCGTGCGACGCGTTGGAGATGAACTCGCTCTTGAGGCGGTCCGCCTCGACCTCGGCCGTCATGTCGTGGCAGATGATCAGGTGGCCGATCTGCTTGCGATCGCCGTTGTACAAGGGGCTGGAGTAGAGCTTGAGGTACTGGCGCGGGTTCACGAGCTCGACGATGTCGGTGCGCGGCGATTCCGGCTGGCTGCGCATCGCTTCCTCGATGATGCCATGCTGCTCGGGCTGAGCCCAGCGGTCGCGGAAGCGGATCCAGGGGTCCAGCGAGGCCGTGCCCGGATCGCTGGTCTGGGCCATGGCCTTGAGGGCGGGATTGATGAAGACCGGCCGCATCTCGAGATCCACGATCACCAGGCCCTCGGTCATCGAGTTGATGACATTCTCCAGCTCGGCCTTCTCGAGGATCAGGCTCTCGACGTCGAGCGTGCGGTAATGCCTCAGCTCCTCGGCGATCTGGGTGATGCCCCGCAAGAGGGGGGCGGCTTCCTTGGCGGTCGGCGCCTGGGGAAGCTCGAGCTGGCCTTCGGTGAGCATGTCGATCGTGCGGTGAAGCCAGGAGTAAGGGCCCCAGAGCCCGCCTCCCAGCACGTACGTGATGGTCGAGGTCGCCAGCGTGGCGACTCCCCAGGCCAACAGCACCTCCGGCCATGAGGCGCGAGGGAGGTGGCCGATCATGATGAGGCTCACCAACATGAGGCCGGAGACGACCGCGAAGAGGAGCGTGACGCCGGTGGTGATCGAACGAGGAGGCTGCCCCTTCAGGGACAGCCTCGACAGGGATCGGCGGGCCATGACCGGGCCGGGGGTCGGCACGGAGGCCGCTAGGCGCGGGAGCCGGCGGCGGTGGTGCGGCGCTCGAAGCGGTAGCCCACGCCGCGCACGGTCTGGATCCGCATGGGGTTGTTGGGATCCTTCTCGATCTTCTCGCGCAGCCAGTGGATGTGGACGTCCACGGTGCGGCCCTCGCCGGTGAAGTCGTAGCCCCAGACCTGCTCGATCAGGAACTCACGAGAGAGCACCTTGTTGGCATTGAGGGCCATAAGCTTGAGGAGCTCGTACTCCTTGAGCGTGAGGTTGAGCACCTTGCTCGCGATCGTGACCTCGTGGCGGGCGGTGTCGATGACCAGGTCGCCGATCTCGATGCGATCGGGAGTAGCCGCCTTCACCTCCTGGTACCGGGAGACCAGGCGAAGGAG
>JAKFCW010000057.1:0-22026 GCA_036676455.1 Candidatus Sericytochromatia bacterium
GAGCTTTCGGGGGGCTTGGAAGGGGTTATCGGTTTCTGAGCTGCTCGATTTCTGCCGCTTGCTTCTGCACCGTGTCTTGAAGCTGCCCGACGGCGTCCATCATCTGGGCGAAGCGCGCTTCCAGCGTCGACTTCTCTTGTTTGAGCTCGACGAACGATTCCAGCAGCTGCTCGAGATCGTTGCGTGGGGCCTCGGGGGCCGCCTCCGCGACGGTTTCCTCGAGTTCCTCCTCGACGATCGGCTCCAGGACCGGCATGTTATCGAGCGTCATGGTCCGGCGCAGGGATCGCAGGCTGCGGTCGGCCTCGCGGAGGTTCTTGAGTTGCTGGAAGATCGCGACGATTTCGGGGTTGTCCTCGCTCAGGCGCCCACCGGATTTGTAGGCATTCTCGAGCCCGTTCACGGGCTGAGTCGAGGGATTCTCCGAGTCGAAAGCCATCGAGGTCCTCCTTCAGCATCGCCGTTGCGACCAAACTACATGCGATCTTAGTTTAAGGGGGAACTTGCTCGAAAAATGTGACCGACGCACATGGTTAAGCGCGTTCGGCGCGCTTCGCCAGGACCCGCTGAAGCTCCGCGATCGTGAGGTCGGGGCGCTCGTCGCGCGTCAAGGGCATCAACCGCTGGGCGCGCGCGCTGGCCGTGAGGTCCACATCCGCCACGATGAGGGCTTCCTCGAAGTAGGGGGCGCGGACCAGCTCGTTGCCGAAGGCATCGACGATTCGCGAGCCGCCCCAGAAGCCGATGCCGTCCTCGAAGCCGACCCGGTTGGCGAAGATGACGTTGAGGCCGTAGAGGCGGGCATAAAGCTCAGTCATCTGCTCGTAGACGCGGGCGGAATCGGGGCGATCGCCCTCGAATCCGCGCGCCGGCGAGGCCGCGATGCCGATCAGCAAGTCCGCCCCGTCCACCGAAACGATCCCGACCGTCGACGGATGCCAGAGGTCCTCGCAGATGAGCATCGCCGAGCGTCCCAGGGGAGCGTCGAAGGCCCGCAGCTTGGAACCGGCCGAGACGAAGCGTCCCTCTTCGAACATGCCGTAGGTGGGCAGGTAGGCCTTGTGATGCCGGTGAACCAGCCGGCCTTTGGACCAGTAGCCGGCCGCGATGTAGGCATGATCGTCCTCGAGGGCGATGTAGCCCGCGACGATGTCGATGTCGCGACTGGCCTCGGCGAGGCGAGCCAGCACCGGGTGGTCGGGGGCCATGGCCAGCTCGGAGGTCAGGTCCTTGAGGAAGTAGCCCGTCAGGGACAGCTCCGGGAAGACGATCAGGGCCGCGCCCTGCTCGCGGGCCGAGGCGATGCGCTCGAGGTGGGTCTGCAAGTTGCGTTCCAGGTTGCCCAGCACCGGGGAGAGCTGGGCGATTGCCACGCGTGCCATGGGGCTAGGCCTTGTCGGTGTTCAGCATCGTGCGCCCGTTCTGGATGATCGTGAGCGCCCGGGCGATCTTGGCTTCCAGGTCGACCAGCAGCTCTTCGGCGTAGCGGTCCGCGCCGGCCTGCTGCTGAGTGAGGTCTTGCTCGAGCTGCTTACGGACCTTCTCGGCCTCCAGGAGGGCCTCCTGGGTGATGGTGTGATCCGCCGTCATGGCATGCGCCTGGCGGCGCGCCTCGTTCACGATCAAGTCCGCCTCGCGCTTGGCGTCGGCGAGCATCTGATCGCGCTGTGCCATGACCTCCTGAGCCTGTTGCAACTCGGGCGGGATGAGGTTGCGCAGCTCCTCGATGAGATCGAGCAGGCGATCCTCGTCCACCAGCGCACGGCTGCTGAAGGGAATCCGGGGACACTTGACGACCAACTCTTCGATGGCGAAGAGGGCTTGCTCTAGCTTATTGATAGCGCATTCCTCCTGTCGACCTGCTCCGCGAACTTCTCGCGCAGGCGACGCTCGACGAGCTCGGGAACCATGCCGGTAGTCGGCCCCCCGAGCGAGGCGATCTCACGAACCGTGCTCGATGACAGGAAAAGGTACTCCGAGGAGGTCATCAGAAAGACCGTCTCGAGCTCCGGGTTGAGTTTCTTGTTGGCCAGGGCGATTCGCAACTCGGCATCGAAGTCCGACACGGCGCGCAGGCCCCGGATCAGGTTCTTCGCCCCCTTGAGACGCGCGTAATCGGCAGTCAGGCCCGAGAAGGACTCCACCGAGATGCGCGGCATGTCCGCCGTCACCTCGCGGATCAACTCGACCCGCTCCTGGAAGTCCAGCATGCAATTCTTGGAGGTGTTCTGAAGCACCGCCACGATCACTTCGTCGAAGATCTGGCTGGCGCGCACCAGGATATCGAGGTGTCCGTTGGTGATGGGGTCGAACGACCCCGGGTAGATGGCGAGCGACATGAGCGAGTTCCTAAGTTGGGTTGAACGTAGCAATCATACCATGCGAGGGGGCCCGGCAAACGCCGGGCCCCGCTGGCTTTTACTTGAACGCGTTGAGCTTCTGCTTGCGCAGCCGCACGGATAGCGGAGTGATCTCAACGAGTTCGTCCTCGTTGATGTACTCCATGGCGCGCTCGAGGTTCATGTCCACCGGAGGCGTCAGCCGGACCAGCTCTTCGCCGCCCGCCGAACGCATGTTGGTGAGCTTCTTGGTCTTGCAGACGTTGATCGCGAGATCCTGAGAGCGGTTGTGCTCGCCGACGATCATGCCGGCGTAGACCTTGACACCAGGCTTGATGAAGAACTGGCCGCGGTCCTCCAGGTTCTGGATGGCGTAGGCCGTCGAATCTCCGTCCTCGTGGGCGATCAGCACACCGTTGCGGAGGCTGCCGATCTCGCCGACGTGCGGCTGGTACTCGAAGAAGGAGTGAGTCATGATGCCTTCGCCCTTGGTCGCGCGGATGAACTCGCTGCGGAAGCCGATCATGCCGCGGGCGGGAATCAGGAACTCGACGATCGTGCGATCGCCGGTGGCGTCCATCTTCTGCATCTCGGCGCGGCGCTGGCCCAGACGCTCGATGCAGGTGCCGGCGGCCCATTCGGGAACGTCCACCACCAGCATCTCGAAGGGCTCGTAGGTCTGGCCGTCAATCTCGCGGAAGATGACCTTGGGCTTGGAGATCTGGAACTCGTAGCCCTCGCGGCGCATGGTCTCGACCAGGATGCCGAGGTGAAGCTCACCGCGGCCGCTGACGAGGAAGGCGTCCGTGGAGTCGGTCTCGTCGACTCGCAGCGAGACGTTGCTCTCCAGCTCGCGCATGAGGCGCTCGCGGATCTGGCGGCTGGTGACGAACTTGCCCTCGCGGCCCGCGAAGGGGCTGTCGTTGACCGAGAAGGTCATCTGCAGGGTGGGCTCGTCGACGCGGATCAGCGGAAGCGGCTTGGGATCGTTCGCGCTGGCGATGGTCTCGCCGATGTTGGCATCGGGGAAGCCCGCGACGGCCACGATGTCACCGGCCTTGGCCTCCTCGACCTCGACCCGCTTCAGGCCACTAAACGTGTAGAGCTTCGAGATCTTGCCCTTGGTGATCGTGCCGTCGGCGCGAATCAGGACCAGCGGCTCGGTGGCCTTGATGGTGCCGTGGTGAATGCGGCCGATCACGATGCGGCCCAGGTACTCGGAGTAGTCGAGCGTGGTGACCTGCAGCTGCAGGGACTTCTCGGGGTCGCCCAAGGGAGCGGGAACGTGCTTGAGGATGGCGTCGAAGAGCGGGCGAAGGTCGGTGGACTCGTCCTCGAGCTTGTGCTTCGCGAAACCCGAGATGCCCGAGGCGTAGACCACGGGGAACTCGATCTGGGAATCGTCCGCGCCGAGGTCGATGAAGAGATCGAGCACGAGGTCGACGACTTCTTCGGGGCGGGCGCCGGGGCGATCGATCTTGTTGATGACGACGATCGGCTTGAGGCCTTGCTCGAGCGCCTTGCGGAGCACGAAGCGGGTCTGGGGCATCGGGCCTTCGAAGGCATCGACGATCAGCAGGCAGCCGTCAACCATTCCGAGGACGCGCTCGACCTCCCCGCCGAAGTCGGCGTGGCCGGGGGTGTCGACGATATTGATCTTGTGGCCGTCGACCTCGACGGCGGTGTTCTTGGCGAGGATGGTGATGCCTCGCTCGCGCTCGATGTCGCCGGAGTCCATGACTCGCTCGGAAACGACTTCGTTGGCGCGGAAAACGCCCGACTGCCGAAGCAGGCCGTCCACCAGGGTGGTCTTGCCGTGGTCGACGTGGGCGATGATGGCGACATTACGGATTTTTGCGTTCAAACTAGCTCCTCGGATGGGCAATGGATCAGGGTTTTCAGAATCCCGATCTGCCATGTTACCGACTTCAGGCCAAATCGTCAAAGGAAATCGGTCCTGAACGTCGGGCGGGCGCTCGGAGATGCTATAATGAAACCCGAACGTCCCCATCGTTCCTCGCCTCATCCGGGGCGGGGCTTATGGTGTTTAGGCCTGTGACCAAGCGCGCCGCCCTCTCCAAGCTCTATTTCCGCACCGTGACGCTTGCCGGGATGCTGGTGGCCGCGCGGCTCTGGATCGCTCCCACCAGCGCGATTCCCCTTGACCACTGGGTCTTCTGGGCCATGCTGGTGCTGGGCATCGCCACCGAGCTGGTCGACGTGCCCCTGCCGCGCGGCGGACGCCTGACCACCAGCTTCGCGATCTTCTTCGCGTCCCTGTTGATGATGGGCCTCTCTGCCACGGTCGCGATCCTGCTGGCGGTCACCCTGGTCGCCCACGTCGTGGTGCACCGCCGCCACTGGTCCCTGGCGGCCTTCAACTTCGCCCAGTACACCCTCTCCTACGCCGCCACCTACGCCGTCTTCGCATGGGCGGGGATCCATCCGGATGAGACCCTGACCATCGGCAACGTCCCGGCCTTCCTCGCCGCCACCCTCGCCTACCTCGTCGTGAACGTCACCCTGGTCAACGGCTACCTCGCCCTGGTCAAGGGCGGGCCGGTCTTCCGGTATCTCTGGGAAGACGACCGATGGGAGCTGCTGAGCACCTTGATGCTCGGCCCGCTCGCCGCGCTCATGGTGCTGCTCTATCACACGCAAGGCGTGCTCGGCGCGGGCCTCCTGCTCATGCCATTGCTGGTCTCAGGAGGGCTCATCGTCTTCTACCTCAAGATGCACCAGCAGCAGCAGGAACTGGCGCAAGCCCACCAGGAACTCTCCCTGTTGCATCAGATCGCCCAGCGGATCAGCTCGCAGATCGACCTCGGGCAGACCATGGTGCTGATCGGATCCGAGATCCGGCAGGTCGTCACGTGCGATGACTGCCTGATCTTCCTCAAGGATGACTCCACCCAGATGCTGCAGGCGCAGCCCCTCTCCGCGGAGCCTTCCAGCAAGCGGATTCCGCCGATCCCGCTGGGCGAGGGTCCGCTGGGTCGTGTCGCTGAATCCAACGCGCCCCTGCATGTCGAGTCGCTCGACCCCGAGGCCCATCCCGCCCTGCTTGGACAGCGCGCCCTGCTGGCCATCCCCATCGCCTCCGAAGGCGACACCCTGGGCGTCATCGCCATTGCCAAGCATGCGCCGGGCCCTTTTCCCGCCGAGAGCGAGCGCATGCTGACCGTCATCGCCAGTCATGCGGCGGTCGCCATCCGCAACGCCCAGCTGTACCAGGCCTCTCAGCAGCTGGCAATCACCGACGGCTTGACGGGCGTCTACAACCGGCGCTACTTCCAGCGCCAGCTCGAGTCCGAGTTCCGCCGGGCTCCGCGATTCGGCTACTCGGTGGCCCTGATGCTGCTCGACATCGACCACTTCAAGCGCTTCAACGACACGCACGGCCACCTGCTGGGCGACCAGGTCCTGCGCTCGGTCGGACAGATCCTCCGGGACTCGACGCGCGAGACCGACGTCGTGGCGCGCTACGGGGGCGAGGAGTTCGCCGTGATCTTGCCGGAGACCACCACCGAGCAAGCACTCGAAGTCGCCAAGCGCATCCGCAAGAACCTGGCGCGCCACCCCTTCTGGGGACGGGGACAAACCCCGGTCCAGGTCACCGCCTCCATCGGGATAGCCGCCAGCCTCGCCAGCGAGATCAAGCCTGAAGAGCTGATCGACCTTAGCGATGCGGCTCTTTACGAGGCCAAGCATGGCGGCAGGGACCGGGTCTGCGT
This sequence comes from Candidatus Sericytochromatia bacterium, assembly GCA_036676455.1. Taxonomy (GTDB): domain Bacteria; phylum Cyanobacteriota; class Sericytochromatia; order S15B-MN24; family UBA4093; genus UBA4093. The sequence goes on from JAKFCW010000057.1 coordinate 6,074, forward strand.
CGCCAGTGCGCCCGACGCGCTGGCGGTCCTCGTCGACAAGCCACCCTCGGTGACTGGCGAACTTCCCAAGCGCGCCCCGGCACGGGCAGGCAAGGCCCTCGACTTGCCCGCATGGCAGGAGTACCTTCATCGCGGGCTGGACGTCCACGCCGCCGAGCTGCGCCGCCGCCTCAGCGACCTCGAAGTCCCCATGGAGGAGGCCGAGGTCGAACGCTGGCGCGCGGCCCTGGAGGCGCTGATCCGTCGCCTGACGGCCCACCTGGCCGCCGAGGAAGGCCCCGAGCCCCAGGGACCTCTTTTCCGGCTGGTACGCCTGGGAGTGGGCCAGTTGATCTCGCGCGGCATCTCGCTCACGCAGAGCGAATCGGTGATCCTGGCGCTTTGCGACAGCATCCGCCAGCATGTGCAGAAGGCTCCCTTCTCGCCTCAGGATCGCCTGCTCGTCATGGAGAGCGTCGAGAGCTTCACGCAGAGCCTGCGCCTCGCGGTATCCCAGGTCTGGCACACGTTCTACCAGGACCTGAACCGTGAGATGACGCTGACGCACCGCTTGGAGGAGCGCATGACCCGGGTCGAGGAGCTCGACGAGGCCCTGTCGATCCTGATGGAGATCGCCGTCGAGGGGACCCGCTCGGACGTGGCCATGGTCCTACTCAGTGATACCCAGGGCGGCCTGCGTCTGCGGGCCAGCCATGGCATGCCCCTCACCGAGGCGATCGGCTGGATCATCCCGCCCGAAGCGGGTCCCCTGGGCGAGGCGGTCGCCTCCGGGCAGAGTCGCGTGCTCGCTCTCGACGCGGGCGCGCCTGGCTTCGAGCGACTGGCGGAATGGACGGAAGGCCAGGCGCTGGCATGCTTCCCCCTGGCGCACCAGGCCCGGCCCATGGGGCTTTTGCTCCTGGTCAGCCGCGATGCAGAGCACTTCACGACGAATGCCGAGCGCCTGGGACGCCGCCTTGCCTCGCAGGCGTCGGTGACCCTCGAGCGCATCCAGCAGGACGTTCGCCGTCAGGAAGGCTACCTCGACGCGCTCATGACCATGGTCTGGGCGTTGGAAGCCAACGATGACGAGCACCGCTCGCATAACCAGCGGATTGCAGAGACCGTCCACACCATCGGCCAGCAGCTTGGCCTCGACGCATCCGAGCTCGCCGTGCTGCAGCAAGCCTCGCTGCTGCATGACATCGGCGAGGTCGCCATCCCCGACGCCATCCTTCGCAAGCCCGCCCGCTTGACCGAGCAAGAGCGTCGGGTGGTCGAAACGCATCCTACCGTCGGCGCCCGCCTCATCGGTACGACCTCGAGCCTGCGCGACGTCGTGCCGGTCGTGCGCCACCACCATGAGCGCTGGAACGGCACGGGCTATCCCGACGGCCTGCGCGGGACCGAGATCCCGCTGCTGGCCCGGGTGCTGGCGGTCGCGGAGGCCTTCGTGGGCATGACCACCGGAACGACCTACCGCGAAGCGCATGGCCCGCTCGAAGCGCTGAAGGCCATGCGCGACAGCCAGCATTTCGACCCGGAGGTCCTCGACGCCCTTGCCGCCATCCTTCCCAGCTTATCCTGAATGTGCCCGAGTGCCGGGATCACAGCCGGGCTACCGATTGAGGAGGGACTCTGGTATGATAGCCGGAGACGAGACAGGAGGAATTCCAGCGGATGCGAGTGTTTAACACCCTCAAATGGGCGGTAATCCCGTTGGCTGTAAGCTTGACGGGGTGCTCAATCCTCGGTGGCGCGGTTAAAGGCAATCCCGCGACCCTTTTGGCCTACATCAGCATGCAGTCGCTGGACCAGGTCTCCGTCGTGAGCCTCATCCAGCGCACTCCGACCGGAGACGCGATTCCTGCGGGATCCGCACCTGCCAACATGGCGATCAACCCGCGCTCCGACCGGGAATACCTTTACGTCGCCAACCACTCCACCAACACCGTCTCTTTCCTGAACCTGCGCACGCGTCAGATGGAAGTGGCGGTCTCGTCGGGTGACCGCCCCTGGGACCTCGCCATCGATCCGGACGGTCGCAACCTCTACGTCACCAACACCGGTAGCAAGACCGTCGCCTTGATCGACACCGAGTCGCGCTCGCGCGTCAAAGAGTTCACGTTCGAGGCCTCCGCCTACCCGAACTTCATGCCCCGCGGCGTCGCTACCCACCCGATCAGCTCCACGAGCAGCCGCCGCACGGAGGCCTACGTCATCTCGGAGGGGAATGCCAACACGCCGAGCGCCCCGGCCGGCGAGATCGTGGTCCTCAAGGGCCAGCAAACGGGTAACAAGTTCACGATCAGCGGCGGCACCAAGCTCTGGAAGGGCGCCGTCACGGCGGACGGTAACCGGCTTCTCGTGACGGATCGCGGCCGCGCGACCCTTTGGTCCGTCGACCTCGGCACCGGGGCCGCCACGCCCATCACGCTCACGTCGCCGGCATGGGACGTCGTCGTCTCCTCCAGCCTCGACAAGCCTGCCGCCTTCGTCTCGCTTCCCGACATCGGCTCCGTCGCGGCCATTGACCTCTCGACCAACACCGCCGGCACCCCGCAGGGGGTGACCCCGCCGGGATCGGGCAACAAGGTCCGGCAACCGCAGGCGCTCGCGCTCAACGGCCAGGGAACCGAACTCTGGGCCGCGCTTTACGGCTCCAACGAAGTGGTCGTCTTCCCCCAGCTGGACGGCACGACGTTCGGCACCGCATCGGGCCCGCGCCTGGTAAATTACAGTTACACGCCGGGTCAGACCGGCGCCCCCGAGGACATCGTCCTCGGACGGGGCGTCCAATAGCGTTCTAGAAAGGCATCCTGTGTCCACGAAGGTTGGAATCGTCAGCCTCGGCTGCTCCAAGAACACCGTCGATACCGAAAACATGCTCGGTCTGCTCTCGCAGTCCGGCTACCAGATGGTCTCCGATGAGTCGGAGGCCGACGTCCTCCTGGTGAATACCTGTTCCTTCATCGACGAGGCTCAGCGGGAGTCCATCCGGACGATTCTCGACCTGGGCACGCTTTCCAAGAAGCTGATCGTCACGGGATGCCTGGTCCAGCGCCACAAGGGCGACCTGCTCGCCGAGCTTCCCGAGGTCGACGCCGTGATTGGCACCTCGGAGTTCCACCAGATCGTCGACGTCGTGAGTCGCGTGCAGGAAGGCGAACGCTTCGCCATGGTCCAGGACAAGGCCAAGGCCCCGGTCCAGGTCCTGTTGCCGCGCCTGCTGACCACCATCGGCCCCTCGGCCTACCTCAAGATCTCCGAGGGCTGCGACCACGCCTGCACCTTCTGCATCATCCCGCAGCTGCGCGGCCGCTACGCCTCGCGCCCGATGGACACCATCATCGACGAGGCCAAGATGCTCACCGAGGGCGGCGTCAAGGAACTCGTCCTGATCGCCGAGGACACCACCCGCTACGGCCAGGAGAAGGGCGGCGGCTTCCAGCTGCCCCGTCTGCTCGAGCGCCTCTCTGACGAGGTCCCCGGCGCCGAGTGGATCCGCGTGCTCTACGCCTATCCCAACTACATGTCGGATGACCTCCTGAACACGATGGCCCGCCTGCCCAAGGTGGTGCCCTACCTCGACATGCCGCTGCAGCACACGCATCCCGACATGCTGAAGGCCATGCGCCGGCCGCGCCACGAGCCCGTCGACGAGCTCATCCATCGCATGCGCGACCGGCATCCCAACCTGGTCATCCGCACCACCTTCATCACCGGCTTCCCCGGCGAGACCGAGGATCACCACGAGCACATGCTGGAGAGCGTCCGGACCCTCAAGATGGACCACGTCGGTGCCTTCGCGTACTCGCCCCAGGAAGGTACTCCCGGCTACACGATGAAGCCCGTCGTGCCCAAGCGCGAGCGGGATCGCCGGCGCGCCGCCGTCATGCGCGAGCAGCAGGCGGTTTCGCTGGCCCTCCACGAGAGCCTCGTCGGCACGGTGATTCCGATGCTGGTCGAGGGCGTCGAGACCGACACGGGCCGCCTGGTGGGCCGCACCCACCGCGACGCGCCCGAGATCGATGGCACCACTTTCGCCACCTCCGAGTGGCCGGTTTTCGCAGGAGAGGTGGTTCCAGTGCGCATCACCAAGGCCGAGGCCTACGATCTGCACGGGGAAGTCGTCGCGCCATGACCCTGCCCAACGTGATCACCCTCGTCCGGCTCGCCTTGATCATTCCGCTGGCGATCGCCCTCGAGGGGGGTCACGCCATGTGGGCGCTTGGCCTCTTCGCCTTTGCCTCCGGCACCGACTGGGTCGACGGCTACCTCGCCCGCAAGCTGAACCAGACCTCCGCGCTCGGCGCCCTCCTCGATCCACTCGTCGACAAGATCCTCGTCACCGCCGCCCTGGCAGGTCTCACCTACCAGGGCGTCATTCCGGCCTGGACCGTCACCGTCGTACTCAGCCGCGAGTTCCTGATCACCGGCCTGCGCGCCGCCGCCATCAACGCCGGCATCGTGCTCTCGGCCAGCATCTGGGGCAAGCTCAAGACCGTCACCCAGATGGTCGCCATCGTTCTGCTACTGGCCAGTGACGCGCTTCCCGCCCTGATGCCCGTCTCCCAGGGCATTTGGTGGCTCGCCATCGCCTTCACCATCGGCTCCGGAATCGAGTACCTCTGGCAAACCCGCAATATCTGGAAAAACCCCACGGTGTAAGGAGCACCCCCATGTCCCAAGTCACTTCCCCCATGACCGTGATCCTCGACCACCCGCTGGTACACCATGCCCTCGCCGACCTCCGCGATCGCCATACCCCGACCAGCCGCTTCCGGCAGCGGGCCCGCGAGCTCGCCAAGTTCCTGATCCTCGAAGCCACCCGCGACCTCGAGACCGATCCGGTCGACGTCGAGACGGTCCTGGGCATCGCCAAGAGCCGCACCCTCGGCAACCGCCCCATCGTGGTGGCCCCCATCCTGCGCGCCGGCCTCGCCATGGTCGAATCCGCCATGGAGCTGCTGCCCGAGGCGGAAGTCCGCCATATCGGCCTCTATCGCAACGAGACCTCGCTCACGCCGGTCGAGTACTACGTCAAGCTTCCGGACGCCTACCCTCCCGAGACGACCGTGCTCATCATCGACCCGATGCTGGCCACCGGAGGCTCCGCCGTCGCCACCATCGACCTCTTCAAGCGTCGGGGCGTCACGAAGATCAAGTTCCTCTGCCTGATCGCCTCGCCCGAGGGCGTCGAGCGGGTTCACCAGGAACACCCGGACGTGCCCGTCCTGACCGTTAGCGTGGACGACGGCCTCAACGAGAAGGGCTACATCGTTCCCGGGCTCGGGGACGCCGGCGATCGCACCTTCGGAACCTACTAGCATGCGTGCTGAGATCCTGACCATCGGGACCGAGTTGCTCATCGGTCAGGTGGTCAACACGAACGCGACCTACCTCGCCCGCGAGCTCGCGATGCTTGGCATCGACCTCTACACCGTCACGACCGTCGGCGACAATCCCGAACGCATCCAGGCCGCCATGACGCTCGCCTGGGAGCGTGCGGACCTGGTGATCTGCACCGGGGGCCTCGGCCCCACGGCCGACGACCTCACCCACGAGATGGTGGCCACGTTCGTGGGGGATCCGCTCGTCTTCCACGAGGACGTCTTCGCGCGGGTCTCGGCCTCCTTCGCCGAGAAGGGCCGCAAGCTCACGGAATCCGAAAGGAAGCTCGCGATGTTCCCGGCTTCGGCGGAGCTGATTCCCAACCCGGCGGGAACCGCCGCCGGCGTGGTCGTGAGCCGCGGCGAGAAGCGCATGATGACCTTTCCCGGCGTGCCGTACGAGCTCAGCCAGATGTGGGAGACATGGGCGCGCGGCTACCTCGCTCGCCTCACCGGATCGACCATCCGGTCGCGCCTGCTGAAGTTCGTGGGCATCACCGAGGCGGACCTCTCCGAACGGGTCAGTGACCTCGAAGCGAATGCGAACCCCACCGTCGCCCCTTACGCGGGCTCGGGGGAAGTGCACCTGCGCGTGACCGCCAAGGCGGCAAGCTCCGCGGAAGCCGAGCGCATGCTCGAGCCCGTGGTGGCCGAGATCATGACCCGGCTGGGGGCGTTCTACTTCGGTTCGGACGACCAGACGCTTCCCGAGGTGGTGGGCAGTCTGCTGCGCGAACGCGCTGAAACCCTGGCCGTGGCCGAGTCCATGACGGCCGGCCTGGTCGCCAGCCGCATCACGGATATCCAGGGGGCGTCCGACTACTTCGTCGGGGGTTCGGTCTGCTATCAGGTGGCCGAGAAGGTTCGGGCGCTGGGGCTGAGCCGAGAGTTCGTCGACCGGTACAGCCACGTTAGCCCGGAGGTCACCCAGGCGATCGCCGAGGCCATCCGCAACCTCACCGGTGCCACCTGGGGCCTCGGAGTCACGGGTTACGCCGGCGCGGGTCCCAACACGCCGGACTCGGATGTCGGACACGCCTACGTGGCCCTTGCCGGCCCCGACGGCACGGAGGTGGCCTCCTTCCGGTTCGGCGGCCATCCGCGCGAGAAGGTGAAGCACTTCGCATCCCAGCGCGCGCTCGAGATGCTGTACAAGCGGCTGCGCCAGCCGGTCAGCACCCTCCGCTAGAGCCCATTCCAAAGCAGCGAGGCCCCACCCGGTCGGGTGGGGCCTCGCTGCTTTGGAATAATCGGTTAGAAAGGCAGGTGCAGGCCGAGCTTGACCGCGGCGTCGAGCGCGCCGTTGCTGCGGGGATCCTGGTAGAGGCTGATGCCCGGCACGATGGCGAAGGTCGGGTTGAGGTAGTACTCGGCCTCGAGGTCAGCCGTGTCGAGCAGGAAGCCAGGCCCCCCCTGACCGAGGCCACCCGCCTGGGGCGCCAGGGTGTAGCCGCTACGGAGGTTGAGGGCGAAGCCCCACTCCATGCTGGGACGCCAGTAGGTCGCCAGACCCAGTCCAAGGCCGAGGTACGGACCCGCAACCGACTCATAGGCGAGGCGCGGCGCGAGGTAGGGCTGCAGATGCACCTGGCCGAGCATGTAGGTTGTCGGCCACCAGCCGAACTGCGCGTCGATCAGGGGGTTCGCCTGGTTGAAGATGCCCCGCAAATCGGCCATCACGAACGAGTTGGGGTAGCCGATCCAGCGAAGGCCGGCGCCCAGCGTGCCGAGGCGGGCATCGACGTGCCAGGGAGTGCGCTGCTGCCAGAGCCGCGAGAGCTCGATGGCGCGCTCGGTGGTCTTTTCCTCGAGGGTCTTGGCAACCAGCTGGCGAATCAGGGGGACCGTCTGGAAGCCCGCCTGCGCGAACTGGTAGCGGGTTAGCTGATCATCCGGGCGGAACGTCCCGTCGGGGAAGCCGATCATGACCCCGTACTGATCCGAGACCTGCTCGATGGCCTCGTAGGCCCAGTTCTTGCGGGTCACGTCGCTGAAGGTGTAGTCCTTGCCGGGACGCGGCCGGATGATGTCCTTCTGGTCGGCCAGTTGCATCAAGTTGGCGATGACCTTGGAGACCTCGGAGCGCGAGACCTGACCGTTGGGGTTGAAGCGGTTGGGCTGGATGCCGGGCACGCCCTCGAAGAGGCAGTAGGCATTGGCGATCTCGAGGACCACGTCGCGCTCCGTCGCTCCGTTGAGATCGGCATAGGTGTTGAGGCAGGGGGTGTCCGAGCGCAGGCTCGTCTTGGAGATCCGCTCGAGCTCGTCGATCAGCTCCTTCATCGCCAGGGCGAACTGGAAGCGCGTGAACGGCAGGTCGCCCCGGAAGGTGCCATCCGGGTACCCGCGCATCATATCCCGCTTGATGGCCAGTTCGGCGATGCCTTCCTGGGCCCAGTGGCCATCGGGGACATCGGTGAACGTTTCCGAAGCGAGGCTGGCCCAGGCCGGCGCCGAAAGGGAGACCGTGGAAGCAAGGACGACGCTTAGGGTGAAAAATGGCTTCAAGGCTGGATTCTCCTATTGCGGATTGGAATAACCACCATCGTACGGGACGGTAGGAGGATTGTAAACGGAGCGCTGCCTCGCTTGGCTGAAGATTCGCTGAAAACTTCCTGTCTTCCAGGTGACTAGCCGTTCCTTAACCTAGCAGCAACGCGGGTTTCACAAAACGTGACCTCTCAGGGGATACGCAAGCGCATCGCATGGGAATAGAATGAAAAGGCCTAGCGAGGCATCCGGAGGGAGGGGCCCATGAAGCAGCTCTCGGTTCTGATGGAGATCTCGGCCGCGCTGGCCGCGGCGCACGACATGCCTGCTTTCGTCGACACGCTCGTGCGGCATGCGGAGGGGCTGGTCCCCTTCGACGCCTTCCTGCTATCGCTTTGCGATCCCGAGCGCGAGAGCTACGCGCTCTGGCGCGGAGACCGAAACGGTCCTCCCTCATTCCTCTTCGATGCGTCCATTCCCCTGCCCAACGGCCTGCCCGGCTGGGTCATCCGTTCTGGGGAGCGCCTCGTTCTGGATGACCTCGCCTCCGCCACGCTGGCCGGCCGATCGCCAATGCTTGGCATCGATGACGCCCAGGGGATCCTGGCTCTACCGTTGTTCGGCGAGCATGGCGAGACCTTTGGCGCGATGCTTTTCGTGTCTCGCGCGTCCAGCCCCTACAGTCGCGACGACCTCCCCTTCCTGAGCGTCCTGGCTGCCCTGGTGGCCACCTCGGTGCGCCAGACCCTGCAGGCTTCAGGTGCCTCCCGCTCTGACGACTTCGTCTTTTCGCTGGCCCGAGCCATCGAGGCCAAGGATCCCTACACCGAAGGACATGGGGGGCGAGTCGCCGAGTACGCCTTCGCCTTGGGCCGCCGTGTCGGCCTGAACAAGCCCGACCTGGCCACCCTTTACAAGGGCGGTTTCCTTCACGACCTGGGCAAGATTGGCATTCAGGACGCGGTGCTCTTCAAGGAAGGCGCGCTGACCAATGCCGAGTACGCGCACATGAAGCTGCATCCGGAAATCGGCTCCCAGCTCCTGCTGGCCATGCCCGCCGCGGATCCGCTGATCCCGATGATTCGCCATCACCACGAGCGCTGGGACGGGCGCGGCTACCCCGACGGGCTCCGGCGCGACGAGCCCAGCCTGATGGCGCGCATCGTGTCCATCGCGGACGCGTTCGACGCCATGACCTCGACGCGCTGCTATCGGCCCGCCATGCCGGTGGCCCAGAGCCTCGAGATCCTCACGGAGTACCGGGGGACCCAGTGGGATCCCGACCTGATCGGCATGTTCGTCGAGCTGGTGGAACAGCGCGTGCAGCAAACCGGAGCCGCCCGCTTCACCCTGGCAGGAAGCGCCTAGACCCCACTAGATTCCCGCGCCGTGAATGAAGTCCTCGACCTCGGGCAAGGGCGCATGCGGCGCGGACGCCGCTCCGGGAGCCCCCGTGGCGCAGACGGCCTCTTCGAGCCGGTAGACCCTTTCCAGCAGGGCCTTGATGGCTTCGGCCTCCGGATCCTGCTTTGACGCCTCACGGGCGTCCTCCGGGCTCTCGGAACCCTTCACGGGAATCACCCGGCCGGGAATGCCGACCACCGTCGCGCGCTCCGGCACGTCCCGAAGGACCACGGACCCCGCGCCGATCCGGGCATGGGCCCCGACCGTGATGTTCCCCAGGATCTTGGCCCCGGCCCCGACGACGACGCCGTCCTCGAGGGTCGGGTGGCGCTTACCCGTGTCCTTGCCCGTGCCTCCGAGCGTGACCTGGTGGTAAAGCATGACGTCGTCGCCCACCACCGCCGTCTCGCCGATCACGACGCCCATGCCGTGATCGATGAAGAAGCGCCGACCGATGGTCGCCCCCGGATGAATCTCGATCCCCGTCATGAAGCGCGAGAACTGAGAAACCAGCCGGGGGATCAGGGGAACCCCGAGCCGGTGCAGGCGATTCGCCAGGCGGTGGAAGGCCATCGCGTGCAGCGACGGATAGCAGAGCAGAACCTCCAGCCAGCTCTTGGCGGCGGGATCCTTCTCGAAGACGACGTCCAGACTTTCCCGGATGGAACGGAACACGATCGCCTCGCTAGATTGCAGTCGGAGTCGATTGGCCCGCGTTCGGAGCGGCTTGCTCGCTGAAGGCGGGGGTGCTGAGGTAACGCTCGCCGAAGTCCGGCAGGACCGCGACGATCAGCTTGCCGGCCGATTCCGGACGGCTGGCGATGCGAACGGCCGCCTGGACGGCCGCGCCCGACGAGATGCCGACCAGCACGCCTTCCTCGGTGGCCAGGCGCCGGGTCATCTCAATCGCGTCCTGGCTGCTGACCTGGGCGATCTCGCCCAGCGAGCCGTCGCGCAGGCCAGCGAGCAAGGTCGTGTCGAAGATGCTCGGCACGAAGCCGGCACCGATGCCCTGGATCTTGTGAGGGCTGGGCTGTCCTCCCGCAAGCACGGGACTTTCGGTCGGCTCGACCGCCACGAAGCGCATGCTGGCCTTCTTCGGATTCAGGGCTTGGTAGATGCCGGTCAGGGTGCCGCCGGTGCCGACGCCCGAGACGATGACGTCCGCGGCCCCGTCGGTGTCCTCCCAGATCTCGACGGCCGTGGTCTCCCGGTGGACCTTGGGGTTGGCCGCGTTGTCGAACTGGCCAAGCGTGTAGGCGTTCGGAGTCTCGGCCACGATCTGCTGGGCCTTGGCGATCGCCCCCTTCATGCCGGCAGGGCCCTCGGTGAGCACCAGCTCGGCGCCATACGCGCGCAGCATGTTGCGGCGCTCCTGGCTCATGGTCTCGGGCATCGTCAGGATCAGGCGGTAACCCCGGGCCGCCGCGACGAACGCCAGTGCGATCCCGGTGTTGCCCGAGGTCGGCTCCACCAGGACAGTCTTGCCGGGCGTGATGAGGCCACGCTCCTCGGCATCGCGAACCATGCTCCAGCCGATCCGGTCCTTGACGCTCGACGCCGGGTTGTACGACTCCAGCTTGACCACCACGCGGCCTTGGCAGCCCTGCGTGACCTTGGTCAGTTCTACGAGCGGCGTGCGGCCGATGCGCTCCGTCAGGTTCTTCGCGATGTTTGCCAAGGTTGGCCTCCTTCTAGCAGTCGGGTCCTTTTCCCAGAGGTTCCACGAGGACACGCCTTTGTGCCGGAATTAAAACCTGGTTAAATAATACTCCCTTCCTTTTCCGCCAACAAGCCCCCCGGTTTTCACCCGCTTCGCTACCAGGTCAGCTCCTTTTAACGGGTTCTCGAGCAGGCCATGCCTTCCGCAACGTCATCCTCCGCTTAAGAGACAAGCAAGGGCATGTTTGTGATCAATATTTGTTCATTAAGGATTCAGTAAGCCAGACGATGGCCTCCTTGGCAAGGGTAAAGACTCCCTAGGAGGGGTTCCGCCTTCAAAGGAGGTCGTCATGGTAAATGCACCTGGTGGCCGCGGCCGGACTGCCGATCTCGCCGCCCAGGAAGCCGCCCGGAAAGCCGCGCAGGAAGCTGCACGTAAGGCCGCCGAGGAAGCCGCACGGAAAGCCGCCGAGGAAGCTGCCAGAAAGGCGGCTCAAGAAGCGGCACGGAAAGCCGCCGAGGCAGCCCGAAAGGCAGCCGCCGATCAAAAGGCTTCCGCCCATGCGGAAGAGCGCCAGGAAGCATACAAGTCGGCAAAGACCCAGCCGCTTTCAGCTGAAACTGCTCGCCTTCAAGGCGTCACGGCCGCTTACGAGGGCCCCGAACCCAAGGCGGAGACGCGGGCCAAGACTCCCGGCCTCGATGCCGCCAAGGCGGAAGCCGCGGCCAAGGCGAGCGGCATGCAGGATCGTCTCGCGGAAGCGGAGAAGCAGTACCCCGATGCATCGGGGGAAACCAAGGAGAAGGTCGCTGAGATCCAGAAGCAGGCCACTGAGAAGTCCGGGCAGCTGCTCACGGTGGCCAGCGAAGAAGCCGACAAGCTGATCCAACAGGCGGAAACGCTGGCTGCAGACAAGGCGCCCGATGACCAGGCAACGATCATGGCGCAAGCCGATTCTCGTGCCGCGGCGATCATGGAGACGGCCGCTGCTGCTTCGGAAGCGCTCCTCGACAAGGCAGGGGACCTCGCCGTGGAAGCTCTGGAGGGTAGCCACGAGTACGAAAATAAGAACTGGTTCGAAAAGCGACTTGCGGATGCTGGCAACTTCCTCGGTGGGGTCTGGGACAAGGCGACCGAACTCTTCGACGCGACGGTGGATGGGGTCGACGCCGTCATGGACGCCGCCGCCAAGCAGGTCGGGGACTTCGCCAGCTGGGCCGGTGAGCAGACTTTCAAGGTCGTTGACCAGGCGATCGATGGATCCCCGCTAGGAACCGACACCGAGTACTCCCAGGAAAAGACCGGCGTCCTCGGCGATCTGGTGACCAACCGCCTGGAAGTCGGCGAATCGGCCTTCGTGAAGCTGGACGCGGATGCCAATATCAACGGCGTGCAACTTGGCGTAGGGGCAGAGCTATCGATCAAGCGCGTTCCGGCCACCGACGCGAATGGCAATCCGAAGCTCGAGCCCCTCGACGAACACGGACAGCCCCCGACGGAACTCGAGGTCACCCTGCTCGTGGACGCCAATGCCGGCGTTGGGCTCTCTGCCGAGTTTGGCGTCGCAGGTTCCACCAAGAAGGGCCCCGACTCGCTTTACGGCAACGACATCAACCCAGGAGGCGAACTTGGAGCCTCGGCGGAAGTGGAGGCCGGAGTTCAGGCCGAGGCGGAGTTCACCTTCACCTTCGACCCGAATTCCCAGCAGGACATGCAAGACCTGACCGGCATTCTCGGCGCCACCGCCAAGACAGCATTGCCAGGCATCGGCGTGCTTGCCGCGCCGGATGCCGCAAAGGCAGCGGCGGCCTTTGGCAGTCACCTCACGGCGATCCGGGGCGAGGCCGGCATCTACGCGACGGCCCAGGCCTCTGCTAGCGCCACCATCGGGAACATTGACGAGGACGCCCACGGCATGGGGGGCGAGGCGCGGATTCTGGGCACCGAGGACAAGGACGGCCAGCTCAAGGCAACGGGTAACAGGGTCATTGACGAAAGCGACGATGCCGAGGCTACCGGTGAGACCGAAGGTGACGATTTCGGCCTCAAGGGCACAGCCGCCGGACTGGCCCTTGAGCAAGCCGGCTTGGACCTCGGCGAGCTCACTGCGGGGCTCAGCGGCGAGGTGAGCGTCGGTGCGGATCACAACTTCCGCTCGGGCGAGACCACGGTTTACCTCAACGTTCAAGGTGACGCTCAAGCCACGGCGTCAACCGTCGGGGATCTGGGTGGCGGTGCGAGTGCGGAAGCCAACCGTACGATCGCCATCACCCTCAAGGACGGGGAACTCCAGGGAATCGACGTGACCGAGGAGATGAGCTCATCCAAGTTCACGGGGATCGGCGACAAGGACGTGATGGGTCGTCTCGACGACGCCTTCATGGCCCAGGTGGAGGAATCCGATGCGGTGACCATCACCCGTTCGTACACCGACGAAGCGCTCGCGAACTTCAAGCAACAGGCAGGCGACAACCCCATGGCGGCACTCGGAAACCTGGCCCAATCGTTGGCGAGTCCGGATCCCAACGAGAAGCTGGAGGTCACGGACATCAAGGCGACCAAGACGGACGAGTTCAGCTTCGGGTTCGACGTCTTCGGCACCGGGGTTCAGGTCGGCATCGGACGACGGATAGAGACCGACGTCGACAACGTCCAGGATCCCGCCAAGCAGAACGCGGACGCGCGTGAAGAACAGGCAGCGAGGTAAGTCGCGATGCAAACCATCGATCTCATCCACGGAACCCGGACGATCCGGATGGATCTCAGCCAGGTGCCTTTCCTCTCGCGGTTTGGGGCCAACGAGGGGGCACTCACCATCCACGCGGACGCGAGTGGCCGGGTCGTCGATCTCCAGGTCGCAATCATGTCCTCGCGACGCGTCATGCTTCGCGAACTCGACCGGATTGCGGCGCAAGCGGGATGGACGGTGCCGGTCGACGAGATACGGAGCACGACCACCGCGCGCTTCATCGTGGACCTCGAATTGGGCCCCGAAGGAAAGCAGCGGCTCGCGGATGCGGAGATTCGCGTGGACGGCGCTTCGCTCGAACGATTGAACACCCTCTTGAGACCGCTGCTCAAAGATTCGCATTACCAGATTGCGAACATCCGGGAGGTCCACCCGCCACGCTGAAGCGAGAGGCCCGGTGCAGCGCACCGGGCCTCTCGCTTCGTAGTCGGGGAACGGCTTACTCGGCCTTGGGCTCCGACTTGGCCTCGGTCTTGGGCTGAGCCGACTCGGGCTTGGAGCCGAAGGGCACCTGGGCCATGAGGTTATCGAACATGGAGGCCATCTGGCGGGTGCTGTCCTCGATGCGGGTGGCGACTTCGCGGAACTGCTTGTCGAAGTTCTCCTCGAAGTCTTCCATCTTGCGGACGGTCTCGGGATCCTTCACGAACTTGTGGATCTCGTCCCGGGCCACCTGGACTCCGATCTCGGAGGTCTCCCGGGCCTGCGCCATGAGCTTGTCGAAGCTGTCACGGAGATCGTTGATGTTGGGCATGATGTCCTCTTCTCGAATCAGGGGCGCATGGAAGCAAATGCTTTCCTGCTGGCATTATACTCCAAACCGGCCTGCGACACGTCGAGGCCGGTTTGAATTCTCGCTTGTCGCGGAAGCTACGCCCTTCCGGCGACCGGCTCCGCCGCGTAGACGGCGCGAATCAGCTCGGGGGTCGCTGCGGGCGAGGGCCCGATGCGGTAAGCCGACTGGACGGCCTCGGTGGCCGCGCTCAGCTTCGCCTCGTCGTTGACCAGCAGGTAGGCGAGGGTCTCACCCTTTTCCACGCGGTCGCCGACCTTCTTCTGCAATTCGACACCGACAGCCAGGTCAAGGGGCGCTCCCTTGTAGAGGCGGCCGCCACCCAGCTCCTTGCAGGCAATCCCGACAGGAAGGGCATCGAGCTGCTGGACGTAGCCGTCCTGGGTGGCCTCGACGGGCACACGCAGGCGGGGCTGCGGCATGATCTCGGGGTTGTCCACGACCGCCGGGTCGCCGCCCTGGGCTGCGACGAACTCGCGGAACTTCGCGATGGCCGCGCCGGAGGCGATCGCTTCGCGCAGCTTGGCTTCGCCCTCGGCCGGCGTCGTGACGGCGCCGGCGCCCATGAGCATGAGGGCGCCGAGGCGCACGCAAAGCTCGGTCAGGTCGGCAGGACCGCGGCCCTGGAGGGTCTTGATGGCCTCGGCCACCTCGTTGGAATGGCCCACGGCATGGCCGAGGGGCTGGCCCATCTCCGAGACGACGCAGACGACCTGTTTGCCCAGGCGGCGGCCGACTTCCATCATGGTGTCGGCGAGGGCCTTGGCGCTGGCGTCATCCTTCATGAAGGCGCCCGAGCCGGTCTTGACGTCGAGCAGAATGACGTCGGCGCCGGAGGCGATCTTCTTGGAGAGCACGGAGGCCGCGATCAGGGGGATGCTCTCGACCGTGGCCGAGGCGTCGCGCATGGCGTAGAGGACGCCGTCGGCCGGGGCCAGTTCGCCGGTCTGCGAGGCCAGGGCGACCTTGATCGCGCGGAGCTGGTCCTTGAAGTTCGCGATGGGAAGCTCGGGGTTGAAGCCGGGGATCGCCTCGACCTTGTCGACGGTGCCGCCGGTATGGCCCAGGCCACGGCCCGAGAGCTTGGCGACGGTGACGCCCGCGCTGGCGACCAGGGGCGCGAGGATCAAGGTGACCTTGTCGCCCACCCCGCCGGTGGAGTGCTTGTCGGCGCAGGGGCCCGGGACGTCCGAGAGGTCCATGACCTCGCCGGAGTGTGCCATCAGGTCGGTGAGGTGGGTGGTCTCCTCGATCGACATGCCGCGCAGGACCACCGCCATCAGCCATGCCGAGAGCTGGTAGTCCGGAACGTCCTTGACGTTGGAAATGAGCCAGGCGAGCTCCTCACGGGAGTGCTCGCCGCCGTCACGCTTGGTTTTGATGAGCGATAGCATCGAGGGGTTAGCCACTTGCAGTATCCTCCGACTTGGGGGGGGGAGTCTTCTTGTCGGCGAGGGGCCGAATATTGGGCTTGGAGCCGTC
>JAKFCW010000058.1:0-24639 GCA_036676455.1 Candidatus Sericytochromatia bacterium
GACGGCTTGCTCGAGCTGGTCGTCGTCGAGGTCAAGCCCGAGATGCTGGTGACCCGCGTGGTCGTCGGTGGACCGCTCAAGCCCCGCAAGGGCGTGAACTTCCCCGGCTCCATGCTCAAGATCTCCATCATCACCGACAAGGACAAGGCCGACCTGAAGTTCGGAGCCGAGATGGGCGTCGACCTCGTCGCCGCCTCCTTCGTCCAGCAGGCCTCGGACGTGCTGGAGGTCAAGGACTACCTCGCCCAGCACGGCAAGAAGACCCCGATCATCGCCAAGATCGAGCGCCGCGAGGCGGTCCAGAACCTGCGCGAGATCATCCAGGTCGCCGACGGCGCCATGGTCGCCCGCGGCGATCTTGGCGTCGAGATCCCGGTCGAGGACGTGCCCATCGTCCAGAAGCAGATCATCCGGGGCTGCAACCTCGAGGGCAAGCCGGTCATCACCGCCACCCAGATGCTCGACTCGATGATCCGCGCGCCCCGGCCCACCCGCGCCGAGGCCTCGGACGTCGCGAACGCCATCCTGGACGGCACCGATGCCATCATGCTCTCCAACGAGACGGCTGCCGGCGCCTATCCCCTCGAAGCGGTCGAGACCATGACCCGCATCGCCATGCAGGTCGAGCGCTCGATGATGCCCACGGTTCGCCCCGAACTCGAGGAAGGCTACGTCCGTCCCGTGCAGGACTCGGTCGCTCACGCGGCCACCCGCATGGTCCGGGAGCTGGGCGCCTCGGCCATCGTCACCGCCACCTACTCCGGCAGCTCGGCGCGCATGGTCGCCAAGTACCGACCGGGCTGCTCCATCATCGCCGCCACCCCCTTCGAGGACGTCTGCCGTCAGATGAACCTCATCTGGGGCGTCTACCCGATCAAGATCGTCGAGACCGATACCATCGATGAGCTCTTCCAGCAGGCCGTCGCCGAGGCGACCACCGTCGGCCTGGTCGAGGACGGGGATCAGGTCATCATGGTCGCCGGCATTCCCATGGGCGTGCCCGGCACCACCAACATGGTCACCGTCGAGGTGGTTTCCTCGATCATCGCCCGCGGCATGGGGCTCGGCCAGCGCCCCATCTGCGGCGTCGCCCGGGTGGTCTTCGACCCCACCCTCGCTTCCGAGTCGGTGCAAGCCGGCGACGTCCTCGTCACCGAGAACACGGACGCGGCCTGGAACCCGGCCATCGAGAAGGCCTCGGCCATCGTGGTCCGCAGCGGAGGCCTCACCTCCCACGCGGCCATCGTGGGCCTCGAACTCAACAAGCCGGTCATCCTGGGCGTCGAGGACTTCGACAAGATCCGCGACGGAGCGACCATCACGGTCGACCCGCTGCGCGGCTTGATCTTCAGCGGCTCAGCCAAGATCGGCTGCGAGCCCGGCCCCAGCCCCTGGGACCGCGGCTAAACCCCGAAACGGCGAGGCCCCTTCCCCCGGACATCCGGGGGAAGGGGCCTCTTTTTATGCGGGCCTGAGCAGTGGGCTCGGGTTTCTACGGATCCCGGATCACCTCCTATGCCTTAATAATGTGACATCGCATGAAGGGAGGTCTCATGACCCAGGCGATGCCAGGCAGGTGCTCCGTGCCCTTAACCGGCCCGATCAGCCTGCCAGGCCCCCTGAGAATCACGCTAGCAGCCATCATCCTGCTGACGGGAGCATTCGGTTGTCAGCGCACCGAGCCTCATGAACCGCTCCCGGTGAGCGCGGAGGTCGGAGAAGGCCTCTATGCGCTGAGGCGCTGCTCCACCTGCCATGCCATCGACGGGAGTGGTGGGAGGATCGGCTGTGATCTCAGCCGCGTGGCGCGCCGCCGCGAGAAGGATTGGATCGTCCGCTGGCTGAGAGACCCGCAGGCCGTTCGGCCGGGCACCCGCATGCCCGACATGGGGCTCAGCGAGGAGGAGGCCTTGGCGATCGCCGAGTACCTGGCCACAAGGAGGTAAGATGCTCCGGTTTCTTTTGAGCCCCGCCCTGGTCCTGGTCATGGCCAGCGGCTCCCTGGCCGCCACGGCCCGCTTCGACGTGCAGGGCATGGTCTGCGAGAGCTGCGCCGAGGACATCAAGACCAGCCTCACGAAGCTGGCGGGAATCCGATCGGTGGCCGTCGATCTCGAGCACGCGCGCGTCACGGTAAGCTACGACAGCCGCAAGGTGAGTCCTACCCGTATCCTCGAAGCGATCGATGGCTACGGCTTCGAGGTCAAGCTGATTCCCAAGCCCGCGAAGTGAGCGCGCCCGAAGCCCCCTTCGAAACTTCAGTAGTTTCCTCGGATAGCGGAGCCCTCCGAAATTATGACCTATTAACATTAATTTGTTATTAGATCTAAAGGGAGGTCGCCAGCTGATGAATCCGCTACCCGGCAAAAAGATCTCACGCCGCCTCTTCGTGCAGGGAGCGTCCTTGACGGTCGCCGCCGTCTCCCTCGCCTTGTCCCCGCTCAGCGCCAAGGCGAAGCGCAAGGAACTGGTCGCCAAGCCCAAGGGCAAGAAAGGCCGCCAAGAGAAGCTGGCGGCATGTCCGTACTGCGGCGTCGGCTGCGGCACCATCCTCCACATCGAGGATGGCAGGATCGTGGGCGTGGCACCCGATCCCAAGCACCCCACCAACAAGGGCTTGCAGTGCATCAAGGGGCTCACGGCCAACGAGCCCATCTACGTCGATCGCCTCACCGACGTGCTGGTCCGCGAGGACGTCTGGGCCGAGTGGAGGAAACCCGGCCACGGGAACCTCGAGTACGTGTCCCAGACCAAGGGACGCTTCGACGACGACGTCTGGGTCAAGGTCCCCTACCACGACGCCTCCGAGATGGTCGCGCACAAGCTCGTGCACCTCTACAAGCGATACGGCGGCAACGCGATTGGCCTCTATGGCTCGGGGCAGCTCACCATGGAGGGCCAGTACCTCGAGACCAAGTTCATGAAGGCGGTGCTGGAGTCCAACACCCAGGAGGCCAATGCCCGCTTCTGCATGACGTCGGCCGTCACCGGCTACATCGAGACCCTCGGCTCGGACACCCCCCCGCTCTGCTACGACGACATCGAGAAGGCCGATTTCATCATTCACTTCGCCCATAACGCCCGCGAATCCCACCCGATCGTCTTCTGGCGCTGCGCCGACCACAAGAAGGCCGCCGACATCCCGACGCTGGTGGTCGATCCACGCTACACCGGAACGGCGCAGGGCTACGAGCGGATCAACCCGGCGAATTCCGTTCATGCAGGCATCGAGCCGGGAGGAGACATCTCCTTTCTGAACTCCATCGCCTACGTGCTCCTGACCGAGCACGAGGACGTGATCGCCTACGACTTCCTCGAAAGGCATGTCAGCGGCTGGAAAGCCTATGTCCAGGGCATCAAGGAGCGCTACAGCCCCGAGCAGACCCGCGAGGCCACGGGGTTCGAGCCCGCCTTCGTCCGCAAGGTCGCTCGCATGTACGCCGACGCCACCCGGAAGGGCAACGCGCATGGCCAAGGGGGCGTCGTCACCTTCTGGGGCATCGGCTACAACCAGTCGATTCACGGCCAGCACCGCGTGATCTCGCTCATCAACCTGCACCTCCTGACGGGCAACATCGGCCGGCCCGGAGCGGGGCCGTTCTCCATGACGGGCCAGCCCAACGCGATGGGGGAGCGCTTCACCGGAGGACTCACGAGCCGCCTGCCCTTCAACGTTCCCGCCAGCGATCCCCACATGCAGCACCACCTGGCCAAGATCTGGAACGTCCCGGTCCAGCGCCTGCAAAAATCGGCAAGCTCGCTCAACCCTGGCTTCGCCGTGGGCATGATGGAGCGCGCCTTGAAGGGGGACGTGAAGGCCCTGTTCTTCATCTACGCCACCCACATCGACATGCCCGAGACCAAGACCCTGGTTCGTCCCGCCATGGAGAAGGCGTTCGTGGTCGTCCAGGAGATCTACCGCCATGCCCCCAACAACCTCTACGGAGACGTGGTCTTCCCGGCTGCGACCTGGGGGGAGGTCGAGGGAACCTACATCAACTCCGAGCGCCGCATCTACGTGACGGACGGCGGCGGGACTCCTCCGCATCCCAACTGCTTGCCCGACATGGACATCGTCATTGACAAGGCCAAGGAAATCTGCCAGCTCCTCGGTCTGCCCGGCGAGAGGATCTTCCCCTACAAGCGCCGTGCCGACGGCACCTACGACCCGGAAGAGGTCTTTCGCGAAATCTGCATCGCCAGCAAGGGAAGCGATGCCGACCTCTACGGCCTCATCGAGGTCGAGAAGCAGACCGGCAAATCCCCCTACCAGCAGCTACGCGACCTGCGTGGCATCTTCTGGCCCGCCCCCACCGCGGAGATCGCCAAGCAGGGCGGCTATGCCCGCCGCTACATGGGCCAGGAGGCAGGCTGGAAGGACAAACCCTACGGCATGTTCCGCACCGACGACGGCAAGGCGCACATGAAGCTCTGCGAGCAGGACTACAGCAAGCGCGCCTCCATCCTGCCGGCACTCGCCAAGTGCGGGGTCGATCCGGATTTCCATCTGATCGACAACCTCGGCCTGCTGGAATTTGCCCGAGACAACGCCCTCACCCCCGAGTATCCCGACAAGGAGTACGCCAGGCTGCCCCTCGACCAGGTTCCCGCTGATAAGTACCCGCTCTGGCTCTCGCTGGGCGTGGTCTACGAACACTTCCACACCGCCAAGACGGTGCGCTCCGCCACGACGCGCAAGCTGGTGCCCGAGAACTACATCGAGATGCATGCCGAGGACGCCAGGACCTACGGCATCAAGGACGGCGAGTGGATCCGGGTGCGAACGCGCCGGGGCTCGTTCGAGGCCAAGGTGATGATCGGTCACGCGAGCAAGGTCAAGCCGGGCCGGAACCTGGTTCCCCGAGGCCTGATCTTCGGGCCCTGGAACCTCTCGGTGGCCGATAGCGCCGATCCGAAAAAGAACAAGTGGCTGGTGAACGAAGCGACCCACCGCGCATTCGATCCGGTCTCGGGCCAGGCTGCGTTCAAGCACAGCGCGGCCCGGATCGAGAAGCTGCCTCGGGCTTAGGGGCGAGAGGAGGGGCCGTGCAACGTCGAGACTTCCTGATCGGAGCCAGCACCACCGGGATTCTCGCCTCGCTCCTCGCCCTCCTCGGCACCCGTCCGGCCGAGGCGCGGCTCCGCCTCCGACCGCCCGGTGCGCGCGACGAGCCGGATTTTCTCGTCCGCTGCATCCGCTGCAACCGCTGCGCTCAGGTCTGCCCCAACGACTGCATCAAGTTCGCTCCGCTGCTGGAAGGACTCGCGCAGGCCGGGACTCCCTACATCGTGCCCCGGGAGCAGGCCTGCATGCTCTGCATGCGGTGCACGCAAATCTGTCCGACCGGCGCCTTGCAGCCCATCGCCGACGTTCCCGAGGAGATCCTCGCCAAGACGGCGATGGGGACGGCCGTGATCGACACGCACCTTTGCTATTCCTACACCGATCGGACCTGTGGCCTCTGCTACGAGGCTTGTCCCTTGCAGGACGTCGCCATCACGCTCGACACATGGGAAAAACCGACCATCCACCCGGATCGTTGCGTGGGCTGCGGCCTCTGCGAGCGGATCTGCTACCAGATGCCCCAGGCCGTCCGGATCATCCCCAGGCCATGACCATGCACGCTTCCCATCGACCCGCTGGCCTCGCCAAGCGCCGAACCGGGCCCCGGCCCGTACTCAGACGCCTGATCCAAGCCATGATCCTGGGCGGGGTCTTCCTGCTGCCTTACCTGCACGTCTTCGCGACGTTGCGCAGCCAGGGGCAGCGCGACGTGCTGCTGGAGACCCCCCACTGGCGGATCCTCAGCGGCATGCTCCACCCCTTCGGGGATCCCGAGGCGCTCGCGCGCGGCGTTCAGGGGATTCCGGGGTGGACGATCACCATCGGCCCCTGGAGCCTGAGCGACCCCCTGCTGCTATTTGACTGGCATGCCTGGAGCCTCCCGCTCCTGGCATCCCTCCTGATCCCCGTTGGCCTGACGCTTTTGGTCGGAAGGTACTTCTGTGGCTGGATTTGCCCCACGGGCTTCCTCTCGGAGGTCATCTGGAGCTTACGGCGTGGGCTCATCGCCAGGGGCATCCGGCTGCCGGAATGGCGGATCGGCTCTCGCTGGCGGTTCCTGCTCTTGGCGCTGGGGGGAGCCTACGCCGCGCTCAGCGGGATTTCGATCTTCCCGTGGCTCTATCCGCCGGCCGTTCTGGGGCGGGAGGTCTTCGCGGCGATCGCCTGGTCCCAGGCCGGCATCGGCCTGGTCTTCATGCTCGGGCTGGGGCTCAGCGAACTCCTGGTGGCGCCACGGCTCTGGTGCCAGTCCCTCTGTCCTGGAGGCGCCCTCTACGCGCTCCTGTCAAAGTTTCGCCTCCTGCGAATCCACCGCGAGGCGCAGGCCTGCATCGCATGCGCGCGCTGCGTCCAGGCCTGCGCCTTCGCCCAGGACCCCCTGCGCGATCAGGTCGGCATGGATTGCACGGCCTGCGGCGCCTGTGTCCAGGCGTGCCCGACCCAGGCCCTTGCATGGTCCCTGCCGACTCGAAAGGAGCCCGCATGAGCCCCTTACCCAGGCCGAAAGGCCATTCCAGAAGGCTATCCGACGCCATGGCCTCGGGGGGCGCGGTACTGCTCGCCCTCATGCTGGCCAGTTCGCCCGGTCATGCCCACCACATGAAGGGCTTGCCCCACTTCGGTTACAAGGACATGGGCTGGTATCCTCAAATCCCCAGCAAGGAGACGATCCGCCGCGTCACGGATCACCTGGTCATCGCGACCACCATGCCCGGCGATCCCAGGGCCGGCAGCCAGGTCAACATCCACCTCTACATCAAGAATCTCGCCACCAAGAAGCCCCTCGACACGCCTATCCACTACCAGATCACCCGCAGGAAGCTCTTCTTCCTGAGCGAGACCCTGCGCCCCAGAACCGAGCTCACGCCCGTCCTGGAGCTCTATCAGATAGCGACCCTCTTCGAGCGAGCCGGAACGTACTCCCTGATCCTCCAGCTACCCAACGACGTCCAGACGGTGATTCCCATCGAGGTCTCCCCATGACGCGCCTCCTGAGCGCCATGCTCCTCCTCAGCCTGCTCCCTCCTGCCTGGGCGGCGCCCAACGGGCAACCCGTCAAATGGCTGGATTACGGATCCAAGGCCCTCGAGCAGGCTCGCCGCGAAGGAAAGCCCCTGTTCATGGTGCTTACAGCCACTTGGTGCCAGTGGTGCCATGCCTACGAGCGCGAGAGTCTTCACTCCCCCGAGGTCGCCGCCCTCTTGAACAAAAACTACGTGCCAGTTTGGGTGGATGTCGACCGCCGACCCGATGTCGCCGCACGGTATCCGGGACGGGGGCTGCCGCGCACGGTCATCCTCAATCCGGCCGGCGGCACGGAGGCCTCCGTGGCGGGCTATATTCCCGGGCCGCAACTGCGGGACAACCTCCGCAAGACCCTCCATCTGATCACGCCCGGAGCGACCGTCCAAGAGGCCCCGTCCCCCAAGGCGCTCCTGGCTCCCGGGAAGCTCCTCGAGGGGGCGAATGAGCAGATCGAGCGCCAGTACGATCCCATCTATCATGGCTTCGGCCACGAGGCGAAGTTTCCCCATCCCGGCGTCTTGAACTTCATGCTCTCCGGAGACGCCAGGGATGGCCGCCGGGTCCACGAGACCTTGAAAGCCATCGCGGGGGAGGCCTCATGGCAGAGGCAATTGCCTGGCGGGCTCTTTGACCCGCGCGAAGGGGGGTTCTACCGCTATTCGACCCAGCGGAACTGGAGCGAGCCGCATGTCGAGAAGCTCTTGGGTCTAAACGCCCAGCTGGTGGTCGTTGCCTTGAAGGTATACGGCCAAACCCATGACGCTCAGGCGCGTGCCTGGGCGGAAAGCACCCTGTACTACCTGATGGGGCGCCTCGGCGCGCGAAGCGGAGAGTTTTACGCGAGCCAGATCGCCGACACCGCTTACTATCGCCTCCCGCCCGAGGGGCGCGGCAAGCGCGCTGCGCCGGCCATCGATCGCCGGCACTTCGCCGCTCCCTCGGCGCAGATGGCGATCGCGCTTTTCGAGGCGTCGGAGGTCCTGGCGAAGCCGGACTACGCGGTTCGCGGACGGGTCGTGCTCGCAGCCCTGGCAAAACGCGTGGATTCACGCGGAGCGATCGCCCATGACTGGGGGGACGGACAAGACGCGGGGCTGCGCGGCATCCTCGATGACCAGGCCTGGTCGGCGCTGGCCATGCTGGAGGGTTGGCGGCTGACGCGCGAGCGGGCGTACTTGACGCATGCGGAAGCGTTACTCGCCTTCATCGCGCGCGAGCGCCAGGCGGCTGCTGGCTACCGCCTGAGCGAGGAGGGTGCGGTGATCCTGGATGCCAATGCGGCCGCGGCCCTGGCCTTCGCTCGGGCCTACCGGGTGACCGGCAAGCGCGGATACGCCCGCGCGGCACGCCACGCGATGAGCATGGGCATGGAGCGGGACCTGGAAGCCGGATACGGCTGGCTAGCCGCACGCTGGCTCGGGAGTCCCCATGGACGCTAGGATGGGCCGCAAGGAATTCCTTGAGCTAGGCGGGGCAAGGCTGCGCGACGCCCTGCTCGGACTCTTCGATTTCGCGGGCGAGCCCGTCCCGGCGGGTCCCGCCTGCCCATCTTCGCCGACGCCTCCGCGAGCGGAGGGGCTACGACCGCCGGGAGCCATCCCCGAAGCGCGTTTTGTCGCGGCCTGCACCCGCTGTCGGCAATGCGTCGAGGCCTGCCCCCACGAGGCGATCACGTTGGCGAGCCCTCAAGACGGCTACCCCGAGGGAACCCCCTACCTGCCGAACGTATCCGCCAAGCCTTGTCAGCTTTGCGAGGACCTGCCGTGCGTGGCCGCCTGCCCGGAGGGTGCGCTGAAACCGCTGCTCCGCGAGGAGGTGAGGATGGGAGTGGCGCAGGTCGATCCGGCGCTCTGCTTTGCCTACCAGGGCCAGATTTGCGATTACTGCATCGATCGCTGCCCGTTTCCCGATCTGGCGATCGCAGCCGATGAGCGGGGACGGCCGGTCGTCAATCCTGATCGCTGCGTGGGCTGCGGCCTCTGCGCCTACATCTGCGTGACCACGCCGGGAGCCATCGGGGTTCGGCCTCGCCCCAGGGAGACCGAGGAATCCAGCTAGCGTTCCGCGGCTCCGAGCGCCCGTCGCTCGCAGGAGAGACCCGGTGAAAGGAGGAACTCCATGAAACCAGCCACGTTTGCCACCTTGTTCTTCGGGACGCTGGCCGTTACCGCGGGCCTGCTCTTCGCGATTCATGCTCCCATCTTCTCGGGCCCGCCCGCGGAGCGGGTCGAGGGCAGGCAGCTTTACGCCATGAACTGCGCGGGATGCCACGGGGCGAGCGGAAGGAGCTTGACGGCACCCGATCTCGCGAGCGCTGACTTTTTAGCCATCACGCCGCTCCCGACGCTGGAGGCGATGATTGCCGAAGGACGTCCGAGCCGCGGCATGCCGGCATGGTCGACGGTCTTGAAGCCGGAGGGGGTCCGGGCTGTCGCGGCGTACATCAAGGAATGGCAAACGTCTCCGGATATCGACCTGCCTCGGGGCCGAATCCACGGGGATATCGAAGCGGGAGAGCGGCTTTTCGCTGCCGTCTGCGCGGCCTGCCATGGCCCGGACGGGGTGGGTGGGTCGGCCCCTGCGCTCAACCATCCGGCCTTCCTCAACGTGGCGAGCGATCACTACCTGCGCGCCACCATCGTGACGGGCCGGGAGGGTACGCCGATGCGGTCCTTCGAGGGGGCCCAGGGATTGGCGAACCTCACCTCGCGGGAGATTGATGCCGTGGTGGCCTACATCCGATCCTGGCAGTGAGCCGGCTCAGTTCAGGGGATCGAGCGTCAGGGCTTCCACGCGCTCCCCTGCCGCCAGCCCGCTGGCCTCCTCCGGGATGATCACCAGGGCGTTCGCGCGGGCCATCGAGCTCAGCATGGCCGAGCCCTGGGATCCGGAGAGCCGGGCAGTCGCGCCGGCTTCCGTCCGGTCGAGAATGACCCGCAGGAAGGCTTGCTTGCCAGGTGTCTTGGCGTAGTCCTCTGCCATCGTCACCCAGAGGCGCGGGCGTTCGATGTCGGGCTGGCCGGCCATCAGGCGTAGGATCGGCCGGACGTAGATCTCAAAGCAGATCATGGTCGCGACCGGGTTGCCGGGAAGCGCGAAGACCGGCTTGCCCCAGAGCGTGGCGTAGGTGAAGGGCTTGCCGGGCTGCTGGGCCACCCGGTCGAAGTGCAGGTCGCCGTGGTGCTTCAGGGTCTCTCCGATGACGTCGTGGCGGCCCATCGAGACTCCGCCGGAGGTCAGGATCACGTCGTGCGAGGCCGCCTCGCGCAGCTGCTGGAGGGTGTGCTCGCGGTCGTCGTGCAGGACTCCCATCATGATGGGGATGCCACCCGCCTCGCTGACCATGGCGGCGAGGGCAAAGGCGTTGCTGTCGTAGATTTGGCCGGGGCGCAGCACCTGTCCCGGCGTCGCCAGTTCGTCGCCGGAGGTCAGGATGGCGACGCGCGGGGCGGCATGGACCATGACCTCCGTCAGGCCGACGCCGGCCAGCAGGGCGATGCGAGGGGGGGTGAGCACGGTTCCCGCATCGAGGAGGCGATCGCCCTTGCGGAAATCCTCGCCCTGGCATCGGATGTTCGCGCCGCCCTCCACCGGCCGTACGAAGCGGATCACTCCGCTCTCTTCGCAGGTCTCCTCCACGCGGACGACCGCATCGGCGCCCGGAGGAATCGGCGCGCCGGTCATGATGCGGCAGGTGGTGCCCGGCCGGAGCTCGGGTAGGCTGGCGCAGCCGGCCGCCACCTCCGTGATGACGGGCAAGCACACGGGTCGGGAGGGTTCGGCCCCGGCGAGATCCGCGGAGCGCACGGCGAAGCCGTCCATGGCCGAGTTGTCGAACGGCGGCAGGCAAAGGGGAGCGTTGATGGGTTCGGCCAGCACCTTGCCGCGCGCGCGCAGCAAGGAGGTGGACTCGACGGGACCGGGAGCCGCATCCCGAAAGATCAGCGCGCGCGCCTCTGCAACGGAAATCATGGCGTCACCTCATACAGCCAGGAAACGGAGCCCTTCGGGAGAATCGCCCCTATTCTAGGTTAACTAATATTAATTGCAAGAGGAGTTTTGTCTACGCGTCGGCCGATGGGCCTGCCAGCGCCGCCGCGACGTCCTCGGGACGGTTGAGGTTCAGGAAGGAGGCCCCGCTGGGATCGTAGCGGCGGACGACTTCGGGTGGCAGCGGCTGGATTCGCAGGGTCTCGAGGAAGCGCGTCGCGCTGCGCTGACCCCCTGCCAGGTAGGCGCGCAGGCGAGGCAGGATCCGGAGGGCGTAGAGTGCGAGCAGGGGCTCAGGGCCGCGGGGGCTCTCGGGCACCAGCGCATCCCAGTCGCCCTGCTGAGCGGCCAGGAAGCGCAGCAACGGCACGCTCACGCGGGGCATGTCGCAGGCGGCCAGCAGGACCGTGGCAGTGGCCATGCCCTCGAGGTCAAGCAAGGCCTCCATGCCGGTGGCCAGGCCCTCGAGGGGGCCTCCCCCGGGGTGGCGATCGCCGATGCAATGGGCCTGCGGCGCCGGGAAGTTGCTGGTTCGACCGACCACCAGGACATGGGGGAAGACCTCGCCGAGCGCGCCATGCACGCGTACGGCCAGCGGGGCGCCCTCGAAGGGCAGAAGGGCCTTGTCACGGCCCATCCGGCGGCTCTGGCCCCCGGCGAGCAGGATGGCGGCTTGGGTGGGGCGGCGCTCGGTCATGGCTCCTCCGGGGGCGCGGGGGGGGGCGAACGAGACCATGGTAGCGCGAAAAGGAAGCTCGGCGATCGCGGAGTTGAATTCCGTCACGAAACCATGTTAAGACCGCTGAATCGGTGCTGGTAAGCCGCCTGATGGGGAGGCCGCCATGAGGACTGACGATGACGCATGACCATGATCCGCGCGACGCGCGGCCAAAGGCGAGCGGGGGTAGCTCCCCTCCCTCGGAAGGGGTCCTGGAGGCGCGCCGGCGGGTGCCGGCCGTCAGCCTCGCGCTTTGCTCGGCGCTGCTGGTGGTGCTGCTGGCCTACCTGGGGTCGCGGGGCTTCCGGGACTTCGACGTCGCGCTGATCGGGTACTTCGTGGGGCTGGTCTTCGCGACGGCGGCCATCGTCTACCGCTACAGCCTCTGGATCACGCGCCCGCCGACCTGGCGGTACTTCCGCGCCGGCTGGAGGAATTTTTTCTCCTGGCGGAACTTCAAGCGCTATACCTTGCTGCTGCCGGTCGCCATCTGGCACGACCTGATCGCCCAGACCTTCATCCGCAAGCGTGGTCTCAAGCGCTGGATCATGCACCAGGCGATCTTCTGGGGGGTGATCCTGAGCTTGGCGGTCACGATCCCGCTGACCATGGGCTGGATCCGCTTCTCGCTGATCCCCCCCGACACGTACGTGGCCTGGTTCTTCGGGCTGCCGGTCTTCCGGTTTCCGATTGAGGCGGGGACGGGATTTGCGATCTTCCATGCCCTGGACTGGTCGGCCTTGCTGCTGCTCGTCGGGCTGGCCATCGCCTTCTGGATCCGGCTCAACGACGTGGGAAGCCTGACGACCCAGCGCTTCAGCTTCGACCTGCTGCCGCTGGTCTTGCTCGCGGCGATCGCCATCAGCGGCCTGCTGCTCACCGCCTCGGTCTGGTGGTGGGAGGGGCGCTACTACTGGTTCATCTCGCTGGCGCACCAGGCGATCGTGGTCGGGTGGTTGCTGAGCCTGCCCTTCGGCAAGTTCTTCCACATCGTCCAGCGGCCGGCCTCGATCGGCGTGAAGCTGTACCAGACCGTCAACCAGGACCTCGAAGCCGGGACCGGCGTTTGCCGGGGCTGCGGCGAGGCCCTGCCCTCCCAGCAGTTCGTGAGCGACCTCAAGCAAAACCTGACGGACCTGCGTCAAAACTACGATCTCGGATCCAACCTCGGCTGGCTCCAGGACTACTGTCCGACGTGCAAGCGAAGGCTTCGCGGCAAGGCCTACTACCAGCTACTCGGAAAGAGGTTCCTCTGATGAGCGTCAACAAGGATTTCTTCCAGCCCGATCGCGAGTTCAACTACGATTTCCAGTCCGCCGGACGGCCAGACGTCACCTGGAAGCAGGCCGCGCAGCTCCCCGAGGCCCTGGTGCCCACGCACTGCGCCTTCTGCGGCGTGCAATGCGGCATGTACCTGCGGGTCAGCGACGGCCACGTGACCGGGGTCGAGCCCCGGGACTACCCGCATAACCAGGGCAAGCTCTGCCCCAAGGGCGTGGTGGCCTACCAGCAGGTGGAGCATCCCGAGCGCCTGACCACCCCCTTGATTCGCAGGGGCGGCAAGGGCGGAAAGCTCGAGCCCGCGACCTGGGAGGAGGCCTACGACACGATCGTGAAGCGCTGGCAGGAGATCCAGCGCACGCACGGCAAGGACGCGGTCTCCATCTACTCGGGCTCGTCGATGACCAACGAGAAGTGCTACCTCATGGGCAAGTTCGCCCGGGTGGCGCTTCAGACCCGGCACATCGACTACAACGGGCGTCTTTGCATGTCCTCGGCGGCCGCCGGCTACTCCAAGGCCTTCGGCATGGACCGCGCGCCCCTGCCGATGACCGACATTCCCCTGGCCAAGTGCATCGTGGTCGTGGGATCCAACGTCGCCGAGTGCTTCCCGATCCTCATGAACTGGATCTGGCAGGCACGCGACAGGGGCGCCCGCCTGATCGTCATCGACCCGCGCGAGACGCCGATCGCCCGCACGGCCGACCTCTGGCTGCCGCTCAGGCCCGGCACCGACATCGCCGTCCTCAACGCCATGCTGCGCCAGATCATCCATGACGGACGGGTCGACGAGGCCTACATCGACGCCCGCACCCATGGCTGGGAAGCGGTCAAGCAGGAGGTCGAGCCCTTCACTCCCGAGGAGGCCGAGCGGCTCAGTGGCGTTCCCGCGGAGCGCATCCTGGCGGCCGCCCGCCTCTACGGGGAGGCGGATCCGTCGCTCATCATGCACGCGCGCGGCATCGAGCACAGCACCCATGGCGTATCTAACGTGCTCGCCTGCATCAACCTTGCCCTGGCGCGCGGGCAGGTCGGCAAGCCGGGCGGAGGATCGATGATGATCACCGGCCAGGGCAACGGCCAGGGGGGACGCGAGGTCGGCCAGAAGGCCAGCCAGCTCCCGGGCTACCGGCACATCAATCTGCCGGAGGACCGGGAGTACGTGGCCAAGGTCTGGGGCATCCCCGTTTCGGAGCTTCCCTGGGAAGGGGCCGCCGCGACTGAGATGGTGCGCCTCATGGCCGACGGCACGATCAAGTCCTGCATGATCGCCTGCTCCAACCTGATGGTCTCGCTGCCCGACAACGCGGTGGTGCAACGGGCGCTCCAGCAACTCGACCCGCTGGTGGTGATCGACTTCTTCATGTCCGAGACCGCCGAGCTGGCCGACATCGTGCTGCCGGGCTCGGTCTGGTGCGAGGACGAGGGCACCACGACCAACCTCGAGGGCCGGGTCGTCAAGATCAACCGCGCGGCGGATCCTCCGGGCCAGGCCAAGCGGGACTGGGAGATCCTCTGCGACCTGGCGCAAAGGCTAGGGCGGCCCCATGGCTTCACCTTCCGCTCGGTCCGCGAGATCTGGGACGAGCTGAGGCTCGCCTCCAAGGGCGGAGTCTCCGACTACTACGGCATCACCTGGGAGAAGATCGACGAGCAGGCCGGCGTCTTCTGGCCATGCCCCAGCGAGGATCACCCGGGCACGCCGCGCCTCTTCACCGAGCGCTTCGCGCATCCGGACGGGCGCGCGAAGTTCTTCGCCATCCCCTTCGCCCCGCCCGCCGAAGAGCCAGGAGGTGACTACCCCTTCCGCCTCACCACCGGGCGCGTGGTCTATCACTACCTCAGCGGCACCCAGACCCGCCGCCTCGGCTTCCTCAACAGCCAGGCCCCCGAGCCCTGGGTCGAGATTCACCCCCAGGCGGCAGGCCCCCTGGGCATCCAGTCCGAGGACAGGGTCCGCGTGCGGACCCCGCGCGGATCCATGGAGCTCAAGGCCCTGGTCACGCCGACCATCCGGCCCGACACCCTGTTCATCCCGTTTCACTACGGCCATGCGCAGGCGGTCAACCAGCTCACGAACCCAGCCGTCGAGCCGAACGTTAAGATCCCCGAGTACAAGGCCTGCGCGGCCGCCCTGGAGCGTCTCGACGCGCCGATCCCCGTGCACCTCGCTCCCGAGCCCAGGGGACACGGCCCCAAGCTCAACCTGACACCGGAAAACGCCCCGGAGATGTTCCCGTACGCCTCGGGCGAGGCCACGCAAGACGGGGCCGAGGAAGGCAAGACATACTGAGGAGGTCGAATGGCCATCAAGACGATGTTCATGGACCCATCGCGCTGCATCGGTTGCCGCGCCTGCGAGGCCGCCTGCCGGGAATGTGACTCTCACAAGGGCGAGAGCATGATCATGGTCGACTTCATCGACCGCAGCATGTCGGTGGCCACGCAGCCGACGGTCTGCATGCACTGCGAGGATCCGGTGGCGCCCTGCGCGCAGGTCTGCCCCGTCATGGCCATCCTGATCACCGGAGAAGGGGTGGTCCAGCAGGCCGAGCCCTCCCGCTGCATCGCCTGCCGCAACTGCGTCTACGCCTGCCCCTTCGGCGTCCCCAAGATGGACCTCGAGGCCAAGCTCATGAAGAAGTGCAACCTCTGCTACGACCGCACCGTGCAGGACCTCAAGCCCTGGTGCGCGCAGGCCTGCCCGACCCAGGCGATCTGGTACGGCACCTACGAGGAGTTCGCCACCCAGCGCAACGGCCGCGCGGTCAATCACACGGTATTCGGAGAGCAAACGATCAAAACGCGCGTCTACCACGTGCTGCCCGAAGCGACCGAATCCCTGGACATCGTGGCGCTGCTCGAGGAAGCCGCTGGCGAGCTGGGCCGTCCCACGGCAGAGAAGGAGGCATGGGTGCTATGACCGACCCGACCCCCCGCGTCTCGCAGCAGCCGGGCCCCGCCGGGCCGGATCAGCCGTCGTTCGAGAAGTGGCGCCTCACCTTTCCCTTCCACTGGGACGCCGACGAGCTGGTTTCACGGCGTGAGCTGCTCTACTTCACCGTCTTCGCCTCGGCGACCATGTTCAGCACCACCTTCCTGCTGGCGGTTCTCGGCTGGATGCGCCAGCCCACGCACGGCCAAGCCCACCCCATCGCCCGGATCGGCGAGATTCCCGAAGGCTCCGCCCACTACTTCGAATACCCCGGTCCGGACCAGCAGGCGGTCCTGCTGCACCTTCCGGGCGGACGCCTCGTGGCCTACAGCCTGCGCTGCACCCACCTCTCCTGCGCCGTCTACTACAAGGGGGAAAGCCAGGAGCTGATTTGCCCGTGTCACCACGGCGTCTTCCAGCCCGAGACGGGCGAGCCCATTGCCGGTCCGCCGCGCAGGCGGCTCGAACAGATAGCCTTGCGGCAGGAGGGCGACATGCTTTACGCCGTCGCGATCGCCCCGTGAGCACGCCCCATGGGCCCCACGGCCCGTACAACCCGGGAACCGGCCCCCAGGCCCCGCTGGGACGTGACTCCGCAGGCCCGCCCCTCCCGGGGCAGCAGGCCGTCATCACGGCGGCGATGGTCATGGGCTTCGTGCTGCTCGGCGCCCAGCTCTGGCTGCTCACCGTGGCCCTCGACCTCTACCTCGCGGGACGCGGCCGAAACATCTGGCTCCTGGCCCTGGTCTCCGGGCTGATCGTCGCCGGCGGCCTCGGCATGCTCTACCTCATGCACCGCCGCCCCCGGGTGCAGCGCCTGACCACCGACGAATCCGGCCGAACGGTAAAGCGCTTCGAGAACATGCGCTAGTCCTCCGCAGCCTCCCGGCGCTCCTCCATCGCGCTCTGGAAAACCGGAGCGCGAGGCGAGCCCGTCACGACCAGGTACAGCGCCAGCAGCCCGCAAACCAGCAAGAAGAGCGAGAGGGCCAGGAAGCCGAACGCGAACGTGCCGGTCACGTCCAGCAGGATCCCCAGCAGCAGCGGCGGAAAGAACCCGCCCAACCCTCCGAAGGCTCCGACCAGTCCCGTGACCGTGCCGGTCTCCTGCGGGAAGTACTCGGGCACGAGCTTGAAGACGGCTCCATTGCCCAGTCCCAGCAGAAATGCTAGGCTCAGGGCCCCGATCGTGAAGCTCTGGAAGCTCTCAGGTACCAGCAGCAGCGCGGCAGCCATCGCCAGCATGAAGACCAAGACCAGGATGCGGCCCCCGCCGAAGCGATCGGAGAGCCAGCCTCCCAAGGGCCGCGCCAGCGTGGCCAGCAGGACGAACCCGGCCGTCCGCATGCCTGCGTCCGCCAGCGGAAGGTGGTAGCGGGTCGTAAGCAAGGTTGGCAGGTAAACCGCCATGGCGACGAAGCCACCGAAGGTCCCGAAGTAGAACAAGCTGAAGAGCCAGGCTTTGCGCGAGCGCCCGAGCACGCCCACCATCTCCCCGAGGGACTTGTTCACCCCCGGACGGGCATCGCGGGCCATGGCCATGAAGAGCACGCCCCAGAGCACGCTGATGGCCCCGAAGACCCAGAAAACGGGCTTCCACCCTCCCAGCTGGGCTGCCAGCATGGGCGCGAAGAAAACCGCGAAGCTCTGCCCAACGTTGCCAACGCCGAAGACCCCGAGCGCGCTGCCTTGCTTCTCCGGCGGAAACCACTTGCTGGTGAACGCCACCCCGACGGAGAAACTGGAGCCGGCAATGCCCAGCAAGAAGCCCCAGAGCAAGAGCATGCCGTAGCGGTTGCTGAGCGAGATGCCCGCCGCCGGCACGATCGAGACAATCAAGAGGGTGGCCATCATGCGCCTCCCCCCGTAGCGATCGGCCAGGATGCCCATGACGATGCGCCCCAAGGACCCCAGCAGCACCGGAATCGAGACCATCAGGGCCACCTGGGTCTGCGTGAGGCCCAGCTCGTTTCTGAGAATGGGCGCCAAGGCTCCGAGCAATCCCCAGAGCGCGAAGCTGATGGCAAAGGCCACCGTGGCGAGAAAGAGCTGGAACTTGGCTTGATTCACGGCCCGCTCCTTTCCGGTTCCCCCGGGAGATGGCGACGCGACGGTGGGTTCATGACGAACGATAGTGGGGTAACAGAACGTTACCCCACTATCGTGGCGATGGGCTGGGAGGTCAACGGAGGAATCGACTTCCCGCTTCGTGTAGGTTGCTCGGCAGACTAGGCCAGGACCGGCTCCTGCGGGAGGGTCGGAAGGGCGATCCGGTGGTCGCGGCTGTACTGGTAGTCCCGGAAGACATGCTCGGCGCTCGGCAGGTGATAACGTCCGGGTGCCTCCAGGACGGTGGTTTCCTTGAGGCGATAGACGTAGTGCCCGCACGTGTAGACGCGGAAAGCGTTCATGTGCGTGCAGAGGCAGACCTTGTCCTTGACGGGCAGCTTGCGGCCGGTCGCGGGGTCATCCGGCGTCTCGTAGTAGGCGTCCAGGTACTTGCAGCGGCCTTCCCCATCGAGGATGAAGCCCAGGGTCTCGCAATTCGGGCGGATATTGGAGCCGAGCGCGGGCGAGGACTTCAGCATGCGCATGGGGTATCCGGTCGGCGACTGGGTGTTCACCTCGACATCCTCGATGCCGGCGCCCAGGTAAGCCTGCTTGGCGACGTCAGGCAGCCCACACTCCTGGGTGATGGTGAAGCGGGTCGCGACCTGGACGGCAGCGGCTCCCTGAGAAAGGTAGTTGACGGCATCCGTGCCGGTGAAGATGCCCCCGGCCGGAATGACGGGGATGGAGAGACCTTCCTTCGCGAGGAAGTCCATGACCTCCTGCACGATGGTCTTCAGGTCCGCCTTCTGCCAGTCATCGGCGCCGAAGCCGAGGTGACCGCCGGCGAGCGGGCCTTCCACCACGACGTAGTCGGGCATGCGATCGACGCGCTTGGCACGCTTCAGGAAGAGGGCCAGCGCCCGAGCCGACGAGACGATGATGCCAAGCTGGGCGTCACGGAAGCGGGGATGCTCCGCGATGAGGTCGAAGGAACCGAGGTGCAGGCCGGCGCTCAGGGTGATGCCGTCGATGCCGGCGTCAAGGGCGGCGT
Organism: Candidatus Sericytochromatia bacterium; assembly: GCA_036676455.1. Taxonomy (GTDB): domain Bacteria; phylum Cyanobacteriota; class Sericytochromatia; order S15B-MN24; family UBA4093; genus UBA4093. The sequence goes on from JAKFCW010000058.1 coordinate 19,118, forward strand.
CGAGCCGGACCTTCAAGGTCTCGCGAGGCGCGTTCATCGTGAGCTTTTCCATGACGTTGATGAAAATGCCGCCGGTTCCCTGCTTGCTGTCCATCGTCTTGGAGACGTGAAGCATGGTGGCTTCGCGCAGGTCGCCAAGATCGAAGGGCACGTCGCGGCGGTTAACCTCGGGCTGCGTGCCGCGGTGCAGGGCCGTGCGCTGCTTCAGATAGCTCGTCTTGTAGAGGCGATCCGTGACCGCCATGGTCATGGCGTCGGAAATATGCCCGATTCCCCCGAGCCGAGCGCCCTCGAGCGCCAGGCGGGTATTCGAGATATCGACACCCATCCCGCCAATCATGAGGGGAACATATTGCTTGCCACCAAGTTGGAGGCGGTAATCGTCGACGCGAGTCATTTGTTTCTCCATTTCTTGCAGAGATCTCTACCATCCTACGGGGCGTCGGTCATAACCGCCTCCGCGTTCGGTCATGAAACGGTCATGGATTCGTCCTCATTTCGCAAGAATCGCTCGAGCACCAGAGCCGTCGAGGAAATCCCGCCGAAACCCGGCCAACCTGAGCCAGCGCAGAGTGAAATGTCCTGTTTACGGGTATCCTAGACGCGGCGGCCGCACGAGCGGACGCCACTCGCTCGTGTCGCGAACGAAGGGATGGATAAGAACCGCATGGATCTGCAGAAGAAACTGGTATTTCACGTGGCGTCCGTCCTGGGAGCCTTGCTGGCCTTCCAACTGCTGGTCGGATTCGAGATCGGGATGAAGACCGCCATCTTCCTGCTCGTTCTGCTCGGCATCGACCTCATCGGCGATAGCTACACCGTGTATTCGACGCGTAAGCAGCTCCACGAGCTCTCCACGCGCCTCCAGGACATCGCTCAGGGCGATGGAGACCTCACCCGCCGGCTGAACGTCCAGAGCCACGACGAGGCCGGAGAGGTCTCGCGCCACTTCGACGCGTTCGTGGTGAAGCTGGAGGGCATGGTGCAGACCCTGGTCCGCAGCGCGGGAGGAGTCACCCAGGCGAGCAAGGACCTCAGCCACGTCATGAAGGGCTCCCTGCACTCGATGAAAGGCGTCGCCGACGAGGTCGCCCAGGTCCGAGGGGCGGTCGCCGAGAACGCGGAGCATATTCATGGCAGCTCGGCGGGTATCCAGCAGATCAGCGGGAGCGCCCAGATGATCGCCACCGTCAGCCAGTCCGCCGCCGCCCTGAGCATGCAGGCCCGCGACGCCGCGGACAAAGGCCAAACCGCCGCGAACGAATTGATCCAGGCCAACCAGGAGCTGGTCGTCGCGACGAACGAGGCCGCGGGCTCCCTCGCCGAGTTGCATCAGCTCTCCGGCAAGATCGAAGAGATCGTCAAGCTGATCTCCGGCTTCGCCGCTCAGACCAACCTGCTTTCGCTGAATGCCGCCATCGAGGCCGCCCGTGCCGGTGAGCAGGGGCGGGGCTTCGCAGTGGTCGCCGAGGAGGTTCGCAAGCTCGCGGACGGCAGCGCCAACGCGGCTCGTGACATCGGGACCATCGTGGGGCAGATCCTCCAGAAAACGAGCGATGTCGTCGCGGCCATGGACCACGCACAAAGCAAGGTCAGCGAAGGAGCGACCAAGTCCGAGTTGATCCGCCACGGGATCCTGGGCATGGCCGGAAACGTCGAAAAAGTCGGCGAACGGATCGAGGAGATCGCCGCCGCCACCCAGGAGCAATCCGCCGCATTCCAGGAGATCGCGCGCACGATGGAAAAGCTCAGCGAGAACTCGTTCAACCTTGCCAAGAACGCCGAAAAAATCGACCTGCAAGTCCAGGCACAGCTCTCGAATCTGGACAAGCTTCACCAGACGTCCGGGCACCTCGAGGGGCTAGCCGACGACCTGGGCGGCGTGGCCGATCAGTTCAAGGTGACGCGGCTGGCGGATGGCCCCGGTGGCAGCGTGCGCGAGGACTTGACCAGCAAAGCGTCCTCGACTGCCCGTAGCGCCGCCCTGCAGATCGCGAGCGGGAGCGTCTCGCCCAAGGCATAGACCGCATCTCCGCCAGGCTTCGCGAGGTCGACCCGCCACCCATGCGGCAAGGCCGGGTCGTTCCGGATCGAGACCCGCAACCCGACGCCGGCCGCATGTTCGATGACGCGCCAGGCGCTGGCAAGCTCGGTCGATACCGGCCAGAGGGCGGAAAACTCCTCCGGGCCACGGCGGAACGGCGCCTCCCCGAAGGCAAGGATGCCGCGCTTCCAGTCGAAGACGTGATGCAAGACGAGCCAGTCGAGCTCCTCACCCGCTTCCAGTTGATCAATCAGCATGAGCGACCATCCGAATCCACGAAAAATAAGAAGCCGGTAGGGGAATTCCCTACCGGCCTTGGCTTGAACGGGACTACTTCACCGAGACGGTGACCGAGACCTCGTCCGCATCCACGGAGGAGACGAGGCTGAAGTCCTGCGTGCCCTTCGCGCTGACCACGAACGGGAAGGTCTTGGTCTCGACGACTTCCATGCGGCTCCAGGTCAGGATACCCTTCTTCTCCTTGAACTCGGCCTTGACCTCACCGGTCAGCGCGGTGGCTGCGCTGTTATAGACCGTACCCTTGACCTGGTAGTGACCGTTGCTGGCCTTGCTGGGGTTCAGGTTGTAAAGGGCGAGGGCGTTGGCATTCGGGTTGGCGCTCGGCGAGGCCGAAGGCGAGGTGGTCGGAGCGGTAGAGGGAGCGGCCGAAGGCTCCTCGATGGGCTTCACGACCGTGTTGCCGTCGACGAGTTCGAAGTCGATGTAGAGGTTGCCGTTGGGGTTGGTGGTCTCGGTGTCGGCGAGCTTGATGGAAAGCTTCACGACGGCCGTCTTACCTGCGACGACGGTGACCGAGGCGGTGTTGGTGCCGATGTCCTTGCCGGCCGCGTCCTTCGCCACGCTCGAGACCGTGTACGCACCGGGGGGAAGATCCTTGAACTTCACGCGGCGATCCGCCGGCATGGTCGTCTTGTCGAAGGTCTGCGTGCGGGGGCCGCTGAGAACGCTCGAGGAGATCTCGAACGTGAGCAGCGCGACGTCAGCCGCGACGGCCTGCGTCTGGAAGCCCGAAGCCGCGAGGTCGAGTTCGATGCCGCCCGTCAGGGCCATGGGGCTGATGACGACGTCCTGACGATCAGCGAGAGTATTGCCAGCAAGAGGCTGAATGCCGCAACCAGCAGCGGCCAGAAGGGTCAAAGGAAGAAGAAGGCTGAGAGCCGGGGTGATCCGCATGGAAGTCTCCTACTGATTAACAGCTATTTAATAATGGAATAATCCAATAATAATATCGTTAACCCGCAGCTAAAACTTGCGTCGCCCGACAAAGTTTTTTTGCAATCCCTACGAAGGCCCCGCCCCCAGTCACCTTGCGGATGGCTTGAAAGCTGGCTATCCGCCCACCTTGTGCAGGTAATGCTTGGGCTTCAAGGCTTCGCTGGGCGTCGAGGCGATCTTCTCGCTGAGCGCGACGACGGCCTCGGCCAGCGTCGGCTGGATCGCCCACTCCGGGATGGTGGTCGGGATGATGTCGAGCTTGCGAAGCACGTTTTCCGGCTCCGAGGGCAACCCCGATAGCATGACCGTGACGCCCCGCTCCCCCATCTTCCTCACGAATTCCTGCAGGGTGATGGCACCTGTTTGATCGATCAACGGGACCCGGGGCATCCGGAAGATGACCGCCCGCACGTTGGTGAGGTCCTCCTCCAGCGAGACGAAGAAGGCTTCACTGGTCCCGAAGAATACAGGACCTTCCGCCTGGATGACCCTGACCCGCTCGGCCAGGGCCTTTGCCTCCGGGGCCTGGCTTTCGACCATGGAAGCGAGCGATCCGCTGTTCGTGATCTGCCGATCGCTGAGGTTCTTGAGGAAGAGCAGGCACGCGACCAGGAAGCCCATCTGGACGGCCGTGATCAGGTCGACGAACACCGTCAGCACGAGAACCACGACCAGCACGACGCGGTCGGCCCTCGGGGACTGCTTCATGAGGCGCAGCCCCTGGTAATCGATGATCGAGATACCGACCGTCACGAGGATGCCTGCCAGCACCGCCAGGGGAATCTGCGAGGCGTACCGGGACAGTCCCAGCAGAACGGCCAGCAGGAGCAGGCTATGAACGACTCCCGAGAGGGCGGTCCTTCCCCCGCTCTTGATATTGAGCAAGGTTCGCATGGTCGCGCCAGCTCCCGGCAGACCGCCAAACGCACCCGAGACCATGTTGCCCATGCCTTGGCCGACAAGCTCCTTGTTGCTCTGGTGCTTCGTCCCGGTGACGTTGTCCACGACGACCGAACCGAGCAAACTATCGAGCGAGCCGAGGATGGCCAGGGTGAGCGCCGCCAGCAAGATATGAGACACGGCCTCGGCCGAGGGCATCGCGAGTTGAAGCTGCGGCAAGCCCGAGGGCAGGTCCCCGATGGTCGGCACTTTCAGTCCGAGGAACTGAGCGACGATCGTCATGAGGACCAGCGCCACCAGGGTACTCGGGATCACCTTCGTGACGCGGGGAAAGAGGTAGATCAGCGCGATGGTGCCGAGTCCCAGCAATAGGGCTGTGAGATTGGCACGGGACATGGACTCGAAGACTCCCGCCAGGGCATCGAGGGGCGCGGAAACCGACGCCTGCCCGAGAAGCGGCTGGATCTGCAGCAGGAGGATGATGACTCCGATGCCGGACATGAAGCCGGAAACAACCGTTCTCGGGACGTAGCGGATGTAATGCCCCAGGCCGAGCACCCCGAAGACAATCTGAAAGAGTCCGCCGAGAAAGACGGCCAGGAAGAGGTGAACCGGCGGGGCCCCTGTCGCAAGGAAGGCCGTTGCGACGACGGTCATGGGCCCGGTCGGGCCACTGACTTGCTGGACGGTTCCTCCGAAAAGGGCGGCGATGAAACCGAGTAGGATGGCGCTGTAGAGGCCCGCCTTCGCCCCGTCCTCCATGCCGGTGGCGACGCCGAAGGCCAGCGCCAGGGGAATCGCGACGACACCGGTCGTGAGGCCGCCAAAGATATCCCCTCGCAGGTTATCCCTGGTCAGGGGATTTGGAAGGAAGAGCTCGTGGATTCGGCGCGTTTCCAACTGCTGACGAAGGCGATGGACCCATGGGGGAAAGTTCTCGATGGCAATCATAAGCGAACGCGTCCTCTTTCTATTGACTCGCGCACGAGGTCGACGAGTGATTCTGCGCCCAGGAAGTCTGGGCGCAGGGCGGTTGGACAGTTCTCTTAATGGTCCAAGGAGACGAGGGTCCAGTCAACCCACGCTTGGCCGGAAAGGAGCGGGCGCGACGGCCAGAGGACGGCCGGGAGAAAAGAAAGAGAGGCGCCTCGACCCTGAATCCTGGGCGCCCGCGGCTAGAAGCCGGACCGGGGTCTACAGGAGGGGAGACGCCTCTTCGATTAATCTGGCGGCGGGCTATTTTCTCACCAAGTCACCCTGGCAATATCGTCGCTGCTGACGCGTTTCACGACCGTGTTCGGGATGGGAACGGGTGGGACCACGTCGCCTTGCCACCAGAAAG
>JAKFCW010000059.1:0-2858 GCA_036676455.1 Candidatus Sericytochromatia bacterium
GCGCTACAACCTGCCTGGCCAGGGTGAGCCCTACAAGCTCCCCAAGGCCCGCAAGGACTACGCCGGCGTCATCGTGACCCTCTCGCGCCAGGAGTGGCCGGACATGAGCGCCTACAACGACCCCGAGGTCGTCTGGGTGCAAAAGAAGAAGTACCACGCGGGCCTGGTCGTCCAGTCCCCCGATCCCGAGCGCGTCGAGAAGCTCCTCGAGGAGTACGCCCAGCGCTTCGCCCGGGACTTCATGGCGCACGTGCCCCTCAAGGCCAACGCCTAGTCCAACCATCGAGCCCCCGCTCCGCCACGTGGCGGAGCGGGGGTTTTCACATGGGCTGCTCCTCCAGCTGCTGGAAGTGCAGCGGCGAATGCTCCAGCTCGGGCACGTCCACCTCCAGCCCCGGCCGCGATTGCTGGGCCTCCTCGATGCAAAGCGGGCAGAGCTGCGTCCCTGAGGCCCGGTCCTCCGGAGCCACCGAGACCGCCCCATGGTGCGGGCAGACGAATCCCTCCGACAGGCGCGTGGTGTCGTCGAGGTGCATGCGGATCCCCCCTTTTCGCCCCATCCTAGCCCTTCGCCCCGGCATGACAAGCCATGGCCGGACGCAAGGTTAACTTCTGCTTATGCTCATGTTAAGATACTCTGGTCGTCGCTGTGAAAGGAGCCCGCCATGGCCTTGAACCGGACCGCCGCCCTGAGCCTCGCCCTGCTTCTGGCCGGATGCGCCATCCAGCCTCTGGGGTCCCGCCTGGGCTCCGAAACCCGCTCGGGCATCACAGCGAGCTCGGCAAGCGCGGTGGACACGGCCCGCATGCGCCAGACCATGGCCCACCTGACCGGCCATGAGGCCCTGCCGGACGGCAAGACCATCCCCGAGCGCGGAAGCGCCGAGGGCCGCGCCATGGCCCGCGACTACCTCGCGAAGGCCCTGAGCGACCTGGGCCTGGAGGTGGAGCGCCACCGCTACCGCTCGACCGGTGAGAACCTGATTGCTCGCCTTCCCGCGGCAACGACGGGCGCCGGCGGCGCTATGAGTAACGAATGGGTCTTGATCGGTGCGCATTTCGACTCGGTCCGTAACGCCGGGGCCAACGACAACGCCTCGGGCACGGCCATCGTGCTGGAAGCGGCCCGCCTCCTGAAGGCCCTGGAAGGCCGCAAGGTCAACCTCATGGTCGCCTTCTTCGACGAGGAGGAACTGGGCCTGGTGGGTAGCGCCTACATGGCCCGGGAGTTCAAACGCCAGAAACTCAACCTGACCTCGGTTCACACCGTGGACATGCTCGCCTGGGACTCGGACAAGGACCGGGCCATCGAGGTCGAGATGCCCGACGGCAACCTCGAAGCGCAGTACCGGACGGCCAACAAGGCGCACGGGCTGAACCTCACGCTTTACCGGACGAGCACGACGGCCACGGATCACACGTCGTTCCGGCGGGAGGGCTTCGACGCGGTCGGGCTCACCGAGGAGTACGTCTACGGGGACACCACCCCGCACTACCACAAGAAATCCGACGCCTTCAACACGCTGAACATCGACTACATGGCCACCGGAACCCAGCTGCTGGTCGCGGCGGTGGGCGACCTCCTGCAAGGCAAGGTGGCCCCGGCGGGCCGCAAAGTGCCCCATGACGCCTTCCCCGGCCGCGTCCGCCACCAGCACCCCGCTCACGACTAGCGGCTGACCCTCTCCGGTGGCCGCCGGAGAGGGTACACTCAGGGGCGACGGCCGCCGCGCATGCGCGGGAGCTGTCGAGCAGGCGGCAGGAGTCATCAGCCAAAAGGTGGATCATCGGGAATGAGCCTGGAACTGGTACTCAGAGCAGCGGCATACGCCGGCGAGGCCCACGGCACGCAGACGCGCAAGGGCTCACCGGAGCCGTACGTCAATCATCCTCTGCGGGTGGCGCACGTCGCGGCGCAGGCGGGGCTGCCCGATGAGGCGATCGCCGCCGGCCTGCTTCACGACGTCGTCGAGGACACCTCCGCCACCCTCGAGGACATCGCCTCGCGCTTCCCCGAACGCGTGACCCACCTCGTCCACCTCTTGACCAAATGGTGGCCGGACGACGCCCCCAAGGACCTCAAGGCCACCGAGAAACCCCAGTACTACGGAGCCATCCTCGAGGACCCGGACGCCATGGCCCTCAAGCTCATCGACCGCGCGGACAACCTTCAGGACATGGTCCGCATGCTGCCGCGCATGCGCAGCTGGGCCGAGCGCTACTTGAAAAAGACCGAAACCGAGATCCGGCCGATCTTCGAGGCCTGCCCGAACGTCATGGCGCGCGAGACGTACGCCCAGGCGATCGCCGACCTCCACCAAGCCCTGCGCCATGCCTCCCCGCCCGGCGGATCCCCGCGGACAAAACGTTAAGGTTAGCTTGACAGCTGGTTAGCTCGATGGGATAATGACTCCCGTTGTGCCTCGGCACGACACTCTTGGCAGATCCAGCGCTTGCCAGGACCGCAAGGCCCGAACAAGCGAGGAGAGCGGATACTCCGGTGTCTGGCTCCATCTGGGGGGATTCCCGAGTGGCCAAAGGGGACTGACTGTAAATCAGTTGGCACTGCCTTCGAAGGTTCGAATCCTTCTCCCCCCACCATTCATGCCCATGTAGCTCAGTCGGTAGAGCACGTCCTTGGTAAGGACGAGGTCGTCGGTTCAATCCCGATCGTGGGCTCCATTTTTTCTGCCGAGAGGTTCGGGCCCCTGCTAGGGGCCCGTATAGGTATGCAGGCCATCGTCTTCGGAGGATTTTGAGACCCATGGCAAGAGCGAAGTTTGAGCGCAACAAGACTCACGTGAACATCGGCACGATCGGTCACGTGGACCACGGCAAGACCACGCTGACGGCGGCGA